>NZ_JBAWKJ010000003.1:0-600000 GCF_037095755.1 Sphingopyxis sp. CCNWLW2
GAGGCCGCCGAACGACGACATACCGAACCCGCGGAAGAGATCGTCGAACAGGCGATTGACGTCGCGGTGAAGCGACACAAGCGGATGATCGCCCCGATCGCGCTCGGCGCTGACCGGAACGGGGAGCCGGTTCTCCTGCCGGCTCCAGGGGATCAGATCACGAATAGCCATGATAGCATCTCCTTTCTGGCTAGAGAGTTTCAGCGTGGCTCGCCGCCGCTGCGGGCGGCGAGCCGGTAGCTCGGGTCAGGCCGCCTCGAGGTCTTTCTTCTTCGGGGCTTCCAGGCGATCATTGGCAGGGGAACTGCCGCCGATCTCGATCTTGCGCGGCCTCATCGCCTCGGTGACGACCCGCCGCAGATCGATTCTCAGCAAACCATTATCGAAGTCGGCGGAGGCGACTTCGACATAGTCCGCAAGCTGGAAGCGCCGTTCGAAGTCGCGGGCCGCAATGCCGCGGTGCAGATACTGCCCCTCGTCATTGTCCTCGCCGCGCTTGCCGCTGATGGTGAGCTGATTCTGCTGGGCGACCACCTCGATATCCCCGGGGCGGAAGCCCGCCACCGCAAGCGTGATGCGGTAACTGTCCTCGCCCTGGCGCGAAAGATCGAAAGGCGGATAGCCTTCGCCGCCGTCGCCGCGCAAATCGGTCTCGAGGAGATCGAACAGGCGGTCGAAGCCGACCGTGGAGCGCCGATAGGGCGCAAAATCAAAACTGCTTCTCATTTTCCAAATCCTCCAAAGTTGAGCAATTTGGGCGTGAGAAACGCCGGAGAGAGCCGGCGCTCTCATTTGACCCACCGGGCCCGGTTTCGGCACCCGGCAATAAAAAGCTAGGAAGCCGAAAATCGCTTTCAAGAGATTTTTTCTGCGATCGGACTCCGCTCAGGCGGATTGACGCGCGAGCGGCGGATCGCCGCCATATGCGATTGGTACCAAAAAGCTGCCTGACTGCAAACGGCCAGATCCTTATGATCAGGTGCCGGGCAATCCGGCCAATTCCGCCGGTGTCACGACGGGCTGACTCCGATCTTTGCGTTCCGAACAACCTGTTGTGATCACGGTCACCTCACTCGCCGCGGCTTTGGGGAATAGGAGCTATGCCACATGATCCGGCGCCTGCCGCATGGCTCAAGGGCTCGAAAAGGAATGGAAATATCTTGATGAGTTTATTCACCGCCGTCGCCATGTCGGTCGCCGCCGCCTCACCATTGGCCGCAGAACCGGCCCCCGCCGCCGCGACCGAGGCGGCGTTCACCCCGCTCGACGAGATAGAACGGGTGCGCCATGAAGGCTGCGGCATCGATCAGTTCGAGGATTTCCTTGGCTGGTACGTCAGTTCGACCACGTCGGGAGGCTGGCTGGAGCAGGTGATCTGGACCAATTATATGGTGAAAGTCGGCAAGCTCGCCGATCCTGAGGGCGCAGCCAACTGGGTCGACCGTCAGGATTATGTCGGCCAGTTCCGCATCACCTCAGCCGACTATCGCTTCAGCCGCGAAAAGGGCGCCACCGGCACCGATTTCCGTCAGGTCACGCTGAAGCGCGTCGCCGAAAAGCAATATCGCGTCGACTGGCACGGCGGTCTGGGCTTCGCGGGGGTCGAAGGCGCCGACCAGGACAAGCAGGACGGCGCTTATATTTTCGAGTTCAAAAAGGACTGCTGGTATCTGACCGAAGATTTGCGTTGACCCGCGCAATGCTTCGAACTTGATCTTTTGTCCAACCCCTTGGATGAGGTAAGTCCATGCGATACCGTCACTATCTGAACCTGATCCCGCTGCTGTTGCTCGTTCCCACGGGCACTGATGCGCGGATCATCCGGATCGACAATGCGCAAACCCTCTCCCCCGATCTGGCCAATCTCCCCGAACCTCCCGCGATCTGGCGCTATACCTGCGATGTCGAACGGGTGCTGACGCGCGGTACGATCCGACTGTCGCGTCTGTACACCGATGAGGGCAAGCTCGATGGCGGCGATTTCATGCACTGGAACCACAAGGGCTATGATCCGTCGCGCCCCGACCGTCCACTCAACGTCGAGCTTTCCTATATATGGGAACCGCAGAACCAGCCCGCGATCGCACCGCGCGAAATCAATATCCAGGTCCGCGTCGGGCTCGACACCGATCTGCCCGAGGTCGCATGGCTCCAGATCCAGCGCCCCTTCCCGGTCAAGCCCCATGGCATCATAGATAGTAGCGCGCTCTCGTCGCAGGTCTTTCCCTACGCCGCTTATGACAAGAACAATGGCCATGGCGAACTGCCGCTCGGCGACCTGCTCGCCTATGCCGAGGGCTATGACGCGCTCGATTGGGCGCTGGTCCGTCCATCCGACCGGTTGGGTGGAGACAAGGAACTCGCGCGCGGCAAGCTCGACATCGCCGCGTTTCGCGAAGCGTTGGCGGCGCTCCCCGCGCTCCGCAAGGCGCTCGCGAAGAAAAGAGCCGCACCCAAGACGCAATGCAAACGGAGCCTGTGGCCCAACCATATCCTTTACTGATCGCGGGCGCCGCAGCGTTCCGGTCCACTCAAGCCAGATAATCCAAGAAGAGGACATCGATATGAAAATTGCAGCATTTGCCGGCGTCGCCCTGCTGGCCCTTTCGGCGTGCGGCCAGAGTGGGGGACAAAGCGAGGTCCCGCCCGCCGACACCGCGGCCGCCGCCAAGTCCGAACCCAAAATCGCCCCCAGCGTGCCCGTAAGCGTTGAGGAAGCCGAGCGCGCGCCCACCGACCTCTCGTCCTATGTTGGCAAATATCCGTTCGACAAGGTCGGCGGCCACCGCTTCCTCGACAATCCGGCGGTCAAGGCGGCGATCGCCGCCGCGGTGCCCGATGCCAAGCAGCGAGCGCAGGTCAAATTCGCCGACGACGGCCTCGGCCTCCCGATCGTCAAGGTCGACGGCGGCCGCATCCTTGTCTGGGGCGGAGCCAAGCGCGCCGAGGACCGTTATAACTGGGCTGTGGTGATCGCGCCCGACGGGTCAAAGCCAGAGGTCTGCATCTATGACGGGCTCGGCTATGGTGAGGACTTCCAGTCGGCGCAATGGTTCAAACCGGGCCAGCCGGGCATCATGAAGCAGGGCACCTGCCCCTCGACCGACGAAGATTATCCCGCCGCTGAAATCGCCGCGGGATAAATGCCCGGCGCAAGGTCGTTCGCGCCGGCCGACCTGCGTGAAGCGATCCAGCACGAGCATGGCTCGAGAGTGGCTTTCCCGGTCGATCCGTCGGCGGATAGGTCGATGGCGTCGCCGGTGGCAAAACCGACGGCTTTCGGAACCGTTAGCCGACCAGAAGTCCTGACTCTAACGCTTAAGGGAGCGCACAATCTTAAAGGCGCGCGCAAACGATGGCTAACGACGGGTGGGCCCCGCAGTACTATTTGGATAAGAAGTTTATCGATGCCAAGAGCACCGATGTCATTTTGGTTTAGAAAGAGAAGTTTGATCAAGGAATTACGAACATCGCTAGTGGCCGCGGTCATATTGTGTGCCGCGCAGGCTGCGGCCTCCCCGGTGTTTGCACAAGAAGATGCTTGGCAGCGCGATCCTGTCACCACTTCAGAAAAGAGGCTCGTCGGAAGAGCCGCAATTCCTGCGATTGTCGGGAACACGGTCGTTATCCTCTCCGCGGGCGATAAACGGGAGACTAGCGCCCAATATTATATGGCGAATGGCAAAATGCGGCGAGCGCGCAATGAGCAACCCTATTTTGATAACTGGGACCTCGAGCCTGAGGAGAAATGGTCGGTTCGAGAAGAGGCCGATCAGCTTTGCATCAGCGGGGGCGGTTGGAAAGAGGATCTATGTCTCGGTATTGCAGTCACTGGGGACCGTGTAACCTTGAAGGACAACAGGATCGGTCTCATCCATGGCATGATTTTAAAAGGTGACGCTCGAAATCTTTCCCCCGCGGCCGGAAAAGCAAACAAAGCGAAAGCGCGCGCCTTGGTCGGTAATACTCTTTTTTTGAAGGCGGCTGACCGCCAGTCCGATACGGACAGCGTTATCTATTTTCTGCGCGATGGCGTCGGCCGAGCGAGACGGGGGCAAGCAGCGGCTGTGCCGATCAAATGGATGTTACAGCTTAACGGCAATTTGTGCATCGTTGAGGCGGAACGCGAGTTCCGAGACAACAACTGTACCAGTTTGTCGATTGATGGCTCAGCCGCAACACTGGCTGCGCCGGATCGTGTTGAAATCCGTGGTCAGATTCTGAAGGGTAATGCGCTCAAAATTTGATTTACCTCGTATCATTTGACTTGCGCCGCGAATGTCCGTTTCGTGAGATCCGTGGCCGAAACCTGCCTGTCCGAAAACGGCCAGGTCAGGCCCATCGGGCGAACTCGTTGGCTAGACGCTGTGCGGCGAAGAGAACGATCTGGGTCGTCCGGAATTTTCCTTCCCCGGCGGGAGGGGTTATCAAATCGCGGCTATCTGCGCTTCGTCATTGGCGGCGACTTGCCGTGCGATCCGCGCGGTCCGGGTCAGTGACACGCGTGTTCCCGGCGCGGTGTCCTCGACTACAATCTCCGCCCCCAATTGTTTTGCGAGTGCCTGGACGATGCGCGTGCCTAGCCCGGCGGCCGATCGTTCGGGATCCTCGTCCATGCCGACCCCGTCGTCGGACACCGAGAGCGTCCAGTCGTCGCCCTGTGCGGCGTAGCCGACGATGATAAGGCCGGGACGGCCGTCAGGAAAGGCGTGCTTGAGCGCGTTGATCACCAGTTCGGTGACGACCAGCCCCATGCTGACCGACACATCGCCGCTGATCGATACCGGATCGACGTCGGTGGTCAGCGTCAATTGCTCGCGGTCATAGATCATCGACGCGCCGATGCTGGCGCACAGCTGCGCCAGATAGGGTTCGAGTTCGACTGCGCCGCCATCGGATTCGGCGAGGTGGCGCTGCAGCGTCGCGATCGACATCACGCGCTGATGCGCGTCGCTCAAATGGCCGCGCGCTTCGTCCGACTGCACCTTGCGTGCGCTCTGCATCAATATGCTCGCGATGATCTGCAGGCTGTTGGCGACGCGATGCTGCATCTCGTGGAGGAGCGCGGCATTGGCGTGAACCAGTTCCTTTTGGCGCTTCTCATTCCTCCGCTCCTCGGTGACGTCGATCACCGTGACCATCATCCGCGTGTTCAGGCCGTCGCCATAATCGAGCCGCTGCGCCTTGATCACGACGCATCGCACCTCCCCCGCGCTCGTCTCGATCTCCATCTCATACGCCTCGACCTCCGCTGCGCCCGACAGCGTCGCGTCGATCAACGAGTGCAGCCGCGGCAAGTCCCAATGATGATGGTCGAGGTCATAGATCGTCTGCCCGGTGACGGTGTCGGGATCGATGCCAAAGGCGGCACAGAAACTGTCGCTCGCCGCGACGATCGCCAGATTCTCGTCGAGCAGCAGCAGCGGGGCATCGGACGCGAGCACCAGCGCCAGCCCCAGCGTGCGGCCCAGATTGATAGGTGGATTGTCGGCAGCCATGCGGCGCGCCTTTCCGGTCGACCCGGACCGCAGGAAGCGGCCTTGTCGGCAGACCAAATCGGGGAGCGAGCTTGATCGACTCCGCCGACCATGCCCGAAAGCCGAGTATAGCATGCCCGCGAGCGCGGACGCGTATGAATTCGGCGCCCTTGCCCCTCCGAAGGGGGACGGTACGGCCACCGTTAGTCTATTGGGCGTGTTAGCCGCCACAATAGCCGGATGTCGGCTTTCCTGGATTTAGGCCCAACAGCGGGCCGTCTCAAATCGGCCAGAATAAGCGATGGGGCTGCAGCTACCTTCGCCGTTTCACGCAGTCGACAAGCGCGCGTAGCAGGGCGGGAAGCGGTTGGCAGGAAGACTGTCTTTTCCCACCGCGAGACGGTCGGGCACTGAAACCGATCAGGAGGCCCTAGAAGCGTCCCTCGAAGGTCAGCCCGATCATCCGCGGTTCGCCGAGCAGCGCCTGCAGGCGGCCAGCATTTCGATATTGATAGTCGTAATATTTGTCGTCGAAGATGTTCGTCGCGACCAGATAGGCGCCGAAATTGTTGTTGCTGTATCCGACCTTGGCGTTGACCAGCGTGCGCGCAGGAACGTCGCGCCCCGCCGACTGGGCGACGACGCTTTGATATTGGGCGCCGCGATAATTGGCGTTGACGTTGATCGACACACCGCTCGCATGGCGCCAGTCGAAACCGGCGGCAGCGGTCCAGCGCGGCGCCTGCGCGAACTGGTGCCCCGCCAGATCCTCGACATTGCCATTGTCGACGACGAAGTCTGAAAACCTGCTGTTCGCATAGCCGACCGAGCCGTAGACATTCAGGGCATCGGTGACGTCGAAGTCGCTTTCGATCTCGAAGCCCCAGACGCGCGACTTGCCCGCATTGCGGGTTTCATAGTCGAAGCGGTTCTCCGACAATTGGACCTGCACCTGCTGATCGGTCCAGTCGATATAGAAGGCGTTGGCGTTGAAGGTCAGCCGGCGGTCGAGCCATTGCGTCCGCAAGGACAGCTCGTAATTCCACGTATATTCCTGATCGTAGGTGAAAGCTCGCGCACGGCCGGGATTGATCCCGCTGCCGCCCGACCGGTAGCCGCGCTGGACGATCGCGCTCACCGTCTTGTCGGGCGCAACCTCCCACGACAAACCACCCTTCGGCAGGAATGCCTCATAGGTCGTCTTCCGCTGCGGCCCCGAACTGCTCGCATCCTCGACATCGGCGAGCAGCAGGTTGTTCACCGTTTGCAGGATGAAGGCAAAGGTCGGGTTCGCGGCATAGTCGGCCGGGTTCGGGATCGCCGTAATCAGCGAGACATCATTCTCGTTCCGCACCTTCTGCCTTTCACGGTCATAACGGAAACCCGTGAGCAGCTTCAGCCCCGGTGCGACCTCCCAGCTCGCGTCGCCGAACAGCGCCTGCGTCTGGATGTCGAAGGGATAGAGCTGTTTCGATGCGATGAAGACGCGCTGCGGATAGACGGCGCGAACCGCCCGCGCAGTGGCAAGCGCGGTCGCGGGATCGAGCCCGGCACCGCCCTGCGCCGGCGGCAGCGCGAGGAACCCCGCGACGCGATTGGTCAGGCCGAGATCCAGATCGAGGTCGAGGCTGAAGGTGCTGTTCGCCAAATAATCGGGATTCTTGTGGTGCGAATAATAGGCACCGATCAGGCCCTGCAACGGACCGGTGTCGAAGGTCAGCCGGACTTCCTGGCTGAAAATCTTCTGGTCGGTCGAATAGTCGCCATAGGCTTCGTCCTCGCGGCGCAGATCGCCATCGTACACCGAAAAGGTCTTGAGGTGATTATAGGTGCTGATCGACGACAGCGTGAATACGTCACCCAGCGGCAGCGACGCATCGAGCGTGAACAGGTCGGTGCTCGTTCTGGTATAGGTGTCGCGGTTCGCTTCGACCGTGC
This sequence comes from Sphingopyxis sp. CCNWLW2, assembly GCF_037095755.1. NCBI lineage: Bacteria > Pseudomonadati > Pseudomonadota > Alphaproteobacteria > Sphingomonadales > Sphingopyxidaceae > Sphingopyxis > Sphingopyxis sp. CCNWLW2. The sequence continues at coordinate 7,416 of NZ_JBAWKJ010000003.1, forward strand.
GGCGTTTCCAGCTGTTCGGCAGGTCGGTGAACGAATAGCCGCGTCCGTCATTGCCGAAATGCCGGTCATAGAGATAGGAGGCGACGATGCGCAGCCCGCCCGCGCCCCAGGGCGTGAAGAGCAATTTGGTGCGCACGACTTCGCTGTTCGACCTAGCATAGTCGCCGCCGGTGACGCTGTTCTTGATCAGCCCGTCGCCGCGCGCCAGTTCGCCCGCGACGCGAAACGCCAGCACATCGTCGATGATCGGCCCGCCGACCGCCGCGGCGAGGCGATATTCGCCGTTGGCATCGGTGATCATCGCGCGCGCCTTGCCGCGCCAGTCGAAGCTCGGGTCCGCGGTCTTGAGGATGATCGACCCCGCCAGCGCGTTGCGCCCCTGCAGCGTCGATTGCGGCCCGCGCAGGATTTCGACTTGGTTGAGGTCCCACAAGTCGAGCGGCCCGCCGCCGCTCGCTTCGCGCGGCAACGGCGATCCGTCGAGATAGACGGTAGCGAGGTCGCCGAGCCCGGTGCCCGAGACGTTCGTGCTCGCGATACCGCGGATGTTGAAACCAGATTCGCCAAGGGTCGACGCGACGTTCGCGGTGCGATCGATCAGGTCGTAAACCGAGATCAGATTCTGCCGGTCGATCTCTTCGGACGTGAATACTTTCACGCTTTCGGGGGTATCCTGCAACGTCCGATCGAACTTCATGCCGGTGACGACGATGTCGTTGCTCTCGCCGCCCGCTTCGGTTGTGCCAGCCTCGGCAGCCATGCCGCCGGCGTCTGCTGCGTGCACCGGCATCGCCGCGCCCGCCAGCAGCAGAAGAAGCATCGGCTTGAAAATCTTGGTCATTGCGAAGGACTCCCCATGTCGCTATCGAGCGGGGCCGCTATTGCTATTGCGAATGCGAGTCAATAGTTAGGGTGTGAAAAGGGGATATGCGATGGAAGACAGCTCGCCGCTCGCACCGGCTTTGCTGATGGTGATCGGCGTCGGCGCCGGTGCGTGGATGCTGCGAAAGTCCTGGGGGTCCAGGGATTCGCAGGGGGGCGGCTGGATGATCGGCGGCTGGCTGCTGATCGCCGCGTCCTTCGTGCACCCGATGTGGGCGCTCGGCACCGCGCGCGGCTTCTTCATCGCACTCGCGCTCGCCTCAACGGTCGCGCTCGCGGTCGTCGCGTCGGGCTACAGCATCAAAACCGCCCGCGCCCGGGTGGCGCGCGAAAGCCTTGCCCCCGAACCCTCCGACCGCGCAACGACCAAAGGTCGCGAGACCCTCCGCTGGCTGCTCGCGGGACCGATCGGGATGATCGCCGCTATGGGGGTCGGCATCGCCTGGGCCGCGCTCGTTCCCGGCGAACAGCAGACGCGGCTCGTCGTCGGCGGGCTGATCGTCCCCGTCGCGTGGGGCGCGTGCATGGCGTGGACGCTCGCCGACAACCGTATCCTGCGCGCGACCGCGGTGCTTGTCGGCGTCGCCATCGTCAGCTTCTCCGCCGCGATATTGAAGGGCTTCGCATGACCACCGCCCCCGCCCAGCAGCCCGTCCCGAAAAAGGCGAAGAAAGACCTGATGTCGCGCATTCCCGCGGGCTTCGTCCGCGCGGTACTGCGCGGGCACAGCTCGCTCGGCCTCGCCTTCGCCGCGCTCATCTATCTCATCTGCCTCTCGGGCAGCATTGCGGTCTTCGCGCACGAGTTCCAGCGCTGGGAAAGCGCGGCAGCGCCGCAGGTGACCGTGGTGACGCCGGGCGCGGTGCAGACCGCCTTTGAGGGTGCGATCGCCAAGGGCGGCCCCGGAGTCGAGCATGTCTATATCACCCTGCCGACGGCCGATTTTCCGCGCCTATTGCTCTACGTCGATGCCGAAAAGGATCGCGAATTTCTTGCCGACGCCAGGGGGCAGATCGTCGAGGGCAGCGCCTTTGCGTGGACTGAGTTCATCACCCGCCTCCACATCAACCTCCACCTGCCGCGCACCTGGGGCGGCTTCCTCGTCGGCTTGATCGGGGTCGCTTTGCTCTCCTCGCTCATCTCGGGCATCCTCGCGCACCCGCGCATCTTCCGCGACGCCTTCCACCTTCGGCTCGGCGGATCGAAGCGACTGCAGGAGGCCGACCTCCACAACCGGTTTGGTGTGTGGGCGCTGCCCTTCCACATCCTCATCTCGCTGAGCGGCGCCTTCCTCGGCCTCACGACGATCATCGTCGGGGTGCTCGGCATGGCGATGTTCAGCGGCGACGTGGGCAAGGTCTATGCGCTGTTCACCCCCGTCCCGCCGATCGACGACCCGCGCCCCGCGTCCGTGCTCGACCTTGAACCGATGTTCGCCAAACTGCCCGCCACCGGCGGCCGCGTCGAATATGTCTTCACCGAACATCCGACCGAAATGGGCGGCGCCGCGCTGTTCAACGTCAAGCATCCCAATCGGCTCGCGGGCACCGACAGCTACGCCTTCCGCCGCGACGCGACGATGTACGACGCCTCGCCGGCGGCGAAGAACAACCTCGGCGAAGACGTCCTCGCCTCGATGGGGGTGCTGCACTTCGGCTGGTTCGGCGGCGGGCTCATCAAGATCGTCTATTTCGCGCTCGGCCTCGGCCTCACCTATCTCGCCGCGAGCGGGGTCCATATCTGGCTCGCACGCCGCCGCGACAAGGGCCGCCCCGCTCCGGGATGGGAGCGGCTGTGGAGCGCGACGGTTTGGGGGCAACCCGTCGCGATTGCGCTGGCCGCAATTGCCAGCCTTGCTCTTGCCGATGTCACCTTTGCCATTGGTACATGGTTGGTCTGGTCGGTCCTCTTTTGGCTGGCGGCAATCCGGGTGTCCACCGGGACCATCGCGCTCGTCGGCCGCCGGTTTCTTGCGTGTGCTTTGGTTGCAACCGCGGTAACCCAGATGCTGACGCGGGGCGGAGGCGATCCGATGGCTTGGCTGGTTAATGCTATGCTCGTAACGGCCGGCATCGTTGCGCTGTTGCCCGACCTGCCGACGATACGGACGCTCCTGCGTCCGGCGTCAGTGACCAGCATTTGATCCTCGCGTCCGCATAGAGGGCCCTTGTCCCAAGCACATTGGTCCAACGGCAGCTTCGATAGGCGCCGCTCCCGGAAGCCGACGGGCCGCAACCGGCCAAGATCGACAGATGAGCGTCACACATCAATCTGTTAGAAACGGAACCGGTTCCGGTCGTCGCCACGCCGCATTCATCCCCATCGGCTAAGCCGGACGAACAACGCGGTGCCCAGACCCATGACAATCATGGCCGAAGCGGACAACCCGAACACGGACGAGATAACGAAAGACGGGCTTCACCCGAACTCAGGTGCCAAAGAAGGAAAGCGCCGGCGAACGAGAACGCCACAAGCTGACCCGCGGCGACGCCCGCAATGCCGAGCCGGGGGAATGGCCCCAAGCCAAGTCCAAGGGCCCCACCAACGACGACCTGACCAAAGCCTGCGGCAAGCAGCGTCACAGCGGGGACAACCATATTGCCTGAACCGCGCGCTATCGACGCGAGGGTGTTCGTTAGCCAGATTCCGACGATGGCCCAAGCCGCGACATTGGAGAATGCGAGCGCTTGATCGAGCACGGCGCCCGAGCCGCCCAATGTGCGGTAAACGGCAGGACCGAAAGCCAGCACCGCGGAGGTGAATAATATGCCGAGTAGCGCTGCGATGACAAGCGAACAGAGGGCCAGCGCTTGCGCCCGATCGCGGTCGCCCGCACCGAGCGCGCGGCTCACAGCTCCCGACACGGTGCCGCCCATTCTGGAACCAGCCTTGTGATCAACACCATAGCGCATCCCGCGCTCCTTTATATGATGGCTATCATATAAAGGAGCGCGGGCAACTGCATTCTGCGTTGCATCAGTTAACTCGGCGAATTGCCCCTACACTGGCCGCCATCGGGGGTGTTCCGGTGAGAGGGCACCGCGGGGCAGTTGCCACTTAGTTTTTGGCTCGTTTATCCCAGGCGCCACGATGAACATCAATTAAACGGCTGCGGCCGATGACGGCGACTTGGCCGATGGTTGGCGATGAGTGCTGGGCGTGTTCAAGTTTCCGCAAAGCTAGAGCCGGCGGGGCGGCGTGCGAAGGCGGTTATGATTAAATCTGTATGTTGGACATCGACTCGCTTTCAAATATTAGCTATACAGATAACTAAGGAGAATGGGATGGCGACAGCGGACAGGCCTGCGCGGCAAGATGTGGCCGGTTCGGCGCCCGACCGGCTGCTCGTGGCGCTCGGCGATTTGCTTACCGAGCGCGACACGCTGGAATTTTCGCTTCTCGAGGTTGCCCGGCGGGCGGGGGTGAACCACGCGCTCGTCGGCTATCATTTTGGTGGCAAGGAAGGGCTGCTGTTAGCCTTGCTGGAGCGCTCCGCGGCGGCGGCGCTCAAATCGCTTGAGAAGCTCGTTGCCGCCGACCTCCCCGGGATCGAGAAGATCAGGCTTCATATTCATGGGGTTCTCGGCGTTTATCACTGCCATCCCTATATCAACCGGCTGGTGAACACCCTCCAGTGCGGAAGCGATGCCAACGCGCGGCAATTGGCGGACATCTTCATTCTTCCGCTGAGGCGTTATCAGGCAGCGTTGCTCGACCAGGCAGGTCGCGAGGGAGCGATCGTCGCCGTCGACCCCAGCCTGTTCTATTACATGCTGATCGGGGCCTGTGATTTTCTGTTCCAGTCGCGGCGGACGCTGCCGCATGTGATCGGCGTCGATTCGATCAGCGAGGAAATGAAACGCGCCTATGCCGACCAGCTGGTGCGGATAGTGTCGGACGGTTTGCGCCCAAGATAGCGCGGCCGCCGTGGGAGAGGAGTGAGGCAATGGCGAATCGCATGGCGCTTGCGCTGCAACCAGAGGGGGCGAGCGTGCCCGCCGTCCTGCCGATGGACTATGTTCCGACACGGGCGTTTGACCTCGCGCGCGACGACCGGACGCCGCTTACCGTGATTGCGGCGCCGGCGGGCTATGGCAAAACCAGCCTGCTGCAGGCCCTCGCGGTCGATGCGGCCAACCGCGGCTATGCGACCGAGTGGCGAGCGCTTGAGAATTGCGCCGTCGAGGAGACGGTCGCTCTGATGCCCGACGTCATCTTCGTCGATGATGCACATCTTGGCGATCCGCGGCGCTTCGAACGGTTCATACGTGCCATCGTAACTGGGCCAGGGCGCGGAGCTGCCAGCTGCTATGTCGTCGCGACCCGGACGCTGCCGGAAATGGACTGGCTGGGCCTGGAGGCTCGCGGGCTGACCCGCCTGCTTCGGCTTGAGGATTTGACGCTGAACGAAGAGGAGGCAGCCCGCCTGCTCAACCATTATGCTGGCGCGAACAGCCCGTCGCAAGAGACCCTCTCCGCGGCGCAGCGCTGGACCGAAGGGTGGCCGATCGCTCTGCAGCTTTGCGGCCTCATGGCGCGGCGGAGGAGCTGTATCGCGCGCAACATCATTGAGGACGCGGGCAATTCGGGCGATCTTTTTCGTTACCTCGGGGAAGCGCTCTACGCCGAACTCGACGAACCGATGCAAAGGTTTCTCCTCGCGATCAGCGACCTGGAGCATTTCTCTTTCGCGATGATCGCCGCGCTCATGGGGCCGACCGGAGCCAGTCTGCTGACACGCGCGGCCGCGGAAAATCTCATGGTGGTGCCTGTCGCGTCGCGCCCAGGCTGTCTTCGCCTGCACGGGGTTTTTCGTTCGTTCCTGCAAGGATGCAAAACCCGTAGCGGCATGGCGACAGATCGCGGGCACCTTCGCAGCGCCGCGGCGTGGTCGCTTGCGGAAGGTCATATCGCCGAGGGTATCGAATATCTCCTTCGTGCTGGCCGGGCGGCGGACGCACAATGCGAACTTCTGCGACACGCCCAGCACCTTATCCAGGAAGAAGGCGAAATCGTCCGGCTCCTCTTGTGGTCGAGTGAGATCGAACGCGCTTTGGGGACGCTTGCCGCGCCGCTGCGTTTGTGGCGCTGCTGGGGGCTTTCGCTTTCGCTCGAACTCGATCAGGCCGAAACCGAACTCGCGCTCGCAAGCGCCGATATTCCCGCCGATGCCCCCGCGGAGAATCGCGCGCATCGGGACCGGCTTTATGTCAGTCTGGCGGCCCAGGCGGGGCGGTTCGACGAGGTAATCGCGCGCTCCGAGGCATGGCTTGCCGATTGGGGCGAAGCCAAGCCCTTTCATACGGCGGCGGTGACCGCGCTCAAGGCGTTGTCCTACCACCGGCTCGGTCAACCCGCCGCGAGCCGGCGCGAAATCGCGATCGCGCGGCGCCTGGCCCGCGGCACCGGGCGCAATTTTGCCCATTTGTGGGTGGCGGTGATCGATACCGTCCTTGAGCTCGAGTCCGGGCGCGCGACCCGGGCACGAGCGATGATCGAGATGGAGCTGGCGAATCTCGAAGATCGGACCCCGGTCGCGCGATCGATGGTAGCGTTGATGCACAGCGTCGCTGCACGGGTGATACTCGAGACGGGCGACCTCGATGAAGCGTCCCGAAGGCTCGCCCTCGGTCAGCCGGGTTTTTACCGGCACGGCATCGTGGAGACCTGCTTTGCTGCCTCGGAAGCCGCCGCCATCATTGCCGCCGAGAGCGGCGGCATCGACGTCGCCCTGGCCGAGCTGCGACTGTCGGAAGTACCCGGGCAGCGCTTCGCCGCCCTCTCGGCGATGCGGGCAGTGCAGATGCTCATCGGTGCGCGCCGGATCGACGAGGCGGCCGCCACTTTCGACGCCGAGCTTGGCATGCTTGAGGCCAGCCTCGACAGTGATGTGCTCTTCGCGGCGCTGACTCTGGCACGCGGGCAGGCGGCCAGCGCCTTGATCATGTGCGATCGCCTCATTGCGGCTTGCGAGTCTGCGGGGCGGGGCCGACTGCTCTTGGCAGCGCTGCTGATCGCGGCGGGCGGCCGCGACGCCGAAGGCGACATGGGAGCCGCGCGGCGCTACTGGCGCCGTGCCATCCGTCTCGCCGCCGATGGCGGCCTCCAGCAAACCGCGGTTGAAAATGCGTGGGCGGTCGCTGCGCTGCTACGGTCCGCCGAGGCGATGGAGGCGTTGACCCCGCTCGAGGCTGCGATCTGTTCCAAGATGCGAATCCATGCGGGAATCGACTTCGCGGCAGCGGTCTCCATAGAGATAGAGCAGCTAACTCCGCGCGAGGCCGAAGTGCTGCGACTGCTCGACAGCGGATTGACGAGCGAGCGACTGGCGCAACGCATGGAACTTGGCCCGTCGACCGCCAGATGGCACATGCGCAACATCTATGCGAAGCTCGGCGTCCACAACCGGTCCGGCGCAATCGCCCGTGCCCGGCAACTGGCGCTGATCTGACAAGCGGCCTTGCGCTGACGTCAGGCAACGATGTGCTTCACGGTGACGGTCTGCGAGATGGTATATTCGAGCAGCCCGGATAGCCCGTTTTCCACACCGATCCCCGATTGCTTATGGCCGGCGAAGGGCTGAAACGGCGTGAGATGCTGCACTTCGTTGATCCAGACGGTTCCGGTCTCCAGGCGCTGTGCGACCTCGGTGGCGAGAGCGATATCCTTCGTCCAGACCGAACCCGCGAGCCCATAATCGCTTGCATTGGCGCGGGCGATCGCGTCTTCGAGATTGTCGAATTTCAGAATCGGCAGAACCGGGCCGAAGGGCTCCTCCTGAACGATACGCGATGCCTCCGGGGGATTGCCGATAATCGTCACCGGGATGAAATAGCCCGGTACGTCGCGATCGATGTCGCCTCCCAGAAGGAAGTCATGTCCTTGCGCCTTGCTGTCGTCGATCAGTTCGGCCACCCGCGCGAACTGCAGGGCGTTCTGCACCGGGCCGAGCTGCGTCCCCTGACCGGCGCCGTCGCCGAGGCGCACGCTCCTTGCATAATCCACCAGCGCGCGCGTCAGGGGCTCGTAAATATCGGCGTGCACATAAAGTCGCTTGGTCGCAATGCAGATCTGGCCGCTGTTCCGGAACGCCGCCCAGAAGAGCGCCTTCCCCGTTTGCTCGATATCGACATCCGGCATCACGATCGCAGCGTCGTTGCCGCCAAGTTCGAGCGTGATGCGTTTAAGGTCGGTTGCTGCGGACGCCATGACGCGCTTGCCCGTCGCGGTCGACCCGGTGAAGCTGATCTTGTCGAAGCCGGGATGGGCCGTCATTAGCGGGCCCAGCGCATCATCACCGACAATGACGTTCAAAACTCCGGGCGGAAATACCCCGCGAAGAAGCTCGCCGATCCGCAGCATGGTCAGCGGAGTGAAGGGCGAAGGCTTCAGGACCAGCGAATTGCCCGCCGCCAGTGCCGGAGCGATTTTCCAGAAGGAGAGAAGGACAGGGAAATTCCACGGCGAAATCCCGGCAACCACGCCGACCGGCACGCGGCGGGTCTCCGATAGACGTTCATCCGTATCCTCGTTCACCGTAACGGGGATTTCCATGTCGGCGAACGACGTCAGCCAATAGGCCGCACCCATGATCTCGAACCGCGCCTCGTCGTGCGGCTTTCCCTGCTCGCTGGTCAAAAGCCGCATCAGCGAATCGGCATGTTCCACGAGGACCGCGGCGGCGGCCTTGAGGCTGCGCGCCCGTTCCGTCCGGGGCAAATCGCGCCATCCCGGAAAAGCGCGCCGCGCCGCGGCAACGGCGTCGTCCAACTCCTTCGCGGTCGCATTGGGCGCATGGCCGATGACCGCCTCCGTTGCCGGGTTAATGACGTCAAGGCTGTCTGCCGTGACGACCGCTTCGCCGCCAATGGTCAGGCTGTATTCTGCGAGGCTCATCTTGTCTCTCCTTCAATCATGCGCCATTCGAGCAGTCCGTCCGCCGCCCGATGGAGGACGCCGGAACGGCCGACAGGCGACCGGGCTGGACTGACCAGCAGCGCCAATGTTTCTGTGTCCGTTGCGGGCACGCGCGCCATGCTGCGCGCGCCGGTTGACGTTCGCAGGATGGCCACGCCCTTCTCCCATGCGCCATGCGCATCATTGAGCACGGTGAATGTTTCAAGGCAGGCCGGGCCCTCCGCGCTTTCGACGATGAGGGGTACGGCGCCGCGGGCTCGCCGCGCCGCGGCATCGACGCGGTAATCGGCGGTCAAGGGTGCCTGCGCCGGCGTGCTCGACAGCAGCAGAGCGTGATGCTTGGTGACGAAGTCGCCCTGTCCATAAAGGAGCCCGGTGCCCGCATCCGACCGCAGCGCACGAACCATCGCGGCGGTCGCATGGGTCATATAATTGCTGAAAGGCCCGCCGAAAAAACTGAGGCCGCCGGTCACCGTGGGAACATCCGATGCCCATTGAAATGCGCGCGACGCCATTTTCGGAACGCACGGAAAGCAGCTATAGAGCTCCATCCTGTCGATCGCTCCGTTGGCGAGGTCGCGTGCGGCCATCAACGCAGCATCCTGAGCGTGCGAACGATCGTAGCGATCGCGGTTCAGATAGTCGTCGTCTTCATTCGCTGCGCTGCCTCCGACAATATAGACCCGGCGCTCCGGCGGGATGCCGGCTTCGATGGCCGCCTGTTCGCTCATCAGCAGGACCGCCGCTCCCTGGTTGACCGTCGGGTTCGCGACCATGGAGCGGAGGTAAGGATAGGCGATCGGACGGTTACTTTCCGATGGCTCTGCAATTTCGTCGGCTGTCGGCGTGCGCCGCCGCCACGCATAGGGATTGGCGGCGGCGACTGCGGCATATTTTGCCCACAGTTCGGCGGATTCGCGATGCGCTTCCTGTGGCGTCTGCCCCTTCGCCGCGACGAATGCGTTCTCGTAAAAGGGGTAAACGAAGGTCGGCTGAGCCACCCCATGAGCGATTGCCAGCGGATGCAGTTTTTTCTCGACCGCCCAAGGGTGTTCGAAAACCGCCGCCCGGTCCGGCCAAGGCAACTTCACGCCCGCACGGCGCGCCTTGGATGCCGTATTGCGCGCCTCCCCCCCGACAACGAGCGACACGCGTCGCGATCCTCGCGCGATTTCGAGGGCCGCTTCGTGGATCAGGCGAACCGGGCTCTCGCCCCCGCCTGCCTGGTAAGTGGCATGGGCGGGTTCTATCCCTGCCCGCCGGCAGAATTCGCGCGCGGTATCGGCGTATCTCCAGCTGATCTGATGAACCACATCCACGGCATCGATTGCGTCCGCGCCGACCCCGGCATCGCGGCAGGCTGCTTTCGTGGCTGCCGCCATCAAGCCGAGAGGATCGAGACCTTGCTCGATTTTGCCTGGCCGATCGGCGATCTCGCCAACGCCGACTATGACGACTTGGTTCATGCCAGTTTTTGGTGGGGTTCGACGCCGAATTCGGCGAGCACCTCGTCGGTATGTTCTCCCAGGCGCGGCGCATCGCGCCGCACGCTCGCCGGCGTCCTGGCGAATTTCACCGGATGCTTCAGCGAAATATACGCCCCCTCGGAAGGATGATCGCGCCGTTCGAAAAACCCGACCTGGGTGAGGTGGGGGTCATTGACCACATCTTCGAGCCGCGCCACCTTCATGCATGGCACGTTGCGCTCGGCGAGCGCCTCGACCCACGCGTCGGTGGTCTTTGTTCGTGCGACCGTCTCGATCATCCCGTAAATCTCGGCGATATTCTCGGTGCGCAGCGCGTAGGTGGCGTAGCGAGGATTCTGGGTAAAGGTGCCCGGAGGCATTCCGCCGATTTCGAAGAAATCGTCCCATTGCGCATCCGAATAGGGAAGGATGGCCAGATAGCCGTCGAGTGTGGGGTAGGGTTTGCGGTTGGGATTGAAGACCCGGCTGTATCCGTACGAACCCGTCGGTGGATCGAAGGTGTGCCCGTAGAGATTCTCGGTCATGTTGAAATAGGTGAAGCATTCGAACATCGGCACTTCGACAAATTGTCCCTCAGCCGTGCGTTCACGGTGGAAAAGTGCCGCCATCACGGCATAGGCGCCGAACAGGCCCGACGATTTGTCGGCGATGAGCGAGGGCTGGTAGCGCGGCGCCGGATCACCATCGACGCGTCCCAGCAGGTCGGTTGCTCCCGAGGCGGCCTGGATCAGATCGTCATATGCCTGAAGCGAAGCATAGGGGCCGTCGGCACCATAGCCCGCGCAGTGAACATAAACGATCTCGGGGTTGACCGCGCGGACCTGCTCATAATCGAAGCCAAGCTTGGCGAGGCCCTTCATTCTGACGTTGGTGATGAAAACATCGGCCTCTTTGAGGAGGCGGCGCAGCGCCTCCTGGTCGTCCGACTGGCGCAGATCGAGCAAGACCGACCGCTTGTTGCGGTTGTAATGCATGAACATCGGACCCATTCCGGGGGTCTTCGCGGGCCGACCGGTATAGCGAAATATATCGCCCCCATTGTCGGCCCGCGAACCGGGCGCTTCGATCTTGATCACATCCGCCCCGAGATCCCCCAGAATCTGCGACGAGAAAGCTCCGAACAACACACTGGTCATGTCGACGACGGTCACTCCCGAAAGGGGCCCGGCCGCACTGGATCGTGTCATGTCTTTCCTCTTGGTCAGTAGCGGACGGAGAGTGTCACGCCATAGGTGCGCACCATGCCTGGCACCCGGATCACCGTGTCGGTGAGGATGTCGGACGCCGTATAATAATTTTCGTTGAAGAGGTTTCGGCCGAACACCCCGATGCGGAAGCGATCGTCTTTCAGCTTGAACGTGATGTTCGCATTGACGATCGTATAGGAAGCAACGTCGAAATCGGGATCTTCGCCGAGCGCGCCCGGTGTCGATCCCTGATGGCTCACATTCGCACCGAACTGCACGGCATTGTCGGCGCCGAAGGCGACATCATAGGTCGCAAGGGCGTTGAACTGCCATTTCGGCGTGAAGGGAAATGCCGAACCCGCAAAATCCTGGGGCTGGCCGAGCCGGTCGAAGCCGGTGAAGTCGGTCACGCGGGTGTTCGTGTACGACCCGCCGAGCTTGAGAAACAACGCTTCCGTCGGCCGAATGCTGATATCGACCTCGCCGCCCCAGACGCGCGACTTGGGAACATTGATGATCCGGGTCAGCGAGCTGAAGATCGGATCCTGGATTTCACCGAACAGCTGTTTGTCACGATAGTCGTAATAATAGCCCGATACATTCGCCTGGACCGCCCGATCGGCGAGACTGGCCTTCAGGCCCAGCTCGTAGGCGGTCACCTGTTCCTGCTTGGCAGGATCGAGCTGGGTTTCGACGTTGGCGGCGACGACCGGGAACGCGCCCGACTTGTAGCCGCGGCTGACCGACGCATAGATTAGCGTGTCGTCGTTCGGCTCCCAGTTGACCGCGAGCCGGCCCGCGAAATTGTCTTCGTCGAGCGAGCGGACATAGATGGGATCGCGTCCGGTAAAGTCGGCGCGATAGGTCAGGCACTCATTGGGGCCGACCCCGGGCGACTGGAAGGGGCGGCCGGTCCGCTGCGCGACGACCGCAGCAACACCGGTATTCCAGACTGGCGCCGTATTGTTGTTGAAGTCCGCCGAGCAGCCGCGGAACGAGAGGCTGTCGTCGGTATAGCGGATGCCCGCGCTCAGTTTCCATTGTTCGGAGAGACGAAAATCGGCGTTGGCAAAGCCCGACAACGACCGGCTGCGCTGGGACGAGAGGTTGCGGAAATTGTTGAAGCCGTTCGCCACCTGCGCCGGCGTGTAGACATTCTGCGGGATCTGGCCCCCGACAAAAGCAAGCGTATTGAGGATCGAGGAATCGCGATAATAGCCAATCTGGTCATCGCGAATATTATCGCGCGAATAATAGCCGCCGACGATCCAGTCGAGCGAACCGCCCGAGCCCGTCAGGCGCAGTTCCTGCGAAAAGCTCTTGATGCGGCCATCCGAGAGATATTCGGACGTCTCGAACGGCGTGCCATCGACATCGTTCATGTCGTAGCGCTTCACATCATTATAGCCGGTCAGCGACGTGAATGTGATGTCGGGGCTGAGCTCATAGTCGAGACGTCCCGAAAGGCCATAAAAGCGCGAGCGAGCGCGGTAGGATGGCTTGCCGGTATAGTTTGGCCCCCAGTCGGCTTCGCCGGCTTTCCAGTCGGTGCGCACCGCCGCCGCGAGGCCGGGAACGGCAAATGGCGGGGAGTCCGGCGTGAACGCGACTGCCTGGACGGCGGTCGTGTCCGAATTGTCGTCCCAGTAGGATCCGCTCAACGTCAGGCGAAGCGCCGACGTCGGCTCCCATTCGAGAATGGCCCGGGCGCCTAGGCGATCCTTTTCGCCGAGCCGATCACCCGGGCGGCTGACGCTCTTCTGCCAACCCTTGCCGCTTGTTTCCCAACGTCCCGACACGCGAAGACCGAGGGTGGGCGCAATCGGCAGGCTCACATAGCCTTCGGCATTGATCGTTTCATAATTGCCTAGCTCAACCGTGAAACCGGTCGAGAAGTCGGTCGTCGGCTTTGCCGCGATATAGTTGACCAGGCCGCCAGTCGTATTGCGGCCGTACAGCGTCCCTTGCGGACCCTTGAGGATTTCGACCCGCTCGACGTCGAACGATGGCCCGTTGCTCATATAGGGATAGGCGTAAGCGACTTCATCGACATAGATGCCGACCGGCGAAGTCGACGACAGGTTCGGGGTCTGGAAGCCGATACCGCGTATCGTGTAAATCGGCGTGTTCGCGCTCGACCGGGCGAAGTTGAACGCCGGGGTAATCTGCGCGAGACCCGCAGCATCGCTGATGCCGACCGACCTCAGCGTGTCACCGCTGAAGGCCTGAATCGTGACCCCGACATCGTTGATGTTTTCGGCTCGTCGCTGGGCTGTAACAACGATATCCTGGAATGCCTCCGGAGTTTCGCCCGTATTCTGTCCTTCAGCTGCAGGCGTCTCCGTACCGGTCGTTTGGCCCTGCGCGGCGGCGGGCGCCAGCAGGGAAATAGCCACCACGGCAGCAGAAGCCCCGCACTTGAACCAAGAATTACGCATCTTACCGTCTCCCTATTTTTGTTCTGCTTCCTGTGAGGAAGTCTGCTCAACTCGCCTTTACCGGGCGATTCGGCGCGCCGCCCCCTCTGAAAGACGGGGCCGCATGATCAGCCGACACGAGCTAATCTTTCCGCAGACCTGTCCGCCCCCTCCAAATTGAGGGCGCGGCCCATCGCGGATCGGACCAGGCTCATTGCCATAACAGGGAGAGACAAGATGATGGTGGATGCGACGCCGGTTTCATCCGTGGAGCAGGTCCGGCGAGATTTCGAGGCGCTTGACGCGGGAACGATAGATGCCACGAGCATCTACGACGCGATTCTCCGCTCCGCCCGCCGTTACCCGGACAAAATCGCGGTAATCGAGCTGTTGTCGGCAGAGGCGGACGGGGCGACCAGGCGGATCACCTACGCGGATCTTGCCGATGGCATAACGCGGCGCGCCAATGTGCTGCGTTCGCTTGGTCTCGGCGTCGGCGACCCAGTCCTCTTCCTGCCGCCCCAGTCGATCGACGCACTTCTCGCTTTTTGGGCTGCACAAAGCGGGGCGGCGGTCGCTCCGGTGAACGCCTTCCTTGAGCCAAAGGCGATCGCGGAGATCGCGCGTGGCTGCGGCGCGCGCGCCATCATCAGCGGACCCGCCGGAGGGGAGTGCGGCACGTTTGCACTGGCCGAAGCGGTCAGGAAACTTGTCCCCGGGATCACGCATCATTTGGTGATTGCCGGGCCAGCCGGCGATGGCGCCCTCGACCTTGCCGGTGCGGCGCTCGAAAGCGATGGCTCCGTGCTGGATGGCGCCGCCCCGACGCTCGACGACATCGGCGCCTTCTTCCCCACCGGCGGCACGACCGGCGCCCCGAAGATCGCACGGCTTAGCCACAGAAACCTGTTGGTAGGCTCATTTGCAGCCGCGCATGTGACGAGCCTCGACGACGATCATGTCGTGCCCGCCGGCCTCCCTTTATTCCATGTCGGCGGGGGAGTTATCGGGACGACCCGGGCCATGCTGCTGGGCCATACGCTCGTTCTCCTGACCCAGGCGGGCTACCGGTCGCCGGCCGTGGTTGCCAACTTCTGGAAATGGGCCCGGGAATATGGTTTCACGCAAATCATCACCGTTCCGACGGCCTTCGGTGACTTGCTGCGGGCCTATGACGGGGGGGGGCATGTCGTGCGCTTCGCGACCGCCGGGGCGAGCAAACTGCCGCCCAGCCTGGTGGAGGACTACCGCGAAGCGCTCGGGATCGACCTGCTCGAAGGCTATGGAATGACCGAATGTTCCGGCTTTTGCACCGCCAATCCGAGAGGCCTTGCGGTACGCGCGGGCAGCGGAGGGCTGCAATCTCCTTTCTACCGTGTAAAAATCGTCGCGCTCGATGAGGGGCAGCGCTTCGTGCGCGACTGCGAGAGCGGGGAACTTGGCAACATCGCCGTTTCCGGTCCCGGCGTTTTTCAAGGATATACCGATCCCCGTCAGACCCAGGAGAAGTTGATCGCCGGGATGTCCGACGGCGAGCGCTGGATCGATGCCGGCGACCTCGGGACGCTCGACGCCGACGGCTATTTATGGGTGGTTGGGCGCGCGAAGGATCTGATCATCCGCGGCGGCCATAACATCGACCCGGCGCCGATCGAGGATGCGCTTCTGCAATGCCCGCTCGTCGCCGATGCAGCGGTCGTGGCAATTCCCGACGCGCGCGCCGGCGAGCTTCCGATCGCCTTCGTCCAGCTCGAGGGGGGCGCCGCGCTGGACGAGGACGAGATCCGCGCCTTTTGCGCTGAACAGGTGCCGGACCGTGCGGGCGTCCCGGTCCGGATCATTGCCCTGGACGAGCTGCCGCGCACAGCGATGCGCAAGATTTTCAAGCCCGAATTGCGCCGGCGGGCGGCGCAGCTGGCCGTTGACGGACTGGGGCAGGTTGAGTTGCCGGTTATGCTCGAAACGTCGGGATTGCTGTTCGTCGACTGCCCGCCGGGGCCGCCAGACGGTCTGGTCGACGCGCTTGACCGGCTCAACCTTCGCATTCGCATCAGGGAGACACTCGCTTGACCCAAGCCATCGACGCCACCGCTCTGGCGCGCCCCTCGTCCTTCGGCGATCCGGCCGCCATCTATGAACTTTATCGGAGGCTGCGCAACGAAGCGCCGGTGGCGCGCGTCGAGGCGCCCGGTTACCGACCGTTCTGGGCGCTCACGCGCCATGCCGACATCATGGCGGTCGAAAGGTCGCCCGCCTTGTATCAAGCGGGACCGCGCACCGTTTTACTCCCCGAGAAGGTGGAGGAGATCTATCTCGCGAAATATGGCGACCGGAACGGGGTGAAGCCGCTGACGCATATGGACGGCGATTATCATCGGGGGCACCGCGACGTCACCAAGGACTGGTTCATGCCGCGCCATCTGAAGCAGTTCGAACCGCGGATAGCTGAAATCGCCAAAGAGTTCGTCGACCGGATGGAGGATATGGGCGGCAGTTGCGACTTCTCGGGTGACATCGCATTTCTCTATCCTCTCCGCGTCATCCTGACCCTGATGGGCGTGCCGCGCGAGGACGAACCTCATGTGCTTCGGCTGACGCAGCGCCTTTTCAGTCCTGCCGACAAGGATTTGAAGACCGGCGACAGAGCGGAGGGCGACACGAGCACCCGCGATGTCGTTGCGGAGTTCGCCTCCTATTTCGGCGACCTTTCGGAGAAGCGCCGCGCCGACCCGCGCGACGACATCGTCTCGACGATCGCCAACGGCATGGTGAACGGTTGTCCCATGGCGCGCCGGGAAATGATTTCCTACTATGTGATCGTATCGACCGCCGGCCATGATACCACGGCCGCCTCTATCGCGGGCGGATTGAAGGCGCTGCTCGACTTTCCGGGCGAGATGGAAAGATTGCGCGGCGACCTCGGGCTGCTCGGAAAGGCTTCGGAAGAATTTGTTCGCTGGGTCGCGCCGGTCAAGCACTTCATGCGGACGCCGGTCGAGGATGTCGAGATCCACGGGCAGCGGATTGCGGCCGGCGAGGGCCTCATGCTCTGCTATGCTTCGGCCTGCCGGGACGAACGCGTCTTCCCCGATGGTGACACGCTGCGCATCGATCGCCCCGCGAACCCGCCGCATCTCGCGTTCGGCTACGGTCCGCATTTCTGCCTGGGCAAGCCGCTTGCGTTGATGGAGATTCGGGCCTTCTTCGCGGAACTGTTGCCCCGTCTCAAACATGTCGAGCTGGCAGGGGAGCCATCTTATATCGAATCGGTCTTCGTCAGCGGGCTCAAGCAATTGCCCCTGCGCTATGAATTCGGGTGACCTGCTCATGCGACTTTACCACTGTGACAACAGCCGTTCGTTTCGCGCGCTCTGGGCGCTTGAAGAAGTGGGTGCGGCCTATGAGCTGATATCGCTCACCTTTCCGCCCCGCGAGACGGCTCCCGACTATCTCGGGGTCAATCCGCTCGGCACGGTCCCCTTTCTTGTCGACGGGGAGACGCGAATGACCGAGTCGGCGGCGATCTGCCAATATCTGGCCGATCGCCATCCCGGCGCCCGGCTGAATGTCGCCCCCGATGCTTCGCGTTACGGCGATTATCTGAACGCGCTTCACTATGGCGAAGCGACGCTGACGGTGCCGCAGGCGATCTATCTTCGCTACGCGCTCTTCGAAGCGGAGGAGCGGCGCAGCGAACAGGTGGCGGAAGACTATCGGGTCTGGTTCCACGCCCGGCTCAGCTGGCTGGACGTCATGCTCGCGCGCGGCCGCTTTGTTGCCGGGGATGATTTTACCATCGCCGATATCTCGACGGGCTATGCTTTGATGCTCGCGCGGCATTTCGGTCTCGACGACGGCATCTCGGATCGGCAGGCCGAATATTTCCGGGAGCTGATCGCCCGGCCAGCCTGGGGCCGGGCCTGTGCCCGCCAGGCCCCGGTGTAGAATCGCCGCCGGGCAGCCTTCTCAATCGAAGGTGAGAACGGCCTTCACGATCTTTCCCTCATGTTGATCGGCGACCGCCTCGTTCAGCTGTTCGAACGGATAGGCGCTGATCATTCTGTCATAGGGGAAGCGGCCCTCGAGATGCAGTGCGATCAACTCGGGAATGAAGCTGTCGGGCTCGCTGTCGCCTTCGATAATCCCCTTGATCGTGTATCCGAAGGTTAGAACGCTTGAGGCGGACCCCGGCAATGGCTGGGCCGGATCGGCCGGGATGCCAAGAAGTCCGAGCGTGCCATGCGGTCTAAGGGACGATAGCGCGGCGTGCATGACGGGGCCGATTCCGGTGGTGTCGAGGGCATTGTCGATCCCGGCACCCGTGATTGCACGGACAAACGGAGCGAGCTTGCCTTCGGCAGGATCGTGCACCGCCGTGGCGCCAAGTTCGAGGGCCAGTTCGCGCCGCTCGAGCTTGGGGTCGGAGACGATGATGATGCTACAGCCCGCCACGACCGCCGCGAGAACGGCACTCAGACCAACCGAGCCGCCGCCTGTGATAAGTAGCGACGAGCGCGGGGGACATTTGAGCGCGCGCAGCACCGCGCCGGCGCCCGTCTGCACGCCGCAGCCTAGCGGTGCCAGCTTTTCGAACGGCAGGTCGGCATCGATCTTCACGACATTTGTCTCATAGGCAACGGCGTGGCTTGCAAAGGACGATTGACCGAAGAAGTTACCCGATACCGCTTGGCCATCGAGGCAAAGCGTTTTGCTCCCGTCGTGGCGGCACCCGCTATAGTTCAGTGCGACCGCCGATTCGCAATAGGTCGGCTCACCGGAACTGCACCGCTGGCAATGGCCGCACGAGCGGAAAGTCAAAATCACCCGGTCCCCTGGCGCAACCTTGCGCACGGCGGCACCCGTCTCAACGACAACCCCGGTGCCCTCATGTCCGAATACGGCGGGAAGTGGGATTGGGAGTATCTGGTCACGCGCGACAAGGTCCGTGTGACAAAGCCCGACCGCCTTAATTTCGACGAGGATTTCGTCATCCCGAAGAGCATCAAGTTCGATATCGACAAACTCGAAGGCCGAACTCTTGCTCCGCGTCACTGCAGCCCTGATTCTCATGTTGCTCTCCCTAGCTTGGCCTCCTTTGCGACGAGCGACAGGGATTGGCCCCCTCTGAAAATGGGGGGAGTCGGCTTTCGCCAAATTCGACCTGAAAGCTGACTGGCCGATATCGGCCAGATGGGGTGGTAGCTGCGGTCAGCACTGAGTCACGCTTCAATCAAAAAGCGAAGCATGAGAGACCACACAATCTAACCCTCTTCCGCGATTCGGACCCTGAGGCCATCCAGCGCCTCATCGAGCACGATCTGGCACGACAGCCGCGAACCTACGGCTCGGTGATCGGAGCTATCGAGAAGATCGTCCTCGTCGGCCGACATGGCCGGCAACTTTGCCGCGAACTCAGGCGCGACGATCACGTGGCAGGTCGCGCAGGAACAGCATCCCCCACATAAGGCGAGCAACTCGTCGAAGCCATTGTCGCGGATCGTTTCCATGAGCGTTGCGCCGACGTTGCCTGAAATCTCGCGCGCAATCCCATCGCGCGGCTCAACCGAAATCCGTATCATTTTCTGCCTCTGTCCACTTCAAGAAATAGCCGCGCCGCCGTAGACGGATTTTACCTCGAGATATTCGTGAAGGCCGTAAATTCCCCACTCCCGGCCATTCCCCGACATCTTGTACCCACCGAACGGGGCCGCGGAATCGAGCGAGGCGCCGTTGATATGCACCATGCCGGTGCGCATCCGGGCGGCGACGGCCTTGCAGGCGAGGGGGTCCGGTCCCCAGACTTGGCCCGAGAGGCCGTATGGCGAGGCGTTTGCGATCGCGATCGCCTCGTCGACACTGTCATAGGCGATGATGGCGAGGACGGGGCCGAATATCTCTTCGCGCGCGACGATCATCTGGGGCACCACGTCGGTGAAGATCGTCGGCCTCACGAAATAACCGGGCGCGAGCCCCTCCGGGCAATCCGGGCCGCCCGCGATCAGACGGCTGCCCTCGGTCATCGCGGCGTCGATGAGCTGCCGGACGCGGCCATATTGCGCCGCGTTGGCGACCGGTCCCAGATCGGGCGAGGTTTCGGGCAAGCCGACCGTCATCGCGTCGGCGGTGCGCGCCGCGATCCGGTTCACATCATCGAGCGCGGCGCGCGGCACGAGCAATCGCGTCGGCGCGTTGCAGCTCTGTCCGCTGTTGAGCATGCACGCGCGCACGCTCGCGGGAATCGCGGTTTCCATGTCGGTGCCGGGCAGGATTATGTTAGCGGACTTGCCCCCCAGTTCGAGGGCGACGCGTTTCACGGTCGGCGCGGCGTTGGTCGAAATCGCAATGCCCGCGCGCGTCGATCCGGTGAACGACACCATATCGACATCGGGATGCCGCGTCAGCGTGTCGCCGATCCCCGAACCCGTGCCGTGGACGAGGTTGAACACGCCTTTTGGCAGGCCCGCCTTGTCGATGATGTCCGCAAGGATCGCGGCATCGAGCGGAGCCAGTTCGCTGGGTTTCAGCACCATTGTACAGCCCGCCGCCAGGGCCGGCGCGACCTTGGTCGCGATCTGGTTCATCGGCCAGTTCCAAGGCGTGATGAGCACGCAAACGCCGACGGGCTCGCGGCGCAAGAGGGTCGAGCCCAACGGTTCCTCGAAGGCGAAGTTTTCGAGAACCCGGATCACTTCGCCGAAATGCTGCGGCCCTGAGGGCGCCTGCGCTTCGCGCGCCAGCCCCACGGGGGCGCCTATTTCGTCCATGATCGTGTCGGCAATCTCGTCGCCCCGCGCGATCAGCGCCGCGTTGATCGCGCGCAAAAAGGAAAGCCGCTCCTCGCGCGAGGTCATCGACCAAGCCGGGAAGGCGGCACGCGCCGCGGCAATGGCCGTCTCCGCATCGGCCGCACCGCCCAGCGCAACCTGACCGATCGCGGCCCCGGTCGCCGGATTGACGATATCGGCCAGCTCTGCATCAACCGGGCTAACCCAGCGGCCCTCGATGTAGAAGCGCGTCGCGCCCGTCATGCCCGGCTTACTTTTCGTCGAGCTGCGATTTGTAGAATTGCGCGCCCTGTCCGCCCGCGGCGCGGATGCCGCGAAACTCCCAGTCGCCGCCCATCGCGGTGGAAATCACTTCCTCGGACTCGGTCGGCTGGGCGCCGCAATCGTCGCGGATCGGAGTCGGACCATGGACGATCCGGTTGCTCAGCTTGCCGAGTCCCTCGACCTCGACCTCGACGAGGTCGCCGGGTTCGACGGGGCGGCTGTTGGCGGGGGTCCCGGACAGCAGGACATCGCCCGGCTCCAGCGTGATCGTCCGCGCGATGTCGGCCACCAGGTAATGCATGTCCCATTCCATATTGTCGGTGGTGTCGCTCTGCTTGAGCTCGCCATTGACATAGGTGCGGATCCATTTTTCCCGGAAATCCCAGCCGGTCACCAGCCCGGGTCCGATCGGGCAGAGCGTGTCCGATCCCTTGACCCGCAGCATCGACCCGGAATCGGTGTCGCGAAAATCGTGGAGGCCGTAATCATTGGCGACCGAATAGCCGAGGATATAGTCGCCCGCTTCCGACGGCGCGATGTTGCGGCAGGTCTTGCCGATCACGATCGCGATCTCGCCTTCGAAATTCAGCCATTTGCAGCGCTCGGGACGGACGATATCGCCGTTGTGGGTGTTGAGCGCGGTGACCGGCTTGTGGAAATAAGTCGGCGCCGCGGGCAGCTTGGTAATGAACTCCTCGACGCGGCTGTGATAGTTGAGATGGACGCAGATGATCTTGCTCGGGTTGCAGGGAGCGAGATGCACCGCCTCGTCGACGCCGATGCTGCGCCCGTCGCGGGTGACCAGGCGATCGCCCTCGCGCGTGGCGAGGATCGGATAGCCATCGAGGAGGATGCGGCGATATTCGACGGTCATGGGATGCTCCTGAAACTAGGCGCCGATCTAACCCTGCCAGCGACCACCTGGATTGGCCAATTTGGCCAAGTTGGATTCAGCCGCGCGCGCTAGGCCGGGATAAATTCAGATGAGGAGTGACCATGTCCACGCTCAAGGGCCTATTCTATCCGCGCACGCCGACGGGGCAGGCTTCGATCGTCCCGCCGGTTCCGTGGCATTATTCGGGTGAGCTGATCACGCTGGAATATCGCACCGATCCCGCCAAGGTCGCCGCGCTTTTGCCCGAGGGCTTCGAACCGGCCGACGAGGATCCTGGTGCGGTCGCCGCGATCTGGGCCGATTGGCAGAGCGTCAGCGAGGTTCCGGGCCATATCCTCGACCCCATCCGCGTGCAGTATAAGGAGATGTTTTTCGTCGTCCGCTGCAAGTTCCAGGGCAGACATTATTCGCGCTGCATCTATATCTGGGTCGACAAGGAATTCGCCTTGCTGCGCGGGCAGCATCAAGGCTACCCGAAAAAGCTCGGCTCGATCCACATGAGCCGGCCGGTCGTCGTCGGCCGGGCCGGGCCACGGCTCGAACCCGGCGGCACCTTCGGCGTGACGCTCGCCGCGTTCGACCGGCGCCTGGCCGAAGGGCGCTTCACTATCACCGAAGCCTGCGAGCGCCCCGGTTTCGTCAACGGCCTGCCGATGGCGCATAGCCGCTGGATGCCGACGATCGAGACCGATGGCACCGACAGCCTGAACGAAGTCGTCACCATGTCGAGCTTCGACGTCGAGCTGGGGCGGTGCTTCAAGGGCGATTTCGACCTGTCGCTGTTCGACTCGCCGGTCGAGGAACTGTTCGATATCGCGCTGCAGGAAAAGATCGCTGGCTACTGGCACGAGGTCGGCGTGTCGTGGAAAGCCGGCACAACGCTGTGGCGCCAGAATATCGCGTGACGATCGCGGACTGGCACGCGCATATCTATTTCGACGCCGACGAGGCGGACGCGGCCCGCGAACTGGGCGAAACGATGTGCGCGGTGCTGGGCGTCGCCATGGGGCGCGTCCATAGCGTCCCCGTCGGCTCGCATCCACGCGGAAGCCGCCAGAAGACGATAGCGCAGGACCAGATCGCGAAAGCATTGCGCTGGCTGGTGCAGCCCGCGGCCGGTTCACCATCTTCCTGCACGCGAACAGTGGCGACGATTGGCGCGATCACACCGCGCATGTCGTCTGGCTGGACGAGAGCGAACTGCTCAATCTAGATGTGTTTCGGCGGAAACTGGAAAGCTGACGTACGATCCGCAGGCAGGCGCGTGCCTGACCTCCCATCCTCAGCGCACGGACCCGTCCAGTATCTGCAAGGTCTTGAGGTCCGAATGGAAATCGAGGGCATAGTCGCCGCCCTCGCGGCCAAGGCCCGAAATCCCGATGCCGCCGAACGGCGCGGTCAGGTCGCGGACGAGGAAGGTGTTCACCCACACGGTGCCGCCGCGAACCCGGCGGCCCACGCGCTCGGCCCGCGCCGCATCGCCGGTATAGACCATGGCGGACAGACCATAGGCGGTCGAATTGGCGAGCGCGATCCCTTCGGCCTCGCCGGAGAAGGTCTGGAAGGTCAGCACCGGGCCGAACACTTCGTTCTGAACGACTTCGCTGTCGTTCGATTTGGGGAGGATCAGCGTCGGCTCGATGAAGTTCATGCCCTCCTGCCAGCGCGTCCCGCCGCGAATGACCGTGTCACCCGCCGTGCGTGCGCGGTCGATGAAGCCCATGACGCGATCGACATGCGCGGGGTGGATCAGCGCAGACATGGTCGTCGCCGGGTCGCGGCTGTCGCCCAGCATATGGGCATCGGCATAAGTATGGAATTTCTCGAGGAACTGATTGGCTATGCTGTCCTCGACGATGATTCGGGTGCCGGCCATGCAGACCTGGCCGCTGTCGTCATATTGGCCGGCGGCTTTCTTTGCGGCGGCGTCGATATCGGCGTCGGCGAACACCAGCAGCGGCGATTTTCCGCCCAGCTCGGCGGTGAACGGCACGATAGTCTCCGCCGCCGCCTTGCCGATCACGCGCGCGGTGGGGACCGATCCGGTGAAGCTGATCCGCTTGACGCGGGGGTCGCCGACCAGCACCGCGCCGACCTCGCTTCCCAGACCCTGCACGATGTTGAACACGCCGGGCGGAAAGCCGGCCTCATCGATCAGGTCGGCGAGCAGCGACGCCGACAGCGGCGACCATTCGGCGGGTTTCAGGATCACCGTGTTGCCCGCCGCCAGCGCCGGCGCGCACTTCCACGTCGATAGCATGAACGGGGCGTTCCACGGCGTGATGATTACGGCCAGGCCGGCGGGCATCCGGATGACGCGGTTGGCGGTCCCCTTCGACGACCAGACGCGCTCGACATGCTCCTCGGCAAGGTCGGCATAGCTTCTGAAGTTGAGCGCGGCGCGCGCGATCACACGCAGGCGCAAGCTTTCGTGCAGCATGGCCATGTCCAGACATTCGACGATCGCGATCGGTTCGATATTCGCCTCGATCAGGTCCGACAGCCGCCGCATGATCGCGCCGCGTTCGGCGGGCGCCATGGCTGCCCAGGCTGGAAAGGCGGCGGTCGCCGCTTCGACCGCCAGCGCGGCGGTCTCCGCGTCGCCGCGCGATACATCGGCGAGTTTGCGGTCCCAATCGAACGGACAGCGGGTCTCGAAGGTCGAAGCCGAGGACACGCGCCGGCCGCCGATGAAATGATCGGGCGATACGCTAACGCCCTCGATATTGACGCGATCGCGCATGGATTTAACCCTCAGATATAATGCAGGTAATAGGCGATATGTTCGGCGTCCAGCTTGCCCGCCAGCGTGCGAAGTTCTTCGCGCTTGATCGCGATGAAATTGTCGATCAGCGCCGCGCCGACGGCCTGTTTCAGCACGGCGTCGGCATCGAGTGCGTCGAGCGCGTCGCCCAGCGCGTGTGGGGTGTGGCGCGCCGTATTGGCCTGGTCCAGGCCGTCGCTCGTTTCGGGCGGAGGGAGGGGATATTCCTTTGTCACGCCGAGCAACGCGGCTTGCAGGGCCGCGGCCAGCGCGAAGTGCGGGCTCGCGGCACAATCGGCCAACCGATGTTCGATGCGCGCCGCCGATCCGGTTTCGGCCGAAACGCGGACGGTCACCGCGCGATGATCGATTCCCCAATTTGCCCAATAGCCCGACAGGCTGGCCGGCTGGAGCCGGGCGTAGCTGTTGGTCAGCGGCGCCATGATTCCGGCGAGTGCTTCATGATGTTCCAGCAGCCCCGCGATGCACCCGGCCATGATGTCGCCCGGGCGCCCGTTCGCCGCGTCGTCCGCAAAGATATTATCGCCCTGCGCGTCCTTGAAGCTGAGATTGAAGTGCAGCCCGCTGCCGCTCTTGTCGGCAAAGGGTTTTGGCAGGAAAGACAGAAGATAGCCGCGCTTATAGAGGATTTCGCGCGCCATTTGCCGGAATAGAAAAGCGTCGTCGGCGGCCTTCAGCGCATCGGCATAGCGCAGGGTCAGTTCGAACTGGGGCGCGTCGAATTCGGCGTTGATCGATTCGATCGGAAGGTTGCACTGGTCGGCGCAGGACCAGATATCGTCCACCAGGCCTGCGGGATCGCTGAACGGACCCGTCCCATAAACGAAGGCGCCCGGCGTGTCGTAAGGGACCCATCCGCCATCGGCGCCGCGCTGGAAGATATAGGCTTCCATTTCGATGCCGACCATCGGTTCGAGCCCGATCGCGCGCCAGCCTTCGATCGCGCGCTTGAGCGCGGAGCGTCCGCACAGGGCGAAGGGCGCGCCTTTGAACAGGAGGTCGGCCAGCGCGATCTGGGTATTGTCTTCCCAGGCGGCGCGCAGGTCTTCGGGATCGAAGGCGGCCTCCATGTCGGGCAGCCCGTCCAGCATGCCGCCGCCGGGGGCGTCCACCATCACCTTGTCATAGGTGACCGCATAGGTGCCGACGCACAGCCGCGCGTGCCCCTTCGCCGCCTCGCTCATCGGCACATATTTGCCCCGCGCGAGGTTGAGCTGGTCCGCAAACAGGATACGAACGCGCGGCTTCGCGCCGAGCTGCTGGCGCATGGCGCCCGATTTGGCCTGCGAAAGCTCGTTCATGTCGCCCCTCAAATTTGCTCCACCTTCAACGGCAGATGCTTGATCCCGTGGATGAAATTGGACCGCAGATAGCTGTGCTGCGCGGTCTGTTCGATCCGGCGCACGCGCAGCGCGAGTTCCTGCATCACGATCTTGACCTCCAGCTTGGCGAGCCACATGCCGAGGCAGATGTGCGGGCCACCCTGTCCGAACGATAGAAAGGGATTGCGCGGCCGCTTGAGGTCAATCGTGTAGGGATCGGGGATCGCGGTCTCGTCGCGGTTGCCCGACGCGAACCACAGCAGCACCTTGTCGCCCGCCTTCACCGATTTGCCGTGATAGTCGAAGTCGCGGGTCGCGGTACGGCGGAAATGCGTGGTCGGCGACGCCCAGCGGATCATCTCGTCGGTGGCCTCGTCCCAATGGGCAAAGTCGCTACGCTGAATTTGGGCCAGCAGCGCGGGATCATTGGCCAGCGCGTGAAGCGTCGCGGAGAGGCTGTAGCGCGTCGTATCATTGCCCGCCGCGACCAGCAGGCAGAAGAAATTCTTGAACGCGTCGCGCGACATCCGCGTGCCGTGGCTCGTTTCATCCAGCACCAGGTTGAGGACACCGATCTGCTCGCCCGCGGCCATCCGGTCGAGCAGGCTGTCTGCGTAATCGAACAATTCGATCGCCGAGGGCGAGCGGAACGGAAGAAAGCGGTATGCGTCGGTATCGACCTTGTCGATCACGAAGTCGGTATAGTCGGGATCGGCGTTCGAGATCAGCGCGTCGCCCTTTTCGACCAGCCAGGCGCCATCGGCTTCGGGCACGCCCATGATCTGCGCGAGCATCTGCATCGGCAGTTTGCGGGCGATCGCATCGACGGCATCGAACTCGCCCGCGCCGAGCGCGACGTCGAGAAGGTCGGTGACGATCTTGCGGATCTGGCCTTCGAACCCGGCGACGGTCGATCGCGAAAAAGCCTTGGCGACCAGAGCCCGGAAGGCGCGATGTTCGGGCGCGTCGGTTTCCTGGAAGGTCTTGCGGGCTTCGAATTCATCCGCAGTCTGATCCTCCATGCGGATGCCGCGGGCGGACGACAGCAGGTCGGGCTGGCGATTGAGATCGAGCAGGTCGGCATGGCGCGTGACGTTCCAGAAACCGCGACTGCCATCGGCCATGTCGATCCAGGCCATCGGATCCTCGCGGCGCAGCCGGTCGAAGGTCGCGCACGGCAGGCCTTCGTTGAAGGCGTCCTGCGACGAAAGGTCGACGAACGCATCGGTCGCCCTCGAGAAGGGATAATCTACCATGAACAAAAGCCTATGCCGTGGCTTCGGGCGTGACTTGGCCAAAACGGACAAGCTTGCCCGCGCCAAGTCCGCCATGGTCGTGATCGAAGGATTTTAAGGAGTTGGACAATGGGTGAGATCGTCGGCGCCGCGCTGCTTGCGCATGCCCCCACCATCATGCTGCCGAAGGAAGTTCGCTATGAACTGAACGAAGGCAAGGAGATCAGCCTGGTGCCGGGGCTGCATCGTTTCCGCGCGGAGGTGATGGAGGTGCTTCGACCCGACACGGTCATCCTGTTCGACAGTCACTGGTTCACCACGGTCGAATTCTGTGTGACCGCGCACGACCGACGCGCCGGAAAATACACGTCGGACGAGCTGCCCCGCGGGATGAGCCAGATACCCTATGATCTGAAGGGAAATCCCGATCTGGCGCGAAGCGTCGCCGCCCATGCGACCGCGTGCGGCGTGCGGACCAGCGCCATCGACGATCCTTATCTGCCGATCCATTACCCCACGATCAACATCGCCGATTATCTGCACGGCGGCGAGGAATGGATCAGTGTGGGCTGTGCCCAGACGGGAGAAACGCCTGACTTTCTGAGGGTCGGCGAGGGGGTTGGCAAGGCGATCGCCGAATCCGACCGGCGCGTGCTGCTGATCGCCAGCGGGTCGATGAGCCATCGTTTCTGGCCGCTTTCCGAACTCGAGAAACACGAAGCGTCGGATCCGATCCACATTTCCCGACCCGAGGCACGCGAAGCGGATTATGAGCGGCTGGAATGGTTCCACAAGGGTGACCACGCTTCCGTAATCGATACAATGCCCGAGTTTCTGAAGCATGTCCCCGAGGCGCGCTTCGGTCATTATCTGATGATGGCCGGCGCCTGCGGCGGCCGCAACTGGACATGGCCGGGCGTGCGCTATTCCGACTATGAAAATGCGACCGGCACCAGCCAGGTGCATGTCTATTTCGCACGGACCTGAGCCAAAGCCACCATCCTCATCTCTTCGCGGGGACGACTCGGAATATCAGCCATCGCGTCCGAGAACACAGGTTTCGATCCAGTTGATGATCTCCAGCCGGCGCCTGCGATCGTCGGTGATGTCGGCATCGACGCCGAGTTGCCAGGCGAGGCCGGCATCGGCCGGGTCTGCGGCCAGCCCGGTCAGCCGCTTCACATAGTCGTCAAGCGACGCATGGTCGGCGAAGAAGCCCTGTTCGACCATATTGTCGGCATAGAGGGTGTAGAGCTGCACCAGCTGGGCGATGTCGAATTCGGGATGATATTGCACCGCCCAAACGTCCGATTTGCTGACGGGGATGATCGCTGCCTGGACAAGGCTGTGCTCGTTCGAGGCCAGCAAGGTCGCGCGATCGGGCAGCCGCGTGACCTCGTCATAATGGATGCAGGGCGCATCGAATACGCCTCGCTTGCCAGCGAACATCGGATGGCCGCGCCCATCGTCGTTGAGCAGGATCTTGCGGGCAAAGCCGACCTCGCGCCCCTTGGCATTATATTCGACAAGCCCACCGGCCGCCATGACGGCGATCTGCAATCCCCAGCAACTGCCGAAAATCGGCAGCCCCGCCGCACCCGCCTCTGCTACCAGCGCAATCTGGTTGGTGACGGCGAACTCCGGATCATAAGCGTGCAGCGACGACCCGGTGATGACCATGCCGTCATAGTCCAAAAGCGCGCGCCCTCCCGGTATCGCCCAATCTTCGTCCGCGGCGTTGACCACGTCCAGTTCCAGATCCGGAAAATGCGCCCGGATCGCGAGCGCGTAAATTTCCGAGGACGAACGGACGCCGAGTTCGGCTCCCGATTTTCGCTTGGAGGCGGTGTTGCCTTCCATCAGCAAGAGGCTTGGCATCGATATTGATCTCAATGTTTCGTGGCGGAAAGGGCGGCGCGGAATTTCTGGGGCGGCGTGCCCGCCCAGCGAGTGAAGGCCCGGGTGAAGGTCGAATGTTCGGCATAGCCCAACCGCAAGGCGATTTCGGCAATGGAGGCGCCGGGCCTGACCCGGAATTCCAGAACCGCCTGCCGCATCTTGCAGTCGTCGAGCAGGTGCTGAAACGATGTGGCCTCGTCCGCCAGACGCCGGCGCATCGTGCGGCTCGACATCCCGATTTCACGTGCCAGATGATCCTGGTTGATGTCGCCGTCTGACAGACGGGAGAAAATAATGCCGGCGAGCCTTTCGCGTGCCGGGCGTCGTCGGCGGCGCTCCGCGAGGCTGGACGAAAGCCGCTTGAGATCGCAGGGGCGGTCGAATTCGGGCATCGGGCGATCGAGCATCGCGACGGGCAGCCTGATGCTGTTGGCTTCGCATTCGAACTCGAGCTGACCTTGCCCCAGCTTCAACCCGGTGTCGCTTTTCCGGCATTCAAAGCCGAGTTCGACGAATTCCATCGCCTCAGGAACCGCCATCTTCACGATCTTGGTGATGATGCCCAGGCTGAACAGCGCATCTTGGTGGCGCGGCCAGATCGACGGGTCGAGAATCCGGTACGATATGGTCGCCATTTCCGAAGTCGTTTCGAGGTTCAGCCGCGAGGCATCCTGAAGCAGTTCAAAATTATCGGTCAGGCGCCGTAGCCCTCCGCCCAGCGTTTTCGCGCTCAACACGGCCTCGCCCACTTCGCCCAGTTCGGCGAGATCATATTCCTCACCGATCAGCCAGCTGGCGCTCGCATCGGACGAATGGTCGCCGACGAATTCGGCCATGCGGGTAAAATTGGTCAACGGGATCGTATCGCGGGCGCAATGCGCGGGGGCAGGGTCGATGCCCGCGGCAAGCAACGCGTCGGGTGCATCGACACCGAAATCATGGATACGATCCATCCAGCCGCTCAGGACCGTCGTGCGTACTTCCGCCGTGCTCATAACCATATCCCCCGATATGCTCGCCGAATCATTTTATGTTCGACCTTCCACTGGCTATCGATCGAAACATGCCGAAGTATTGACCAATAGGGTCGCAAAATTGATCATAAAGATCATCGGTTCCGCGAAGCTCGTCCGAGATTGTCCGAAGCTGCCAAGTGCCGGATGAGGAACCCACTTAACTGCCGATCGGGCCGGCGGGAGGGTCGCAGTCAATGTCCTTTGAAATCGACGTCAACAGCAAGGCCTCTGTCCTGAGCGCGGTTTCGCTTGGCACGCTGGGGGTGCTTTCGTTCATCGTCCAGCCGGCGCTGGTCCAGGGGTTTGTGACGCATCTCGGGCTGACCGAGCCGCAGGCCGTCAATCTAGCCGGTCTGGAAATGCTGGGCGTGGCGATCGCGACGATCCTGCTGACGCTGCCGATCAACCCCCTGAACTGGCGCCAGTCGCTGGCGGCGGGGCTGGCGCTGGCGATTATCGGCAACCTGGCCTCGGCGGCGTTGGTGGGAAGCGAGCAGCTCTGGATCGCGCGGCTGATCGCCGGCTTGGGGCACGGCGCGATCATCTCGCTCAGCTTTACCTTTGTCGGCCTGACCGCCCGGGTGGACCGCAATGTCGCCTGGTATCTTGTCGCGCTGCTCACCTATGGCGCGGCGGGATTGTGGCTGATGCCGGGCATCCTCGACAGCATCGGCATGGCGGGATTGTTCCTTGCCTTTGCGGTGCTGCTCACCGCAGGCTTTGCCACCCTGCGCCATATCCCCGCGTCCAGCGCCGCCCGTGTCGAGCCGAGCCCAACCGCGCGCCAGCTGGGCCTGGGGCTTCTGGCGGTCGGCCTCGCCGGGGTTCTAGCCTATAATATGGCGCAGGGGATCGCCTGGGCGATCCTGTTCCTGGTCGGCGTCGACGCCGGGATTTCGGAAGGCGGGGTGGCCCAGGTGCTGTTCGTCTCGCAGCTGTTCGCCATCGTCGGCGCGCTCTGTTCGGTCTATCTGGCCGGACGTTTCGGCCGTCGGGCACCGATCGCGGTCGGCATCCTCGCCGGCGCCGTCTGCATTTCGCTGTTGCTGGACCGCCCTTCGTTTGCCGTCTTCCTCGTCGCGGTCTGTGGTTTCAATCTCCTCTGGAATTTCGTCCTACCGTTCATTCTGGGCGCGATCGGCGATTTTGACGAGAAGGGCCGGATGATGGGGCTGGCCATCGCGATGCAGATGATCGGCCTTGGTGGCGGACCTTTGCTGGCGGCGCACCTGATCGGCGGCGGAAGCTATCGCCCCGCCGAACTCGCCTGCATCGGCTTTTTCCTGATCAGCTATCTTCTTTTGACCATACCGATGCTGCGCCATCGGGCCTTGCTTGCGGAGCGCGCTTGAAATGCCGGATACGCTTTGGAAACTGATGCAGCGCTTTCTGGACGACGCGCACGGCATGGCGGTCTTCAACCCGGCGACGGGGGAGAGGCTGGCGGCGGTGCGTAGCTATTCGATCGATGAGATCGATGCGATCGTCGCGCGGGCGGAGCGGGCGCGGAGGGATTGGGCGGCCTTGACCGCCAAGGTGCGCGCCGAACGGCTGCGCGACTGGTTCGTGCAGATCGTCGCCCATCGCGACCTGCTCGCGGCGCTTTGCACCGCCGAGTGCGGAAAGCCGCTTGCCGAGTCCCTCGGCGAGGTTGCCTATGCCGCCAGCTTCATCGAATGGTTCGCCGAAGAGGGCAAGCGCGCCTACGGCGAAACGATCCCCACCTTCGCCGCGGGCAAGGCGGTGATGACAGTCAAGGAACCGGTCGGGACCTGCACGGCGATCACGCCGTGGAATTTCCCCCTGGCGATGATCACCCGCAAGGTCGGGCCGGCGCTCGCGGCGGGATGCGCGATGATCGTGAAGCCCGCCGAAGCGACGCCGCTATCCGCACTCGCGCTCGAAGCGCTGGCGGCGCAGGCGCGGATCCCGCCGGACATCTTTCGCGTGGTGCCGTCGTCGGCACCTGCCGAAGTCGGCAAGCTCTTCTGCTCGCACCCGCTGATCCGCAAGATCAGCTTCACCGGATCGACGCCTGTCGGCAAGCAGCTGCTCGCCCAGGCGGCCGGCACGGTGAAGCGCGTCAGCATGGAACTGGGCGGCAACGCCCCATTCATCGTCTTCGACGACGCCGACCTCGACGCCGCGGTTGACGGCCTGATGCTGTCCAAGTTCCGCAACGCCGGGCAGACATGCGTGTGCGCCAATCGCGTGCTGGTCCAGGACGCGGTGCATGATGCGTTCGTCGCAAAGCTGGTCGACCGGGTCACCAAGCTGAAGGTCGGCAACGGGGCGGAGAAAGGCGTCGAGATCGGCCCGCTGATCGACGACCGCGCGATGGCGAAAGTTACGGCGCTCGCGGCGGACGCAGTGTCGGTGGGGGCCGTCGTCGCGTGTGGCGGCGAACGCCATGATGCGGGCGCGCGTTTCTTCGCACCGACCGTGCTGACCGGCGTCACGCAGGACATGCCGATCGCACAGACGGAAATTTTCGGCCCGATCGCGCCCGTCATCCGTTTTTCCGACGAAGCGGAAGCGATCCGGCTGGCGAACGATACGCCGTTCGGCCTCGCCGCCTATTTCTACGCGCGCGACGTTGGCCGCGTCTGGCGCGTCACGAACGCGCTCGAATATGGCATGGTCGCGGCCAATGAGGGGGCACTGTCCACTGAAATCGCGCCGTTTGGCGGCGTGAAGGAATCCGGCCTCGGCCGCGAAGGATCGCGCCACGGCCTCGATGAATATCTCGAACTCAAATATGCATTGATTGGAGGATTATCCGCATGACCACCAACGCGGAACTGTGGAATCGCCGCGAAGCCGCCGTGCCGCGCGGCGTAACGTCGATGCACCAGCGGTTTTTCGCGCGCGGCGCCAATGCCGAGGCTTTCGACGCGGAGGGCAATCGCTACATCGATCTCGCGACCGGCATCGCCGTGTGCAACACCGGCCATGGCGATCCGCGCATCATCGCGGCGGTCAAACGCCAGCTCGACGCCTTTTCGCACTGCTCGTTTCAGGTCACACCATATGAAAACTACATCGCGCTCGCCGAACAGCTGAACGCGATCGCGCCGATCGCGGGCGACGCCAAGACGATCTTTTTCACGACCGGGGCCGAGGCGCTGGAAAATGCGGTGAAGATCGCGCGCGCCCACACCGGACGGCGGGGCATTGTCACGTTCCAGGGCGGCTATCACGGCCGCACCCTCCTGACGCTGGCGATGACAGGGAAAGTCTTGCCCTATAAGGCGAAGTTCGGCCCGATGCCGACCGACGTGTTCCACACCCGTTTCCCGATCCCCTATCACAGCTTTTCGGACGAACAGGCGATCGAAGGGCTCCACAACCTGTTCGCATCGTCGATCGAGCCATCCGCCGTCGCGGCCATCGTGCTCGAACCGGTGCTTGGCGAGGGCGGTTTCTACACGGCGTCCTACGCCTTTTTCAAAGCGCTGCGCGCGCTCTGCGACGCGCACGGCATCCTTTTGATCGCCGATGAAGTCCAGACCGGTTTTGCGCGCACCGGGCGGATGTTCGCGATGGACTGGGTGCGCGAGGCCAATGGCGTGACCCCCGACATGATGACGGTAGCCAAGGCGATGGCGGGCGGTTTTCCGGTCTCGGGCGTCATTGGCCGCGCCGATGTCATGGACGCGCCCGACCCCGGCGGATTGGGCGGGACCTATGGCGGGTCGCCGCTGGGCTGCGCCGCCGGCCTCGAAGTGCTGAAGATCATCGAGAGCGACAATCTGTGCGACCGCGCGGTGATGATCGGAAACCGCATCAAGGAACGGCTGCGCGCGATCGCGCAGAGCGGCCTGGACATGATCGGCGACGTTCGCGGTCCCGGCGCGATGATCGCGATGGAGCTGGTGCAGGACCGCGATCCGGCCCGGCCCGATCCGGACATGGCGAAAGCGGTGGTGCAGGAAGGCGCGAGGGAAGGGCTGCTGATGCTGTCCTGCGGCCTGCGCGGTAATGTCGTCCGCTTCCTGCCCGCGCTGTCCGCGAGCGACGCGATTATCGACGAAGCGCTGGGCAAGCTCGAAATCCTATTGCGCCGCCTGTCGCCGGATTGACCGCATCGGCAAAGCACGCGCGGAAGCGGTGTTTCATGATCTCCTGACCATCGGCGTCATAAGGCCGAGGTCCGGAGGAGAATAGGCCGATGCGCGCTGCCCTTGCACTGACCGTTTCGACAGCGGCGATGGCTTTGCCCACCCCCACGCAGGCGCAGGACGCGCCGGTGCCAGCCGAACAAACATCGGGTGAGGAAAGCGGCGGTTTCGGCGACATCGTCGTCACCGCGCAAAAGCGCAGCGAGAATCTGCAGAAGGTACCGATCTCGATTTCGGCCTATTCGGGCGAGCAGCTCGAAGCGCTCGGCATCTCGGACACCACCCAGATAACGCAGCAGATCCCCGGCCTTCGGCTCAACGCCTGGTCGCCGAACATCACAATATTTTCGCTGCGCGGCGTATCGCAGAACAACTTTACCGACAATCTCGAAGCGCCGGTCGCGGTCTATGTCGACAACGCCTATATGGGATCGATCAACGGCGTCTCGGGCCAGTTGTTCGATACTGAGCGGGTAGAGGTCCTGCGCGGGCCGCAGGGAACGCTCTTTGGCCGCAATGCCACGGGCGGGTTGATCCATTATCTCAGCCGCGATGCCAGCGAGAGCGAACTCAACGGCTATGCCGAGGCGAGCTATGGCCGGTTCAACGACTGGTCGCTCGAGGGCGCGGTCGGCGGCGCGCTGACCGAGACGATCCGGTTTCGCGCCGCAGGCCGCGTGAACAAGGCCGACGGCTATGTGAAATCGCGCGACACCGATGCCGCTGCCGGTCTGGTCGGCAGCGGACAGGATCTGGGCGGCAAGGACGGCTGGGCCATTCGCGGCACGATCCAGGCCGATATCACGCCCGATCTGAAGCTCAACCTGTGGGCGAAACATTCGGAGGACAATGACGTCGCGACCGGCGGCTATGTTTTCGACAATTGCGACTTCCAGGCCAACGGCTATTGCAGCGTCGACGACGCCGGGCTGTCCAACGGCACGGGCGGCGTGATCAACGGCGTCACCGGCGACCCGGCGTCCCCCTTCGAACATTTCGGTGAGCGTCCCGGCTATCTGAACCGCAAGGCGACGATCCTCCAGGCTGACTGGACGTGGGACCTGGGCGGCGTCGAGCTGACCTCGATCACCAACGCGGTCAATTTGCGCAAAACCTATGGCGAGGATGGCGATGCCACGCCCCTGCTGGTGATCAACTTCGATACCGGCATCAAATACAAGCAGTTCAGCCAGGAGCTGCGCCTGTCGGGCGAGAGCGATCGCTTCAAGTGGCAGACCGGTCTCTATTATCTCGACATGGATCTCGACGGCTTCATCCGACTGCGCGGCGCGCCCGTCTTCGGCACCGCGATCGGGATCAATGGCACCGCGGTCGATCCGCTGGTTGCACAGTCCTACCTGCTCGAATCGCGAAACTGGTCGATCTTCGGACAGGGCGAATATGAACTCTCCGACCAGCTCAGCATCACGCTGGGCGCGCGCTATTCGAAGGACAAGAAGTCGATCGACTATCGCGCCGTCCTCAGTGACCCGACGGTCGGCCCCGATGCGACCTTCTCCTCGACACCCGCGTTCGAACTCGCCGTTCCGGGCGTCAGCCGGATCAACTATGGTGATTGGGCCGCGCGCGCCGCGCTCAACTACAAGCCGAACGACGATACGATCATCTTCGCGTCGTGGAACCGCGGCATCAAGGGCGGAAACTGGTCGCTGGGATCGGACGTCGTCGCGCAGAATTTCAAACATCGCCCCGAAACGCTGAACAGCTTCGAACTGGGCTTCAAGACTGCGCTCGCCGATCGCGCGCTGCGGATCAACGGGACGCTCTTCCACTATATCTATGACGATTATCAGGCGTTCGCGGTGGTCGGCGGTGTGCCGCAGGTCGGCAATTCGGATGCGCGGTCAACTGGCGCCGAACTCGAACTCTTCTGGTCGCCTTCGGATCGCTTCGATGCGATCCTCGGCGCGACGTGGCAGAAATCGAAGGTCGACCAGGTCGATGGCCCCGGCGAGCAATTCGGTCCCGAATTCTTCCCCGGCGCGCCCGATGCGCAATATTGCACCAATCAGGGCGGCTTCTTCTTCTGCGACTTCCCGCAGGACACGATCACCGACGCGAAGTTTCCCAACGCCCCACGCTTCAGCCTGAATTATATGCTGCGCTACAATATCGACGTCGGCACGGGCAATCTCGCGGCGCAGGTCGACGGTGCTTGGTATGGCAAGCAATATCTCGAGGTGACCAATGGCCTCTCGTCGTTGCAGCGGGCCTATAATGTCAGCAATTTTTCGCTGACCTATGATCATGAACCCAGCGGATTGAGCGTGTCGGGCTGGGTCAAGAATCTGTTCGATCAGGCATATCGCGCCTATACGCTCAACCTGGGCATATTGGGCACGACCTCCTTCTTCGCGCCGCCGCGAACCTATGGCGCGACGGTTAGATATTCGTTCTGATTGCGGGGCCTTCGCGGCGCGGAAGGCCCCCGCTTCATGTCCGGTTTGCCTTTCGCCAGCGGGACGGCGTCATCCCGGCCTGTTTTTGAAAGGCGCGGGTAAAGCTGGCCGCTTCGGCGTAGCCGCAGGCCAGCGCGATGTCGGACACGGTTCGGTTGCTCGAAAACAGCAGTTGCCGGGCGAACCCCAGGCGGCGTTCATTTACAAGCTCGCCAAAGCGCGGCCCTTCGGCGGCCAGGCGGCGCATCAAGGTTGCGCGCGAGCAACCCAGCGTCCGCGCGACGGCATCGAGGCCGGGCAAATCGTCGGGGGGATGCGCCATCAGCAAGTCGCGAACCTGCTCCGCCGTCGACGGATCGACACGGTTGCCCTGCATCCGCGCCTTGAGATGGCCGGCGATGATCGGAAACAATTCGGTGCTCATCGCGGTTGACCCTCGGCCAAGCAACTCGACAGGCAGATAAAGCCGATTGTGCGGCTGCTCGAAATAGACCGGGCAATCGAAATAGCATTCATACCAGGACAGCGCCCCCTGCCGCTCGTGCTCGAAATGCACTTCGGTGGGCGACGAACTCCGGCCGAGATATTGACGCATCAGATTGCACATGACGCCCAGCGAATATTCGCTGTCCTGACGCCGCGGCGTGATTCCATCGTCCCGGATGCCATAAGTGAAATGGCTGATTTTCTTCTCGACGACGAAACCGTTGAAGGTCGCTTCCTGCATGGCGTCGAGATATTCGGTGAAGGTCTGAAACGCCTGGCCGAATGTGGGCGCGCTGAGGAACAGGAAGCTCAAGGGTCCGAGGCCGTCCGCGCTCATGACCCGGGCGGCATGCATCCCGAAATGCGGATTGCCGGCGGCGGTCGCGGCATGTTCGAAGAACCGCACATAATCTGCCAGCGGGACCGCGCCATCGCGATCATCGACGCTGTCGGGGGCGATGCCATGTTCTTCAAGCAACGGCGCCGATGCGATGCCCGTCAGTTCGAGGCAATCGCGAATATGGCGGACGATTTGCGTCGAAATACTGGGGTGGAGTTGGTTCATAGGGTGGCGCCTTGCCGTGGCAACCTTACGCGGGGCTTTGGGCTTGGATTCCAGCGTCGGTCTGGGCGATGCTGGCGGCGCGGGAGGTGCAGATCAGACCGACAAGGTCCGATTGGCGTAGAGCCCCTGTTTTTGCGAGCACCTGTTTGAGCTGGAAGCGTGCCGTAAAGACCGAAATTCCCTTGTCCGCTGCATAGCCGCTGATCGTCTCGCCCCGGCAGATCGCCGCCGCGAGCGACGCCTCGGCACGGGTCAGGCCGTAAAGTTGACCCAGCAGGGGGGGCGACACATTCGTGCGTTCGGCGCCGGCACGAAACAGGAGCAGCGCCGCTCTTGCCTGTCCGCTGCCATCGGGCAGGGCAATGCCGCTGATATGGATGAGGTCGGCGCACTTGCCAAAGGCCGCGCCCGCATTGCGGCCGCACGCGACCTCGCCGAGCAGTGCGCGCAGGTGCTGGTCATCGTGCGGGGTGCGGCCGACCAGTTGCCCGTCGGCCAACGCCAATTCGCCATGATCGGCGACCATGCGTTCGACAGCGGCGTTGTAGCGCAGCGTGAAGCCGTCGGCGCCAAGGAGAACAAGGCCGCAATTAAGGCGGCCGACAACCTCGAGCAATACGGCTTCGCGCTCGCTCAGAAGCGCCGATTTCCGGCTCATGTCGAAGACCTGCCGTATATGCGGCATGAACTGCGCGACCGCTCGCAATGTCTCGCCCTCAAACGCCCAGCGATTGTCGGCATCGCCGTGGAGCGCGAGCAGCACTGTCTCGCCATTGTCCATCTCGACCCGTGCCCCGAGGAAGGAGTGCAGCCCCGCCGCAGCGAGCCGCTTGCGCATGCGTTTCACGTCGGGATCGCGGATGTCGAGGCTTTCCTCGTCCCGGAAGAAGGCGACGTCGGGCATCGGCGGGCTGTGCTGCGTGACCATCCGCGGGTTATGCGCATCGGGTATCGGCGCGGTCGCGCCCGACCGGATGGTCAGTGCATCG
Source organism: Sphingopyxis sp. CCNWLW2 (assembly GCF_037095755.1). Classification (NCBI taxonomy): domain Bacteria; kingdom Pseudomonadati; phylum Pseudomonadota; class Alphaproteobacteria; order Sphingomonadales; family Sphingopyxidaceae; genus Sphingopyxis; species Sphingopyxis sp. CCNWLW2. The sequence continues at coordinate 46,088 of NZ_JBAWKJ010000003.1, forward strand.
ACACCGCTCCATCGTGTCGCCATTCGGTCGCCGCCACGCTGGACGCGTTGAACGACTGCACTGCGGACGCCGATCATGGTACGAAAGCGGTCCAGCACATCGGGCCATAGCGCAGAATTCTCCGCGCAGCGATAAGTTTGCGCAAGCAGGTCGGAGGTCGCAGTGTCCATGTCTTCTCCCTGTCATATGCCTACAGCATAGAAACGCTGCGGGTATCGGACTTCTTTGCAGAAGTGGCCAATTTTGCTCCGCGTGGCTATCGTCATGCCACCCGCAATTTGCTCAAAACGGCAGATTTCCAGGCTTCGCGGCAATCAGCTCTGCATGCCCAGCATCGGCTTGTAGCCCATATGGGCGATGCGGCGTTTTGCGGCAGCCGTCACAGTCCCGACATACAGATCGACTCGCCGGACCGCTGCCAGGGCGGACGGCAAATCAGGGGGACTATCGATGAACTCGTCGCGCATGACTTTGCATAGCCTGCTTGGCGCCGCCTCGCTTGCCTTCATTCTGCCTTCCACCGCGTGGGCGCAGGCCGAGTCGGAAAATCGGGAAGCGGACGACCCGATGTCGGGTGACATCGTCGTCACCGCCAACCGCCAATCGCAGATATTGTCGAAAGTGCCGCTGAGCGTCGCGGCCTATAGCCAGGAGACGCTCGACCAGCAGGGCGTCCGGCAGGTGGACGACATCGCGCGGCTCACCCCCGGCGTGACCTTTACCCGCGGCGATCAGCGCAATGCCGGTGCGGCCAATATCTCGATCCGCGGCATCTCCTCGACAGCCGGATCGGCGACGACCGGCATCTATATCGACGACACACCGATCCAGATCCGCAACATCGGCTTCAGCGCCTTTACGCCGTTTCCTGCGGTGTTCGACCTCGAGCGCGTCGAGGTTCTGCGCGGCCCGCAGGGCACCTTGTTCGGCGCGGGGTCGGAAGGCGGCACGGTTCGCTTCATCACGCCGACCCCAGACCTCAAGACCCTCGAACTCTATGGCCGCGCCGAACTGTCCTCGACCGAGAGCGGCGACACGAGCTATGAGGCCGGGCTGGCCGTCAGCGTCCCGCTGGTGACCGACAAGCTGGCCGCGCGCGTCAGCGGATATTATCGCCGCGATGGCGGCTATATCGACCGGGTCGAATATCGAAGCGGCAATGTCGTCGACAAGAATTCGAACTGGCAGGAAACGCTGGTCCTGCAAGGCTCGCTGGCCTGGAAGCCCGCCGATGCCGTCACGGTCACACCGTCGGTCTATTATCAGGATGCCTATTTCAACGACGCCGGCGTCTATTGGGAAAGCCTGTCCAACGCAAAAAAGGGCCGGTTCAACAACGGCAACGCGCTGGCCAACTGGAACAAGGACAAATTCGTGCTGCCGGCTCTGCGGATCGAGGTCGAACTCGGCGGCGTGACGCTCGCGTCCAACAGCTCCTATTTCTATCGCGATCAAAAGGCGCAGAACGACTATACGGTCTTTGAATCGGCGCTCTGGACCCGCAATCCCTTTTTCCCGCTCGGAATGTTCGCACCGGCATTCCAGTACAACAAGCAATCGAATTTCACGCAGGAAGTCCGGCTGCAGTCGAATGACGACGGTAGGCTGAAATGGGTCGTCGGCGCCTTCTATACCAAGAACCGGCAGACCGCGCGCCAGTTCGTCCAGGACACCTTCCTTCCCGACCTGTTCTTTCAGGCAACGGGCGTTCCGTTCAACGTCGCCTTCGGTCAGGGGCTCACCGACGGTCTCTATACCTTCGTGCTCGACAAGGCCGTATCGGTCGACAAGCAGCTCGCGGCTTTCGGTCAGGTCGATTTCAACATCACCGACAAGCTGCAGCTTACCGCTGGAATCCGCGCCGCGCGCACCAAGTTCAGGGCTGAGGCGCAGTTCAAGGGTCCCGTGGTCGGCCCCGATGTCGACGACAGCGGCGGGCAGAAGGAATCGCCGATCACCCCCAAGTTCGGGCTCTCCTATCAAGCCGACGACAATAATCTCATCTATGCCAACGCCTCCAAGGGGTTCCGCATTGGCGGCTATAATCCGGCCGTCGGGCTGCCTTGCGGCGTTTCCAACGCACCCCGGCCAGGAACGGCGCTCGGCGATCTCGGGCTTTCGGATCGCCCGCAGCAGTTCGGGTCGGACTCGGTATGGAGCTATGAGGCAGGGTCGAAGAACAAGCTGTTCGATCGACGGCTGCAACTTGATGCCAGCGCCTTCTACATCGACTGGAAGAATATCCAGCAATCGGTGGCGCTGTCGCGCTGCGGCTTCGCCTTTACCGACAATCTCGGCTCCGCGACAAGCAAGGGTTTCGACCTCCAGTTCCAGCTTCGTGCCACCGATGCACTGATTCTGGGCGGATCGGTCGGCTATACCAAGGCCGAGTTCGACGAGACGATCAAGGCCGGACCCGCGGCGACTGTGAATTTGGTGACCAAGGGCGACGATATCGCGCTTAACCCCTGGCAGATCTACCTCAACGGCCAATATGAATTCGAAGTGGGCAAGCATGACGCCTATGTGCGCGCCGATTTTCAGCATCTCAGCCGCCAGAAGGCGAGGACTGCGGCGCTCAACCCGGCCAATGGCGGCGCCGACCTGAATATCCCGGGCCGCGCGGAGGTCAACAATCTGTCGCTGCGTGCCGGTCTCAAACTCGATGCGGTCGATGTTTCGGTCTTCGTGAACAATGTGACGAACGAAACGCCGCTGTTGGTGCGGCAGCATGATGTCGCCTTCTCGACGCTCTATCGCAACGCCACCGTTCGGCCGCGCACGTTCGGCGTCACCGCCAGCCTTCGTTACTGAATTCTCGTCGGAGACAAATTGTGCAAAAATCGATCCTTCGTATCAGCGCCGCGGCGCTGGTGTTGTTCTCCTTCGCCTCGGGCACGCAGGTATCGGCGGCCGACGCGGTTGCGGCCGCAGCACCGGCGCCCGTCCGCAGCGCCGATCTGGTCTTCGTCAACGGCGAAGTCCGGACGCCGGGCGGCTGGGTGGAAGCCGTCGCCGTTTCGAAAGGGGTGATCATCGCGGTCGGCTCCAGCGCCGACGTGCGCGGACAGGCGGGTGAGGGCGCCCGCATCGTCGATCTGAAGGGCGCGACCCTTCTGCCCGGCCTGACCGATGGCCATGTCCATGCGATGTTCGCGGGCATGGAGCAGTTCACCTGCCGCATCAGGCCCGGAGCGAAGAGCGATGTGATCGCGAAGACGGTCGCCGGCTGCGTCACGGACAAGGCGGAGGGTGAGTGGATCACCGGCGGCAATTGGGTCGCGGCCGGATTCAAGCCGGCCGAACAGAATAGCAAGTTCCTCGACCGGATCGCGCCGAAGAACCCCGTCGCGCTGATCGATGAATCGCACCACAGCCTGTGGGTCAATTCGGCGGCGCTGAAGCAGGCCGGAATCACGCGTGACACGAAGGATCCCGATGGCGGCGCGATCGATCGCGACGGCCGCGGCGAACCGACCGGGCTGCTGCGCGAAACCGCGATGGGGCTGGTCAACGGCAAGATCCCGCGGCCGACCGACGCCCAGCGCGCCGCGGCGCTGACGCTTTCGACGAACCAGATGCTGTCGTTCGGTATCACCGGCTTCATCGATGCCGGCGTGCTGCTGCCCGATGTCGGGGTGATGTCGGCGATGTCGGCGAGCGGCGCGATGAAGCAGCGGGTGCGCGGCTGCATGCGCTGGACGCCGCTCGCCGGCACCAACCCGGTCGCGAACGGCGAGGCGCTGATCGAGGCGCGCGCTTTCTACAGCCAGCCGCGCTTCAAGCTCGATTGCGTCAAGGTCGTTCTCGACGGCGTGCCGACCGAGGGCCGGACCGCGATGATGATCGATCCTTATCTCGACGGTCCGCACGGACATGGCGGCGAACCGACGCGCGGCATTGCGATGCTGGCGCCGGAAATTCTCTATCCCGCAGTGACGCGCTTCGACCGCGAGGGGCTGACGATCAAGTTCCACGCGGCGGGCGACGGCGCGGTGCGCGAGGCGATCGATTCGGTCGCCGCGGCGCGCAAGGCCAATGGCTGGGGCGGCCCGGCGCATGACGTCGGGCACAACAGCTTCGTCGATCCGGCCGACATCGACCGCGTCCGCGATCTCCAGATGACCTGGGAGTTTTCGCCCTATATCTGGTATCCGACCCCGATCGCGGCGACCGACATCCGCGCCGTCGTCGGCGACGAGCGCATGAAGCGCTGGATCCCGATCAAGGACGCGCTCGATTCGCATGCGCTGATCATTGCGGGATCGGACTGGTCGGTCGTGCCGTCGGTCAATCCCTGGCTGGCGATCGAAACGATGGTGACGCGCCAGATGCCGGGCGGCAGCAAGGAGACGCTGGGCGAGGGGCAGAAGATCGGCCTAGACGACGCGATGCGTATCTTCACCGAGAATGCCGCCGTCCACATGGGGCTGCGCGACACGGTCGGCAGCATCGCGCCGGGCATGCACGCCGACGTCATCGTCGTTGAGCGCAACCCGTTCAAGATCCCGATCACCGAAGTCCACAACACCAAGGTGCTGATGACCTTCATCGACGGCGAGAAAGTCTATGACGCGGCGTCGCCGCCCAAACTGACCGCGCACTGATAACAGCTATCCCCGGGAGAATGCCATGAAAGCCATCCGCCGCTCGGTCTCCGCATGTCTCCTGGGAGCGATCTTCGTCGCCGCGCCCGCGCTCGCGCAATTTTCCGGGCCTGGCGAAGCGATCCCGCCGGCGCCGGCGGATCTGATCATCGAGGACGCGCATGTGCTGACCCCCGATGGCTGGGTCGATGCCATGGCGGTGTCGGGGGGAACGATCGTCGCGCTCGGCGGCGCCGATGCGGTGGCCCGGCATCGGACCGCCGACACGCGGATCGTGAAACTGGGCGGACGCACGGTGCTGCCGGGGCTGCACGACATGCATGTCCATCCGATGGGCGCGGGATTGGCGCATGTCGCCTGCGCCATCCCGCACGGTTCGACCCCCGGGGCAATTTTTGCGCGCGTCGCTGAATGCGCAAAGGGCAAGGCGCCGGGCGAATGGATCAGCGGCAACGGTTATGAAGCCTCGTCCTTTGGCGCGACGCCGCCCAACCGGCAGATGCTCGACAAGGTCGCGCCGAACAATCCGGCGCTGTTCTTCGACATCAGCGGCCACAGCAGCTGGGTCAATTCGGCGGCGCTGAAACTGGCGGGGATCGATCACAATACCCCCGATCCCGCCGGCGGCATCATCGAACGCGATGCCAGCGGCGAACCGACCGGCCTGCTGCGCGAACGCGCGGCGGCGCTGGTCTGGACCAAGATGCCGCCGCCGACCCGCGAACAGAATGCGGCGGCGCTGCAATGGGCGCTGGCGACTTTGCTGGCGCAGGGGATCACTGCCTTCGAGGACGCCGGCGTCGGCGAAAAGGGCGCGCTCGCCTATGCCGATCTTGCCGACAAGGGGCTGCTCAAGCAACGCGTGCGCGGGTGCCTGATGTGGACCGATCCGACGGTCCTGCCAAAGCGCAATCTTTACGCGCGCGACCGCTTCACGCCATCGTGCGTCAAGATGTTCCTCGATGGCGTGCCGACCGACGGACATACCGCCGCGATGGTCGAGGATTATCTGCCGCTGCCGAACGCGGTTCATGGCGACGGGCGCGAAAAGGGGCTGCTGCTCGTGCCGCAGGCCAAGCTCGATGCCGAGGTGACGCGCCTCGATGCGATGGGCATGACTGTCAAATTCCACGCGGCCGGCGATGGCGCGGTTCGCGCCGCGCTCGACGCGATCGCCGCCGCCCGCCGCGCGAACGGCTTTTCGGGCCTGCTCCACAACCCCGGCCACAACAGCTTCATCCAGCCCGTCGATATCGCCCGCGCCCGCGCGCTGGGCGCGACCTTCGAATTTTCGCCGTATATCTGGTATCCGTCGCCGATCATCGGCGACATCAAGAAGGCCGTCGGCGAGGAGCGGATGAAGCGCTGGATTCCGGTCAAGGAGGTGCTCGACGCCGGTGTGGCATCGGTGCCGGGCTCGGATTGGCCGGTCACTCCGAGCAGCAATCCCTGGGTCGCTATGGAGACGCTGGTGACGCGCCAGGTGCCCGGCGGCGGCGGCGAAATTCTCGGCGCGGCGGAACGCATCACGCTGAAACAGGCGTTCGACATGTTCACCCGCCAATCGGCCAACCAGCTTTATCTTGGCCAGTCCACAGGCACGCTCGAAACGGGCAAGCGCGCCGATTTCGTCGTCGTCGATCGCGATATCTTCGCGGTTCCAATCACCCAGGTTGGGCAGACCAAGGTGTTGATGACATACATCGATGGTGAAAAGGTCTATTCGGTGCCGTGATCGGGGTGGGTGAGGTTGTCCTAGCCGTCTCCGGCCTCCTTCACCTCCTGCGACCTCCACGACATGCGTACGGATTTCGTTGATGTGGGAAATCCCACCGGATACGAGGTGCCATCCTTCAATGAGGCGCGCGCCGCACGAAATGTCTTCTGGATGGCTTCCGCGTTGCAAGGGCTGATTTGATGCTCGGCGTTTGGTCGGGAGCAGTCTTCTGTCCGGGCTGTTGATGCGGTCGGTGGCTGACCGCTGGCCATGATGGTATCCGCGAACCAGGCCCCACTCTGCTTTGCGGGCTATTATGCCCAAGACATTCGACGGGTGTCCCGGCCCGTCGGAAATTTTGTGCGCGAGGCCGGTTATCGTCGTCAGATGATGAACCTTTCGCCGAAGATGACGGCGAACTGGGTTTTTGCCTCGCCCCACTCGCGCGGACCTTCATCGACGGCGAGGAACGCGGGCCGCGGGAGCAGGCAATCGGAAATTGCCTTCGTTCGGTCGACACGCGCCGGACCCGTCGGCGATGTCGGCTTTCAGGCCGCACCGGCTTCGCCCCCGCGCTATATGCCAGTCGCGGTTCAGGACCCGGTTTCGTTGCCCTGGTCGAGCTGGCGCACGACGTTTTCCGCACCTTGTCCGGCCGCCACGCTCCGCGCCGTACGGCCCGCGTTGTCGACGATTGCCGGGTCGGCTCCGCCCTCCAGCAGCATGTCCACTTGCGCGGTCCGCCCGAAGAGTGCGGCCATCATGATCGCCGTCTGACCCGCCTTGTTGCGCGCGTTGACATCGCACGCCGTCTTCAACAGGCGCGCCGCAATATCGTCATAACCTTTGAATGCGACGCCCATTTGGGCGGTATTGCCCTGCGTGCCGTCGGGCTTGCAGGCATCGGCGCCCTGCGCGATCAAAATTTCGACGGAATCGGCGTGGCCATTATAAGCTGCAAGAATCAGCGGTGTGAAGCCGCGGGCATCATAGCGGTCGATATCGGCACCCGCTTCGAGAAGCGGCCGGATCATTTCGGTGCGGCCCAGACGCGCAGCCTCGAACAACAGCTCTTGCCGCCGCTCGGGCGAGGGCATGTCGCTGGCCGCCGCCGCCGCGGGGTGAAGGATCGCGATGGACGCGTAGAACAGGATGCCAAGCATCAAACTTACTCCAAAAAAGACTCCGGGGTCGGCGGTGATACCGCCCCGGAGCAGGCTCCCACGTAACTTGGATTAGCGCACCGCCAGGCGTTGCTGCGGATAGGTGGCTTCATATTCCGCCACCGCCTCGACGACTTCGGCCAGCTTTACATTCGCAGCCTGTGCGAGACGCTTGCCGTAATCGGGGTCGGCCTGGTAAAAATAGCTGACCATGATCGTGCGCGTCCGGTCGGACGATACCTGGCCGAGGTCGCCCGCCAGATTGGCGACGAGGTCCGCCTTCTCCTTCGCCGAGAGCGAACGGTAGAAGATGCCGGCCTGCTCGAAATTGTTGCTCTTTTCGATCGGCCGTGCATCGACGGTGGCATTGACCGCATAGGTCGACTGCGCGAATTGCGGGGCGACCTGCTTCGCTTCGACCGCCGGGAAATAATTCACGTTCGAAGCGCTGCCCGACTGGTCGAGGACGCCATCCTGTGAATTGTTCACCACGGGGGCGATCGGCCGGTTGACCGGCAATTGCATGACGTTGGCGCCGACGCGGTAGCGCTGCGTGTCCGAATAGCTGAACAGGCGGCCCTGGAGCATCCGGTCGGGCGATGCTTCGATCCCCGGCACCATATTTGCCGGCGCAAAGGCCGATTGTTCGGTGAATTCGAAGAAATTGGCCGGCATCCGGTTCAGCGTCATCTCGCCGATCTTGCGGAACGGCACGCCCAGCCATTCCTTGGTATCGTCGAAGGGATTATAATTCAGCGACGCGAACTGGTCCGCCGTCATGGTCTGGATCATCAGGTCCCAGGCTGGGAAGTTGCCCTTGCCGACCTCGCGATAAAGATCGTCCGTCATGAAGTTGAAGGGCGCCGCCCCGGCATCTTTTGCGGTGAGATTCCTTACGCCCTGCCGGCTGACCCAGCGGAACTTCGCGAAGGTGATTTTACCTTCGCCGCTCACAAGCTTGAAGGCATGGACGCCATTTCCGTCCATGAAGCGGTAGGAGGCAGGTGTGCCGAGGTTCGAATAGACATGCGTAAGCATGTTGGTGGCCTCGGGCGTCGCCGAGAAAAAATCGAAAAAGCGGTTCGGGTCCTGCTTGTTCGTGACTGGCGAGGGCTTCAGCGAATGAACCATGTCCGGAAACTGGATCGCGTCGCGAATGAAAAAGACCGGAAGGTTGTTGCCGACAAGATCCCAGTTGCCCTGGTCCGTATAGAATTTCGTTGCGAACCCGCGCGGGTCGCGCAATCCCTCGGGGCTGCCCGACGGATGGATGACGCTCGAGAAGCGGACGAATACGGGCGTTTCCTTTCCTGCCTGGAAAAGCGATGCCTTGGTTATGCCGGCTATGTCCGCGGTCGCCCGGAACACGCCGTGAGCGCCGGTGCCGCGCGGATGAACGACCCGTTCGGGAATGCGTTCGCGGTCGAAGCGCGCGAGCTTCTCGATGAGCGTCGTATCCTCCAGCAGCACCGGGCCATAATCACCGGGGGCTTTGCTGTTGCGGTTGGCACCGATGGGGGCGCCGTTGTCGCGTGTCATGTTGGGGACCATCGCCGGCGTGGGATTTGCGGGAACAGTCATCGTCGTTCCTGCGTCCGCCGGAAGCATCACGGTGTTCATCCGCGGCGCGACCTGGATGTCGCCGGGCTGCGCAAACGCGCTGCCGCCAGAGAGCGCAAGCAGACTGATCGAGGCGCGAATGGCGACTCTGGACGAGTATGCTGAGATTTTCATAGACGATTTCCTTTTTTTACCGCCGTGTCATTTTGGCCGTCGATGGCGCTTCATGCTCGGAAGGACCCAGCGGGTGAAATTGCTTGTTTCTGTCTGACAGAGTGAAAGGATCGATTGTTCAAACCCCGCGCAATCGACCAAGCACGCGCTTGTCATCGTAGCGCCGGGGGCTGAAGGCGAGATTGCTTGCATTGTGCATGATGGCGTTCAGCGCCCATCTCCTCATTCCCGGCTCACCTATACCGGAATGACGACGCGCCATTTTTCGCATAAGACACGGCGACGGCATGGGACCCTGAGGTCATCGAGGCTATGTTTGAGGGCCTCCGGAGCCGAAGTTTCTATCTTTGGCGTCTCGATATGGGCAACCGATTGTCGGCGGATACTCTGCAATGTGGGAGATATTCTCGAGGACAGATGGGCCCTCTCGCGATGGCATCCGGATTATGCAGAAGAGTTCGCAGCCTATGTGAAGTCCATGGGATCCCACCAATAGCGATCGGCCTTCGCTCATCACTTGATTGAACATTCAGGCATCTGATTGCGGCTCACGGAGGTTTTCGCGTAATGGCGGTCCTTGAATTCGCATGCGCGCACTGGATGCGTCATTGTGGGGGTGGAATGAGCGACAAGAGAATAGAGGGTTCCCGGCAGGCACGGAAGGCAAGCCGAGTGGCGCCCGAGGAGGGGTCGCGAGCCATTTTGCTTGCAGCCACTGCCGAACTGCTCGCTGATCGCAACGATCTCGACTTTTCCCTGGGAGAAGTGGCGAAAAGAACCGGATTGAGCGCAGCTCTGATACCCTATCATTTCGGCAACAAGCATGGCCTTCTTAGCGCGCTTCTGGAATGGAGCTCGGGCCATCATGTCGAACAGCTGGGCGGGCTTGTCGCCATGCCGTTGCCAGCACTCGATAAACTGCGGATTCATGTCCGGGCGATTGTGGCGACCTACATGAAGATGCCCTATCTCGACCGCCTGCTGCACCATTTGATCGATCTTTCCGACGAAGCGGAGGCGCGCCGCGTCTCCGAATATTATGTGGGGCGGGTGGTCGATTTCTACCGGCAGCTGATCGACCAGGGCGTGCGGGAAGGCTCGCTTCGTCCGATCGATCCGATGCATCTATATTTCGTGCTGCTCGGCACCGGAGACCATCTCGTTGCACGGCGCCGGCTTCTTGAGCCTGCGGTGGGGCAAGCGGGCTTTGACGCGGGTTTTGCGCGAGATTTTGGAGACATATTGTATGGCATGATCCTGAACGGCATCGCGGTCGAATAATAGCTGTGGCCTTGTTGTCTGAACATTCAATCAGGATTTGACGCCTTTCGACTGAATATGTATTCAGGGCGGCAATGGGGCGCCGACCGGGGCGCTGATTTTAAAAGTCGCGGCTGCGCAGGGCTTCATCTTTTCCCTCCCAGGTGACGGCGCGGGAGGTTCTGGTGGCAAAAGACATGATCGAGCGGCGCGAAGAATCGGCGAGCGAGCGATGGGCCCGGACAGGCCCGATCGGTAGCGGGGAGGATTATGTCGAGAGCTTGCGCGCAAGATCGCTCGACATCTATCTTTTCGGCGAGCGCGTAGAGGAGCCCGTCGACCATCCGATCATCCGCCCATCGATCAATGCCATGAAGGCGACTTACGATCTGGCCGAGGCCGAACCCGAACTCGCGACCGCCTGGTCGCCTTTGACCGGCGGCCGGGTCAACCGTTTCCTCCATTTTGCAGGCTCGAACGAGGATCTGGTTATGAAGGGGCGGATGCAAAGGCGCCTTGGACAACTCACCGGAACATGCTTCCAGCGCTGCGTCGGCATGGACGGAATCAACGTCCTGCATTCGATCACCTATGAGATAGATGCCAGGCACGGAACCGGCTACCATCGCCGCTTCCTCGACTTCCTGACGCTGGCTCAGCGTAACAACATCGTCCTTGCGGGCGCAATGACCGACCCAAAGGGCGATCGCTCGAAGCGCCCGAGCGAACAGGCGGATCCTGACCTTTTCCTCCATGTCACGCGGCGGACCGAGCGGGGTGTCTATTTGAAGGGGGCCAAGGCGCATATGACGGGCGGCCTCAATTCGCACTGGATCTGCGTTATGCCCACGATGAGCATGGGACCGGAAGACCGGAACTACGCCGTGGTCGCGCTCATCCCAGCCGATGCGGCGGGACTGACTTATATCTACGGCCGGCAATCATGCGACACGCGAGCCCTCGAGGTGGGCGACATCGACAAAGGCAATGCAAGGTTTGGCGGTCAGGAAGTTCTCGTCGTGTTCGACGACGTTTTCGTTCCCCACGAACATGTCCTGATGGATGGCGAACATGAATTCGCGCAGGAAATGGTGTCGCGTTTCACCACCTATCATCGTGCAAGCTACATATGCAAAACGGGGCTGGGCGATGTCCTCACGGGGGCCGCGGCCGCCATCGCCGAATATAATGGAGCGGAAGGGGCGAGCCATGTGAAGGACAAGCTCGTCGAAATGACGCACCTCAACGAGACCATCTATTCCTCGGCGATCGCCTCGAGCCATGAAGGGAAGCAACTGGCGTCGGGCGTATTCATGCACGACCCTATGCTGGCGAATGTCTGCAAGCAGAATGTCACGCGTTTCCCATATGAGATATCCCGTATCGCCCAGGATTTGGCGGGAGGACTTATGGTGACCATGCCGTCCGAACAGGAGTTCGACCATGCGTTGACCGGCCCGATGCTACGAAAATATCTGCAAGGTCGTGCCGATTTCCCGACGGAATATCGGCAGCGCATTCTTCGGTTGATCGAAAATATGACGCTCGGCCGCAATGCTGTCGGTTATCTTACCGAATCGATGCACGGTGCTGGCTCGCCGCAGGCCCAGCGCATTCAGATCCAGCGCGGCATGGAAGTCGAGAAGAAAAAGGATCTGGCGAGGAAACTCGCGGGGATTGGCGGCGGCGGATCGGGCGACGGTTAGGACATCCGGCCCGCAAACCCATACCCGTCGATCGGGACTCCGATGCGGTTTTCGGCGGACGATCTTCCATCGCGGTCGTCGCGGCTTTGGCGGGGCACTGTCTGCAGGGCGGCCATGCGTATCGTTACGCAAATGTCCACGATCGCGCCGTCCAACTCTATCACAGGCGGGGCAGCCGGCAGAATTGAAGTGATGCAAAGTCGCCCGCAGACGATTTTCGCTGGCTTCATCGAGGAAGCGAGGCAGGGCGGTTCCTGTCGGCACGTCAAGCCATCAACGCCATCTTGTCCACGAGGATTGCCAACCTTCTGCTGGCGTCTCGCGCCTTGGGTCAGGAGCGGACATTGGCGGCCTCCCAGGCCTCCCGCAGTTCGAAACGGACGATCTTTCCCGACCCGGTGCGCGGGATTTGCTCCACTATCTGTACGACGGTGGGAACCTTATAGGCCGACAGGTGATTCTGGCAGTGACGCAGAAGGTCAACGACGTCGAGGCCGCTGACACGCGGTACGACAAACAGTCCCGGGACTTCGCCGAGCGCCTCATGCGGAAGGCCGACGACCGCGCAATCAACCACAGCCTCATATTGCAGCGCAATCTCCTCGATCTCGGCCGGCGCGATATTCTGGCCGCCGCGAATGATGACCTCCTTGATGCGTCCCGTGATTGTCAGAAATCCGTTGCGGTCAGTACGCGCCAGGTCGCCCGTGTGATACCAGCCGTTGCGCAGGGCCTTGTCGGTTTCCTCCGGCTTGTGAAGATATCCGAGCATGACATTGGGGCCGCGCACGATGAGTTCGCCTTCCTCCCCCGGATCGACATCGCGCAGGCTGGCGGGATCGACGATGCGTACCGACAAGCCGGCAATTGGCATGCCGCACGAGCCGGCGATCCTGTCACTCGAAACGCCGTTCATCGACACCATTGTGGACGTCTCGGTGATGCCATAGCCATCGAGGAGCGGAACGCCAAAGCGCCTTTCGAAAGCTTCGCCGAACGTCGGCGGCAGGATCGCGCCGGCGCTGACGCAGGCCCGCAGGCCCTTCATGACGGCGGCTTCGTCCGCTGTTTCGGCAAGATAGTGGAAAATTGTCGGGACGCCTGGGAAGATGGTGAAACTGCCGGTTGCGAGCAGCCGTAGCGCCTCGGCGCTCGAATATCGTTCCATGAAATGGACCGCGGCACCAGTTGCCAGAACCGAAATGATGCAAAGATTGAGCGCATAGGAATGATAGAGGGGAAGCGGTGATAGGAGCGTGTCCTCCTCGTCCAGCCCGAGCAGCGGCGACCAGCATGCGGCGGTCACCCAGGTCATGCCGCGGGTGCTGAGCATCACCCCCTTGGGCTTGCCCGTCGTGCCGCTCGTGTAGACGAGAAAGCTCGGAGCATCGAGATTCTCCGGGTCGCGGGGCGGGGCGGGCGGGGGCACCTCCCCCAGTCGTCGAAAATCGATCGCTGCTTCGTCGCGCGGCTCGACGCAGAGGATCGCCGCTGGCTCGGCGGACGAGGCAACGATCTGTTGGATCTGCGCAAAATGCGCGCCTGAGGTGACGATGAGCCGGCAGGCGGAATCGGCGAGGCGATAGGCGATCTCGGCCGCGGGCGCATCGGTGCTGATCGGAACGGCGACACCCCCCGCCCTCACGATCGCGAAACAGGCTTCAACCCAATCTACTGAATTGGGGAGGTGAATGGCGGCGCATTCGCTCTCCGCCAGCCCCATCGCCGCCAAATGACCGGCGAGATTCGCGGTCCGACGGTCGATCTGGCCATAGGTCAGCCCTCGTGTCGCATCGACAAAGGCGGTTTTGTCGCTTCGCGCCGCAGCATGCCTACGGAGCAGCTTGGGGATGGAGCAGACAAGGCTTGCCTGGAACATGGGTTCTTCCTCTCTCTATCCGGTCAGGCGAGCAGGGCGACCGAGGTTATGGCCGGATCGATTGGCGACCGAGCAGGTAGAAGAGGCCTCCCACCAGCAGCATCTGGATCGCGACCAACATTTCGGGTGACAGGGACGTGGCGGGCGTGGATACCGCTCCGGCCCTCCGCAGCCAGAAGACCATCGCCGCGCCGAGCAGCGCGCCAGCGGCGAACGGGATCGCCGGCCTTTCGCTGCCCAAAGAGTGCGACGTGCCAGGGCGCTGTCCGCGCGGTGTTACCGCCGTGTTGGGCAGCTGCGCGACGGGCGCTGGTGCCGCGGACGCCGGCTCCAGCGCTTCCGCGAACTTTCGGAAGAAGGCCGCCGAGAGCGACTTTGCGGTCGCATCGATCATTCGCCCACCAAGCTGGGCGAGCCGTCCCCCGATCTGGGCTTCCACCTCATAATGCAAAAGGGTGCCGCCTTCGCTTTCGGCCAGGCGCACGGTGGCGCCGCCCCGCGCATGGCCGGCAACGCCCCCCTGACCCTCGCCCTGAATTCGATAGCCATGGGGAGGATCGAGGTCGCCCAGTTCGATGCGGCCCTGGAAGCGCGCCGAAATCGGCCCGACCTTGACGACCGCCACGGCCTCCATCTCCGTATCGGAGATTCTAACCAACTGTTCGCACCCGGGCACACATTGGCGGAGGATTTCGGGATCGTTCAGTGCGTTCCATACTGCCTCTTTCGGGGCCGCAATAAATTGTTCGCCGGTCATCTCCATCGCGTCGTCTCCCAGGCTGTGCGGCAGGGTGCCGCTCCTCGTGCCGTCAAGATCGCTTGACGAGTCCATATGCAGTCCAGTAATGATAGTAACTGGAAATGAGATCAAGTGCTGATTGTCGCGGCCCGTCGCGACGGCGGGCGCAACCAGCGAACAGAGGGGAGGAAGCATGGCGTGGGAGGGCATCTTGGTTACGCGGGACGGCTGCATCGCCACGGTCACGCTCGATCGTCCGGATTCCCGAAATGCCGTCGACCTTGAGATGTGGCGTGGCCTTGCGGAGATTTTCACCCAATTGCGCGCCTCTCCGGATCTGCGCGGTGTCATTCTGACGGGGGCGGGCGATTGTTTCTCGTCGGGTGCCGACATCGGGGATTTCGAGGAAACGCGCGCGACGGTCGCACAGGGTCTGGGTTATGAAGCGGATGTCGATCGGGCATGCGATGCGATCGCGGGGCTCGGCTGTCCGGTGATCGCGGTCATTCGAGGCTATTGCTATGGCGGTGCCTGTCACCTGGCGATGGCCAGCGATTTCCGCTTCGTCGATGAAGCGGCCCTCTTCTGCATTCCTGCCGCGCGGCTCTCGATCGTGTACAGCGCGAGGGGAATGGCGCGCCTCGTCGCACTCGTCGGTCTCGCGGAGGCGAAGCGCATATTCTATTCGGCGCAGACCTTCGGGGCGCGCGAGGCAGTGGTATCCGGCTTTGCCGATCGCGTCGAGGTCGACCCGCTTGCGGCAGCGATGGCGTGGCTTCGGTCCATCGCCGACCTCGCGCCGCTCTCGATCGCGGGTGCGAAGACCATACTCAACATGGTCGCCATGCCGGGTGAGCCATATGATGCGGCTCTTGCCGATGCGGTGACGCTCCGGGCGCTGGCCAGCGCGGACTATGCCGAGGGTCGCCGTGCTTTCGCGGCGAAGCGGTCGCCGCAATTTCGGGGCGCATGAGATGAAGCCCGCCGCATTCGACTATGTCCGTGCCGAAAGCCCGGCCCACGCTGTCGAGATACTTGCTGCTGTGGGAAGTGACGCGAAACTGATCGCGGGCGGGCAAAGCCTGATGCCGATGATCAACTTCAGGCTCGTCCAACCCGCGATTCTCGTCGATATCAACGGCATCGCGGGGCTCGAGCAGATCGAGGACCAGGAGCATCGCGTGACATTCGGCGCGCTCGTGCGTCATCGCATGACCGCCGCCAGTGTGCTGGTCCGCGAGCGGATACCGGTTCTGCACGACGCCATGCGGCATGTCGCGCATCTAACCGTGCGGAACCGGGGAACCTTTTGCGGAAGCATTTGCCACGCCGATCCGGCGGCAGAAATGCCGATGCTCGCCTTGCTTCTCGAAGGTAGGGTGCAGATGATCTCGTCCCGCGGGACGCGCGAGCTGGCGATGGATGATTTTCTTCAATCGTCGCTTACGACCGCGCTCGAGCCCGACGAAATGGTGACGGGCATCACGATCGACAAGCCGGCCGCGACCAGCGGCTGGGCGTTCGCCGAATTCGCGCGGCGCCACGGCGACTATGCGCTTGCCGCGGTTGCTGTTCTGCTGACCCGGGGAGAGTATGGCGCCCGCGGGGTTCGTATCGCAATGATGGGCGTCGGCGACCGGGCGCGGCGCATGATTGCGGTCGAGCGCATCGTCGAGGGCAGCCAAATCGATCCGGTGACAGTCGCGGCCGCCGTCGAGCAGCTTCGCGTCGATATCGAGCCGCCATCGGATCTCGGGGGTTCGTCCGAATATCGGCGTTATCTGGCCGGCGAGCTTCTGGCCGGAGCTCTGCCGCTTGCCTGGTCCCGCGCGACGGACGGGCGCATCTCATGACCGCGCGGACCGATATCCATGTCGTTGTGAACGGCGTCGCCTATCGCCGCGCCGTGGAGCCGCGAATGTTGCTCAGCGATTTCCTGCGTCATGAAATCGGCCTGACCGGGACGCATGTAGGCTGCGAGCATGGCGTGTGCGGCGCGTGCACCATCCTGCTCGACGGACGCAGCGCGCGCTCCTGCCTGTTGCTTGCGGTCCAGGCGGAAGGGGCCGAAATCGCGACCATTGAGGGCCAGGGAACGCAGACGCAACTGGGCCGCATCCAGACAGCCTTTCGCGATCATCACGGTCTCCAATGCGGCTTTTGTACCCCTGGCTTCATCATGGCGATAGCCGACATGCTCGCGCATCATCCGCTCGAATCCGACGCGCAAATCCGCGACGCGCTCTCGGGCAATATCTGCCGGTGCACGGGGTATCAGCATATCGTCAATGCGGTGCGCGAGCTGGCGAACGAACGGGGGCCCCTGCCATGAAAATGCATTTCCTCTCGGGCGGCCGCCTGCGGATGCGGCGCTCAATCTATTATCCGGGCGCGGCGCGCGATGCGACCGTCGAACTTCCCGTGATCTGCACGCTTCTCAGGCACGCGCAGGGCAATATTCTGTTCGACACGGGCTGCAGTCCGGAGGCGGCGATCGATCCGGAGGCGCGTTGGGGCGGGGTGGCGCGGGCGATGGCCCCCATATTCGCGCCCGAGCAGGCAGTCGTCGGCCAGCTCGGCTTGGCCGGCCTTTTGCCAGACGATATTGATGTCGTGGTCTGTTCGCACCTTCATCCCGACCATTGCGGTTGTAACGATCACTTCCCGCGCGCCACCGTCATCTGCCACGCGGCCGAGGTCGCGGCGGCACGGGCTCCCGATGGCGCGGCGATGGGATATCTCCCCCGGGAATGGGACAATCCGCAAGGGTTCGATACGTTCGAAGGCCAGCGCGACTTGTTCGGCGATGGTCGCATCATCCTGCTCCCGGTTCCCGGGCACACGCCCGGCATGACCGCCGCGCTCGTTGCCCTCGACGGCGATGGCGAATTCCTCCTCGCGTCCGACGCTATCGCCGTCGAGGCCAATCTGCGCGAAGGCTATGCGCCCAAGAACAGCTGGGACCTCGGCCTGGCAAATGAGGCGATCGACGCGCTGCGGCGGATCGGCGAGAAGGGCGCGACCGTCATTTTCGGGCACGATGATGCGCAGTGGCAGACGCTTCGGCGCGGTAGCGATTATTACGCATGACCGCCGACCGCCCACCAGTCGAGCGCCGGCCGGGTCTGGTGGGAACTCGCGTCAAGCGTACCGAAGATCCCCGATTGCTCTCCGGCACCGGCCAATATGTCGATGACATGAACCCACCGGGCCTGCTCCATGTCGCCCTTTTGCGCAGCGATGCGCCGCACGCGCGCATTCGCGATATCCGGATCGACGCCGCGATCGGTGTTGCCGGCGTCGTCGCCATCTTCGACGCATCGGATTTCGAGGGCGATATTCTGCCGGCGCGCGCCACCTCGCGGATGAAGGGCTATTATGCGACGCCCTATTGGCCGCTCGCCCGCGACAAGGTCCGCTATGTGGGGGAGCCCGTGGTCGCGGTCGTTGCCGAGAACCGGTACGCGGCCGAAGATGCCGTGGGCCTCATCGAAATAGACTATGAGCCTTTGCCCTTCGCGGCGGACAAGGAAACCGCCGCCCGCGACGATGCCCCGCTTCTCCACGAGGAGGCAGGTACGAATGTCATCGTCGCTCGCGAGTTCGCGCGCGGCGAGGTGGAGGACGTTCTTGCGCTTGCGCCAATCACCGTGCGCGGCCGCTTCCGCATGACGCGCAAGGTGCCCACTGCGATGGAGCCACGCGCTTATCTTGCGGAATATGACCGCCGCCGGATGGCGCTGACGCTCTACAGCGCAACCAATATCCCGGGCATCATCCGTGACGTGCTCGCGCAGTGCCTCGACATTCCCGGTAGCCGGCTTCGCGTCGTGGCGCACGATGTTGGCGGCAGTTTCGGCGGCAAGGGATCGCTCTATCATGAGGAAATGCTCGTCTGCCTTTTGGCCCGGCGGCTCGAGCGGCCCGTAAAATTCACCGCTGACCGCCTCGAGGAACTGCTCGCATCGAGCCAGGCTTTCGACGAACTCATCGACGCCGAGCTTGCCGTGGACCGGGACGGCACTTTTCTTGGCCTTCGCGCCGACGTGCTCGGCGACATCGGAGCCTATTCCATCTATCCTTGGACCGCCGCCCTTGAACCTGTCCAGGTCATCAGTTTCATGCCCGGGCCGTACAAGATCGAGCATTATCGCGGGCGCGTGCGCGGGGTGCTCACACCCAAGCCTCCGACGGGACCCTATCGCGGGGTCGGTCGGCCCTCATCGACCTTCGCCATGGAACGGCTGGTTGACATGGCGGCCAGCCGTCTCGCCATGGATCCGGTGGAGATCCGGCGCCGGAACCTGGTGAGCGACGGCGATTTCCCTTATCGAACCGCGCCCGGAATCATCTGGGATCAGTCGGCGTTTCAGCAGTGCCTCGAGGCGGCCTGCACCTGCGCCGATTATCCTGCGCTCCGGCAATGGCAGAAGGATGCGCGCGCCGCCGGTCGCTGGGTCGGAATAGGGCTCGCGAGCTATGCCGAGCTGACCGGGATTGGCTCGCGCATCGCCGTCGCACCCGGCATGCCGATTAACACGGGTACCGAAACATCGACGATAAGCCTTGATTCGACGGGAGCGATAACGGCAGCCTTCGGTATCGCATCGCACGGCCAGGGGCTGGAGACGACGCTAGCGCAGGTGATCGCGGACGAGCTCGGCTGCCGCTTCGACGATATCGTGGTCCTCCAGGGAGACAGTTCGCTCGTGCCGGTCAGCAGCGGCACCTATGCCAGCCGGTCGGCGGTCCTGGCGGGCGGTGCCGCAACTCTTGCCTCGCGAACGCTGAAGGCGAAGCTCCTGCGCGCCGCCGCCTATCTTCTCGACCTTCCGGTCGAGGATCTCGATGTCGGCGAAGGGCTGGTCCGCGCCCGCTCGTCCAACGCGGTGATGAGCATCAAGGAGATCGCACAGGCGGTCTATTTGCAGATGGGACGCATCCCGCCTGACAGGCGCGAGGATCTGGTCGCGACCGAGACCTATGATCCTTATCTCGGCACCGCCTGCTCTTCGACGCACCTCGCGGTTGCCGAAGTCGATCCGCATAGCTTCGGGGTCACGCTCCATCGCTATGTGGTCGCGGAAGATTGCGGACGCATCATCAATCCGCTCATCGTGGACGGACAGGTTCATGGCGCCGTCGCGCAAGGTATCGGCGCGGCGCTTCTCGAAGAGGTAATCCACGACGAACAGGGGCAACTGAGTACGGCGAGCCTCGTCGACTATCTGTTGCCGCTTGCCTCGGATGTCCCCGAAATCGCGATCGTCCATATCGAGGCCGAACTGCCGAATAATGTCGGCGGTTTCCGGGGAATGGGCGAGGGCGGCACGATCGGCGCTCCAGCCGCTGTCGCCAACGCGATTTCGGACGCCCTGTCCGCCTTCGACATCGGCATCGACACGCTGCCGGCCACGCCGGAACGGTTGTTCCGCCACTTCCAGAACAAAAACCAGATATCGGACAGAAGGGAATTAACGTCATGACGAAGCCGCTTGCAGGAAAGGTTGCGCTGGTCACCGGCGCGGCGCGCGATGTGGGACGGGAAATAGCCTTTCTGCTGGCATCACAGGGGGCCGCGGTCGCGGTTAACTATCATGCGAGCGAGGATGCGGCGCTGAAGATCGTCGCCGACATCGTGGCCGCCGGAGGGTCGGCAAGGCAATGGAAAGCCGATGTCGGCGATTATGAGGCCGTCGCCACGATGGTCGATGCGATCGTCGAAACGTTCGGGCGGATCGATATTATCGTCAACAATGCCGGTATTGCTCAGCGCGCGCGCTTTCTCGAGACCACCTGCGAGCAGTGGCGCCGGCATATCGATATCGGCTTGATGGGAAGCGTCAACACAGCGCGGGCGGCCCTGCCGCATATGGTGGCCGCGGGAAGGGGAGGGCGCATCGTCTCGCTCGGTGGCGACAGCTCGCGCGTCGGCGAGGCCAATCTCTCGATGGCGGCGGCTTCGCGGGCCGGCGCTATCGCCCTCGTCAAGTCGCTGGCGAAGGAGTTCGGCCGCCACGACATCACTTGCAATTCGGTGATGCTGGGGATGATCCAGTCGGCGCATTCGGACCCGAAATGGCTCGACGAGATGCTTCCCAGGATGGTCAAAAATTATCCGCTCAAGCGCATCGGCCAGCCAGCGGACGTCGCGCCGCTCGTGGCGTTTCTCGCCTCGGACGATGCAAGCTGGATCACCGGCCAGACTATCAGCGTCAACGGGGGGTTTGCAATGCTGTGAAAGTAGCCGGGGCCCCGCCATCATGCGCCGAGCCCCGGCAATCGCCAGCGAGCATGGCGAAGGAGGCGGGGTGGTCCATTGCGCGGGCGGAAGATCATGGCGCGTGGCAGGCAGACCAGCGCGCGGCAGGCATCGACATATCGATATCTGTTCTTCCCGAGCTCCGCGCCGCTTGGGCGTCTAGCCGCGAGCGGTATAGGCTGGCGCCTTCGACAGCTTCGCCGCCGCCGAGTTCGGGTCGATCAGCATCCCGTGGGTCTGCATATTGTGCGAATGCCCGAGATTGTGCAGCGCGAACTGGGCGCTCATCACGGTCGAGCGCCCTGCAGCATCCTGCGCATTGTTGACGGCTTCCTTGGCACATTTCAGCGCGAAGAGCGGCATCTTGGCGATCCGCGCCGCCAGGTCGAGGGTGAAAGCTGTCAACTCCGCGCGCGGTACGACATGATTGACCATCCCGAGGCGATGAGCCTCTTGTGCGTCCCACCAGCCAGCCGTGAACAGCAGCTCTTTGGCCTTGCGGATTCCGAGTTCATAGGGATGATTGAAGAATTCCGCGCCGGCGAGTCCCATGTCGACCGTATTGTCCATGAACCGCGCGTCGTCCGAACAGACAATCAGGTCGCACGGCCAGATCAGCATCAACGCACCCGCGATCGCCGCACCCTGGACCTCGGCGATCGTCGGCTTGGAAAAATTGCGCCAGCGTTCGCTGAACCCGAGGTAGATTTCCTTCTCGCGCTGGAAATGGCCCTCGGCGCCCGCGCAGCCGAAGCCGCACCAGGTCCCGACCGGAGTGAAAGAGGAATAATCGACGCCGCGCGGATCTTCGTGCAGATCGTGACCGGCTGAAAAATGCTTCCCTGCCCCAGCGAGAATGACGACCTTGATTTCGTCGTCGCGCGCTGCGCGGTCGAAGGCGCAGTTGAGCTCGTAGAGGAGCCGCGTGTCCTGCGCATTGATCGCGTCGGGGCGATTCAAAAGAATCCTCGCCACATGTGGAGCGGGGGTTTCATAGATGATGTGGAGAAGCTCCATATCCTTGCTGCTCATGACATTTCCTTCGTGAAGAGTTCGGACGCGCGATGAAGGCGGGCCCTAGGGAGAGGCTGCGTCGGGCATAGGCGCGAGCCGCTTTCCGCGAGGCGGGGACGCTAATGGTAGGTACGGCCCCCGTCGGCGGCGAGCGCGACGCCGGTTATGAAGGAGGACTCCTCGCTCGACAGGAACAGCAGGGATCGCGCCATCTCATCGGCTTCCGCAATGCGCTTTAGAGCGTAGTTGGCGACAACCGCGGATGCGGTATCGACGGGCGCCATCGGCGTCCGGGTGAGCCCGGGGCAGAGCACGTTGGCGCGGATCGCGGGGCCGAGCTCGGCGGCGAGCGCCTTGGTGAATCCGATCAGGCCGGCCTTCGACGCGGCATAGGCGGAGGCGCCGGGCAGGTTCGGCAGAAGGCCCTGCGCGGACGCGACAGTGACGATCGTTGCCGATGTTTCGCGCTTGAGCCACGGAAGCGCTGCCTTGCAAATGCGAAAAGCCCCGTTGAGATTAATGTCGATCGTAGTTTCCCACTGCGCGTCGGTCGTATCCTCGAGCCGGGCCGGGAACGCCACGCCGGCGCAATGGACGACGCCGTCGATCCGGCCGAGTGCGTTGCCGAGCCGGTCGACGGCCTGCTTGGTCGCGTCGCGATCGCCAAGGTCGCACGAGGCCGCGGGCATCGACAGCTTCTTCGACAAAGCGGACAGCATCGGGCCGTCGAGGTCGAGGAGCCCAACCCTGGCGCCTTCGGCCACGAAAAGTTCCGCGGTGGCGCGTCCGATACCGGAAGATGCCCCCGTCAGGATTATGGCCCGCCCCTCGACTTTTCCAGATACCGTCCTTGTCATCTCTTTCTCCCTTGCCGGACCTGTAGGTCTCTGTGCCCGATGGTGAGCGGCCGCCACGAACCCCGACGCTAGCGGGCGATTGCCGCGGCGCACGAGACTCGAATAGGTGATGCCGTCGATAACAGAATTCGCGCTTACGCTTGGCGCCGCCTGGTCCTACGCCGATCCTCGGGCAAAAAAGACAAGGTCGGGCCCGACCGATAGGCGCTCGCCAATAGATGCTTCGGCTGTCGGCCGGCCCTGGCCAGCGACTTCGGGAGCGTCCGGGCGCGGAGGGAGAGAGAATGGCTAATTTGGAAGAGCGAACCCGTGCGCCGTCGCTGGACATCGACATTTTCAGCGAGGCCTATCTGTCCGATCCGGTGCGTCACTATGACGCGATACGGGATGCGGGTCCCGTAGTCTTTCTCTCCAAATATGGCGTTTACGGGGTGACCCGGCACGCCGAGGTCATGGCGACGCTCAAGGATTTCGATAGCTTCTGCAACGGACGCGGCGGCACCATGACGGACCTTGCGAAAGAGAGCGGATGGCGCAAGCCGTCGTTGCTTGTCGAGAATGATCCGCCGCAGCACCAGCATCTTCGCGCCATGATGAATCGCGTCGTGTCGCTGCAGGACCTCAAGGGACGCCGGGCCTCGTGGGAGGAGCAAGCGAACAGGCTCATCGCCGATGCGGCTGCGCGCCGACACATCGATGCGGTTCCCGATATTGCCCAGGCCTATCCGATGATGATTTTCCCGAACCTGATCGGGGTCGCGTCCGAAGGGCGGGAGATGATGCTCACCTATTCGGCCGCGCTGTTCAACTCGATCGCGCCCGATACCGAATTGTTCCGCCGGAGCAGCGCCGCCGCTGTCACCGCGATCGAGTGGGTGGCCAATGCGTGCCGGCGGGAAAATCTCAGTGATGGCGGATGGGGACTCAAGGTCTTCGAGGCAGCCGACCAGGGCCTTTGCACCGAGGAGGAGGCTGAACAGCTGGTTCGCTCCTTTGTCTCCGCCGGTGTCGATACGACGGTCAATGCGATCGGCAGCTTGATTCTTGCACTCGCACGCGCGCCCGATCAATGGCAACTATTGCGCGCCAACCCCTCGCTGGCCAAGCGGGCGGTCGAAGAGTCGCTTCGTCTCGATTCTGCGGTCCAGGGCTTTTTCCGGACAACGACCCGGGAGG
Source organism: Sphingopyxis sp. CCNWLW2 (assembly GCF_037095755.1). NCBI lineage: Bacteria > Pseudomonadati > Pseudomonadota > Alphaproteobacteria > Sphingomonadales > Sphingopyxidaceae > Sphingopyxis > Sphingopyxis sp. CCNWLW2. Next base: position 70,202 of record NZ_JBAWKJ010000003.1, read on the forward strand.
TCGAGGTTTCGGGAACATGGCTCCCCGAGGGGGCGAAGGTCTATCTGTTTCTGGGCGTCGCCAACCGCGATCCGCGGCGCTGGGACGATCCGGACAAGTTCGAAGTAATGCGCAACTGCAGCGGTCATGTCGCATTCGGTTTCGGTATCCACCAGTGCCTCGGGCAGATGGTGGCCCGTCTCGAGGCGGAGGTGATACTAGACGCGCTTCTGCGACAGGTTTCCGAAATCCGCCTGACGGCCGACCCGGTGCCCGGTTTGAACAATGCGGTACGGGGCTTTCACTCGCTTCCCGTCGAGCTGGTTCCGGCCTGATCCCGCCCGGCACATCGGTGACAGGAAGACAGTAATGTATCCGATCCGGCTCGCAAAAGGGATGGCACGCGTCCGGCCACCCTGATTGGGGCGGCCCCGCACTGCCGCGACCATGATCAGGCTGCCGTGGATCGTATAGGGCGCAAAATTCTGCTGTAAATAACCTGGGGAAGTAAAGTTACTTTCGCAGGATTTGTAGTATAAATTTAGAAATTTAATATTATACTATGTCGTTATCTTAATGGTGCCAATAAGTAAAACATGTATTCTTATCCAATTGCCTTGTCGAATAGCATATTGGGCACGCTGCGTTGACGTTCATCGGGGTTTATCCATTCCCGGGTGCGTGCGGCCAAAATATAAGACAGGGAGGGTGATATGAACAAGACGTCCTATTGGTTACGGCTCTTCGCGCTTGGCTCGGTCTCGGCCATGGCCGGTGCCGCCCACGCGCAGACGGCCGAAGTGCCGGCGGATACGGAGGAGGCATCGCCTGCCGCTGGCGAAATCATCGTGACCGCCCAGAAGCGATCGGAGCGGCTGAACGACGTGCCGATGGCGATCACCGCAGCCACCGGCGATGATCTTGCCGCGCGCGGCGTGACTTCGATCGAGGATCTCGCCAAAGTCGTACCCGGCTTTCAGTACACGCACACGACCCTCAATCCCGTCTACACGCTGCGCGGTGTCGGCTTTTTCGATACGTCTTTCTCGGCGCGCGGCGCTGTCGCGGTCTATAACGACGAGATCGGGCTCCCCTTCGGCGTGATGACCCAGGGCATCCCCTTTGATCTCGAGCGGGTCGAGGTTCTCAAGGGACCCCAAGGAACACTCTACGGCCAGAATTCCACCGGCGGGGCCATAAACTATATCTCGGCGAAGCCGACCGACAGCTTCAAAGCGGGTATCAGCGGCGAAATCGGGCGCTTCCGCTGGGGCTATGTCGAGGCCTTCGCTTCGGGGCCGATTACGGACACGCTGAATGCGCGCGTTGCGGTCCATCAGGATTTCGGCGGCGACTGGCAGCGCGGCTTCACCAATGACCGGACAAGTGGCAGCCGGAACGCGATCGCGGGACGCTTCCTGCTCGACTGGAAGCCGACCGACCGTTTGAGGATCAGCAGCAATTTCACGGTCACCCACATCGATTCCGATCCGCAAATGCCGCAGATATCCTCCTTCTGGTCGATTGTAGGAGGCGCTACCCGGCCGCCCGCACTCGTTGGTTACCCCTTGCCGTCCAAGTCGAACCGCGCGGCGGATTTCACGCCCGGGCAAGCCTATTACAAGCGCGACCAGATGCTGATGGGCGCGGTGCGGCTCGATTATGATCTCTCCGATACGTGGCAGGTCACCTCGCTCTCATCCTATGCCGACTATGACCGCGAAAACCGCAATGAGCGCGACGGTACGACCGTCTACAACAATTCCTTCGCCAACAGCGGCGGACTCAAGGTGTTTCAGCAGGAGCTTCGGCTGAGCGGTGAGATGGGGGACCGCGTGCAGTTGCTCGCCGGGCTCAACTACGAGCGCGACAAGGCGGTCCAGATCGACGTTTCGGCCTTCACCGACGGCTCGGTGACACGCGTCTACAACGCGCTGGTGCCCAACGATCCCTTTCTCGGGAATATGTCGGACACCCGCAGCCGCTATACGAGCAAGGCGATCTTCGGAAATGCCGAAATCGAGCTGACGCCGACACTGACCGCCCAGCTTGGCGCGCGTTACACCGACTATCGCGGGACGGGCAGCAATTGCACCGGGCCCGATGAGCGCAATGTCCTCGGCCGGGCATTGACGATCATCTACAACGGACGCCGCGCCGCGCTCGGATTGCCGCCGATCGCGCCGATCCAGGCGGGCCAGTGCGTCGCTGCGGACCTCGCGACCTTCACCCCGCAGGAACTGACCCAGCGGCTCAAGGAAAATAATGTCTCCTGGCGCGTCGGGATCGACTGGAAGCCGTCCCCCGATTTCATGCTCTACGGCAATGTCAGCCGCGGCTACAAGGGCGGCAGCTTCCCTTCGGTGCTTGCGAACTTCGATTTCCAGTTCGCACCGGCGCTGCAGGAGGCGCTAACCGACTATGAAGTTGGCTTCAAGGCGAGCCTCTTCGACCGGACGCTCCAGGTGAATGGCGGCGCTTTCTATTATGACTATCAGAACAAGCAAGTGCAGGGGCGCATCATCAACTCGGCGGGCTCGCAGCCCAAGCTCGTCAATATTCCCGCCTCCCGCCTCAAGGGAACGGAGCTCGAGATACACTGGTCGCCGAGCCGGCACTTCACGCTGGGGGGCGGGATCACCTATCTCGACAGCCGCACCAAGGGCCGCTTCGTCAACTTCGAGCCCCAGGGGACTCCCAATGATTTCGGGGGCGAGCGCTTTCCCTACGCGCCGAAATGGCAGGGCACGGTCGACGCGGAATATCGTGTCGATCTTGGCGACAGGCTTGAGATGTTTGCCGGAGCATCGCTGCGTGCCCAGAGCCGCACCGTCGCCGCTTTCGGGGACAATCCGAACTTTGATATCGACGGATATGCCTTGCTGGACCTTCGGCTGGGCATCGAAGACAAGGACGCCGGTTGGCGGGTCGCGCTGTTCGGCCGCAACGTGACCGACACCACTTATTGGACGAGCACGATCCGCGGGCTCGATACCAATGTGCGATATATGGGCATGCCGGCGACCTACGGTATTTCCTTCTCGTTCAAACCCTGACCTCGCGGCGGTGCCGGCTGCGCGCTCTGCCGGCACCCGCGCCCTCCTCTCGCGCTCGTTCAATCCCCCCAGGGGCCGGATCTTCGGAGATGCCAATGCTTGGATTAATGCAGGACTGGCCGTTGACGGTCGACAAGCTGATCGATCACGCCGCACGGTGGCATGGCACTACCGAAATCGTGTCGATCGATGCTGATGGCTGTTCGCACCGCTCGACCTACGGGGCTATCCATCATGACGCCAAGCGCGTTACCAACGCGCTGCGTCGCATGGGCGTCGAACCGGGCGAACGCATCGCGACGATGGGGTGGAACAGCGCGCGCCACCTGGCCGCTTGGTATGGCATCCAGGCGATGGGGGCGGTCTGCCATACCCTCAACCCCCGGCTCTTCTTGGAACAGATCGTCTATATCGCCAACCACGCGGGGGACCGGGTCCTGATCGCCGACCCGTCGGTCGCCGATATCGTCGACCAGTTGCTGCCCCTGGTCCCCTCGATCGAGCAAGTGATCTTCTTTTGCGACCCGGTCGATCTCCCCTCCATCGGGCGCGGGGCCATCGCGTTCGATGACTGGATCGCAGGCGAAAGCGGCGAGGCCGCGTGGGGCGGCTTCGACGAGAAGAGCGCGTGCGGTTTATGCTATACAAGCGGCACGACAGGCGATCCCAAAGGCGTCCTCTACTCGCACCGTTCGAGCTATCTCCACGCGCTGATGACGCTTCAGGCCGATGCGCTGGCGCTCAACGCGCGCGATTGCGCCTTGCTCGTGGTGCCGATGTACCATGCCAATGGCTGGGGCGTGGTCTATTCGGCGCCGGCGGTCGGTGCAAAGCTTGTTCTGCCGGGGCCGCGCCTCGACGGGGCTTCGCTGCAGCGCCACATTGTCGAGGAGGGCTGCACCTATTCTGCGGCTGTACCGACGGTGTGGCAGGCGCTTCGTACCTATCTCGACGAAAGCGGCCTTGGCTTGGGACAATTGCGGCGTGTCTCGATCGGAGGTGCGGCCTGCCCCGAACCCATCATACGTTCGTTTCGCGACCAATATGGGGTCGACGTGATCCAGGGATGGGGCATGACCGAAACCAGCCCGCTGGCAACGATGTCTGTTCCCAACATCGCCGTCGCTGCGATGGATGGCGACGCGCAGATCGCATACAAGCTCAAGCAAGGGCGACCCCTGCCCGGGCTTGATCTCAAGATTGTCGACGACGGGGGCAATCCGCTGCCGCACGATGGCGGCACGGCTGGCCGCCTGCTAATCAAGGGACCGACGGTCTGCTCGGCCTATTTCGGGGACGAGGCGGGTTCGGCGCTCGACGACGAGGGATTTTTCGATACGGGCGATGTCGCGACGCTGGACGCGCTTGGCTATATGCAGATCACCGACCGGGCGAAGGATGTCGTAAAGTCCGGCGGCGAGTGGATTTCTTCCATGGAGATCGAGGCGATCATCATCGGTCATCCCAAGGTCGCGCTCGCCGCCGTGATCGGCGTGGCCCATCCAAAATGGGACGAGCGGCCCATTCTCATGATTCAGCTTCGCGAGGGCGAGCATGCCGAAGCAGACGAATTCCGTGACTGGCTCGAGGGCAAGATTGCTCGCTGGTGGATGCCCGATGACGTGCTCATCGTTCCCGAAATTCCGCTTGGCGCGACCGGCAAGGTCGACAAGAAGCGGATACGGTCGGGATTGACGGAATATAAGCCCGCATTCGAGCCGTCGCGTTAGCGATGCCGCGTTATGGAAGCAGCTGCCGTCTGGCGCCTGGTTCAGCTCCCGGTGTCGGCCAGGATGTGGAGCGCGCCGATCAACTGCTGCGCCCGCTCGGAACCCAGCCTGTCGACAAGGCGCGCCTCGTGACGCGCAAATCGGGTCTTGAGATCGACCAGCGCTGCTTCTCCGGCTGCCGTGAGATGGAGGCGCCGCACACGTCGATCGGCCGGATCCGTCATGCGATGCGTCCATCCGCGCGCCTCGAGCGCATCGATCATCGGCACGACGCGTGGGCGATCGATATCGAGCGCAAGCGCAAGCTCGGCCTGGCTGATCCCGGGATTGTCGGAAATCACCGAAAGCGCCGAAAATTGCGCAGGCGTGACCGCGAGACCGGCGAATGCAGAGCCGATCTCACGAAATATGGCGAGCTGGGCCCTGCGAAGCCCGAAGCCGATCGCCGCGTCCAGATAGGAGCGATCGATCATCGGGCGTCCAAGTTCATCCCGCTCAGACATGGCTTTTCCCAATCGTGCCTCCCCGGACTCCATCGGCAAAGCCTAGGCGGCTGCGGCCGAAACTGCGACTTCCAAAATAGATACTAGATATAACTATTATATAATGTAATTAAAACGACAAGCCCGTCATCCCTGCGGAGACCGGCTCCGATCAGCAAAATTGGGAGGCCCCGATGAAGGACGTCTATATCATGTCGGCGGCGCGAACCGCGATCGGCGCATTTGGCGGTTCGCTGAAGGATATGTCGCCGACCCGGCTCGGTGCCGCTGCCGCCCGCGCTGCGATCGAGCGCAGCGGCCTGGCAGCGGCCCATGTCGATCATTCGATATTCGGCACGGTCATTCCGACCGAATCCGCCGATCTCTTTCTCGGCAGAACAATAGGCATCCATGCGGGGCTGGCCCAGCAGTCGATGGGGCTGACCGTGAACCGGCTTTGCGGCTCTGGCGCGCAGGCCATCATCACCGCGGCTTCGATGATCCAACTGGGAGACGCGAAGATCGCGCTTGCGGGCGGCGCGGAAGCGATGAGTCGCTCGCCTTATGCCGTCGAGGGTGCCCGATTCGGCCGAAGGATGGGGAATGGCCTCCTCTACGACTGGCTCGCGAACACGTTCGCCGATCCGTTCGGCCATGGCCATATGGGGTGCACCGCGGAGAATTTGGCCGACATATATAACATCTCGCGCGAGCGTCAGGACATCTACGCTCTCGAGTCCCAGCGTCGCGCGGCGCGCGCGCAGCAGGAGGGGCGCTTTGACGAGCAGATCGTGCCGGTCGAGCTCGAAACGCGCAAGGGAGCGGAGTTTTTTGCCCGCGACGAACATCTGCGGGCCGACACCAGCCTTGAGGGACTCGCCCGGCTGACGCCGGCCTTCCGTGAAGGCGGCACGGTGACCGCGGGCAATGCGTCGGGCATCAACGATGGAGCGGCCGCTCTCCTTCTCGTGAGCGATAGCGTTCTGAAGGACCATCGCGTGACGCCCGTGGGACGGATCGTATCCTGGGGACTTGCGGGCGTTCCGCCCGAAATCATGGGTATCGGTCCGGTGATGGCCGTGCCGATCGCGCTCGAACGTGCCGGGTTGAAATTGACGGACATCGACGTGATCGAATCGAATGAGGCCTTCGCCGCCCAGGCCATCGCCGTCGCCGACTGCCTCGGCTTCGATCCTGAAATAGTCAATCCCAATGGCGGCGCGGTCGCGCTGGGACACCCGCTCGGCGCGACCGGCGCCATATTGACGACCAAGGCCCTATACGAACTTTTGCGGACGGGCGGGCGCTACGGCCTCGTAACCATGTGCATCGGCGGTGGGCAGGGAATTGCCCTCATCATCGAAAATCTGAGCTGAGGAACCTCGAAATGACGATTCACGCAGAAGATCTGGCTCCCATTGAACTGCGACGCGTGGCGGTTATCGGCGCCGGAGCGATGGGGGCGGGCATCGCCGCCCATGTGGCCAATGCAGGGGTTCCTGTTCTGCTCCTCGACACTGCGGCGGACGGCCCCCAAGATCGCGACGTCCGCGCGAAGGCCGGCATTGCACGGCAACTCGCGGCGGGAGGATTCATGCATCCCGATCTTGCCTCATTGGTCGAGACCGGGACCGTCGAGGAAGATCTGGCCGCAATCGCCGACTGCGACTGGATCGTCGAGGCCGTATTCGAGGATATTGAGGTGAAGAAGGCGCTTTACCGGCGGATCGAAGCGCTGCGCCAGGACAGGTCGATCATCTCCTCCAACACCTCGACGATACCGCTGGCACAACTGATCGACGGCATCGGCGATCGCTTCGCGGGCGATTTCGTCATCACCCATTTCTTCAACCCGCCGCGGTTGATGCCGCTGCTCGAACTTGTCGGGGGACGCGCGACCCATGCGGACACGCTAGTGCGCGCCAAGGCGATCTGCGAGCGCAACCTTGGCAAGACCGTGGTCACCTGCAACGATACGCCTGGTTTCATTGCCAACCGCATCGGCAACTACTGGATGTCTCTCGCCGCGATGGAGGCGTTCCGCCAGGGATTGACGGTCGAGGAGGCGGATGCCGTGATGAGCGCGCCCTTCGGAATTCCGCGAACCGGGGTTTTCGGCCTTTTTGATTTCGTGGGGCTGAATCTTGTACCGCTCGTGTGGGGCAGCTTCATGCAAAATCTGCCGGACCACGACGACCACCGTCGGTACGACATCACTAATGATCCCCTGTTCAAGACCCTGCTCTCGCGCGGTTTGACCGGCCGCGCCGGCCCCGGCGGCTTCTATCGCCGCCGGCAAGCCGACGGAGCCCGTACCGATGAAGTGTTCGATTTTTCCCTGATCGATTATCGGCCCCGGCGTGAACCGGATATGCCTGAGCTGGCGGAAGAGCTCGGCGTCCTTCTCGCCGGAGAGGGGCGGGCGGGGCGCTATGCCTGGACCGTCTTTTCAGGCCTCATCGTCTATTGCGCGAAGGTTGCCGAAGAGATTGCGGGTTCGCTCGCTGACATCGATCTTGCGATCCGCCTTGGCTATAACTGGCGCTACGGGCCGTTCGCGCTCGCCGATCGCGTTGGCGCGCGCAGCATCGCGGACCGGCTCGAGGCCGAAGGTAGCGACGTACCGTCCCTGCTGGCACAGGCCGCGCGAGCCGGTGGCTTTGCAGCCTTGTCGGGGATCGGCAGCGGCGCCGCAATCCCCGCCCGGTCGGTAGCCGCCATCCGGCGGTCGGGGTCGCCTGTCGCGGGCAATGCCTCCGCTTCGGTCTGGGATCTTGGCGACGGCGTCGCCTGCCTCGAAATCCATACGAAGATGAATGCTTGCAACAGCGATGTCGTCGCGATCGTCGAAGAGGCGACGGCATTGGTGGCGAGAAAATTTTCGGCGCTGGTCGTCGCCAACGACAATCCCCGCGCTTTTTCGGCCGGCGCCGATCTTTCGGCCTTCATCGCTTATATACAGGCCCGCGACTGGGAAGGGCTTTCGACCTTTGTCGCGCGCGGTCAGCGGGCATGGCAGGCTCTCGCCGAAGCCCGGTTTCCCGTGGTCGCCGCATTGCGCGGCCTGGCGCTGGGCGGGGGCGCCGAACTGGCGATGCATGCGACGCGCGTCGTTGCGCATGCGGAAGCGCAGTTCGGCCTGCCGGAGCGCAACGTCGGTATCCTGCCGGGATGGGGCGGCTGCTACCAACTGCTCGCGCGCGCGTCCGAGATCCAGGCCGATCCGGTCGCAGCGGCTCGTGCAGCCTTTGCGACGATCGCCGTCGCGACGCCGTCGCGTTCGGCGCTGGAGGCGCGGGATATGGGTTTTCTGCGCATGTGCGACCCGATCGTTATGAACGGATCGCATGTGCTCCCAACGGCCGTGCGTCTTGCGCGCGAGCTTGCCGCAACTGACACCTGCTCCGTCCACCGGCGGATTGTCGCGAGCGGCGAGGCCGGTCGGTTCGCGATGCACGCGACAATCGACGAGGGTGTCGCGGACGGGCGATACACGGCGGTGGACAAGGGAGTGCTCGAGGTCGTGGCCGAGGTCCTGTCAGGAGGTGGAGCAAAGGAAGGCGACGAACTGGATCATGCGGCGGTCTGCCGCGCAGAGCTCGAAGGCATGATGGAACTCGCGCGCCGACCCACCACCCTCGCGCGGCTCGAGGCGATGCGGAGCAGCAACCGGCCGCTGCGCAACTGACGGATGAGCGCCCTGTCCTATGGCCCGCCCTCCGACAAGGCATTGTTTTACTTCACACATTGTACTTTCACCTTGCGCTGCGCCGCGAGGCGCCGTCTCGCACCGCGTTGAGAGGCGGGTCGCGACGACCGCACAGCGATCGGGTCACCTCCGCGGGCGCGCCATGCCGACCGAGGTGCGCGTGCGATTCGAGGGCAGGCTCACGGGACGGGTACGCGCGCGGACACCTTGTCGTCTTCGGTGAGTGCATAGTTGAGATCGTAGCGCATATTCCGCGCTTCGATGTCCTCGCCGCAATGATCGCACGCCACCACCGGGTGGAAATCCTCGCCGCAGTCGAGATGGGTCAGGATGAGCGGAGCAGGAAACCCGAGCCACTTGTCACCCCATCGAAGCATCTGGATCAGTGGCAGATAAAGGTCGCGGCCCATGGGGCTCAATCGATATTCGTGGCGGGGCGGCCTCTCGGAATATCGGACGCGGTCGACGATGCCGTTCGCCACGAGGCGGTTCAAGCGGCCGGCGAGTATATTCGGGCCGATTCCGAGCTGCCTCTGAAACTGGTCGTATCGCTTTTGCCCGAAGAAGAGCTCGCGTATGAGAAGGAAGGTCCAGCGATCGGCGAGAATGGCGAGGGTGCGCGACACCGACGATGGACGGTTCCGTTCGAACGCCCCCTCGGAGGCGGAGCGCCGCTGCTGTCTGGCCGTCGCCGGCGGCGAGCGTCCGGCGCCGGGGCCGTCGCGAAAGCGGACCCGGCCAGCGGTGACGGGCTGCCGGCACGCTGAACAGAGGGTGGTCGGCCGGCATCTATGGCCGCATTTCCTGTGGACCAGGTAGAGCGGTGGTGCTTCGCCGCCATGCAGATGATCGTCCCCGAAGCGGAGCATGGTGAGCATGACCAGATAAAGATCACGACCTGGCTCGCTGAGGCGATATTCGAATCTCTTGCCGTCGCGGCCGGCCGCATGGCGCTCGATCAGCCCATTGTCGGCGAGCCGCTTCAGACGGTCGCTTAGCGTGCTGCGCGGCAGCCGGAGCATATTCTGAATCTGTTCGAAGCGCCGGGCACCCATGTAGAATTCGCGCAGCACGAGAAAGGACCAGGCGTCGGAGACGAGGTTGAGGGTCCGTTCGACGGAGCAGTTGCGGACGAGCGGTGCACTACCTGGCTGCTTTGGCATCTGCTCGGCATAACCGCTTGTGGTCCGGATATTCAACTGCAGAGGTCGCTATGCTCGGTATCGCCAGGCAATGCAGGCGGGGCGGGGCAGTCAGCCGGGTTTTTCTCGTCGGGCTTGCGCCGCGCGGAGCCGGCCGATGTCGGCCAGCCTGTCGACGTCGATGAGTTCGTCCGGCATCGGCGCGACCCGGATCGCTTGCCGGCGAAGCGCTTGCTTCAATGACGCCCGATGATCGCGGATCCAGCCGGCGGCCGCCGCCCAGGGAGGACCCGTCCATTCCGGGGAGACGGAGAGCGCCGGGCGGGCGGGCGTCATCGCGCGGGCAAGTGCTTGGAAATGGACGGCCGAGACGGCGGGCATGTCCGCGAGAGCCAAAAGCACACCATCCGGCGATCGCTCGAGAGCCATATCGATCCCGGCCTGGAGCGATATTTCCTGCGAACCGTCGGCGCGCGGCGGGACGACGAGGCGATAGCCTTGGTTTGAAAGCAGCAAGGCGAGTGCGGGAGAGCTTTCTCCGACAACCGCGATATGGCAAAGAAAATCCATGCTCCGGAGGGTCTCTGCCGCTTTCACAATGAGGGGATGCCCCCCGAACTCGTAAAGCAGTTTGTCGCCCGCTTCGAAGCGCCTCGACTGGCCGGCGCACAGCAGAATGGCAGCCATTCGGGCGATGTCCACCTAGCCCTCCCCGGCAATCTGAAAGATCTGAGCGAGCGCCGAGACCGCGAGCGAGCGCGGATCGCGCGCCGGTCCGAACAGCCCGATGGGACAGACCAGTCGATCGAGCGCTGCTTCGCTCACTCCGCGCGCTCGCAGCGTCTGGAGACGCTGGGCCTGTGCTGTCCGGCTGCCCATGGCGCCGACAAAAAAGGCGGGCGAGCGCAGGGCTTGTTCGATCAGCGGCGGCTCCCAGTCATGATCGTGAAAGAAAAAGGCTACGGCGGTGCGGGCATCGCAGGCGATGTCGAGAGGCGAATCGGGACTCTTCAACAATATCCCGTTGCCCGCGTCGCCGAGCGCGTCGAGCACGCATCGGTCCGGCGACCCGATCGTAACATCGAGTCCGGCCGATCGCGCGAGCTTGGCAAGGCTCACCACTTCTCCGCCGCTGCCGAATGCCAGCAGTCGCACCGGGGGCTGAAGCAGCCGGCGGCATATCCGGCCGTCCCAGCTCGTCTCCTGGATCGGTTCGGCAATACGGATTCCGTGCTCCACGCTAAATTCGACGGAAACCGGACGACGCGCGCGCAAGCACGCGATCATTGCCGTCAAAGTACCAAAATCCGGCCCCGGCAGAATCAGCAGCTCGAGCCCGCCGCCGCACGGCAGGCGAATATCGATCCATGGCGAGCCTTGGCCAAGCCGAAGGATCCGTGGCATGCGATCCGAAATGGCCTCGACCGCCTCGGTCGTTATCGAGGCATCGAAACAGCCGCCGCTGATCGAACCCGCACGCCGCCCGTCCTCGCCAATAGCCATGATGGTTCCGACGGATCGCGAGGTGCGTCCCTTGCACGAGACGATCGTGATGAGGGCGCTGGCAAGACCAGATCCCAGCCAGTCGGCCAGACGTTCGAGTATGATTCCCGGCGGTGCGTCAAACATGACGGCGGCGGCGGGTCACGCGATCAGTCGGGAACAGCGTCGAGGCTGGCGACGAGCAGATATTTCTTCTCCAAATATTCCTCGATTCCATCGTGAGATCCCTCGCGCGAATGACCGCTCTCCTTCACGCCGCCGAAGGGTGCCAGTTCGGTGGATATCGAGCCCGTATTGATGCCTACCATGCCGCATTCGAGCGCATCGGAAACACGAAATATGCGATCGAGGCTGCGGGTGAACATATAAGCCGCGAGGCCGGAGGTGGTCGCGTTCGCCGCCGCGATGACGTCCCTTTCCGACTGGAATCGGAATATCGGGGCGATCGGGCCGAATGTCTCGTTTTGCGCGAGCATCATTGCATGCGTGGCCCCGGTGACGATCGTCGGCTCGAAGAATGTACGACCGAGCCGATGGCGCCGACCGCCGGCGACGATGCGGCCGCCCTTGGCGATGGCGTCCGCCAGTTGTCCCTCCACTTTTGTAACCGCTGCACAATTGATGAGCGGTCCCTGCGTCACGCCGGCTTCGGTTCCCGCTCCAACCGTCAGTGTCGCAACGCGCGCTGCGAGCCTTTCCACGAAATCGTCATGGATGCGGTCCTGGACATAGATGCGGTTCGCGCAGACGCAGGTCTGACCCGAGTTTCGAAACTTCGCGGTCATCACCCCGTCCACGGCGACATCGAGGTCGGCATCGTCGAAAACCAAGGCCGGCGCATTCCCTCCCAGCTCAAGCGCCAGTTTCTTCACGGTCGACGCGCATTGACGCATGAGGCGCTTTCCGACCTCGGTCGATCCCGTAAAGCTCAAAAGGCGTACCGCAGGGTGCGATGTCAGCACCTGCCCCCGATCGCCTCGGCATCGCCAGTGATGATGTTGAGCACACCTGGCGGGATTCCCGCCTGTTCGGCGAGGGCGCAGAGCGCAATCGCCGACAAGGGCGTCTCGGGAGCCGGCTTGACCACGACCGTACAACCCGCGGCAAGCGCGGGCGCAACCTTGCGCGTGATCATCGCATGCGGGAAATTCCAGGGCGTGATCGCTGCGACCACGCCGACCGGCTGGCACGCGACCATGATTCGGGCGTCGGCGCGGTGGCTCGGTAAAATCTCGCCGCGGACGCGCTTGGCCTCTTCGGCATAATATTCCACATAGGCGGCGCCATAGCGAATCTCGTCCTGGGCTTCGGCGAACGGCTTTCCCTGTTCTGCGGTCAGCAGGCGTGCAAGATCGTCGCTTGACGCGCTGATAAGGTCGAACCAGCGGCGCAGGATCTGCGATCGTTCCTTCGCGGGCCGTCTCGACCAAGATGGAAAGGCCGTCGCGGCGGCCTCGACCGCCGCGGTCGCCTCCGCAGTTCCAAGGCGGGGAACGCGGCCCACGATCGTGCCGGTGGCGGGATCCTCGACGGCATCGACGGGCTCGCCGACAAATTTTCCGTCGATATAGGCCTGCTCCTTGAGAAGGCGGGTGTCCGCAAGCTGCAGGCGGACATCGGATCGCGGTGCGTCGATCATCGGCTAACCTGCCGGGGCCAGGCAAAAGCCCATGATCTGTAAGGCCTGGGTGCGAACCGCTGCAAGGATCGACGGGTCGGCGAGCGATCCGTCCTCGGCAAAGGGACGCTGTTCGACCGAATTGATCGCGACGCCCACCGGCGTCGGCCAGCCGCGCATCGCATGAACCACGTCGCGAAGCGCGGATAGCGTCGTTCCGCATGCTGGCCAGCCGGCTGCGGTCACCACCAGTCCGACCGGCCGGCCATCGAAATAGACGCGGTCGTCGGCTCGTAGATCCTCGAGGAGGTCGATGGCGTTTTTGACGAGGCCTGAATATCCCCCGTGATAGCCAGGGCTGCCGATGACGATGCCGTCCGCGCCGCTGACCGCTTCCACCAATTCGCTCTGCGCGCTCGTGCGGCCGCTGCCGGCTTCCGGGTTGAAATGCGGAAGCGCGGCGAGCTGCGCACCGCTGAACATTTGCGTGCGTGCGCCGAGCCGCTCGCATTCGAGGAGCACCGCGCGCACGAGGCGCTCGCTCGTCGACTGCGCCGAGAAGGTGCCTCCGATGCCGACGATGGTGCGCGGCTGATCCGATAATGTCGATTGCATCATATTCTCCTGTCGGGGCTGGCCTGACCCGGGATGAGCGACGACCGTGACGCCCACCCTGTTCCCCGCGCGGCTTTAGTCCGCACCCGGGCCATGCGATTGATCGAAGGCCACCATGAGTCTTTCGTGCCGCGCCGCAATCTGGCCGCTGAATTCCGGGTGGGTGGCAATGTAGAAGCGCTTCGCCTCGACGGCGTCGATGACCATGGCCGCCACAAGCACCGGGTCCATTGCGTCAGGCGAGGCTGATCCCATGCGTGAGGCCTCCGGAGGACTGCTGACGTCAGCAAGCTGCAAGGCACCTCGCGAGGAACGCCATAGTTCCGAGCGGACCGGGCCGGGGCAGAGGACCGATACGCCGATGCCTGTCTCGCGCAATTCGAGCTCGAGAACTTCCGAAAGGGCGACGACCGCCGACTTGGTCGCGGCGTAGGCGGCGGCGCCCGGAAGAACCAGGCCGAGCCCCGCGATCGAGGCGGTATTGACGACATGTCCTGTCAGCCCCAGCCGGCGCAAATTCCTGACAACCGCCTGCGTGCCGAGAAGGACGCCCGTCAAATTGATCGCGACGACGCGCTGCCAGTAGTCGGTGGTCATGTCCTCGACCGTGACGCCGAGCGCGCTGACCCCGGCATTGTTGAACAGGAAGCGGACCGGCCCGAGCCTGTCTTCGATCCGACCAAGGGCCGATGACCATTGCCCCGCATCGCTCACGTCGAGCTCGACTTCGAGGGCCTCCAACCCACGCCCGGCGAGCGTCGCGCCCGCGCGGCGCAGCGCTTCGCGATCCCGGTCGGCGATAGCGATACGGGCTCCCGCCTCGGCGCAGGCAGCCGCGAGCGCCAATCCGATCGCGCCAGCACCCCCGGTTATGAGCGCCACACTGTCCTGCAATCGGGTCACTCCGCTGCGCCTGTTTCCCGATCGAAGGCCTTTTGCTCTTCGAGGACAGCATTGGCCACTTTGAAGGCCTCAAGTCCGGCCGGGACGCCGCAATAGATCGTTGCCTGGAGAAGAATTTCCCGAATTTCATCGGCGGTAACGCCATTGTTGAGGGCGCCGAGTACATGCAGTCGCAGCTCTGCCGCCCGGTTCAGGCCCGTCAGCATGGCAAGGTTTATCATGCTGCGCGTCCGCCGATCGAGGCCGGGGCGGGACCAGACATAGCCCCAGCACCAGGTGGTCGTGACCTCCTGCATTGTCATCATGAAATCATTGGCCGAGGCGAGCGACTTGTCGACATAGTCGGCGCCCAGCACCTCCCGGCGCAGTGCCAGCCCCTGGTCGAACAGCTCGCCGACGCTCTTGTCCTTGTCCATGTCTTCCTCCTCCCGCTGTGGCGCACCGGTGATGCGTCCCTTGTTGGTTCGGGAGGCTAGCCTTGCCCAGGGGGAGGCCGAAATGCAGGATTGCGCTATGGCCGGCATAAGCTGAGCTGGACTCGCCGGTACCGCGGCGCGCGACCGCTGGCGCACAGGGCCGGACTCGCCGGCATTCCCTATGACCCATATAAGCGATTCCGGCCTTTCAATCGCGATCGGTATCTTCGAAGTCGGCGCCAATCACACAGCAGCCGGGAGATGACCGTTGATCCACGAATATCGAGTTTACAAAGCGATTCCGGGCAAGCTGGACGCGGTCCGGGACCGGTTCCTGCAGCACACGCTGCGCTTTTTTTCGCAGCACGGCATCGAGGTCACCGGCATCTTTCAGCCCGATGGCGTCGAACATGAGCTTCACTACATGACGCGCTTTGCTTCGCTCGCCGCCCGGGACGAGGCCTTTGCCGCATTCCAGGGCGACGCGGAATGGCAGAAAATCAAGCGTGAAAGCGAAATCGATGGTCCCCTGCTCGCCGAGCAGACCGTCACGCTTCTCACTCCGGTTTCGCGCACCTAGCCCTCTCTTTGCACAGTAAGGCCAAGGCGCCATGTTGATCGAACTCGAGCAGGCCACGCTGCAGGTCGTCGTCGAAGGTCCGGAGGATGCGCCGGTCATCACTTTCAGCAATTCCCTGATGACGGACATGCGCCTCTGGGCGCCGCAGGTCGGCGCCCTTGCGGGGCGATATCGCATCCTTCGATATGACCAGCGCGGTCACGGCCGGTCGACCTCGCATGATCCCGCCTATGATCTCGATGATCTTGCGGGCGACATCATCGGGATATGGGATCGGCTTGGTATAGAGCGCAGTCATCTGGTCGGCCTCTCGATGGGCGGGATGACGGCCTTGGGCCTCGCACTCGACGCGCCCGAGCGCTTGCTGACATGCACATTGTGCAGCATGCGCGCGGACGCGCCGGATTCGTTCCGGAACAGCTGGGACGAGCGGATCGCGCTTGCTCGGGAAAAGGGCATGGCTGCACTCGCCGGACCGACCGAAGAGCGATGGTTTCCGCAATCTTTTCACGACGGGGCGACACGCAGCCTTGTCCGGCAGATGGTGGCAGAGACGCCGCTCGCAGGCTTTCTCGGCGGCGTGGGCGCGATCCGCGGTCTCGATTATGCGGGCCGTGTCGGCGAGCTTCGCCTGCCCGTGCAATTTCTCGCGGGCGGGCGCGACGGTGTCTTGCCCGAGGCGATGGAGAGCCTTGCAGGACAGGTCCCGCAGAGCCTGTTCAAGCTCTTTCCGCATGCCGGACATCTTCTCAATCTCGAATGCCCTGAGGAGTTTGCTGGCGCCATTGCCGAAATGGTGGACCGGCACCATGGATTACTGACATAATGATCTGATCGAATGGGAGAGGAGACCGGTTTCGGTTGCGGCATTTGGAAATCAAGGCGCTCCTCTATTTCATGGCCGTCGTCGAGCAGGGCAGCTTTACCCGCGCGGCGAAGCAGCGCGGCGTCACGCAGCCGGCGCTCAGCTTTCATATCAGCGAACTCGAAGACGAGTTGGGCATGGCGCTCCTCGAGCGGACGCGCGAGGGGGCAAGGGCGACCGTTTACGGACAGATGCTCTACGACGAGAGTCTGCCCATCGTTCGCAATCTGGTCGGCGCGGTCGAGCAGATCGCGACGGACGGCGACACCACCGCTGGGGGTGTCGTGCGGCTGGGCTTGCCGCCGGCGCTTTGTCAGCATCTGCTTCCGCCTATTCTCGATGACTTTTATCGCCAATATCCGCAGACCCTGCTCGAGGTTCGCGAGGGGTTCAGTTCCGCCCTGAGCAGCGATGTGGAGGCGGGAGTTCTCGACTTCGCGGTCGGCGGCTGGACGCCCGCCAACGCAGGACTGCGGCTCGAATTTGCCTATGAAGAGGATCTGCATCTCGTGAGCGGCGGTGAAGTCGCCGGCCTGTCGGGCACTGCCTGCCGGCTCGATGAAATTCCGGATCTGCACTTGGCTCGCGTCGCCCAATCGAACCCCCTTGGCGCCCTGATCGCGTCCCATATAGCGCGAGGCGACATTCGCCCGGCGCGGACCATGGTCCTCGACGGCATCGCATCGGCCGGCGCCGTGCTGAAGAGTCACTGGGCCTCGATCATACCGACCAGCGCCTTGCGTGCGATCGGACCGCAAAATATTGCGTTCGTCCACCCGATCGAATTTCCCCGCATCAGCTATCAGGTCTATGGAATAAGCAACAGCAAGGTTCCCCTTCGCCCGGCTGCCCAGCTGTTCAAGGACAAGCTGGTGGAAGGACTTGCCGCGGCTGGCATGGGCCGCCTGTCGGTTCGCGGACAATGAGTTGGGTTTCCGATATCGAACCGCTCAGCGCGCGGAACATGCGTTATTTCGTTGCGCTGGTCGAAATTGGAAGCATGCGCGGCGCGGCCGAACGTCTCAACCTCTCGCCCGTTGTGCTTCGTTCGCGCATGAAGGCGCTCGCGAAGGGGTTGGGCTTTGCGTTGCT
The DNA here is from genome assembly GCF_037095755.1 of Sphingopyxis sp. CCNWLW2. Lineage (NCBI taxonomy): Bacteria > Pseudomonadati > Pseudomonadota > Alphaproteobacteria > Sphingomonadales > Sphingopyxidaceae > Sphingopyxis > Sphingopyxis sp. CCNWLW2. The sequence goes on from NZ_JBAWKJ010000003.1 coordinate 87,892, forward strand.
CGAACGGTCGAAAACAGGCCTCCGCCTTACCTCGGCAGGCCAGCAGATCTACGAGCTTTGCCGCGAGAGCCTCGATGCCCTCGATGGGGTCGAACGCAAGCTCAAATCCAGTATCGCCCAAGGCATGGTGGCGGGACGGGTTCGGTTCGCGATCCATCCGGGCCTCGCCCGCACGATCATGCCGGCGATCCTTATCCCTTTGCTCGATGCGCACCCGGGCCTCGAGATTGTTGCATATGAGGTCGAGGGTGCCACGATGCTTTCCTGGCTCGAGGAAGGGGCGGTCGATATCGTGATCGGCGCGCCCGCCGTCCACCACTGGTGGCTCACCGAACTGGCCGGGATCGAGGAACATATCGTCCTGTGCAGCAAGAAACCGCTAGCTTTCGCGCCTGATGAAATGGCAAAGCTCGATCTTGCCGGGCTGGACCTCGACACGCACAATATGTCGGCTTCGCTCCCACCGCTTCCCGAAGGGTTGGCGCGCGATCCCGCCGCCTGCAGACCGCTCCTGAAAATGAACGGCCTGCTGGCCGCAATTGCCATCGTCCGCCGTACGGACTGGTGCAGTATCCTGCCGCTCACCGCGGTCATCGACGAGGTGGAGGCCGGCACCCTTTTTGCCTGTCCCGTCGCGGGTGGCATGCACCGGCTTATCGTGGCCCGTCACACCGAGCGGTCGCTTGGCGATGCTGCCGAGGCGCTGCTTGCGGTCCTTCCCCAGGCCCTTGAATCGCTGGCAACGCGTTCGGCGGCCCTCATCGCGCGTCTTCGGCATCCCGGCGGGCTCGACTGACGCCATCGCGCGACCGATAATGATTAGGCGGTTTGCAGGAGCAGCGCGGACGACGATCCCGGTGCCGCGTCGCTGCGCTTCAGTTCGGCAAGTATCTGTTGAACGACGAAGGCGGCATCCTCGAGCGGCGCGGCGCAACCGGTCTTTTTCGGACCCGATCGGTCCGGCCGGCGGTTGTTCGGCGAGGCGAAGGCGATGACCGTCGGGCCGGCCTGACCCGCCTCGCGCATGATTTGGTGCAAGGTTGGAGAGCCTTTCGTCGCGCGACCGATCAGTTCGTCGAGCAGCGCGACATCGTGCCAGGCCACCGTCATCGGCAAGCCGGATCCGGCAGACCCGAAACGAAGCGCAAGAAATTCCCGTCCGTCGATCGCCTGGAAGCGAACGAGCCGCCAGCCGCTGCCGGCACTTGAATCGAACGTCTCCTCGGCGACGAAACGAAGCGCGGGGTCCGTCTCCGCCCGCCAGTCGGCTATGTCGCGGCATGCGATGACGTCGAGGTCATATGTGCGAGCGAGTTCGCGATAATCGGCTTCTTCAGCGAGCCCGCCTTCCTTGCCCAATATCTCGCAAAAGACACCCATGGGAGCAAGACCGGCGAGGCGAGCGAGATCGACCGCGGCCTCGCAATCGGCGAGCCGCTCGAAAACACCGCCGGCGGCGGCGATGACCGGGAAGACATGACCGGGCGTGACGAGACTCGCGGAGCTGCTGTCCGGGTGGACTGCAACCGCGATCGTCCGCGCCCGATCATAGGCGGAAATACCCGTCGTCACTCCCGACCGCGCCTCGATCGAAACGCCGAAATCCGGCTGCCGGCCGTTATCGACGCTCCGTGGCTGGCGTAGAATTCCGAGTTCATTGGCACGCGTTTCAGTGAGGGCGAGGCAGACGAGGCCGCGCGCGTGTTTCGCCATGAAGTTCACCGTTTCACTGGTGACCCTGTTCGCCGCGACGAAAAGTGATGCTCGGCCGGCCCCGTTGACGAGGATCGACATTCGTCCCTTGCGGATCCGCGCAATCATGTGCTCGCGCCGGTTTGCGTCGCCGCACGGGATCGGCATTGCGTGGCCTGTCATCACCTGGCTTGTCATCCTGTAAATCCTCTTCACCCATTTGCCGGCCTGCCGTGAGGGGGCCGCTTGTTGTGCGATGACCGGCATATGGACCCGGGCGGTCGAAGGGCAGGTTCAAAACGGTGATGCAGCGCATAAGGCGCCATTGCCATTGCGCGCTCCTCGCCTGGCGGACGCCGGAAGGGGAATGGGGCATAAGAACAGCCGAGGGCGGCGCGCCCGGCGCTCCGGCCGGTCAAGCGGGACTTTGCGCAGCCGGCAAGAGCGCGTCCAGTACGCCGCTTCGCGTTATGCCCCGCATAAAGCCGATGCGGCTTGAGCGCCTCGGGGTCTTCCATAGGATTTTGGCCAGGACAAGCCGGCCGAAAAACGGAGATGGGAGATGAGTTTGCCAAGCATGATGATCGAGGCAGGGGAGCAACGCGTCGGCGCAGGCGCGATCGCGAGCCAGGGCACAAAAGGCTTGGGGCCTGCCCGCGCCGGGCTTGAGCATTTCAAGAGCCTTACGGCCAACGGCGCGCCCGTCGAAGGCTGGTTCCGGCCGGACCTCGCAAAGCTCCGGGACGTCTTCATCGGTCTCCATGCCGGTGACAATCCCGAACCCGAAATCGGGTCGGCGGTCGCCATCTACGCCGGTGACATATTGATTGCCGACATGTGGGGCGGCTGGAGCGACCGGGACCGCACCCGGGCTTGGGAAGACGACACGCTCGTCCAGATCCAGTCGGCGATCAAGGGCATTGTCGCCACCTGTATTCACATTCTGGTCGATCGCGGGTTGCTCGCACTCGACGAGCCTGTCGCAACCTATTGGCCTGAATTCGCCGCCAATGACAAGGGTCGCATCAAGGTCAGCCATATTCTCGCGCAGACATCGGGACTGATCTATGCCGAAGGCGTCGCGCCTGGCGATTTCTATCGGCCCGATGCGATGGCGGCGGCGCTTGCCGCCCAGCCCGCGCTCTGGGAAGCAGGAACGCAGGCCGGCTATCAGATGGTTACCCAGGGTTTTCTCCTGGGCGAATTGGTACGGCGCGTGGACGGGCGGACAATCGGCCGCTTCATAGCCGAAGAATTGTCGGGGCCGCTTGGCGCGGACCTGCATCTCGGTCTCGACAACGAGCAGATTTCGCGGACGGCCGACCTCGTCTTCCCCGAGGCCTCGCCGCAGCTGTCGATCGATCCGCAATCGCTCGCGTTCAAGGCCATGAGCGGCATACCCGGGCCGCCGCCGCTCATCTCGAACGCGCCCGAGTGGCGGAGGTCCGAGATTCCGGCCGCTAACGGCCACGCGACTGCCCGCGGCCTCGCGCGCATCTATGCAGCCGTCGCCGGTTCATGGGACGATGACGGGTTATTTTCCCGCGCCACGCTCGAGAATGCGATCGAAGAGCAGCATGACATGGTCGAGATCGTGCTCGGGCGGCACTATCACACGGCGGCCGGCTATATTCTCCATTCCCCGCCGATCGTCGAACTCGGCGGCAGGCCGACGGCTTTCGGCCATCACGGAATGGGCGGTTCGATCGGCTTCGCCGATCTCGATGGCGCCATCGGCTTTGCCTATGTCACCAATCGTTTGCATGCGCGCCCGACCAACGGGCCGCGTTCGACAGCGCTTATCGAAGCCTTTTACGAGGCGCTCGACTGAATCGCGCGCCGCGAAAAGACAATCACAGCGAATAAGGAAAGGCGGTCGGCAAGACTATGGTGAAAAGCATCTATTTCCATCTCCAGGCATATCGAAAACTCCCGGAGGACTTCACCGAGCGGGAGCGCAGCGTCTGGGTCACCGCGTCCAACGCTACCTATTGCGACCCCGAGGAATATGGCCGCGGGCTCAACGATTCGCTCTCTGAATATGAATATGCCGCGGAGCTCGGCTATGACGGGCTCGGCATCAACGAACATCACGAAAATGGCTATGGAGGCTCACCGGGCCCTGCGATGACGGCCTATCTGCTTGCGCGCAGGACCACGAAGGCGGCGATCGTGCTGATGGGGCAGACCCTCCCAACTCATCAGCCGCTGCGCGCTGCCGAGGAGATGGCCCTTGTCGATTGCGTCAGCGGCGGTCGCCTCGTGGCGGGAATGCCGACCGGTACGCCGATGGATACGGCCGTCATTGCCGGACTGCCGCCCGCCCAGATCCGTGACCGTTATCGCGAAGCCCATGACCTGATCCTCGAAGCCTGGAGCCGCCCCGGCCCGTTCGCCTTCAATGGCAAATATACCAAGCTTCGCTACGTCAATCCTTGGCCCCAGCCGATCCAGGCGCCGCCGCCGATCTGGATCGCGGGCGGCAGCTCGAAGGAAACCTACGAGTTCGCTGCCGAACATAATTATATGTATTCGAATCTCAGTTTGCGTGGAATCGACGCAGCACACAAGCAATTGCAGCAATATTGGGACACGGTCGAACGCTTCGGGCTCGACGATAACCCCTATCGGGCCGGGATGGTCCTCTCGGTGGCGATCGCGGAAACCGATGCCGAGGCCGAGCGCCTCTACGCCCCCCATTTTCCTCGCTTCTTCCAGATTGCCGGTCATGTCACGCCGGGCCTTTCGACCCCGCCCGGCTATATGACCAAGGACACTTTGCGCGGGGTCGTGAAGCAGATCGGCACCGTTTCCTATTATAAGCCCCCGATCGCGCCGACCTGGAAGTCGCTGGTCGACTCCGGCACGCTCATCGCGGGGAGCCCCGAAACCGTCGCCGAGCGCATCGTCGAGATCGTCAAGAAACTGCGCGTGGGCCATCTCGTGGTCAGCCCGCAGACGGCGACGATGCCAGTCGAACTTTCCCGATACAATGCGAGACTCTACGCCGAGAAGGTCATGCCGCGCCTGCGCGGCCTCTGGGACGACACGGGCTATGAGAACCACTGGTGGCCCGAGGCATGCGGGGGCACTGGCGCCGCGGCCGGCGCCGCGCGAGCAGAAAAGGTGATTGCAGAATGAGCAACGACAATCCCTATCGGGTCACCCAGGTGCCGATCAGCCAAGGCGTCAGCAAGACCAATCGCGTCTATTCGGCAGGGGAGGGCGAGCCGCTCGTCTTCCTGCACGGCCCCTTTGGTCAGGAATGGCCGTCCATCCTGACCAGCCTTGCGAAGCAATATCGGGTGATCGCCCCTGAAATTCCGGGCGCCGACGATCCGAGAGACCTCACCGCGCTGCTCAGCCATTGGGACCTGCTCGTCTACTATGACGAGTTGTTCGACAATCTTGGCCTCGAAACCTTCACACTGGTGGGCCATTCCTTTGGCGGCATGATCGCGGCCGAATATGCCGCGATCTTTCGCAACCGGGTCCGCAAGCTTGTGCTGATCGATCCGATGGGTCTCTGGCTCGACGAATATCCGGTGGCCGATTTTGTGAGCGGCGACATCGAGGAACTGCGCCAGCTCATGTGGGCGGACGGCGCGCCATCGGAGGCTGATCGTTTCCGGCCGCGGACCGATATCGATCCGGACGACGCGACCGAGGAATTGCTGCGCAACTTTCTCTCGATCGCGGCCGCCGCAAACTTCGCGCATCCGATTCCCGATCGGGGCCTCAAGACGCGCCTCCACCGGATTTCGGCGCCTACTCAACTGCTGTGGGGTGAAAGGGACGGGTTCGTGGACCCCGCCTATGGCGCGGGCTTTCACGACAAAATACCCGATGCGAGGCTCAAGATATTGGCGGGCGCCGCCCATCACCCGCACATCGAACGCGAGGCGGAATCGTTCGAGCTTCTGAGTGCATTCTTCGCCGACTGACCTTCCGGGACAAGCCCGGATGGGATGATTTTTCCATTCGGGAAGTCCGGTCTTGGCAGGCGCCCGGTCTCGCATGACGACGAAGGCACAGCGGTCGATCGCGTCGTCCGCACGGGACGTAAGTCGAAAAAAACAACGGGATCGGGAGAAAATATGGCGGGCTTGCAGCGTCCAGTCGGCGTCCCCGCCGAGACAATCGGACCGGCGGCCGCTTGGCGGACGGTCGCGCTTTTCTGTCTCCTCTATGTGTTTTCCTTCGTCGATCGGCTCGCGCTCAGCCTCCTGATTTCAGATATTGGCAGTGCGTTCCAGATGTCCGACACCGAGATGGGGTTCCTGATCGGGACGAGCTTTTCCGTCGTCTATGCAATATCGGGCCTCCCGATCGCCCACTGGCTCGATCGCGCAAATCGCAAACGGATCATATTGGCAGGAATCTTTCTGTGGGGCAGCATGACGATCCTTTCGGGTTTCGCGCCATCCTTCGCATTCCTCGCTTTTTGCCGGGCCGGGGTCGCGCTCGGCGAAGCGGTGCTGACGCCCGCCGCCATTTCCATGATCGCCGATCTTTTCCCGCACGAGCGGCGCACGCTTCCCACAGCTCTTTATGCGTCGATGGCGACCTTCATGTCGGTCGGCGGCCTGGCGGTCAGCGCCGCAGCGCTCCAGGCGGCGCAGGGCCTTGAATCCCAGTTGGGTATGGAGGCGTGGCGGCTTACCCTGGTTTTCGTCGGACTGCCGTCGCTCCTGCTCGCCGCTATCTTCGCCGTCGCGGTTCGCGAGCCGCCGCGCGGACATTATGACACCGACGCCGACCGAAGCGGAGGCGCAGGGCTCGGCGAGTTTCTGAAGCACGCCGCCGTCCACATCGGCTTCTATGCGCCTTTGCTGATCGCAACCGCCCTGTTCACGATCTTCCTTTTCGGCGTCGTCAACTGGGCACCATCCATCATGGCGCGAACCTATGGCATATCGATGAGCGAGGCGGGCTTCCTGTTCGGGGGGCTCGGCGCAGGCGTCGGCCTCGCCGCGGCATTGTTCTGGCCGGCTCTTGTCGGCCGGCTGGGTCGAAAGTCGGTCCACGCGCCCTTGCTGATCGGATTGATCGCGGGAGCCGTCCTGTCGCTGGGCGTCGGCGTTATCGCCCCGCACGCTGCCGAACTGCGGCTTTTCCTCGTCGGTTTCAGCCTCGTCCTGTTCGGAGGCAATGCCGCGTCGATGTTGCTTCCGCTGGTCATGCAGTCCCATACTCCGCCGCGGATGCGTGCGAGCGGGATGGCCGTCCTCATGCTGGCGCAAAGCCTTGTCGGATATGGCGCAGGCCCGGTCGTCGTGGCGTTGCTGGCGGCGCATTGGCAAGGAGCCCCCGCCGGTCTGGCTTATGGTCTTTCGGCCACCGCTGCCCTGGCGTTTCCCATCGCGGTGGCCGGATATTGTCTCGCCCGGCGCGCTGTCGGAGCGGCGCCACGCTGAACCGTTGCGTCGCTCGTTCGGACCCGGCCGGCGATACCCGAGCGGTTTGACGCGATGGACCGGACGACGCCCCGAGGCGCTGCGACGTCCGGTCCCGCCGCATCAAAAGGTGAGGCGTGCCCCGAGCCCATAGGTACGCGGCGGCGCATAGGATGCGATGGCTATGCTCGCGAAGGACAGGTCATAGGCGAAGCTCTTGCGAGCCGTATTGCCGATGTTGCGCACGAAGCCGTAGATCTCCCATCCGGCCTCATCCTTGCCGAATGTGATCCTCGCATTGTGCATCCAGCTCGAGGGCAGTTCGGTGATCGGCGAGGGGAAGAGGTTCGCCCTGTTCTTCGATTGATAGTCGAAGTCATATTGCAGCTTGAGTTGATAGGCGCCGATATCGAAGCGCTTGGAGATGATGCCGTTCAAGGTGAAGTGCGGCGCCTTGACCGGCTCGGTGTCGATGACGGTACCGAGCGCGGTATTATAGTCCTTCACCTTCCCGCGAAGGAACGCCGCGCCGAGAGACAGGTCGAGGCCGTCCAGCGGATTGGCCGTAAACTCGACCTCGCCGCCATAATTATAGGCGGGATTGTTGGAAACCGAGCCCGCCGTGCCGATGAAGTTGAAGGCCTGATAGTCGCTATAATCATAGTAGAAGGCACTCGCCCGGAGATTGGCGCGATTGCCGAAAAGACGCAGCTTTGCGCCGCCTTCATAGGCGATGACCGTCTCGCCTCCGAAGGGGGTTGCGGCATAGCTGATTGCGCCATCGGGGGAGGCGTTGAAGCCGCCGGCGCGAATGCCGCGACTGACACCGGCGTAGAGAAGCACATCGGAGTTCGGTTTATATTCGAGCTGGATCTTGCCGGTCCAGTCGCCCTTGCTCATCCGTGCGAGGTCGCCGACGGCGGGATTCGAGCGGCTGAAGTCGTATATGACCGGCGACCCGGGAGCGGTGAGGTCGAATACCTGGGAGTCGAAGGTCTTGCGATCATGGGTGTAGCGCCCGCCCAGCGTCAACTGCAGACTGTCGGTCAGCTCATATTCGAGCTGGGCGAACGCGGCATATGTGCGTGTGCGCTGGCTGTAGACACTTGCCGTATGGAAGGGCGTGGTGCTCGCGAGGAACGGGAAGTCGAGGTCGATATAATAGTCGCCCCGGATATCGAGGAAATATACACCCGCGGTCCAGTTGAGCCGGTCACTGCTACCGCTGAGGCGAAGCTCCTCGCTCAGTTGCTTTGTCGTGCCGCCATTGCCGAAGACATTGACCGCAGCAGGCGTCCCGTCCGAGTCTTCCGAATAGTCGAGATGCCCATAGGAATAGTTTCCGACCGAGGTCAGCGTGGCACCGCCCACCGGTCCCTCAATCTTGAGCGTCACATAGTTGAACTGCTTACGCAGTGAGCCGACGCTGCTGTCGAAATTGGCGTCCCAAACGCTCTTGAACGGATCGCGATAGCCGAATTGATCGTTGCCGGCCCCGGTTCCGTAGAAGTCGACGTTGGCAGGGAGATATTGCGGCACCCCATTGCCGTCCACAAAGGCGGGCGACGCCTTGTACACGCCCTCCCGATGCTTGGGCGACTTGTTTACGGATCCGGTCACCTGCGCCGTCCAGTCGCCCAGTTCGGCGCGCAGCTTGCCCCTGATTCCGAAAACATTGGTCTCGAAGCTGTCGCGTCCGCCAGGGAAGTGGTTTTTGAAGATGCCGTCGGACTTGTTGATCATGCCGGCGAGGCGAAAGCTCAGCCCTTCTGCGATCGGTCCGCCGACTGCGCCTTCAAGGCGGATATTGTCATAACTGCCATAGCTGGCATCGAAATAGCCGCGATAGCTGTCGCTCGGATCGGTCGTGATGAACTGGAGCAGGCCGCCCGTAGAATTGCGGCCGAAGAGCGTGCCTTGCGGGCCCCGCAGCGCCTCTGCGCGAGAAATGTCGTAGAGCGGAAAGCCCACCATCGACGGCGTTGGCACATAGACTTCGTCGAGATAGACGGCATTTGGCGCTTCCTGATGTTCGGCTGGATCGACCTGCGAGACGCCGCGAATGCTGACGAAGGCGTTGACACCCCCGCCGCTGCCGCTGTCGAAAAGCAGGCCGGGCACATGCGCGGCGATGCTCTGGGCCGAGGTCGCCCCCAGATCCGCCAACGTGTCCCCGGAGAGCGCGGTGATCGAAACGCCCACATTCTGAATCGATTGCTCGCGGCGCTGCGCCGTGACGACGATGTCACCGCCCGGTCCCGTTTCGGCCGCTGCCGCTTCCCCGCCGACCGGAGCGTCCTGGGCGAACGCAGGCATAACCCAGAATGGCGCCGTAGCGGCGCAGGCCATGAGGGCCGCTCGCTTCATCAGTTTCCCCTTGATTGTCATCTTATGTCTCCATCGCTTCCATGTCATGGCTTGGGATTGCGAACGCCGATTTTTCCGTTCGGCGAGGGCCTTGGTCGATGGCAGTGCCAAGTGGCGCGCGCGACGGGGAAGCCGTGCTCGACCCTTCGCTCCATTTGCGCTCATGCGTCCCAGCCATCACATCGCTTCCTCGAAGAGTGCGTTGATTGTGGAAGTTTAGAGACAGCGCGGCTGACGAACTGTGTCAGTTCGCGACACACGCGCTTTTTCTGCCCGCGCGCCTTCGAGCCACGGCGCAGATGTGGTCGTCAGGCGGAGGCGTCGGGGGAACGGCTGGGTTGCCGGGTCAGATCGTCGACGAGCCGGGCCTTAGAGATCCGCAGCCGTCCGGAACCGCCGCCGATGCCATACGAGGCAATCCGCCTCGTCGGCTTCGCGGGAAATGAGTTGTTCGACAACGCCGATGAGGATCGTGTGCGAGAACCCGTCGATGGCGCGGTTCAGGCGGCAGTCGAGTGCGACCAGGGCGTCGGCGAGAATGGGGGCGCCCGTCGTCAGTTCTATCCATTGATGGCTGGCGAAGCGGTCGACGCCTTTGCTCGTGAACAATTCGGCGGCATCCTGTTGGCTCGGATGCAATATGTTGACGCCGAAGCAGCCGTTTTCGAGCAGAAAGTCGTGGGCGGAGGCCGATTTGTTGACGCACACGATGATCGACGGACGATCCGCGGACAGGCTGCAGATCGACGAAGCCGTCAGGCCCATGCGCCGGTCGCCATGTCCCGTCGTGATGAGTGACACGGGACCGGGTAGCGCCGACATGGCCTCGAGAAAGTCGCCGCGGGCGACGCCGGGATGATCTGCTGTCATGCGGCGGCGCAGGCCCGCATCGCCGGAACACCGGCGGCCAGGCTTCGGCCGAAAAGATCGCCGGGAAGCGAGCCGGGCGGGGCGCTGCGCAGCACCTCTTGGAAAGGGCGCGCGGGCTCGGGGGTCCGGCGGGCGATGCTGCTTGCGTCGATCACCGGGCAGCCGAGTAGTGCTCCCAGCTCGGCGCACCGTTCGGCCGAGGCGACCTCGCCCGCCACATCGAGAATGTCGCACCAGGCAACGGCGGCGACGCTGGTCAGAAGCGAGGCCAGCTCGAGGGCAAGCGCGAGCAGTGATTCGCTGCCGGGATCGTCGGGCACCAGGCAGGGCATGACATGGCCCGGGCTGCAAAGGTCGGCGGCGCGGGCCGCCGGATTCCCGAGGACGCGGAGGGTTTCTGCCCGGTCGGCGGCCGAAATGCCCGTGTCGAAGCAGCTCGCCGCCTCGACGCTTGCGAGATATTTGGGCATTCCCGGGCGGCGGATGCGCCCCGGCATCCGCTGAAGGCCGAGGTGAAAAGCGCGTTCGGGATCGACGCCGCAGGCGATCAACCCGCGTCCCGAGCGTGCCATTTCATTTACGGTTCCAGGAAGGATGTCCCGCGCGGGCGCGAAGAATATTCCCCGCGACCTTTCGCTCGGTGACCCGGGGTGAACAAGAATACAAAGATCATGTCTCATAAGCGCCATGGCAATTCTCCATTCGCAAAAAGGCTCACTGCGTGACGATGTCGGGCAGCGGCTCGGCGCGCAGCGCGCGACGCGCGCGATCGACCGCGCCCTGCTGGAGCGCGCCGAGCGAAATGTTCGAGCGCCAGGCAACATGCGGAGTCAGGATCGTGTTGGGTGCGTCGCGCAGCGGGTGGCCGGAGGGGAGCGGCTCCTCGGCGAACACGTCGAGCGCCGCGCCTGCAATATGACCCGACCGCAGCGCATCGACGAGGGCTTGCTCGTCGACGAGGCCGCCGCGCGACACATTGACGACGACCGTGCCCTTGCGCATCTTTCGCAGCGTCTCGGCATTGACGAGATGCCGGGTTTCGGACGTCAGGGGCAGGTGCAGCGAAATGACGTCCGAATGCTCCAATATTTCCTCGATGCTCGCCGAGGCGATTGCGGAATAGCTGGCAAAGGGATCGTGGGCACGGACTTGCGCACCCAGCGCCGCCCACCACTCGGCGACAAGGCGGCCGATCCGGCCCATGCCGAGAATGCCGACATCGAGGTTCGACAGTTTCGGCGCGTCATAGGCAATCGTTCCCGCCCAGCGCCCGTCGGCAATCGCCGCCTGGCCCTGGGGAATGCGCCGCGCCAGCGCCAGGCCCGCCGCGAGAGCATGGGCTGCGACCTCGTCGGTCGAGGCGTCGGGTATGATCGAGACCGGAACACCCGCAGCTGTGGCGGCGCGAGCGTCGATATTGTCATAGCCGATGCCATAGCGGACAATCGCCTTGCAATGTGTCAGAAGTGCAATCTCCTCCGCTTTCACCTTCGCGTAGGGGGTTACCAGCACGATTGCGGCGTCCGCCATGCCGGCGCGGAACTGGTCCTGGTCGGCAGCTGCGACAAGTTCGAGGCCGAATTCCTCGGCGAGCGCGCGTTCGCGCTCCAGGTCGGGAAACTGGTGGGGCGCAACGAGCAGGGTGCTGCGGGTTCGGGTCATCTGTGAACTCCTTGGGAAATCGCTCTATGCAACGATCATGGCGCGCGCCGAGGCTCGCCAACTGTGCCAATGAGAAACAAGCGCCAGGTGAGGAGGAAATCCCGTAGCCGTCCAACCGGGTCAATCGACGCGGCGGCCGATGCGCTCGTAAAGCGGGGAGCCCTTGCGCTTCAGCCACCAGGCGACGCCGATGCCGAGCAGAAGCGCGGCATAGCTGATCGAGGCAAGCGTCCAGACGACTGTTGCGGGACCGATGATCAGCAAGGGCAGATTCATCGTGGCGATCACCAATTCGGTGCCGATGCCCGCAACGGCAATCGCGGGCGCCACGAGAATTTTCCACGCCGACACGGCGCCGCGATCCGCCCGGAAATAGAAGATCACCGCGAGCGCCGTCAAAAACAGGAGCAACAGCATGCCGTAGAAGGCGACGCCGGCCGCAGCGCCGTAAAGATCGAGCTCATTGGCGCCCGACAGGATGAGCATTGCAAGCATGACGAGCTGGACCGCGCCGACGGTGAGCGCCGAACGGTGCGGCGAGCCATGACGCGGATGTACGGCGGCGAGCGCGCGCGGGAAAACGCCGTCGACGCTGAGCGAATGCGTGTAACGCGCGAGGATATTTTGAAGCGCAAGGGTCGAGGCGAACATGCTCGTGACAAGAAGCACGGCGATAAGCTGGTTTGCGAAGGCGCCGAAATAGACGAGAAGCGCATGCGGCATCATCTCGGCGGGATTTTTGAGCGCCGCGGCCACCGCTTGCGACGAGCCTTCCGAGAGGATCAGCGCGTAGGACGAGGCGGCGTAGAAGAGACCGAGGAAGAGGATGGCGAGATAGGTCGCGCGCGGAATGGTCTTCTCCGGGTCGCGAACCTCGTCGCGATAGATGGCTGTCGCCTCGAAACCGTTGAACAGACCGACGCTGAAGAGAAGAAGAAGCCCGATAGATGGAGTGAGAAGACTGGCGGGATTCCACGGTGCGAAGCTGTGGCCCTCCGGCCCGCCATTGGCGATGAGAACCGCGTCGAAAACGAGGATGGCGATCACTTCGAAGACCAGAACCGTCGAGAGCAGCTTGGCCGAAAATTCGACGTTGAAATAGCTGCACATCCACACGAGCGCGAGCATGAGTAGCGACCATGCCCACCAGGGCGCCGAAAGATCCGTATGAAAGCTCCCCATGAGATTGTTGATCGCGATACCCGAAAAGACGAGCGCGGCGGCAACATTGAACCCGTAGGTGGTGAGCGCGAGAAAGGAGCCGCCGAGGCCTGCGGGCCGACCGAGCCCGGCAGCGATATAGGTATAGAAGGCACCGGGACGCGCCACCCGGCGGGTCATGTTCGTAAAGCCAACGGCGAAAAGCAGCATGAGAGCGGTTGCGCCGAGAAAGGCGATCGGAACGCCGATCCCGAACCTTATGTTGAAAGACAGGAAACCGAAGACGACGCCGAGCGGCGCGGTAAACGCAAGCACCGTGAAGAGAAGATCGACCGTGCCCATATTGCCCCGCAGCGCGAATTGCGATCCGGATCTGGCGGACTCGGCAGGGGCAGGCGAATGATCGGTCATTACGACATCCATATATGAAGATCGTCCTTCAACGAGCGAAATTGGTGGGACCCGGCTTGAGCGGCGGTGGCGTCAGCTCGCGATCAGGCCGGCCAGCGCCGCGGGTGCCTTGCGCGCCTGCTCGCGTCCGAACTGGGGGATATACCATTTGCCAAAGCCCTGCTTCCCGCTTGACCCGCTCGCCTTCCACCCGCCGAACGTCTGCGGCCCTGGCCACCAGCCCGTCGTCGCGTGGCCTGGAACATTGACGTTCACGCAGCCGGCCTCGATGCCGTCGAGGAAGAGCCGCGCCTCCTCGAGATCGCCCGTGTAGAGGCCAGCGGTCAGCCCCATCGGCGTCTGGTTGGCAAGCGCGAGCGCTTCCTCGAACGAGGCGACGGGGCTGATCGTGAGAAAGGGAACGAAATGCTCGGTCGTCGCAAGCTCATGATCGCCGGGGACTGAAGACACGACGGCCGGGCGTACGAAATAGCCCTCGCGATCAAGACGCTCGCCGCCGGCGACGCAGAAGCCCTCATTGCGCGCATCGGCTGCGATCGCCTCGAACCGGGCGAGGGCGACAGGATCGACCAGCGGGCCGGCAAAGGCATCGGGCGCCGCCGGGTCCGCCACGACGAGCCGCGCGGCGCGCTCCGCGACGAGCGCCGCCAGCCGATCATGAATCTCCGCCGCCGCGAGGACGCGCGACAGCGCGCTGCACTTCTGGCCCGAGAGATCGAAGGCGGAGAAGACGATACCGTCGGCCGCAGCTTCGAGATCGGCCGTGGCGGTGACGATGACCGGATTTTTTCCCCCCATCTCCGCAATGACAGGGCGCGGATAGAGCCCTTGCGAAAGTTGATTCATGATGGCCTTGCCTGCCGCGACCGACCCTGTGAAGGAAATCGCGTCGACGTTCGAGGCCGAGAGAGCACGGCCGGGATCGTCCGCGCCGTGCACGATGTTCACGAGCCCTGCTGGAAGATCCATGGCAGCGCACATCTCGTGGATCGCATGCCCGGACCAAGGACCCTGATGTGACGTCTTCACGACGACGCCATTGCCGACGAGTAGGGCAGCGATTGTCGGACCCGCCGCTTGCACTATCGGATAATTGAAGGGCACGATGACACCGAACACACCATAAGGGCGCAGCAGCGAGACATTGGCGAGACCTGCCGGGTCCATCCGGCGCGGATCGTCGAAGGCGCCGGGTTCCAGGGCATAATCGAGAAAGAGGCGGAAGATATCGAGAACCTCGCGCGCTTCGGCGACGGCAGGGCTAAAGGGCTTTCCGATTTCGAGCGCTACGCGCACTGCCCAGTCCCCGACAGCATTTTCGACATGGTCGAGCGCGGGACGCATGCGTGCGATGCGCTCGGCTGTGGAGAGTTTGGCCCACTCTCGCTGCGCCGACCGGCTTGCAGCGACCGCTTGCGCGACAAGCGCCGCCGGTGCGTCGTGGCAGCGGCTCGCAACCCGCCCGGGTTCGCTCGGATTCTCGCGCTCAATGAGTCCGCCTTCGAAATAGGGCACCCCGCCGATCATATGCGGCACCGTGACGGGCGGCGCTGTGCGGCGGGCGGCGAGCGCTTCGGCAAATTTCGACTGATCAACGCTGGTCATGGGTGAGTTCCGTCATCCTCGCTTGCCTGGCGCAGGTGCGTCCGGCCGTTCAGTGCATCTGCCTAGGAGCGGCTGGCGAACGGCGACTGTGCCAAGCTGACGCAGCGTTGACTCCCCCCGGAGATATCTGCCGCCCGTTCTCGGCATCCCGGGCGTGTACCATGTCGGCACAGTAGGGGGAGCGAGACAGGGCCAGAATGGCATCCGGCCCGGACAAGACGGACGGATCCCTTCAGGAGGCTTTCAGGCGATCATGGCTCAGCAACATGCGATCGGTGCGGCAGGCGGACCGGGAGGCGATCCCCATATCAGGCGCGGAGCCGGCGGGCTGCCGTTGCTGCCGGGTGGAATCGGTCGCTCGGCCTATTTTACCGGCGCGCCGACGCCTTATGCGATGCGCGGCGAAGGCTGCCGCCTGTGGGACGATCGCGGCCGTGAGCTGATCGATGCCAACAATAACTTCACGACGCAGATTCATGGCAACGCACACCCCGCACTGATCGAGGCCGCGATCGGTGCGATGCACGCGGGAAGCTGCTGGGGCATACCCAATCTCCACGAATGGGACCATGCCGAGCTGCTCCTCGCGCGCATGCCGGGGCTCGATCAGGTGCGCTATACCAACTCCGGGACCGAGGCGGTGATGACGGCGATCCGGATCGCGCGCGCCGCGACCGGGCGCGAGGGATGCCTGTTGATCCGTAATGGCTATCACGGGTCGTCCGACATCGCGCTTTGCACCGGCGCGGCGAAGGATCGGCGCGGCGTGCCGAATGGCGTGGCGCGCGACGTCACGCTCGTCTCGCTCAACGACGTTGAAGCGCTGGCTGAGGCCGTGGCGGCGCGCCCGGATCATTTCGCTGCCATCGTGATTGATCTGCTCCCGAACAAGGCTGGCCTCATCGGCCAATCACGCGAATTCGTCTCGGCCGCCCGGGCGATCGCGACCCGCCACGGCATTGCGCTCATTATCGACGAGGTCATCAGCCTGCGGCTCGGCGCGCACGGGCTTTGCGGCGAATATGGTGTCACGCCCGACCTCCTCACCACCGGGAAGCTTATCGGAGGTGGCTTCCCGGTGGGTGCGGTCGCAGGGCGCGAGGCGTTGATGCGCGAACTCGACCCGGCCCGGCCGAATGCGATACCCCAGTCCGGTACCTTTTCGGGCAATCCCGTCAGCATGGCGGCCGGAGCCGAGTCGCTTCGGTTGCTTACCCCCGAGGTTATTTCGCGAATGAACGCGCTGGGGGATGCAGCGCGCGCCGCCCTGGGCGAGCGTGTGGCCCGGGTTGGCTGGGAATGCCGCGGTCGCGGGTCGCTGCTGCGTCCCTTTCCAGGCGGTGCCACCGGCTATGACAACGACGTCCAGCATCGCCTTTGGTGGGCCGCCTATGAGCGGGGTCTGCTTCTTTCGCCGGCAAATCTTGTTTCCCTGTCCTCGCCGATGACCGCGGCGGACGTCACGGAGATTACCGAGCGCCTCGCCGATGCGGTGCTCAGCGTCGCGGCGAGCGCCAGCTGAGGGCCACCCATTCACATCGAAGAAGGACAATTAGGATGAAACTCGTAAGCTATGAAGCCGACGGTCTGTGGCGGCCCGGCATGATCGTCGGGACTACGGTCTATGATGTCGACAGCCTGCTCGCCGCCGATAATGCCGCGCCGGCGGTCGGGTCGATCCGGGAGCTTTTACGCCGACATGGAGAAGAGCTCGGCGTCCTGTCGGAAAGACTTGCGGCGGCGGCGGCGAACACGCCCGACGCCGCGGCGGGCAACATCGACTCGCTTCGGCTCGGCCCCCCGGTTGCGGATCCAGGCAAGGTGCTCTGCATCGGCCTCAACTACAAGGATCATGTCGCCGAGACCGGCCGCGCGCTTCCTGCCTTTCCCGATGTCTTCGCGAAGTTCGCGTCGAGTCTGATCGGGGCAGGGGACGAGATCGCGTGCAGCGACGTAACATCGAACCTCGACTTCGAGGGCGAGCTCGCGATCGTGATCGGACGTTCGTGCCGGAATATCGCGCCCGCTGAGGCGCTGGGAGCTGTGGCGGGCCTGATGGTCCTCAACGACATCACTGCGCGTGACCTCCAGTATCGTGGCACGCAGTGGCTTCCGGGAAAGGCGGTCGATCGATCGACACCCTGCGGGCCTGCACTCGTGACGCTCGACGAGGTTGGTGATCCGCAGACCCTCGAGATCCTGACGCGCGTCAATGGCACCGAAATGCAGCACTCGAACACGCGGCACATGATCTTCCCGCTCGCCGATCTGGTCGCTTATGTCTCGACCTTCCTCGAACTGTCGCCTGGCGACATCATCACGACCGGCACGCCCGAGGGAATCGGCGCGAAGCGCCAGCCGCCGGTCTGGCTGCAGCCCGGCGACCTTGTTGAGGTCGAAGTCGAGAGGGTCGGGGTGCTGCGCAATGCCGTGCGCTGACGAAATCGGGCGCTGCTCCAAGCTGGGACAGTCGCCCGGCCTGTGCGCGTGTCATCCGGTGGCTACCGAAACGATTCGCCTCTCGCGAACGTCAGATATCAGAGGATTTTGAGATGGATATTGGTCTGTTCGTCGTACCCTTCCGGACTCCCCAGACCGACCTCCATGCGGGGTTTGAATGGGACATGCAGGTCATCCGCTGGGCGGAGGAGTTCGGCCTGTCCGAGGTCTGGGTCGCAGAGCATAGCACGATGCGCTGGGAACCTGTCTGTAGCCCCGAACTTTATCTGGCGGCCGCTGCGGTACAGACGAGCCGGATCCGCCTCGGGACGGGCGCGAACATCCCCGGCAATCATAACCCGATGGCGCTTGCGCACCGTCTCATGCAACTCGATCTCATGACGAAGGGGCGCCTGATGGTGGGAATTGGTGCCGGCGCTTACGCGACCGACCACCTTATCCATGGCAATGACGATCCCGGGGGAAAGATGGCCGAGGGCGTGAAGATTCTTCACGACATCTGGGAGAAGAAGGGCCCCTTCAAGCATGAAGGCAAGAACTGGTCATTCGAGATTCCGGCCTATGACGAGGTGCAGATGGGTCCCTTCATGGAGCCCTACCAAAAGCCCCATCCGCCAATTGCGATGGCCGGCCTCAGCCCCAACTCCTCGACGCTGTCGCAGGCGGGCAAGCTCGGCTGCATTCCGCTGAGCTTCAACGTCGGCCGCGAATATCTTGCGGGCCATTGGTATCGCTACATGCAGGGTGCCGAAGGGGCCGGCCGACAGGCCGACCGCAATGAATGGCGCATCGCGCACAATATCCTCGTGGCGGATACCGACGAGGAGGCGATGGATCTGGCGATCAACGGCGCAATGGGCCAGACCTATCGTGAATGGATGCTTCCCGGATACGAGCGCGGTGGCTTCTTGCCCCTGATGGTGCCCGAACTCGGAGTAACGCGATCGGAGGATGTTCCGCTCGAATATCTTGCTCGCGAGAAATGGCTTGTCGGCTCGCCGGACACGGTGATCAAGAAGCTTCAGCGTGACCTCGATGCATCGGGCGGCTTTGGGACGATCATCTCCTTCACGTTCGACTATCTCGATCAGCCCGAACGCTATCGCCGGCACTTCGAGCTTCTGGGAACCGAAGTTCTGCCGCGGATCAAGGATATCAAGCACCGCACCGAACCGCTCGCCGAACTCGCGCGGCCTGCGGGCATCACGGATTGACGAAAATATGCTGCCCGCGAGACATGGGGTTTCGCGGGCGGTAAGCTTGCAGGCGGCTGCGCCGTCATGGATAGGGTAGAGGAGTAGAGGATGGGCCGCGTTGAAGGCAAGGTCACGATCATCACTGGCGGCGCGCGCGGGCAAGGCGCGGCGCACGCCCGCCTGTTTGCGTCGCAAGGCGCGCATGTCCTGATCACCGATGTTCTCGACGAGCAAGGGGAGGATGTGGCCCGGGAACTGCGCGATGCGGGTTACGATGTACTATACCGCCGTCTCGACGTCACGTCCGAAGCGGAGTGGGCAGAGGTGCTCGGTGAGGCCGAACGGCATTGGGGCCGCATAGACATTCTTGTCAACAATGCGGGAATCGTGGGCTCGATGAAGGGCGCGGATGAGGAAGAGCTTGCCGCCTGGTCCAAGCTTACCGCAATCAACCAGCAGGGCGTGTTCCTGGGCCTTAAGCATGTGGTCCCCGCGATGCGCCGGGCCGGCGGCGGGTCGGTCGTGAACATCTGCTCGATCAGCGGTTCGGTCGGGGCGCCCGGCTTCTTCTCCTACCAGGCATCGAAGGGCGCGGTCGGTATGATGACGCGCGCCGCGGCGATCCATTATGTCGCCGACGGCATTCGCGTGAACGCGGTGTCGCCCGGCTTGGTCATGACGCCGATGGCTGAAGAAGAGGGAGAGGAGTCGAACCGGGCCTTTGCTGCGGCCACACCGATGAAACGCGGAGCGCGGCCCGAAGAGGTGAGCTATTGCGTGCTTTTTCTTGCAAGCGACGAGGCCAGCTATGTGACGGGCGCCGACCTGTTCGTCGATGGAGGATATACTGCGCAATAGCTGCGGACTTCGCGTTGGGGCGAGCTCAACTCCGCCGGGACGCCGTTGCCGCCTTTCTGGCGCGCGAAAGCCGTTTCGAAACACGGGAGCGCAACCGCGAGCGGTTCGGACAGCTCGCTTGACAGCGGCCGATTGGGGCATAAGCTCTGTGAAAATCGGCCGATCGCCAGACGAAGGCGGATCGGGCCGGTTCGGGGAGACGAGCCTGAAGCCCTCCAGACTTTCGGTTGCCTTATGCGACCGCAGGAAACGCCTATGAGCATGAACTCGGATCTGACGCCATGGCAGAGGAGCAAACCTCCCGGAAAGTCCGATCGCGACATGCTCGAAGCTCTGCGTGCCCGCTTCATTGCCGACCCGCAACAAACCGATCTTTCAGCCGTCAGGCCGGTCATCGCCCGCTCCTGGAAGCGCAGCGCGATGTGCAACGTAAGTACGGCGAGGGGCATGATGGAGGTCACCGCAGAGCCGCAGATCGACGAACAGTTTCTTCGCTGCGCCGATCCGGTCATCGCCGAACTCGAGCGGCTGTGCGTCGATGCCCATGGCTGTGTCAGCCTGGCTGATCCTACTGGAACAATTTCGCTATTCCGCGGTGAACCGGCGATGGTCCGCTGGGCCGAGAAGACTTTTCCAACCGTCGGCGGCGCCATGTCCGAGGAGCTTGTCGGCACCAATTCGGACGGCACCGCGATCGAAGAAGGTGCGGCCGTCCAGGTGTGGGGCGGCGAGCATTATAACGAGGCGCTGCAAGACAGCTATTGCACGTCCGTTCCGATCATCGATCCGCTCCGTCGCTCGATCCGAGGCGTCCTGAGCCTGACGCTTCCCGAACAGCTCGTGGTCGATCTCGATCCCCGCACGATCCTCATGATCGTTCAATCGGCCGGAGCGGAGATTGCCCGTGCGCTCCGCGACCGGCTTGCTCCACGCGAGCAGGCGTTGCTAACGGAATATCTTCGCGAGGTCCGTAAGCGCGGATCCGAGGCCGTCGTTGCGATGGACGAGCATACGACGATCATGAATCGCGGCGCGATGCAACTGCTCGATCAGAGCGACCATGCTGTCCTCGCGGCCTATGCGCGTGAGGCTGGGGCCCATGCGCGAACCGCCGAGCATGAAATATTTTGCGCGGCGGGCCGCATCCTTCAACTTCAGGTTCGACCGGTCGCCGAAGGCGATCGCACGTCGGGCTCGGTAATGCGCCTCCGGCAGATCAGAACGCCGCCGCGCCTCGTCGCGATGCCAGCGCTTCCGGCACGGCGGCCTTTCGACGAAATGATCGGCGAAAGCCCGGCGCTTCGCCGCGCGCTCGATGCAGCCGACGCAGCGTTCGTCCAGCGCCTCCCGGCCTTTATATTTGGCGAGCCGGGCACCGGAAAAACCCGCCTCGGAAGATTGCTTGCCGAGCGAATGTCGGCGGACGCATCCGTTGCCGAGATCGAGTGGCGGGACAGCCGGACAGGTGACGCAGTGGCCGCGTCGTTGCGAAAAGGTGCGGCGGTTCTTCTCGGCCGCGCCGAGCGTATGGACGAGGATGATTGCGCCCGGCTCGCCGAGGCATTCGAGGGCATGGAAGGACCGCGGCTGGTTTTCACCGGCACGCACTTCTCCGATGCCATCTTGCCGCTGGTTACCATGCTCCGAGGTGTCGAGGTCCGCATGCCGCCTTTGCGCATGCGCCGCGAAGACATCGCGCCGCTTGCGGCCTATTTTCTCGCTGGCCTCGATCGCCCGCGTGCGGCGGCGCCGCGTCTCATGGAACAGTTGGCGGCTGCCGAATGGCCAGGAAATGTGGCCCAGCTTCGCGAGGCGGTCGAAAGTGCGGCGCTCCAGGCGCCCGGCCGCGACGTGCGAAGCGAAGATCTTACGGCGATCCATCGACGGGCTCTGGCACCAAGCCATCTGAGCCGCTTGCAGAAAGCGGAATTGCAGCAAATCCGGGAGGCGCTCGATGAAGCCGGGGGCAATCGTCTCCGAGCGGCCGAAATCCTCAGGATCGGACGCTCGACCCTTTATCGGCGCTTGGACTATTATACGAGCCGGGGCTTCGACTTGACCCCGGACTCCTGAACAGGCCTGTCGCGGCCAAACTTGGCCCGCGGTGACCCGATATCTCGCTCCGCCTTAGCAGGCCCGCTCGCGTCATCGCCTACGCGCTCCTATCCGATAAAGAACGCAACTGTTGCTAAGTCGCAACCTGAGCCAAATGTTCTGACGAAGGACACAAGCCCGGAATTTATTCGAGCGCGTAGGCAATGACATCGTCTCCGATCTTTTTGCTGCGCGGGGCACCACCTGCAACGACCACCAGAAACTGTTTCGCGGACGGCCCTCCCGTCGGCGCTGTCACTCCCGTTCCTGGCGGCGTCGGCCCGATGACCATCGCCTGCCTCTTTGCCAACACGGGCCGGGCCGGCAAGGCGATGATTGGTAATCACATGGTTTGAAAAGGCGATGTCGGCAGCAATGCAGATTCTGCATGTCGCTTGAGGCGGGCCGCATTCGATACCTGGCGAACGTAGCGAGTGTTCGAGACGTGACGTCTCGAATGTCTTTCGGGCAACTGCCCGAATGCGGCTCATCGATTTTCCAGGACCGCTATCTGCCGGCAATTATCTGGCCGTCAAACCTTGGCGCATGATATCGCAGATTTGGTCGGCGAGCGAAATCGGGTCGGTTGCGCCCGTGGCGGGCAGCCATTTCGGCAACCAGAAGAAAGCGCCCGCGCTGACCATCGTCAGGTCGGCGACCGAGATTGCCCGGCAACTTCCATCGGCGAGGCCCTCCGCCACATAATCCTGGCAAATCGACCAGATATGCTGCGCTTGCGCCATGAGGTCGGTGCGCGTTTGATCGGGGAGCGTGAACAACCCCGGCTGCGGCATCATCGGCGGGGCGGCGCCGGCCTGCGCCTGGCAATTGAGATGCATCACGATCAGCGATTTTTCAAGGCCGTTGGCGCCAGTCTCGCCTGCGGTCAGGGCGAAATGCCGGTAGCG
Source organism: Sphingopyxis sp. CCNWLW2 (assembly GCF_037095755.1). Taxonomy (NCBI): domain Bacteria; kingdom Pseudomonadati; phylum Pseudomonadota; class Alphaproteobacteria; order Sphingomonadales; family Sphingopyxidaceae; genus Sphingopyxis; species Sphingopyxis sp. CCNWLW2. Next base: position 110,572 of record NZ_JBAWKJ010000003.1, read on the forward strand.
ATCGAAAGCGCGTTCGTAACAGCGCGCGATGAAGCCCGTCTTGTCGTCGAAATAATGATAAAAGGCGCCCTTGGTCGCGCCAAGGCTCGCGCCAATGTCGTCGAGCGATACACCATCGCAGCCGCGGCGGTTGAACAGCCGTGATGCCGCGTCGATGAGCTGCCGGGTCTTTTCCTCACCGGCCTGCGCCTTGTCGAACGCGTTGATCGAGCGGCGCTCCAGATTCTCGACATGGAGCGGGCAGGTGAAGGCGGCCTCGGGATCGGCGGCGAAACCATGGAGCAAGATGTCGAGGATGGTCTGCGCGATGCGGGCCCGATCGCCGATGGCGTCGCCGAACGCGAGCCAGAGCTGCGCCAGCTGGGCCCAGTTCATCATGCCGAGAAGGCATTCGGCCGCAATCCGCGCATTCACCGGCCTGAACTCGCCCGCGTCGGCACCTTCCGCAATGATCTGCGCCAGCGTTTCGACCCGGCGGCGCGCGATGTCGGCAATCGCCGTGCGTTGCGGATCGGGAAGAAAGTCGAGGTCGGCGAGAACCGCAAGCGGCGGCTGCCGGTCGAATGTGCGCACAACGAACGCGCTCAGCCGCGCGGCGGCCGAGCCATGGCCTTCGATCGCGGCGTCGAGATCCTCCTCCATCGTCTCGCATCTGCGCAGATAGCAGCGGAAAATGAGGTCGTTGGTGTCGCTGACATAATAATAGAGCGCGTTGCGCGTGAGGCCCACGGTTTCGGCGATGAGGTTCAGGTTCAGCGCCGCCGCGCCGCGCTCGTTGATCTGGCGCGCAGCCTCGTCGAGCAGCATGGCCCGGCGACCCGCGCGGCGCGGCGTCGGTCCGGGCTTGGCGGGGGGAGGCATGATGTCGCTCATCGCCGGCCAACTTAGCGGCTTGCGCGCGCCTGTCCACAAATCATCGATCCGACATGCAGGCATACCACAAGGTAAAATATCGCTTGTCGTGACGGACTTGTTGTGTTGATATGCTTGCATACCCAAACGTCGAAACAACATGGGGGAGAGATTATGCAGAATTTTCAGGCGTCATTGCGCCGTGCGGGCAGGGGACTCGTCGGGGTTTCCATGCTGGGCCTGGCGGCCCCTGCTTTTGCGCAGGCGGTTCCGGCCAGCGAGGAGAGCGATGACGGGGTGATCATCGTCACCGCCCAGAAAAGGGCTCAGAACAGCCTCGACGTCGGGATCAACGTGTCGGTCATCGGCAGCGAGGCGATCGCCGAGCGCCGCCTTGAAAGCGTCTCCGAACTGGCCGGCGCGGCGCCCAATGTGACGGTGAAGGAAAATGTGCCCGGGCTGCTGCCCGTCGTCACGATCCGCGGTATCGGGCTCAACGATTTCAGCGCCACCAACAATCCAAGTGCCGGCGTCTATGTCGATGAGGTGCCGCTCAGCTCGCTGGCGCTGATGAACTTCAACTTCTTTGACATCGACCGGCTCGAGGTGCTGAAGGGGCCGCAGGGTACGCTTTATGGCCGCAATTCGACCGCCGGCGCGCTCAATATATTCTCCGCGCGTCCCGAATTTTCCGGCTTCTCGGGCCGTGTCGCGGCATCGCTCGGCAATTATCAGGCGAAGGATTTCGAAGCTGCGCTCAACATCCCGCTCGGCGACACGATCGCGCTGCGCGCCGCCGGCAAGGTTATCGCGCAGGACAAGGGCTATTGGTTCAATGAGCGCACCAGCGAGAATTTCGGCGATCGCAATCTCTTGCTCGGCCGGCTTCAACTGCGCGCCAGACCATCCGACGCGGTCGACATCAACCTGAAGGTCGAGGCGCAGCGCGGTCGCTCCGATCTGGGTCAGCCCGCCTTTTTCGGCGCGCTGCCGGCGTCGGGGGCGACTTGTCCCGGCTCGCCGGCTTGCAGCGACTTCTTCGGTTACCGCGACACCGACAATGATCCCTTCCGCGGCGCCTGGTCGATCGATCCCTTCTATGATTACAACCAGCTCAACCTGACCGGGCGGGTCGAGGTCGACCTCGGTTTCGCGACGCTCACCTCGGTGACCTCGCGCATCGATTTCGACCGGCAGTGGGGGATCGACACCGACGCGACGCCGTTGCCGCAGACCGATTTCTATACCGACGACAAGGTGAAGCAATTCTCGCAGGAACTTCGGCTGTCGGGCGAGGATGCGATCGTCGACTGGCTTGTGGGAGGCTTTTACACGCGCGACCATGTCGTCACGAGCTACGACGGCCGGCTGCAGGCGCTGTTCAACACGACCAGCTTTACCCAGTCGGACCAGGTAACCAAATCAGCCGCATTTTTCGCCAATGGTGAGTGGAGGCTTGCCCCGACACTCAGCGTCGTGACCGGCCTGCGCTATACGTCGGAGAAGCGCCGCAATACCGGTTCCACCGTCGACCTCGTCTCGCTCGCGCCCGGAAGCCTGCTGTCCGGCGCGCCCTTCGGGTCTCCGCCGGTGACGGTCGCGTCGGTCGATGGGCGGATCAGCGACGAGAATCTGTCGTACAAGATCGGGCTGAACTGGAAGCCGTCGCCGCTCGTGCTCGTCTATGCGAGCGCGTCGAAGGGCGTCAAAAGCGGCGGCTTCTTCGCCGGGGTTGCGACCAGTTCGGCGCAGCTTCAACCCTATGGCTCGGAGACGCTCTACGCCTATGAAGCCGGCATCAAGGGCCGGCTGGCCGACGTCGGCCTGTCCTATAGCCTGAGCGGCTTCTATTATGATTATCGCGATGTCCAGACCTTCATCCGCGATGTCGCCGGCGCCCTGCCGATCCAGCGCCTGGGCAATATCGACAAGGCGAAGGTGAAGGGGATCGACGCCGATCTCATCTTCAATCCGCGCGCGCTGCCCGGGCTTACGGCGACGCTGGGGCTTGGCCTGCTCGACAGCAAGCTGGGGGCCTTTGCCTCTTCGGGCGGGGCGATAGCGGCGGGCAACCGCTTGCCCGATGCCCCAAAGACGAACATCAATACCAGTCTCGCCTACAGTTTTCCGGTGGCGGGCGGCGTTGACGCGCGGCTGGCGATCGACGGCCAATATCAGTCGCGCACCTACCGCGATGCGCTCAACGACCCGATCATCGCATCGGACGGCTATTGGGTGTGGAATGCGCGCGCGTCGGTGCTGCGCGACAAGGGCTGGGACATCTCGCTCTTTGCGAAGAACCTCTTCGACAAGCGCTACGTCGCGCAGGGCGTCAACCAGCTGGTGCTCGGCTTTGGCTACCGCGTCTACGGCGCCCCGCGCACCTATGGCGTCAGCGCCTCGTTCCAATTCTGATCGAAAGGCTTCTCATGACGGACATCCATGGCGAGGTCGCACCGGGTTACGAACCCCTGCGCGACGCTTTCGCAGCCAATTTTGCCGAGCGTTTCGAATATGGCGCGTCGATTGCGCTGGTCAAAGATGGCGATCTGGTCGTCAGCCTGTGGGGTGGCCGCGCCGATGAAGCGGGGAGCCCATGGGAGCGAAACACGCTCGTCAACATCTGGTCGACGACCAAGGGCGTCACGGCGATCTGCTTTGCGATGCTCGCGAGCCGCGGTCTGATCGACTACGACCGGCCCGTCGCCGATTACTGGCCGGAGTTTGCGGCGCACAGGAAGGCCGCTGTCACGGTGGCGATGCTTTTGTCGCATCAGGCGGGGCTGACCGGCTTTCGCGAGCCGGCGACGCTGGCCGATCTCTACGATGCGCCGCGCGCCGCCGCGAGACTAGCGGCGGCTGAGCCTTTTTGGGAACCGGGCACACAGAGTGGATATCATGCCATCAGTATGGGGCTACTCGCGGACGAGCTGTTCCGCCGGGTTGAGGGGCGTTCGCTTCGGCAATTCATCGCCGAGGAGCTTTCGGCCTTTGACATCAGCATCGGCCTGCCCGCCGCGCGCGCGGCGCGTGGCGCCGTGATGTTCGCACCCGGCGATCTTTCGTCGGCACCGCAGGCGCGGGAGCTGTCGGCCGCGCAAATCGCTGCACTCGCGAACCCGCCGCTCGATCCGGCCGTCCCCAACAGTGATGATTGGCGTGCAGCGGAAATCCCTTCGGCAAATGGATTCGCTGCTGCCGAGGGGCTGGCGCGGCTTTATGGCGCCTTCATCGGGGGCCGGATCGCGGACGAAGCCGCGGTGACGGCGGCGACCTCCGTTCGCATCGAAGGCGTCGATGCGGTTCTTGGCATTCCGGCGCGCTGGGCGAGTGGCTTTCTGGTCAATGTGATGGGCCTTTATGGCAGCACGCCCAACAGCTTCGGGCACTCGGGCTGGGGCGGCTCTTTCGCCTTTGCGGACCCGGAGCGAAACCTCGCATTTGCTTATACGCCGAACCAAATGGGAACTGAGCTCGCTGGCGACCCTCGTGCACTCGCCTTGATGGAGGGATTGGAAAAAGCCCTGGTTTGAAGGGGGCGCCCTACGCGGTTTCCAGCTTCGCTTGGTGAACGACTTTGGCTCCACCCGCGAAGATTGCAGTCTCGGCTAGCGGGCGCCGCGTCGGTGGGTGCGACAGCGGGGCTGTTGATCGCGACGCTCACGTTCTTCATCGCCGTGAGGAATATGGACGCCGCTCGGCGTGGTCATGAAAGATCTATTTCGCCTTGGCGCGCGCGTTTACTTTCTGCTTCTACAATTCCTCGACAATACCCGGATATCCTTAGGGAATCAGCCGATCGGCGGCTGGCTGGCTCCCATAGGGAAGACCTCGCAGGCCTTACCGTTGAAACTTGTTTGCATTGAATGATGAAGCGCGGGGGGGGGGGGGGGGGGGAGTCCCGAATTCCAGATGAACGTAGTGCGGCCATAGCGTCGCGCATGTCGGCTAACACGAACAGGCGTCCATAATGCCCGTCAGCTACCGACCGGTTGCGGTCGTTCTTCTCCTTCTCACGGCGGCCGAAAATGCCGGTCACCAAGGGCTCGGTCGATCAATCGACTCGCTCCGCCGCAAAACCCGGCCTGGTCGCTTGCGAGCGCGGGATCGCGTTCATAGGGTCCGCCCGATCCATCAAATCACGGGGGACACCTTGTCAGTTTTCAAATCGGCTGCGCTCGTCGGCGCGCTTTTCGTCCTGACCTTTCCTGCGGCGGCCAGCGCCGAGGGCGTCGCGATCGAAGGCAATCTTGCGCGCGCGCAGGGTCATTGGGGCGGCGAACTGGGAGCGGGCTATGGCTTTCGCGCCGGGCCGATTACATTGCGCCCGATCGGCGGGCTGCTGATCCATTCGGACAATGACGAGCGCGAGGTAAAGCCCTACGTCAAGGCCGAGGCGACGGTGACGATTCCGGCGCTCGCCGAACTTGGGGCGGGTGCGCGTATCAGCGGCGACCGCACGCGAATTTATGGCACGGCGGCATTTGATCTGCTCCCGAAGCTGAAACTGAAGGGCAATCTGGGCGACCGCTATGCGGCAATCGGCATCATGGGAGAGTTTTGACCGGCTCGGGCAGGGGCGCGGCGAGGCCATCGCGACCATGGCACGCCTGACTGGCCGATATCCCTGGGGCGACGAACGGCAGCTGACGTAAGGCATGTGCGCCCCGGCGAAAGCCGGGATCCAGAATTCTGACCCGAGGTTAGTTTACAGGCGCTCCGGGCCCCGGCTTTCGCCGGAGTGCACGGAGTTAGCCGAACGATAGCTAACCGCCCCATTTCGTTCATCCGTACGGCGCGTGAAGCGGTGCGCATCCAGAGGGCAATAGCGAAACGGCAATGCGCATCTTCGCCGTTCGCGCTGCATCATCATTCCAATGACTTAGCTGAAATCCGCTGGTACGCGAAGATTCACGGCAATCACATGGCAATCACCGAAATGCGTTTCGCGCAGGGGCCGTCCGGTCGAACTCTCTGGCCCTTATGCGCAAAGGAAGAAGGAGAAGTGCGATGATTCACGCTGCGATCGAGAGGGGTAAGACCGCCGTCATCACCGGCGCCGCCGACGGCATCGGGCTCGCCGCCGCCAAGCGGCTGGCGAGCTTGGGGATGCATGTCGTGCTTGCGGATAACAATGCGTCCCGACTGGCCGAAGCTGCGGCAGCTGTGCCCGGGGACAATTTGGCGGTCGAAACCAATGTTGCCGATCGCGGCTCGGTGGAGGCTCTCGCTGAGAAGGTGCGGGAGCGCTTCGGTCCGGTGTCGCTTCTCATGAACAATGCCGGGCGAGGCGGTGGCGGCGACGCCCTCTCCAATCCCGAGGGTTGGGAGGCAGTCCTCGGCACCAATCTGTTCGGCGTTCTGCACGGCGTGCAGGCGTTCGTCCCGGAAATGGTTAAATCGGACGAGCCGGGGCTGGTCATCAACACGGGCTCGAAGCAGGGGATCACGCAACCGCCCGGCGATACGGCCTACAACGTCAGCAAATCGGGCGTAAGGTCTCTCACAGAGGGCTTGGCACACAGCCTGCGCGAGCAAACGAAGGGGCGCATCAGCGCGCATCTTCTCATTCCCGGCTTCACCTATACCGGTATGATGACGCGCCATTTCTCTCAAAAGCCGGCGGCGGCATGGGATCCCGAGCAGGTCATCGACGCCATGTTCGAGGGCCTCCGACGCGGCAGTTTCTATCTCTGGTGTCTCGACAACGAAACCACATGGGAAACGGATTGCCGGCGGATACTCTGGAACGCGGCAGATATTGTCGAGGACAGACCGGCTCTCTCCCGATGGCATCCGGATTACGCGGACGAGTTTGCAGCCTATGTGAAATCAGGCTGACCTCAAGGGCGGAGACCGGTCTGGCTCGCCGCCGCCCGACTTCGTTGAACCCACGTCGTTCGTTCCGGCGATCATTTGCAGCGTCGGAACGTCGGGCGCAACGCGCATGTTACTCACGTGAATGGAGAATACGATGCTGGGCAAGCAATCGAACGACACGAAAGAGCTCGATCCGAGCTCTTCGCTACATTCCGCTCGTCCATCCGAGTTGGCGTCCGGATGCCGACAATGATCGCGCGTCCGCAGCGGGACGCCAACCGGGAGAATTCTGAAAACGTCTTGGGCTTTAAGCTTCGCGGACCCCTTGTGGGATCGGCGATGGGTCGGTGTCAGCGTGCAGCGCATGCGGTGGCGCTGATCCTGCGGAAGTCCTGGCTCCCATCATCCACGAACCCGGTCTTGGCTGACGCTATATAGACAAAGCGGCGGAACCCACGAGCATCCTGCGAACTCGCGACTTCACCGCACGTCACGCCGTCGTCGGAATCGGAAGTCACGCCTCCGCGCAATACCGAATCTGCAGGAAGATGGAGTGCTGCCAGCACTTCGGTTGAGGCCGGGAAAGGTGCTGATTTTGGTATGCTCGACGGTTGCTCGCCCCCCGGGCGAGAATTTGTCGGCTGCGCCGCGATCGTAACCAGAAAGGGTGCGGACTCTTCATTCTTGGCAGTGGTCATCAGCCAGATGCCTCCCGATGCGGCGAGGACCGCGATCAGCATCAGCCAGCGGTGGACTGGTTTGGAGATCATGTTGCGTCGTCTTTCTGGTCACCTGGCATGGCAGCCCCGCCCCTCGATGGTCGCGCCGTCACAGGGCAGCCCTTTCCGGCCAGGAGGCAGCCCACCGCTAAAAACAATGTCATGAGGGGCTGGCCCCCGCTGCTATTGGACGTTGCTGAGCCGCATCGTCCAATCGGGATTGCTCAGCTGGAACTTGGCGTACTCGCCGCCTTGCCGGAAGATGGATCCGGCGTCTTGGACGCCGCGCAGTTTCCACAACATCCACGCGACACCGAGACCGCGATACGGATTGCGCGCACAGGCTTCGGCCGTCGTACAACCCGGATTGCCGAGAACCGTTGTATGCGGATAGCTGTCGAGCACGCCCATGACCTTGTCGATCTGGTTCGATGTCGTGAGATAATAAGTGAGATTGGTGTCGATGCCGGAGACCGGGAAATCTGTCGTGCTGCCCACGTAAAAGATCGACCCTTTCGACACATTGACCAGCGAGAGGAGGCCCGTCGACATGGGGTTGTCGAGCGTATAAATGCTCAGGATAGCCCCAAATAACTGGCCCACGCCTTGTCCGCTGATGTAGGTCTTGAAACGCGGATTCTGGGCCGCCAGCAGGGCCGCAGCCGAGCCGCCGCCTTGAGAAAAGCCCATCATGCCCATGTTTGCCGTGTCCAGTTTGCGGTAAAACCGGCTACCGGGTTGATCGTTTTTCGTGACCATATAATCAGCCGCGTCGGACACGGTTTCGCCTGTCGACGTCCAGCCATCGCGAGTCAGGACAACCACGAAGCCCCATGAAGCGAGATGGCGCAGATACTGGTCATAATTGGAGACATCCTGAAGTGGCCTCGGGTCGGCCGTGGTCCCCGTCGTCGTGCCACCCGCGATCGAAATGACAGGATGTTTGAAGCCATATTCGCCCGTCTGTGCGTTGAAGCCGAGCCTGGTCGGATAAAAGATGGCGCACGGGCTCCCTTCGCGGTCGCACGCATCGCTGGTTTCGACGAAGCTGGTGGCCCAGGGACCCGTGTGCGCATATTTTGCCTCGATAGGACCCTGAAAAGTATAATTCGGCATGGGCGGTGGCGGTGGGCCAGGAAGCGGGATGTCGGGTAGCGGAATCAACTGGGCACCGCTCAATACGGACGTCCCGACTGCCGCCGCAACGGCCAGGGCGGCCGCGGCGATACGCTTCTTGGGCATCGACGAATCTCCTCTCCAGATTGGCGATAGCTTTATGTCTATTCGCCTGCGCACCGTAACCCGAACGGAATTAACAAACAAGACTGACTGTCTTATAAGCTGATGCGGTCAATTCCCGTCTCGTGGCGCGGCGATCGATCCGGTCGATCTGCAAGTCCCCAAGTCGCGACGAGGAAGGATAATTGGCCGGGCACAAGCCCGGACGTGATGGCGGAACGCTATGGGTCTGGCGATCACGCCTCGGGTAGGCGGCAGAACCGGACAGTTCGCGTTTGCCTTCCTTCAGTTTCCACGACCGGCCCTGGCGCGCCGGCATCGAAGAGGCGGCGGCGTCATATCCCGAAGGGCTCGGCAATACCGACCGGAACATCTTGCTCCGAGGCGACAGCCTGATCCGGGCAGATGGTCTCTCTCGGCTTTAAAACGTTCGAGCGTCTGCCTTGCGGGCGAAAAAAGACGCCCGCCTGACCGAGCCGGGCGGGCGTCAGATGAAGATCTCTGTTGTCCTGAAAGGAAGAGCTCTTCTGGGTCGCACGGCGCGATTAGCGTCGCGGGCCGACCGATAGTTTTACGGGAGCGCCAAAAACGAGGCCAGTCGTACGGGCAATCTGGTCATTGCTTCCGCTCTCGTTTTCCAAACGATTTTGCCCCGACTTCTGTGGGAGCGCTCCGACGGCCCATTCCGGTCCCCGCTCCACTGTAGTCGGCGCGCCGTCGCGCGCAACGGCTCCGCCGTCCTTCGCTTCGCTGCGGCCCTGCGGGTGCGCCCGCCGTCTGTAGCGCCGCCTGAAGGTCGCGCGAAGCTCGGGAATGGCCCGGGCTAAGACGCGAGGAGAAGGATCATGGCTGCGATCGGTATTGTCACCGGCACGATCGAGACAGGCTTTAACGGACAGCTGCGAACATTGTCGGTCCGTGCGGCGATTGAAATTCGCTGTAACCGCAACAAGTCGGCCGACGTTCAGCCAGACTATCGGATTTACGCTGACGACGCAGAGATCGGCGCAGGCTGGATACGGCTCAGCGAAATCTCCGAGAAGACCTATGTGTCGCTCAGCTTTGCCGCCCCCGAATTCGGCCCGCGCCGCATTTATGCGAACCTCGGCCGTGCCGCCGGCCAGGATGACGACAATTGCTATGCGATCCTCTGGAATCCGGTGGATTGATCTCATGTATCGCCCGATCAGCCCCTTCGCATCCGGATTGGCGACAATCGGGGTGCAAGGGTGCCGACACCTTGTTAGGATGACCCGTAATGCGTAGCAGTCTTGATCATCTTCCAGCTCAAAAGCAGCGCGAGCTCGAACGCGTCGTTCAGATCATCTTCGAAGAATTCGAGGATGCGCTGGCGCTTGCCACCCAGGACTGGAAGCGCAAGGGCCGCATTTCCAAGATCATTCTCTATGGCAGCTATGCCCGCGGCGGCTGGGTCGATGAGCCGCACACCGCCAAGGGCTATCAGTCGGACTATGATCTGCTCATCATCGTCAACGACAAGCGCCTGACCGATCGCATCGAATATTGGTCGAAGCTCGACGATCATCTGATGCGCGAGTTCGGTATTTCAAAGGCGATCCGGACGCCGGTGAACTTCATCGTGCACAGTGTCGACGAGGTGAACGCCGGGCTTGCCCACGGTCGCTACTTCTTCATGGACATCGCTCGGGACGGCATTGCGCTTTATCAGGCCGTCGATGATGAACTGCCGGAACCGCAACCTAAAACGCCCCATGCCGCGGCGGACATGGCGCAAGAATACTATGACGAATGGTTTCCAAGCGCCGCGGAATTTCTAGACGATTATAAATCGAATTTCGACCGAGGGAGGCTGAAGAAGGCAGCCTTTGAACTCCATCAAGCGGCGGAGCGATACTATCATTGCGCCATGCTTGTATGCACATTTTACACGCCACATAATCACAACCTGGCTTTCCTTCGAACACAAGCAGAGGGTCACGAGGGCCGATTAATCGAGGCATGGCCGCGCGAGCAAAAGCGCGATCGCGCGATGTTCGAGAAGCTGAAGGAAGCCTATGTGAAGGCGCGCTACTCGAAACATTATCGCATCTCGGAGGAGGAACTGAGCTGGCTCGGCGAGCGCGTATCTGCGCTGGCCGGCATCGTCGAGACGATCTGCCGCGAGCGTATTGCGCAGCTCGAAGACACGGCACGGGCTGCAGGCTGAGATGGAGGCGCCGCCGACCGCCGCCGAACTTTTTGCCGCTCTTCGCGTGCTCGTGGCGATCGACGAGGAGCGCGGCCTGTTTGATCGCGAAGCGCCCGAAGGCGGCTACCGATCGGAAGCGTTGGAGCGTGCGCTCGATATTGTTCGCGCGGCGATCGCGGGATAGCATCTGGATATGGCGAACCCATGGCGCGCCGCCTATAGCGTCGGCCCGTTCGGGATCGGCCCGGACGTTTCAGGAGATTTTACATGAACCATGCCGAACTTTCGGACAACGTTGCAACCTCGCTCGGTCTTTCGAAGGCCGAGGGCAAGAAGGCCGTCGACGCCGTGTTCGCCGCGATCGTCGACGCCGCCGCCAAGGGCGACGAAGTGTCGGTGAATGGCTTCGGCAAGTTCAAGGTCAAGGAATCGGCAGCCCGCGAAGGCCGCAATCCGTCGACCGGCGCGGCGATCCAGATCGCGGCTTCGAAGAAGCTGGGCTTTGGCGCGGCGAAGGCGGTCAAGGATCGCCTGAACGGCTGATGGCTCACTCCCCGCCGGCAAGCCGGCGGGGAATAGTGCGCGGCATCTGATGGGCGCGCTCTGGCGGCGGCAGGCGCCGCCAGGGGTCGCGTGCCTTGTCCGGGCCGCGCGAGCGCGCTTGGCTCGCTTTCCTTGCGGCGCGGCGGCTAGGCCCTTGGCCCGCATCGCACGCCGCCCCGCTGCGGGCTCGCCAAGAGCGCGTTCTTTTGGCCCTGCGGGCCGGGCGGCTTTGGTGATCATCAGGTCTCGCGGCTCCGATGTTCTTGCTGGACCGCGGCGGCTCTCGCCGGTGAGAGACCAACCTCTACGCCAGCAATCGTCGCGGATGAATATTGAGAGCGCTCATGGGGGCTAGCAGGTCACTGGAAGTTCCGGCTGCTCGCGCCGTCGCCGCGACCGGGCGCGAGGGCAAAGCCCGTGCGGCCAATGCGGCCGAGCATGTCATCCCGATTGATGATGCGGTCGGCGATGACATGGATGATCTCGCCCTCCTTCTGTACGCGGCCGCGCATCGCGATCATCGAGGCGGCTATGATCGGCCGACGGTAGATCTCGAAGCGGTCGGGCCAGAGGATGCCGTTGGCGATGCCGGTCTCGTCCCCGATCGTGGCGAACAGCACGCCCTTGGCGCTGCCGGGACGCTGACGAACGAGGATGATGCCCGCCACTTCGATATTCTTGCCATTCGGGACGTGCTGGAGGTCGCGACAGCGCAAGATGTCCATGGCGTCGAGTTCGTCCCGCAGGAAGCTTAGCGGGTGCGCACGCAGGCTGAGCTGCGTCGCGCGATAATCTTCGACGACCTCGCGTCCCTCGGTCATCGCCCTCAGCATCGTCGGGGGCTCGATGCCCTCCGGGCTGAAGCGCGCTTCGCGCTCGTCGGCTGCCTGAAAGAGGGGAAGCGGGGCTTCGCCGAGGCCCCGATCGCGCATCGTTGGCGCTCGCTCCGCGCGGCCTCTATCATCTCGCCGGCGAGGCGCGGCGCGATCGGGAACATAGCATTGCCGAAATGCCCGCGCCGCTTTGGTCGATCACCTTTCGCAGCCTCTGCCGGAACGCGTCGTTCTAATCCATTCCGGAGCAGTTCGCGCGAGCTGGGGTAGTGCACTGCACTAGCGCGCCTGATAGTGTCACCGGGATATTGACAGGATGAGGAACCGATGGCGTGGGTTTTGGACATTGCGCGTGAAAGCAGGCCGGCAATCGCGGACTTCGCGACCGAATATCCTGCCGGAGATATCGGTGCGCGACATTCGAATGCGTCAGGGGCTGACGCAAATTGCATTCGCCCGGCGGTTTGGCCTGAACATCCATACGCTTCGCCAGTGGGAGCAGGGGCTCCGCGAGCCCGAAGGCCCGGCGCGCACCTACCTTGCCGTTATCGACCGCATTCCCGCCGCCGTCGCGAGCGCGCTGGAGACTGCCTGATGTACGCCGTTCCGTACCGCAAGGAGCCGGGAGCTCTCCTGGCTTTGTTTCTCTTCGCCAGAGTACCCAAGCCCTTTTTTGCCAAAACGGCGTCGCCAGATAGCCGGTCATGGCTACGCGGCAAAAGCGCTACACGATACGATCCAGCGACCGGCGCCGCATGCGAAGGAGCGCGGCGAGCGAGGAAAGCTGGGTCGTTGTCGATGACCTCCCGCAGCGGCTCTCTTTGGGCGCAGCCGAGATGGATATCTTCGAGGCGATGTTTGGCGATATTCTCGACGATCTCTTGCGGGGCGACGTCTAGGCACGGAACAGGAGGCCCGCGATGACCCCTAAGTTGCGCGCGGCGCTCTATCTTCGCGTCTCGACCTCCAAGCAGGCCGAGCAGGACGTCTCGATCCCCGATCAACGCCGTCAGGGCGAGGCCTATTGCGAATCGCGTGGGTTCGATCTCGTCGAGACCTACGTCGAGCCTGGCGCTTCGGCGACGACCGATCGCCGCCCGGAATTCCAGCGTATGATCGAGGCCGGGATGGCAAAACCGCCGCGGTTCGACCTGATCGTCGTTCACTCGTTCAGCCGCTTCTTTCGCGATCATTTCGAGCTCGAATTTCATGTCCGCAAGCTCGCCAGGAATGGCGTCAAGCTCGTGTCGATCACCCAGGAAATCGGTGACGACCCGGTCCATGTCATGATGCGTCAGATCATGGCGCTGTTCGACGAATATCAGTCGAAAGAGAATGCCAAGCATACGCTGCGGGCGATGAAGGAAAACGCCCGGCAGGGATTCTGGAACGGCGCTCAGCCACCCATTGGCTATCGCCTCGTGCTGGCCGAGCAGCGCGGCTTGCGCGCAAAGAAGAAGCTGGAAATCGATCCGCTCCACGCGGAGACCGTCCGGCTGATGTTTCGCCTCGCGAATGTGGGCGATGGCGACGGACCGCTCGGCGTCAAATCGATTGCCCACTATCTCAACTCGAGAGGAATGTTCACGCGCTCGGGCGGACGCTGGGGTGTGGGGACCGTCCATCAAATTCTGACCCGGCGCAGCTATATGGGCGTGCACGAATTCAATCGCATCGCGAAAGGCGGCCGCGTGAATCCGGACGCGGAGGTGATCACGATGCCGGTGCCGCCGCTCGTAGACCCGGAACTCTACGACGCCGTGCAGGCGCGCCTTCAGTCGCGCCGTCCCGACAGGATGAATCCGGCATTGGCGGGGACCGCCACTCTTCTGACGGGCATACTTCGCTGCGCTGCGTGCGGCGGCGCAATGACGGTGATGACCGGAAAGCGCGGACGCTACCGTTATTACTCTTGCGGCAATCGCCGCCGCCAGGGCCCGACTTCCTGTGCCGGCCAGCCTGTCCGCCTTGATCATCTGGACGAGGTCATGTCGCGCTTTGTCGAGGATCGCTTGCTGGACGCGGTCGAGATGGAAGCGATTCTGGAAGCGCTGCTCGATCGAAAGCGCACGCGGGTGGCGGAACGCCAGCATCATATCGGCGAATTGAACCGGCGCGCTGCGGAGGCGCAGCAGCGATTGAGCCGACTTTACGAGGCGATCGAGAACGGCGTCGCCGACCCAGCCGACGCCGATCTGGCCGGACGGATAGATTCGTTGAAAGCAGCGCGCGATCTGGCGAATGCAGAAGCGGCCAAGGCGGGAGATGTCCTCAAAGCGTCAGGCATCGGCGCGGTATCGCCGGAGACCCTCGCTGAATTCACAATGCGCGCCCGGAAACGTGTGCGTGCCGGCGGTCCGAAGCAGCGCCGGGACCTGCTGCACCGGTTCGTCCAGAGAATCGAAGTTCACGACCGACTGATAAGGGTCGGAGGAAAACGAGAGTCGCTGCTGAAAACGGTGGTTTCGCTAGGAAGTGAAGACGGCAGTGGGCAAGTGCCCTCTGCTGTACTGAAATGGCTCCCCGGGTAGGATTCGAACCTACGACCGATCGATTAACAGTCGATTGCTCTACCGCTGAGCTACCGAGGAACACGCCGCCGAAGCGGACAAGGCGGCCCCTTTGCCGCCAACCGACAACTTTATCAAGGGGCTTTTATGGCCTTTTGTGACTCTCAGACGATAAATTGTTCCATCGCGATGCGTTCGTCGAGGCCCTGGTCGGGATCGAACAGCAAAGTCAGCGGCCGGCTGCGGTCGGTGGTGACCAGAACCGTCTTCACATCGCGGATCTCGCGCTGGTCGGCGACCGCGCTGACGGGGCGTTTTGCCGCCTCACGGACATTGAAGCGGATGCTCGTCGATTCGGGAACCAGCGCGCCGCGCCAACGGCGGGGGCGGAAGGGGCTGATCGGCGTTAGCGCGAGCATTTCGGATTCGAGCGGCAGGATGGGGCCGTTGGCGCTGAGGTTATAGGCGGTCGATCCCGCCGGGGTCGACACGAGCACGCCGTCGCACGCCAGTTCCTCGAGCATCGTCTTTTCGTTGATCATCACCTCGAGCTTTGCCGCCTGGCGCGTTTCGCGCAGCAGTGAAATCTCGTTGATCGCGGGCAGGATGTGCCGCTCGCCGCTGATCGTCGTGATGTCGCCCGACAAAGGATGGATCAGGAACGGGCGCGCCGCGGCGAGCCGGTCGACGAGACCCTCGATCCGGAACTCGTTCATCAGGAACCCGATCGTGCCGCGATTCATGCCGAAAACGGGCATGCTGCGGCGCTGATCGAGCAACTGGTGCAGCATGTGCAGCAGGAAACCGTCACCGCCGAGCGCGATCAGCAGGTCGGCCTCGTTCAAGTCGACAAAGTCATAGAGCGGGCGCAGTTCCGCCTCCGCCTCCATGGCCGCGGGCGCGTTCGATGCGACGAGCGCGATCTTGCGATGCATATTGGTCCGGTTCCCCTAGCGGGCTGCCTGTCAGCCGCCCGTTGCACTCATATGACGCGCGACCGCCGGTTTGGACTTTCCATCGATATGAAAGTCATGCGCGCGGGGTTTGCCAGCCAAAGCGGCATCAATCAACCCATCGACGTCGCCGCCATCGCGCAGCGCGGCGCGCAGGTCGACATGATCGTCCTGGCCAAGGCACATATAGACGCGGCCCTCCACGGTCAGGCGGATGCGGTTGCAGGTCGCGCAGAAATTGTCGCTGAGCGGGGTAATCAGCCCGAGGGTCACGGGGCTGTTTTCGACCGCGAAATAGCGCGCCGGGCCGCCGGTGCGTTTGTCGACCGGATAGATGGCGCGGGCTTCGCGAAGCGGTGCGATGAACTGGTGAAGCGGGATATAATGATCGCTGCGGTCGTCCGCGACCTCGCCGAGCGGCATCGTTTCGATGAGCGTCAGGTCACAGCCGTTTGCGGCGCAATAATCGAGCATCGCCCCGAGCTGATCTTCGTTAAGTCCGGCGAGCGCGACCATGTTGATCTTGACCGCCAGTCCGGCGGCGCGCGCCGCATCGATGCCGCGCAGCGCGACATCAAGGTCGCCGACGCGGGTGATGTGACGAAAGGCCCCGGGGTCGAGCGTGTCGAGGCTGACGTTGATGCGGCGCACCCCCGCCGCGGCGAGCATTGGCGCATGCTCGGCGAGGCGCATCGCGTTGGTGGTGAGCGTTAGTTCGTCGAGGCCGCGGCCGATCATCGCCCCCAATCGCATCGCGAGCGTATCGATCCCGCGCCGGACCAGCGGTTCGCCACCGGTCAGGCGGATGCGGCGGATCCCGCGCGCAACGAAGCGCTCGGCAAGTTCGCCCATTTCCTCTATGCTGAGCACCGCCGATTTGGGCAGGAAGGTCATATCCTCGGCCATGCAATAGCGGCAGCGCAGGTCGCAGCGATCGGTAACCGACAGGCGTAAATAGCTGATCCGACGGCCATGTCCGTCGATGAGCGGCGCCGCGGGCAGGGCGCTATGGGAAAATGTGGCAGCCACGCGCGCATATTGATGCAAAAGGCAGGAACTTGGCAAGCAAAGCCTGCTAGGGGAATGCGATGAATCGCCTGTCCGAGACCCTTTCCGCCTGCGCCCGCAAACTCGAAGCCCTGCACGCGCGCTATGATGCCGACGCCGGCGTCATCCTGGTCCAGGTCGACCAGATGGCGCGCATCAACAACAGCGCGGGGACGGCAACGGGCGATTCGGTGCTCGAAGAGATCGGGCGGCGGCTCGAAAATTTCGCGAGCGACGAATTCGGGCAGGGATCGTGCGTCGACCGGCTCGACGGCCCGCGCTTCCTGATCGTCCCGTCGACACCGATGTCGCTCGGCGCCCTGCGCGCGCAGGAACGCGCGCTGCATGTCGCGCTGGCCGAACCGATCGTCGGCGATCCGAACGGCCGCCTCTCGATCCGCATCGCGGCGGCGCTAATCACACGTGATGATTCGGTCGCCGAGCAATTGCGTTCTGCGTGCGATCAGCTGGCGCGGCCGGCATCGGCGCGCGACGGGGTGATGGTCCATGCCGCGCTGTCGCAGAACGAGGTCGTGATCCACTACCAGCCGCAATATGACGTCGCGACGGGGGAGATGACGGGGGTCGAGGCGCTGCTGCGCTGGCAGCATCCCGAACTCGGCCTGCTCGGCGCGGGACCGCTGGTGACCGCGGCGCGCGCGGCCCGGCTCGAATGCGAGCTCACCGAACATGCGCACCGCGTCGCGCTCGCCGAAATGGCGAGCTGGCCGAAGGCGCTGGCGAAGCTGCGCGTCTCGCTCAACATCACCGCCGCCGATCTGGGCGATCCCGAATTTGCTGGCCGATTCGCGGCGATGGCAAAGGCGGCGAAGGTCGATCCCGACCGGCTGACGCTCGAGCTGACCGAACAGGCGATGCTGAGCGACCCCGCGAGCGCCGCAGACCAGCTGGCGCAGATCCGCGCGCTTGGCGTCGCGGTCGCGATCGACGATTTCGGCACCGGCTATTCCAGCCTGTCGCTGCTCGCGCGGCTGCCGATCGATTATCTGAAGATCGACAGCGGCTTTACCCGCACGATCGACGGCAGCGACCGCGACCGCATCGTCGTGCGCGCGATCGTCGACCTCGCGCGCGCGCTGGGCCTGCTCGTGGTCGCCGAGGGGATCGAGAATGAGCGCCAGCTTGCCCGATTGACCGAGCTGGGGGTTGCGACCTGGCAGGGGTTTTTGAGGTCGGGGCCGGTGCCGGCGGATCAGTTGCTGGGATTGCTTACCGCTCAAAAATAACTGTGCCCCAGACTTGATCCGAGGTCCATCGTGTGGGCGTGGTTCTTGCCGCAGCGGCGGGAGATGGGCCCCGGCTTTCGCCGGGGTACGGCATTTTCCTAGGCGACCTGCTTCGCCAGTTTCCCCAAACCCTTCGATAGCTGCAGCGCGCCGTTCAATCGTGCGCCGGTGCTCATCCAGTCGCCGCTGATCGACAATTTGTTGTCGGGGCGAATGCGCGCACGGCCCTTCAGCCGTTCGACATAGGCTATGAGGCCGGGGACGTTGGCGAACTGGTCGCCGTGGAAGCTGACGAGCGCGCCCTTGGTCCCGACGTCGAGCTTGGCGATGCCTGCGAGCTTGGCGTTCGCCTTGATCTCCATCAGCTGTACGAGGTTGGCGGTTTCGGGCGGCAATGGGCCGAAGCGGTCGATCATCTCGGCAGCGAACGCATCGAGCGCCGGGCGATCCTGCGCATCGTTGAGGCGGCGATAGAGCGCCATGCGCAGCGGCAGGTCGGGAACATAATCCTCGGGGATCAGGATCGGCGCGTCGACGGTGATCACCGGCGACAGCGCCTCGCGCGGCGGCAGCTTTCCGGCGCCCTCGGCCTTGGCGACCAGAATCGCCTCTTCGAGCATCGACTGGTACAGTTCGAAGCCGACCTCGCGGATATGCCCCGACTGCTCGTCGCCGACGAGATTGCCCGCGCCGCGAATGTCGAGGTCATGGCTCGCGAGCTGAAAGCCCGCACCGAGCGTATCGAGATCGCCGAGCAGCTTGAGCCGTTTTTCGGCAGTGTCCGTGATCGCGCCGCCTTCGAGCGTGGTGAGATAGGCGTAAGCGCGCGTCTTCGACCGCCCGACGCGGCCGCGCAGCTGGTAAAGCTGCGCGAGGCCGAAGCGGTCGGCGCGGTGGACGATGAGGGTGTTCGCGCTCGGAATGTCGAGCCCGCTTTCGACGATCGTGGTCGAGACGAGCACGTCATATTTACGGTCGTAGAAGGCGCTCATCCGCTCCTCGACCTCGCCCGGCGCCATCTGGCCGTGCGCGACGACATATTTGATCTCGGGAACGCGCGTGCGCAGGAATGCCTCGATGTCGGGTAGGTCCTTGATCCGCGGGGTGACGAAGAAGCTCTGCCCGCCGCGGTCATGCTCGCGCAGCAGCGCCTCGCGGATCACGACGGGATCCCATGGCGCGACATAGGTACGCACCGCGAGGCGGTCGACCGGCGGCGTCTGAATAACACTGAGTTCGCGGAGGCCCGACATCGCCATCTGCAGCGTGCGCGGGATCGGCGTCGCGGTGAGGGTCAGCACATGGACGTCGGTCTTGAGCTGCTTCAGCCGCTCCTTGTGGACGACGCCAAAACGCTGTTCCTCGTCGACGATCACGAGGCCGAGATTCTTGAACTCGACCGATTTGGCGATCACCGCATGCGTGCCGACGACGATATCGATCTGTCCGCTCGACAGGCCATCGCGCGTCTTCTGCGCTTCACCCGCGGGGACGAGGCGCGACAGGCGGCCGATGTTGATCGGGAAGCCTTTGAAACGCTCGGCGAAGTTCGTGTAGTGCTGGCGCGCAAGCAGGGTGGTGGGTACGACCACCGCGACCTGCACCCCCGCCATCGCCGCGACGAAGGCGGCGCGCAGCGCGACCTCGGTCTTGCCGAAGCCGACGTCACCGCAGACGAGCCGGTCCATCGGGCGCCCCGACGCCATGTCGGCGAGGACATCGCCGATCGCGCGGTCCTGATCGTCGGTTTCCTGATAGGGGAAGCGGTCGGCGAAGGCCGGATAGGCGGCATCTTGCGCGAGCAATTCGCCCGAACGCAGTGCGCGCTGCGCCGCGGTCGCGAGCAGTTCGCCCGCGATCTCGCGGATGCGCTCCTTCATCCGCGCCTTGCGACGCTGCCATGCTTCGCCGCCCAATTTGTCGAGGCCGACGCCCTCGCTCTCGCCGCCGTAGCGCGAGAGGACGTCGAGGTTTTCTACCGGGACATAGAGCTTGTCGCCGCCCGAATAAGTGAGCGCGACGCAATCGTGCGGGCTGCTCCCGACGGGGATCTGGGTCAGTCCCTCGTAGCGCCCGATGCCGTGGTCGAGGTGGACGACGAGGTCGCCGACGCTGAGCGTCGCAAGTTCGGCGAGGAAGGCGTCGGCGCTCTTGCGGCGTTTCTGGCGGCGGACAAGGCGTTCGCCGAGGATGTCCTGTTCGGTGAGCAGGCTGATCGCGTCGGACGCGAAGCCATGGTCGAGCGGGAGGACGACCATCGCGGTCGCGCCGCCACTTTCCGCCGAGGCGGTGCCGAGCGCATCCTGCCAGCTGTCGGCGGGGGCGAGCGAGGTGACGCCATGGTCGCGCAGCAACCCCGACAGGCGCTCGCGCGCGCCGCCCGAATAGCTGGCGATGATCGTGCGCCGCCCCTTACGGCGCTCGTCCGACAGATGGTCGGCGACCTTGTCGTAGACATTAAGGTCGGCGGTGCGTTCGGGGGTGAAGTCGCGCGCGGCGAAGGTTTCGAGATCGACGACCGTCGCGGCCGGGGGCACATCGAAGGGCGTGACGATATGGATCGGACGAGTAGAAGAGGCTCCGGCCCATTCCTCCTCGGTCAGATAGAGCGTCTCGGGCGCAAGCGGGCGATAGCTGCCGGGCGATTCGCGTTCGGCGGCGACGCGGTTGGCGTGATAATCGGCGATCGCGGCGAAGCGCGTCTCGGCGGTCGCCTCGGTGCGGTGGCCGCGCAGCACCGGGGTTGCCGGGTCGATATGGTCGAACAGCGTCGCGAGCCGTTCCTCGAACAGCGGCAGCCAATGGTCCATGCCCGCCTGCCGCCGCCCTTCGCTGACCGCCTGATAGAGCGGATCGCCGGTCGATTGCCCGCCGAACAGGTCGCGATAGCTGGAGCGGAAGCGCTTGATCGTCGCTTCGTCGAGCAAAGTTTCGGACGCCGGGAGAAGCTGCAATGCCTTCGCGGGGCCAAGGCTGCGCTGGTCGGCAGGGTCGAAGCGGCGGATGCTCTCGATCTCGTCGCCGAAGAAATCGACGCGGAGCCCCGTTTCTTCGCCCGCGGGGAACAGGTCGAGGATGCCGCCGCGCACCGCGAACTCGCCCTGGTCGGCGACGGTATCGACGCGGCTGAAGCCGTTCGACACGAGCAGTTCGGCGAGCGCATCGCGGTCGATCCGCTGCCCCGCTGCGAGCGTCGTCGCGAGCTGGCGGATGCGGAACGGCGTCAGCGTGCGCTGCGTGATCGCGGCGACGGTGGTGAGGATCAGTTCGCCGCGCTTCGGCGGCTGTTGCAGCGCGGAGAGGGTCGCGAGACGGTCGGCGCTGACGCGCATCGACGGACCCGCGCGGTCGTAGGGCAGGCAATCCCATGCCGGGAAGCGGTGGACGATCAGGTCAGGTGCGAAAAACGGCGCCGCGTCGGCGATCGCCTGCATCGCGGTGTCGTCGGTTGCGACATAGACGAGGCGCTTGTCGCTCGCCCGCGCGAGGTCGGCGAGCAGCAACGGCAGGAAGCCATCGGCGGCGCGCGCCAGCGTCAGCGGCACCGACGCCGATCCGATCGCGGCAAAAATGTCGGCGGCGCTTCGGGTCATGGCAGCGGGATATAATCCAGGCGGCGCATCGCGGCGATCATCTCCGGCCGGTCGAGATGCGCGGGCGGCTGACCGGTGCCGAGCGCCCACGCCATGATATCGACATCGTCTTCCTCGACAACGGCTTCGTACCAGCTCAGCTCCTCGTCGCCCCATTCGCTCGCATAGCGGTCGAAGAAGCCGCCGATCATATAATCGGCCTCGCGCGTGCCGCGGTGCCAGGCACGGAATTTCAGGCGTTTGAGGCGGTCTTGCATGGCGGGCCTTGTTTTCTTCTCTCGAATTTCTTCAACGGTCATCCCGAAATCCGTTCGCATCGAGCGAAGTCGAGATGCCCATCGGTCCGGCGCAAACGCGGGGTGTCTCGACTTCGCTCGACACGAACGGAATGTGGGGGCTAGACACGCCCTAGCCATGCGACCCGAGATACTCAATCCGCTCTTTGCCGCGCTCACCGACCTGAAAGGCGTCGGGCCGCAGCTTGCCAAGCCGCTGACGCGGCTGGGGCTAGAGCGCGTCGTCGATGTGCTCTTCCATTTGCCGACGGGACTGATCTCGCGCTTTCCGGTCGACCGGCTCGATCAGGGGCAGGTCGGGCAGGCGATCATCGTCGAGCTGACGGCGCAGGATTATCGCCCCGGCCGATCCCCGCGAGCGCCCTTCGGCGTCGAGGCGTTCGACAGCGCGGGCGACCATGTCCGGCTCGTCTATTTCGGGCGCGCGTCGGGGCTGGCGCGAAAACTTTTTCCCTTGGGCGAGACGCGGCGCGTGTCGGGTCGGCTCGATATGTACGGCGACATGCGCCAGATCGTGCACCCCGACCATGTCGCCGAGCCGGGCGACGAGGACGGCATCGCGGTGCACGAACCCGTCTATCCGCTGACCGAAGGCCTTACCAACGCGCGGTTGTCGCAGCTTGGCGCGGTGGCACTCGAACGGCGGCCAGAGCTTGCCGAATGGATCGATGCGCCCCTGCTCGCGAGCCGGAACTGGCCCGCGTGGAGCGACGCGGTGGCGCGCGCCCACGCCAGCCCGCGCGACGAAGCCGCGCGCGACCGGCTCGCCTACGACGAGATTTTCGCGAGCCAGGTCGCGCTGATGCTGATCCGGCAGGGCCTCCGCACCCGCAAGGGCAGGGCGATCCGTGGCGATGGCCGGCTCACCGACGCGCTGAAGCTGCCGTTCGGGTTGACGGGGGCGCAGGAGCGTGTTGGGCGCGAGATTGCGGGCGATATGGCAGAGGACACGCCGATGCTGCGCATGCTGCAGGGCGATGTCGGCTCGGGCAAGACGCTCGTCGCGCTGCGCGCGATGCTGGCGGCGGTCGAGGCGGGGACGCAGGCGGCGCTGCTCGCCCCGACCGAGATTCTGGCGCGTCAGCATTTTGCGACGTTGCAGCGGATGCTTGGCGGGCTGCCGGTGAACCTCGCGATCCTCACCGGGCGCGACAAGGGCAAGGCGCGTGAATCGACGTTGATGGGCCTCGCCGACGGCAGCATCGATATCCTCGTCGGCACGCACGCGATCTTCCAGCAGGCGGTGACGTACAAGGATCTCGCGCTGGTCGTCGTCGATGAGCAGCATCGCTTCGGCGTCGCGCAGCGATTGATGCTCACCCAAAAGGCGTCGCGCCCGCCGCACCTGCTCGTGATGACCGCGACCCCGATCCCGCGCACGCTGCAACTCGCCAATCATGGCGAAATGGACGTGTCGCAGATCGACGAAATGCCGCCCGGACGCACCCCGATCGATACGCGCGTCATCTCGCTCGATCGGCTCGACGATGTCGTGGACTCGCTCGACCGGCACCTTGCGACGGGCGCTCAGGCCTATTGGGTATGCCCGCTCGTCGCTGAAAGCGAAGGAAGCGAGCTTGCCGCCGCCGAAGATCGCGCGGCGTTGCTCCGCGCGCGGCTGGGCGACCAACGGGTCGGACTGGTGCATGGGCGGATGAAGGGGCCCGAGAAGGATGACGTCATGGCGCGTTTCCAGGCGGGCGAGATCGGGGTGCTCGTCGCGACGACGGTGATCGAGGTCGGGGTCGATGTGCCTGCCGCCAGCCTGATGATCGTCGAGCATGCCGAGAATTTTGGGCTCGCGCAGCTCCACCAGCTGCGCGGGCGGGTCGGGCGCGGCACCGCGAAATCGGTGTGCCTGTTGCTGCGCTCGCAGAATCTGTCCGAAACTGCGCGCGAGCGGCTCGCGTTGATGCGCGATACGAACGACGGTTTCGTGATCGCCGAAAAGGATCTCGAACTGCGCGGCGGGGGCGAATTGCTCGGGCTCAAACAGTCGGGGGATGCCGACTACCGGCTCGCGACCCCCGAACAGCTCGTCCGGCTGCTGCCAGTAGCGCACGATGATGCGCGGCTGTTCGTCGAGCGCGATGGCGGGATGGACGGCGCGCGGGCGGAGGCGGTGCGGCTCTGCCTCTATCTGTTCGAGCGTGATGCGGCGGTGCCGCTGCTCAGGAGCGGTTAGCGATTCCCCTCCCGCTTGCGGGAGGGGCTAGGGGAGGGCATGTTTTCTCCCACACAATTTGCGCAGACAGACCTCCCCCGACCCCTCCCGCAAGCGGGAGGGGAGAAGAAGCCGATCTCTGCTAAATGCTTAGTTCACATCCCCGCGCGCGCCCATGGCGCGGATCATCGGCAGATAATCTTCGACCGAGATTGATTTTTCGAACTGCAAACCCGTCTTGCCGGCGAGCGACCAGACGACCTTCGCCGAGGTGCGGCCGATGATCGGCATGCGGAGCACGACAAGGTCGCCGATCTCCAGCCCGCGTTCGAAGCGCATGAGCATACCGTCGGCGCTGATGTTGACGCAGGTGCACATTTCCTGCCGTCCGTCGGGCATGACGAAGGGCAGGCGGCAATAGACGTCGCTACGCGGAGCGATCCGCTGGTCGAGGCCGACATAATGGGCCTTGCTCGTGTCGATCTTGCGCATATTGGTGGACCTTGTTGATTTTGCCATGACGATCCATCCGATTGCTGAAGAAGTGGTAAACGTTTTTTTGTGCGTTACCGCGTCACAAGGCCATGTTTTTTTGACCCGAGGCTGAGCGGAACGGGATCTGTGCCGGGCTGGATCAGATGTTGCGGGTCGCGAATGACGACGCCGTCGACCTTCACCGCGCCCTCGTCGAGCTTGCGGCGCGCCTCCTTGTTCGACGTCGCGAAGCCCAGTTCGCGCAATGCATCGACGACGCTGATCCCCTCGGCGGGCGCGACGGCCTGCGGAAGGTCGCCACCGACCTGCCCCTTTTCAAAGGTTTGCGTCGCGGTCTCGGCGGCCGCCTTTGAGGCGTCCGCGCCGCGGCACATCGCGGTCGCTTCGTTCGCGAGGATCTTCTTCGCCTCGTTGATCTCCGCGCCCTCAAGCGCTTCGAGCCGCGCGATCTCTTCAAGCGGCAGGTCGGTGAACAGCTTCAGGAACTTGCCGACGTCGCGGTCGTCGGTGTTGCGCCAGAACTGCCAATAGTCAAAATGGGACAGTTGTTCGGGATTAAGCCACACCGCGCCGGCGGCGGTTTTGCCCATTTTTGTTCCCGCAGCGGTGGTCAGCAGCGGAGTCGTGAGGCCATAGAGGTCGGCGCCGTCCATGCGGCGGCCAAGCTCCATCCCGTTGACGATATTGCCCCACTGGTCCGACCCGCCCATCTGGAGCCGCACGCCGCGCTCCTTCGACAGATGGCGGAAATCATAGCCCTGCAGGATCATGTAATTGAATTCGAGGAAGGTCATCGGCTGTTCGCGCTCGAGCCGCAGCTTGACCGAATCGAAGGTCATCATGCGGTTGATTGTGAAGTGCGTTCCGACTTCCTGGAGCAGTTCGATATAACCGAGCTGGCCGAGCCAGTCCTGGTTGTCGACCATCACCGCGTCGGTCGGGCCGTCGCCGAAGGTCAGATATTGCTGGAAGATGCTGAAGATCGACGCGATATTCGCGGCGATCGTTTCGTCCGACAGCATCTTGCGGCTTTCGTCGCGGCCGGTCGGGTCGCCGATCCGCGTCGTTCCGCCACCCATCAGTACGACGGGCTTGTGCCCCGTCTGTTGCAGGCGGCGCAGCATCATAATCTGAACGAGGCTGCCGACGTGCAGCGACGGCGCGGTTGCGTCGAAGCCGATATATCCGGGGACGACCTGTTTCGCGGCGAGCGCATCGAGCCCTTCCGCGTCGGTCGTCTGATGGATATAGCCTCGCTCGTCGAGGAGGCGCAGCAGGTCGGATTTGTAACTGGTCATAGCGGGCGGGCGCTTAGCATGGGGTTTGATATTTGGATAGCATGCGCAGGGAATTGATCTGTCATCCCGGTACGCCGGGCAAGGCCGTGCGCGCCGTTGCGGTCGAAGTGTCGCTGTCGTTCGACGACGGTTTCGCGTTGCGCTTCATCGTCGATGGCGCGACCGCGGCGCTCGTGCTGCCCGACGGGCAAGGCGAGCTTGTGATCGCCGACAGTGCGACCGATGGCCTTTGGGAAAGTACTTGCTTTGAGGCGTTCCTGACCGAGGACGGCGAGCCCGATTACACCGAGTTCAATTACTCGCCCGATGGCCGCTGGGCCTGTTACCAGTTCGACGATTATCGATCGCTGCTGCGGACCGACGATCTCGCGCCGTGGGAAATGGCGGCGGAGAAGGGCGATCAGAGCTATGCGCTGCGCGTCGAGCCGGGCATCTTTCCCGACAATGGCGCCAAACTCGCGCTGTCGGCGGTGATCGAGGAACTGGACGGCACCAAAAGCTATTGGGCGCTCGCGCACCCACCGGGCAAGCCTGACTTCCATCATCCCGATTGCTTTGCGCTCACGCTTGGGGCACCCGACGCGGCATGACTGTTCACTTCGGCATCGACCGCCTGCTCGCCGACCCGGCGCTTCGCAAACCGCTCGAAGGAAAGCGCGTCGCGCTGCTCGCGCACCCCGCCTCGGTCACCGCCGACCTGACGCACAGCCTCGACGCGCTCGTCGCTTCGGGGCTCGACATAACCGCGGTGTTCGGGCCGCAGCATGGCGTGCGCGGCGACCTTCAGGACAATATGATGGAGTCGCCCGACTTCACCGATCTAACCTATGGCATGCCGGTGTTCAGCCTCTATGGCGAGGTGCGCCGCCCGTCGGGCCAGTCGATGCACACCTTCGACGTGATCCTGGTCGACCTGCAGGACCTCGGCTGCCGTATCTACACCTATGTGACGACGTTGCTCTACATCCTCGAAGCCGCGGCGCAGCATGGCAAGGCCGTGTGGGTGCTCGACCGCCCGAACCCAGCGGGGCGCCCGGTCGAGGGCACGCGGCTTCTGCCCGGCTGGGAAAGCTTTGTCGGCGCGGGGCCGATGGTGATGCGTCATGGCCTCACGATGGGCGAGATCGGGCACTGGTTCATCCGTCACTTCAATCTCGACGTCGACTATCGCGTCATCGCGATGGACGGATGGGACCCGAAAGGCTCCGGCTTCGGCTGGCCGGAGGGCCGCGTGTGGATCAACCCCAGCCCCAACGCCGCGAACGTCAATATGGCGCGCGCTTATGCCGGCACCGTGATGGTCGAGGGTGCGACCTTGAGCGAGGGCAGAGGCACTACACGCCCGCTCGAACTGTTCGGCGCGCCCGACATCGACGCCAAGGCGGTGATCGCCGAGATGCAGCGGCTGGCGCCCCAATGGCTCGGCGGGTGCAAGCTCCGCGACATCTGGTTCCAGCCTACCTTTCACAAGCATGTCGGCCAGCTCAACAGCGGCGTCCATATCCACGCCGACGGGCCGTGGTACGACGACGCGGCATTCCAGCCGTGGCGCGTGCAGGCGCTGGGGTTCAAGGCGATCCGCGGCCTCTATCCGGACTATCCGATCTGGCGCGGCAAGGATTTCAAATATGAATATACCGACGATGTGCTCGCGATCGACGTGATCAACGGCGGTCCGGGCCTGCGCGAGTGGGTCGACGATGCGGGCGCGACAGCGGATGATCTCGATGCGCTGGCGCTGCCCGATGAG
This sequence comes from Sphingopyxis sp. CCNWLW2, assembly GCF_037095755.1. Taxonomy (NCBI): domain Bacteria; kingdom Pseudomonadati; phylum Pseudomonadota; class Alphaproteobacteria; order Sphingomonadales; family Sphingopyxidaceae; genus Sphingopyxis; species Sphingopyxis sp. CCNWLW2. The sequence goes on from NZ_JBAWKJ010000003.1 coordinate 138,101, forward strand.
GCGGCGTGGCGCGAGGAAATCGCCGATCTGCTAATCTACTGACGAAAGGGATGATGATGCACCGAAGGCAATTCCTCGGCACCGCGGCAATTGGCGGGCTGGCAGCGGCTTTGCCCGCGCCGGTGTTCGCTGCCGATACCGCCGGCCTTCCCAATCTCGCCGCGAAGGCTGTCCCGATTGGCAAGGCAGAACGCATGGCGCGGATCGCCAAGGCGAAGGAACTGATGCGCGCGAACGATATCGGCGCCCTGCTGATCGAGCCGGGGTCGAGCCTCATCTATTTCACCGGGGTCGAATGGTGGCGCAGCGAGCGGCTGACCGCGGCGGTGCTGACGCGCGAAGGCGAGTTCGCGGTCGTTACGCCATTTTTCGAAGAACCATCGGTGCGCGAGAGTCTGGGCGTCGACGCCGACGTGCTGACGTGGAACGAGGATGAGAACCCGCTCGCGGCGGTCGCGGCGTGGCTCGGCAAGCGCGGGCTGACCAAGGGCAAGATCGGCGTCGAGGAAACAGTGCGCTATTTCGCGGTCGATGGCCTCGAAAAGGCAATGCCCGGCGCGCAGGTGGTCAACGGCGCGCCGGTCGTGCGCGGCTGCCGGATGCACAAGTCACCGGCCGAAATCGCGCTGATGCAGATCGCCGCCGACATCACGCTCGCCGCCTACCGCCACACCGCGCCGCGGGTCGAGGCGGGAATGACCCCCGCCGACATCGGGGCAATTATGAAGGCCGCGACCATCGCGCTCGGCGGCAAGAGCGAGTTCGAGCTGATCCTGCTCGGCGAGGCGAGCGCCTATCCGCACGGCAGCGGCAAGCCACAGGCGGTTAAGAGCGGCGAGGTCGTGCTCATGGACTGCGGTGCGACGGTGCATGGCTATCAATCCGATATTTCGCGCAGCTTTGTTTATGGCAAGGCGACGGCGCGCCAGCGGCAGGTGTGGGACCAGATGCGCAAGGGACAGGATGTCGCTTTCGCCGCGGCAAAGCTCGGCACGCCCGCGGGTCAGGTCGATGACGCGGTGCGCGCCTATTATGAGAGTCTCGGCTGGGGACCTGGCTACAAGCTTCCCGGCACGTCGCACCGCACCGGCCACGGCATCGGGCTCGATGGGCACGAGCCGGTCAACCTAGTGCGCGGCGAAACGACGAAGCTCGCGCCCGGCATGTGCTTCTCGAACGAACCCGGCATCTACATTCCCGGCGAGTTCGGCATAAGGCTGGAGGACTGTTTCTACATGACCGACAGCGGGCCGAAGTGGTTCAGCGAGCCGCCGCCGTCGATCGACAAGCCGTTCGGTTAATCGGGCGTCCTCGGCCGCTGGACCAAGCTGACGAGCACGAACGAGATGATCATCAACAAATACCAGCTGCCGAGCTTTTCGAGCCCGACCATGTGCCAGCCATCGTTCTGGCTCGGATAGGTCCAGGCGCGCGCGAAAGTGCCGATATTCTCGGCGAACCAGATGAACAGCGCGACGAGCCCCCAGCCGACGAGCAGCGGCATGCGGCGGTGGATGTGGAGCGGCCGGAACCACACCTGACAGCGCCAGAAGAGCAGCGCGGTCGCGGCAAAGAGGAACCAGCGGATATCGTACACCCAATGGTGCGCGAAAAAATTGACGTAGATCGCGGCCGCGAGGGTGTAGCTTGCCCACGCAGGCGGATAGCCCGAATAGCGGAAGTCGAAGATGCGCCAGACGCGGGCGATATAGCTGCCGACCGCGGCGTACATGAAGCCCGAGAAGAGCGGCACCGCGCCGATGTGGAGCAGGCTCGCCTCGGGATATTGCCACGACCCCGCGGCGGTCTTGAACAGCTCCATCACCGTGCCGACGATGTGGAAGATCAGGATGACGAGCGCCTCTTTCGGCGTCTCGAGCCGGAAGGCGAGCATGCCGAGCTGGATCAGCACCGCACCGATGGTGATCGCGTCATAGCGGTGGAGCGGCGCATCGTCGGGCCAGAAGAGATGCGTGCCGAGCAAGAGCGCGAGCATTAGGCCGCCGAACAGGCATGCCCATCCCTGCTTGAAGCCGAAGACGAGAAATTCGAGAAACCAGCCGCGCGGCCCGGGTGTTACCGCCATCGCCTCCAGCCGCCCTCGGACGGCATGGAAGCGGCTGTGGCCGCGCTGCGTGTCAGACATGCACGGCGACGTAAGCGATCAGCAGCGCGGCGGGCAGCAGCAGCGCCTGCGCCAGGACCGTGCCCGCTAGGCGGCTCAGCGAAATCAGCGTGATCGCGCGGCGGAAGTCGGCCTCGTCGACTTTGCCCTCGACCGCATCGTCGGTCATCACCGACAATTGCGGGTCGATGAAGGCGAAGAGCAGGATCGTCGCGAAACCGTTGATCAGCGCCGAGAGCTGCGACGCGGTGACGCGAAATTCGGGGGCGAGATAGCCGGCGTAGAGCGACGCGACGACGCCGACCGCCAATAGGGATTGCGCGAGGCAGTTCGCGATGAGCACGCCCCAGCCGATCCCCTTTGGCATCCGCCAGCCCTTGAGGTGCGACAGGCTGGGCAAGGTCAGCGACCGGCCCAAGGTGCGCAGGCCGCTCGGGCTCGCGGCCTTGAGCGCGAGCTTCGTCGTCGATCGGTTGTTCTGATACCAGCCGATGGCGGCGGCGAACATGCGCTGGCCGGTCGGCACCAGCAGGATGCCGATCAAGGTCGCGACGCTCGCCGCGGCGAGCACGAGCTGCATGTCGATGAAGAGCTGGGCGCCGCTGCCGTCGTGGATGCGCGTCTCGATCCGCTTGGCGAGGAAGGGGCCGAGGAAGCTGTTCGAGGTGCGCGAAAAGAGCACGAGGATGTTGAACAGCGCGAACGACATCGCGATGCGCCGTGTGCGGACGCCGGCGATGCGCGCGGCATAGGCAAGCGCGCCGATCAGGTTGATGAAGCCGGTGAGGAGCAGGATGGTGACGAGGGGGAGGTCGATCATCTTCGGGGATTAGCCGGAGGGGCTGGTGATTTCGAGCGATTTCACTCGGAGTCGTCGATCGGCATTTCGGCCGGGACGAACTGGCCCGTGCCCGGGTCGCGCTCGAAGGCATTTCCGACCGGTTCGTCGATCAGGTGCAGCCAGCTATCGTCGCGGTTCAGCACCGCGCCGAGCGCAACATAGCTGAAAGGCGGACTGCTGCTCTCAATGTCGGACAACTCGGGCGGGTCACTCTCGATCCGCCAGCCGCTGTCGGGAAACTTATCACCCTCGCGCGGCGGTTCGGGTTCTTCGCGATACAGAAACTCGACCTTTCGCCGGCCGTCGAGGATCGCATTGTCGACGAAACAGCGGTCCCAATAGTCGCGGCTGCGGGGGGAGGGCGGCGGCGGTGTGACGCAATCATCGTCCCATATGATATCGATGATGTGGTCGCGACAGAAATTTATGCGGTCGCCGGCCTTGAGCTGCGGCATGTCGCTTGGTTCATTGTCGAGCGTCCCGGCCATATTCGCGCCATCGGCGTCGGTCACGATGACCCACATGCGCTCGGTTTCCCATTCACCGGCCGGAATCGACCGGAACAACAGCTTGACGAGGTCGCCAGGCGCGACCGCGAGCAGCTCATTCTCTGACGGAAGTTCGAAAGTATAGGGTGATCCCGCGGCAATCGGCCGCGGATCCTTGATTTGGTAACGGCCGAACCAGCGCTGATATTGCCGGCGAAGCGTCATGCGCCGCGTCAATGCTTTCGCGTCAGCTCGCGCATCGCATCGTCCAGCCCGGCGAGGCTGAGCGGATACATGCGGTCGTTCATCAGCTGTTTGATCAGCTTCACCGACTGGGTGTAGCCCCAATGCGCCTCGGGCACCGGGTTGAGCCACACCGCGGCGGGATAGACATGCGTGATCCGCTGGAGCCAGACCGCGCCCGATTCCTCGTTGAAATGTTCGACGCTGCCGCCCGGATGGGTGATTTCATAAGCGCTCATCGACGCATCGCCGACAAAGATCACTTTATAATCATGGCCATATTTGTGGAGGATGTCCCACATCTGGTGGCGTTCGGACCAGCGGCGCTTATTGTCCTTCCACACGCCTTCGTACGGGCAATTGTGGAAATAGAAGAATTCGAGATTCTTGAACTCGGTCGTCGCGGCGCTGAACAATTCTTCGCAGAGCTTGATGAACGGGTCCATCGATCCGCCGACGTCGAGGAAGAGCAGCAGCTTCACCGCGTTGCGCCGTTCGGGGCGCATCTTGATATCGAGCCAGCCCTGCCGCGCGGTGCCGTCGATCGTGCCCAGAATATCGAGCTCGTCGGCCGCGCCCTCGCGCGCGAATTTGCGCAGGCGGCGGAGCGCGATCTTGATGTTGCGGGTGCCGAGTTCCTTGGTGTTGTCGAGGTTCTGGAACTCGCGCTTTTCCCAGACCTTCAGCGCGCGCTTGTGCTTGCTCTCGCCGCCGATCCGAACACCTTCGGGATTATAGCCCGAATTGCCGAAGGGCGAGGTGCCGCCGGTGCCGATCCACTTGCTGCCGCCCTCGTGGCGTTTCTGCTGTTCCTCGAGCCGCTCTTTCAGCGTCTCCATGATCTTGTCCCAGTCGCCGAGCGACTCGATCGCCGCCATTTCTTCTGGCGTCAAAAATTTCTCGGCGACCGCCTTCAGCCAGTCGGCGGGGACGTCGACCGGGTTCTGACCATAGTCGGAGATGATGCCCTTGAAGACCTTGTTGAACACCTGGTCGAAACGGTCGAGCAGGCCCTCGTCCTTCACATAGATCGCGCGGCTGAGGTAATAGAATTGCTCGGGGCTGCGGTCGATCACTTCGCGGTCGAGCGCCTCCAGCAGCATCAGATGCTCTTTCAGGCTGGCGGGAATACCCGCGGCGCGAAGCTCGTCGAGAAAGCCGAAAAACATGGCGCAGGCGTATCGCGTTCGGGCGCGGCGCGCAACTTACTTTACGTTCGCGTAAAGTGCCGCGGGTTGACCCCGCGTTAACCATTGTCGGGCATAGCATCGCGATCAATTTGATGTGGGTGGCGCAATGAAATTCGATCCGATCAATCCGGCGGCGCAGATACTCGACCAGTCGGTCGCGAGCGACTGCGGCGAACTCGCCGTTGGGTGCAGCGACGCCGCGGGCCGCATCGAGCGGGCGACCGACCAGATGGAACGCCAGATCGCCGAACTCGGCCGGCTTGAGGAATATGTCGTCAGCCTCGAGGCCGACCAGCGCCAGATCGCCGATTCGACCGACGAGGCGAAGTTGCTCTCGGCGCGCGCATGCGAACAGCTCGACACCGGCGCTGAGCGCGTCAACGCCGCGGTCAGTGAATTCCGCTCGGTCATCGACCTCATTGCGCGGCTCGGGACGCATGTTACCAATTTCGCCGCCGTGATGGAGCAGGTGCAGCAGGTCAGCCAGTCGATCGAACAGATTGCCAAAACGACGAACATGCTGGCGCTCAATGCCGCGATCGAGGCCGAACGCGCCGGCGATGCCGGGCGCACCTTCGCCGTCGTCGCCGCCGAGGTGAAGAAGCTGGCACAAAACACGCGCGGCGCGACCGACGAGATCCGCCGCAGCATCGGCAGCCTCGCCGCCGAGGCGAGCGGGCTTGTGACCGAAATCCAGTCGGGGGTCGAACAATCGAGCCGCGCCGAGGCGCAGTTCGAAACGATCACCGACGCGCTGCACGACGCGACGCACCTCGTCGCGCTGCTCGACGACCAGAGCGACCGCATCGCGCAATCGAGCGCGATGGTGCATGCCAATGGCGCGAAGGTGCGCGACGCGCTCGACAGCGTCGTTACCTCGGTTCGCGACAATAGTTCGACCCTGGTGGGCACGCGCGATTCGATCCTGTCGATGGAGCATGTGTCGAACCGCATGTTCAACGCGGTGATCTCGGCGGGGGTCAGTCCGCAGGATTCGGCGATCGTCGCCTTGGCGGCGAAGGTGCGCGATGAATTCGTCGGGCTGGCCGAAGCCGCTGTTGCGCGCGGCGAGCTGTCGATGGAACAGCTCTTCGACACCGATTATGTCCGCGTCCCGAATTCCAACCCCGAACGTTTTCGCACGACGCTCAGCGACTGGGCCGACGCGCACTGGCGTCCGCTGTTCGATCGCATCGTGGCGCAGCATCCCGAGATCAAGATGTCGTCGGCGGGCGACATGAACGGCTTTCTGCCGACGCATATCACCGAATGTTCGCGCGCGCCGACCGGCGACCTCGAGCATGACACCGCGCATTGTCGCAATGGCCGCATCCTGTACGACGCGACCGACGCTGCGGCGAAGCGCAGCACTGCGCCCCTTTTTATGACGGTCTATCGGCAAGAAGGCGACGGCATCAATTATGTGACCGTGCGCAACGTCTATATGCCCGCGATCATCAACGGCCGCCGCTGGGGCGATGTCGAGGTCGCGTATCAGTTATAGAGATTGATCCTCCCTGTCGCGAAGCGATGGGGAGGGGGACCGCGCCCATCGGGGGCGTGGTGGAGGGGTGGCGTGGCGACGTCGCGCTAATACCCCTCCGTCAGCGCTTCGCGCTGCCACCTCCCCATGCCTTCGGCACAGGGAGGACATTGAGGCCTAACTTCCCTGACGGCGCGCCATGAACGCCAGCTTTTCGAACAGCATCACGTCCTGTTCATTCTTGAGCAACGCGCCGTGGAGCGGCGGGATCGCCTTGCCGACGTCGCGGTTCTGCAGGACTTCGAGCGGCATGTCTTCATTCAGAAGCAGCTTGAGCCAGTCGATCAGCTCGCTCGTCGACGGCTTTTTCTTGAGGCCCGGCACGTCGCGAACCTCGTAGAAGATGTCCATCGCGCGGCTGACGAGCGTCTTCTGGATGCCCGGGAAATGGACCTCGACGATTTCGGCCATCGTATCGCGGTCGGGGAATTTGATATAGTGGAAGAAACAGCGGCGCAGGAAGGCGTCGGGCAGTTCCTTTTCATTGTTCGAAGTGATGACGACGATCGGGCGTTCCTTCGCGGTCACCGCCTCGTCGGTCTCATAGACATGGAACGCCATGCGATCGAGTTCCTGGAGCAGGTCGTTCGGGAATTCGATGTCGGCCTTGTCGATTTCGTCGATCAGTAGCACGGGCAGCTTGGGCGAGGTGAACGCCTCCCACAATTTGCCCTTGCGGATATAGTTGCGGATGTCGTGGACGCGCTCTTCGCCGAGCTGGCCGTCGCGCAGGCGCGCGACCGCATCATATTCGTACAGGCCCTGTTGGGCTTTCGTGGTCGATTTGATGTTCCACGTGATCAGCGGCGCGTCGAACGCTTTCGCGATTTCCTCGGCGAGCACGGTCTTGCCGGTGCCGGGTTCGCCCTTCACGAGCAGCGGACGGCGCAGCAAGGTCGCGGCGTTGACCGCGACCTTCAGGTCGTCGGTGGCGATATAGGCGCTGGTGCCTTCGAAACGCATCGGCTCTTTCCCTTAACGTGAACGTCAAGCTGGCATAGCGGGGGGAGGGAGAGGGTGCAAGCGAGTCTCCCTTCCCGCTTGCGGGAGGGGCTGGGCCGAGCGAAGCGAGCAGCTGAGGTGGATCGGTCCACCCCGCTGCGACTAGCGGACAAGTCCGCAAGTCTCGCTACCTCTCCCGCAGGCGGGAGGGGAGGAAATGTCAGGGATGCAGGCGGCTCGCGGCGCGCGCGGCCATCAGGTCCCACAGGCCACTGTGCTGGGTGATCAGCTGCTGGGCGCCGAATACCATCGCGCGTTCAACTGCAGACGTTCCGGCGACGGTTGCGGCGAGCCGGGCGGTTTCGCGGAGGTCGGGGAGGGTGCAGGTCGGGGGACTGAGGTCGAGCCGAAGCGCGCTGATGTCGAGCAATACGCGGATCGTCCGCCAATCGAGCGTCAGCGCGATCGCGGCGCCGAGCGCGCACCCGTGGCGGTCCGATTCGGCGAGCATGTCGATCGCCTTGCGCTGCGCGGCGACCGCGGCTTCGCATTGCGCCTGGCCTTGCGTGCTCGGCACCGGGCCGACCGCCGAGGCGATCTTGGTCAGGAAGGCACGTTCCTGGACGAAGGCATCGGCCGCCTGGGCCATCCACTGGCGCGACGCGGGGTCGACCGCCTTGCGCGCGGCATTGTCGATCACGCCCGGATAACGGCCGTGCAGCAGGCAAAGAAAATGCACCGCGTCGGCGAGGTTGCGCATCGCCTCGGACCCGCTCGACAGGGCGCCCGAGCGGACGTGCGGATGCGCGCCGGTGCCGTCGCTGGCGACCAGCGCATCGAGCAATTCGGCGACGCCGCGCGTCTGTGCTTTGGGCTGGGGCGACTGGCTCAAGGCTTGATCCTCGCTGTGGCGGGGCGCCGGAGCCCAAGCCAGTGGAATTACAGCGATCGGTCATAGATCAACGTCGTAAACGACGCGTTTATAAGCGGCGCTTTGATTTGCCGCGGGGCTGTTCCAGTCAGGGACAACAGGAGCAAGGAAACCAAAGAGACCGGCAAGCCCCGGGGAGAAGCTTGCCGGTCCCATCGATATGGCGCCGGGGGGACGCCATTGGAGCGGGGTGGCCGGACTCAAGGGAGAGAGTGTCCGGCCGGCCCTGCTCAAGCTGCGAGTGCGAGTTCCTCGGTCTTTTTAGCCTGCGGCGCGGCGACGTCGATCGCGTTCGGCGCGGGCTGGGCCGCCGCCTTGGCGGGGAAGATCAGGCGCGAGGCGAGCACGACCAGGCCAAGGGCGAAATAGCCGATGAAGGTCTGGACCGGGAAGAAGAAGAGCGGCGCGACGAAGGCGAGGCGCAACCACAACGGGTTGAAGCCAAAATCCTGGCCAACGGCCTCGCAGATACCGAAGAAGGTATCGCGGCGGCGGAAGAGGTTGGTGGTTTCGTTTTCCATCTTTTTTGTCTTTCCCTTTGGCTGCAGGCACTGCCCCGCGCCGATGCCGAATGCATCGCAAAGGTCGTGCCAATTTTCGCGAGCCCCAGATTTCCGAGCTTTTTTGTATCAGCCGCGTTGGGCGGCCTGCTCTGGATCGTGAATCAATCCCACCTTGTGGGAATGATTGCCATTTGATGGGTGGCGCCTGAACCCTTCATGAAGCGCTCTGCATCGCGTGACGAGCGCTATCTGGTGGACAAATATGAAGATTTAAAGATCGCGGGACAAAAAAATTGTGCATCGCAACATTCGGGCGTGGCTGGTCTCAACCTGAAGGGACTTATCAATCATCGTCACCCCGGACTTGATCCGGGGTCCAGCTTGAAGTCGAAGCCAGTCGGTGGCTCAAAAAGCGGGCTCCCGGATCAAGTCCGGGATGACGAAGGATGTGAAGCAACGACGGCTTCCAATCTCGCAAAGGCATAGAAAAGGGGCGGCCCGTCACCGGACCGCCCCTGAAATTTCTCTGTCTTCGGCCTTACTGGTCGAGGAAGCTGCGCATCTTGCGGCTGCGGCTCGGGTGCTTCAGCTTGCGGAGCGCCTTCGCCTCGATCTGGCGGATGCGTTCGCGCGTCACGCTGAACTGCTGGCCGACTTCCTCCAGCGTGTGGTCGGTGTTCATCCCGATGCCGAAGCGCATGCGCAGAACACGCTCCTCACGCGGGGTCAGCGACGCGAGGACGCGCGTGACCGTTTCCTTGAGGTTCGACTGCACCGCGGCATCGACCGGGATGACGGCATTCTTGTCCTCGATGAAATCGCCGAGATGGCTGTCTTCCTCGTCGCCGATCGGCGTTTCGAGGCTGATCGGCTCCTTGGCGATCTTCATCACCTTGCGGACCTTTTCGAGCGGCATCGACAGACGCTCGGCCATTTCCTCGGGGGTCGGCTCGCGGCCGCTTTCGTGGAGGAACTGGCGGCTGCAACGGACCAGCTTGTTGATCGTCTCGATCATGTGGACCGGGATGCGGATCGTGCGCGCCTGATCGGCGATCGAGCGGGTGATCGCCTGACGGATCCACCAGGTCGCATAGGTGCTGAACTTGTAGCCGCGGCGATACTCGAACTTGTCCACCGCCTTCATCAGGCCGATATTGCCTTCCTGGATCAGGTCGAGGAATTGCAGGCCGCGGTTCGTGTATTTCTTGGCGATCGAGATCACGAGGCGCAGGTTCGCCTCGACCATTTCCTTCTTGGCGATGCGCGCTTCGCGCTCGCCCTTCTGGACCATGTTCACGACGCGGCGGAATTCGGTCAGGCTCATGCCTGCCGCCTGCGCGATTTCGCTGATTTCGATGCGGATGCGGTCGACCGCGCCGGCTTCATTCTCGGCGAAGGCGGCCCATTTCTTGTCGAGCCCGCTGACGCTCTCGATCCAATTCTCTTCGAGCTCGCGCCCGACATAATTGTCGAGGAACGACTTGCGCGGCACCTTGTGGCGCTCGGCCAGGCGCAGCATCTGGCCGCCGAGCGCGGTCAGCCGGCGGTTATAGCTGTAGAGCTGGTCGACCAGATATTCGATCTTGGTGCCGTGGAACTGCACGCTCTCGACCTGCGCGGTGAGTTCCTCGCGCAGCTTGTGGTATTTCTTTTCCGACGCCGACGGAAATTCCTCGCCGCCCGAGAGCGCTTCGAGGCGCGCTTCCTGCAGCTTCGAGAAGGCCTTGAAGCTCTTGGTGATGTTCGCGAACTTTTCGAGCGCGTCGGGCTTCAGCAGCTCTTCCATCGCCGCGAGGCTGAGGGTGTTGTCTTCCTCATCCTCCTCGAAGCTTTCGCGCTTGCCCGACGAGCCTTCGCCGTCCTCGTCGTCGCCGTCAGCCGAGGGTTCTTCCTCGACTTCGTCCTCGTCCTTGAACGAAACGCCGGCGGTCTTTTCGCTGATCTCGCCGTCGTCCTCGGCGCCCTCTTCGTCCATATTCTCGGGCGCGGGGTCCTTCGAGAGCATCGCTTCGAGGTCGACGATCTCGCGCAGCTGCATGTCGCCATTGTTGAGCGCGGTCGACCAGTCGATGATCGCGTTGAAGGTCAGCGGGCTTTCGCACAGCCCAAGGATCATCGTGTCGCGGCCCGCCTCGATGCGCTTCGCGATCGCGATTTCGCCTTCGCGGCTGAGCAGCTCGACCGCGCCCATTTCGCGCAGGTACATGCGAACGGGATCGTCGGTGCGATCGACCGTTTCCTTCTTCTTTTCGATCGCGGGGTTCGAAACCGAACCGGTGCCGGCGCTGACATCGACTTCGTCGTCGGGCTCCTGGTCGGCCTCTTCCTGCACATCCTCATCGCTTTCTACGATGTTGATGCCCATGTCGGAAATCGCCGACATGATATCCTCGATCTGCTCGGACGACATCTCGTCCTGCGGCAGCGCCGCGTTCAGCTCGTCATAGGTCAGGTAACCGCGCTTCTTGCCGCGTGCGATCAGCTTTTTGACGTCGGCCTCGTTGAGGTCGATCAGCGGGCTGTCGGTGTCGGTATCGGTGTCGGCGGTGCTTTTGGTGGCCATTCGTGGTTCCTGCCTAAGGGCGTAATCGTTCAGCTCTGGTTGCTGTCTTCGGACAGCGCAGCCAGGCGGCGGGTCAATTCTTTATCCATGGCGGACAGCTTCTGCTGCCGCGCGAATCCTTCGTCGTCCATCGTGCGCTGGAAATCCGCGGTGGCTTCGGCAAGCCGCTCCCGGATTTCGGGCTGGGTCACCAGCACACCGATATATTCATCAAGGTCGCGAAGCGCCGTTTCCCGCGCCGCTGCGGCCTCTTCCTTGCTTTCCAGCCTGCGATTGAACGAGAAGTGCATTCCGTCGGCTCTGAGCAATGTCATCGCCCTATTATACACTTTCATTGGCTCCAATATGGCAAGCAACCCCTCGCAATCAAGCCCTTCCTGACGCATCGCGCTGTCAAGCATTACGCCGAGCAGTTCGGCGTCGCTTGAATCGCTCACCGGCAGCCGCGTCAGCGCCTCCTCGTTGCGCCGGAGCGCCTCGGGGTAACGCAGCAATCCGCCGATCAGCGCCGCGACATAAGGCGCCGAAATCCCGGCCTGCCCGATGGAACGCGTCTCGTCGGCCGGAGGTTGCAATCGCGGGTCGGGGCCGAAGCGGCGATTGCCGCCTCCACGCGGCGGGTTCGGCGTCCAAGGCTGGCGCTGAGGGCGCTCGGGCTGTTTGCGCGCGAACAGCATATCGAGCCGCTCGCGAAACGCCTCGCGATAATGGTGGCGGACGTCGGCATCCTCGATCGCATCGGCATGCGCGAGCAGACGCGTCTTGAGCGCGGCGCGCTCCTCAGGGGTCGCAAGCGGCCCCGCTGCGACCTCATGCGCCCAGAGTCGCTCGACGAGCGGCTGCGTCTCGTCGAGGATCGCGTTGAAGCCCTCGGAGCCGCGTGCGCGAACAATGTCGTCGGGGTCCTGCCCCGCGGGCAGCGTGGCAAAGGCAAGGCTGAAACCCGGACGAAGCAGGGGGAGCGCGCGCATTGCGGCACGCATCGCCGCTTTCTGCCCCGCTGCATCGCCGTCGAAGCAGAGCACCGGCACCGGCACCATCCGCCAGATCAGCCCGAGCTGCGCCTCGGTCAGCGCGGTGCCGAGCGGCGCTACGGCGTCGGCGATCCCCGCCTCGGCGAGCGCAATCACGTCCATATAACCTTCGACGACGATGATGCGGTTCGTCTGCCGCGACGCCGGCGACGCCTTGTCGAGATTATAGAGGACGCGGCCCTTGTCGAAGAGCGGCGTGTCGGGCGAGTTCAGATATTTAGGCTCGCCGTCGCCAAGAATGCGCCCGCCGAACGCGATCACCCGCCCGCGCGCATCGCGGATCGGGATCATCAGGCGGCCGCGGAAACGGTCGTAGGGCTCTTTCTCTTCGACCGCGATCAGCATCCCCGATTCGACGAGCATCGCGGTCGGGAATTTCTTGAGCGCCTCCTTAAGCGCGCTGCGGCTGTCGGGCGCGAGGCCGAAGCCGAATGCCTTGCGCGTCGCCTCCGAAATGCCGCGCTTCGCGAGATACTCGCGCGCCGGGGCGCCGTTGCTGCTGCCAAGTTGCTGCGTGAACCAGTCGGCGGCGCCTTGGACGACGTCGCGCAGGCTCGCCGCCTCCTCGGCCTTTTTCGCGGCGCGCGGGTCGGCGGCGGGAACTTCCATCCCGGCTTCGGCGGCGAGTTCCTTGACCGCGTCCATGAACGACAGTCCGCGCTGGTCGGTCATCCAGCGGATCGCATCGCCATGCGCCGAGCAGCCGAAACAGTGGTAGAAGCCCTTTTCGTCGTTGATCGTGAAGCTGGGCGTCTTCTCGTTATGGAAGGGGCAGCAGGCTTTATATTCGCGCCCCGCACGCGTGACCTTCACCGTCCGCCCAATGAGCGTCGACAGCGTGATCCGCGAGCGCAGTTCGTCCAGCCATTGCGGGGTGAGGGTCAAGAGTCCCCCTCCCGCTTGCGGGAGGGGTTAGGGGAGGGGATGTCCGCAAGCGCTCGTTCGATTTCGCCCACGACGCCCTCGATCCGTTCCAACACATCATTGTTCCAGAAACGGATCACCTGATAACCCTGTGATTGTAAATAGGCCGTCCGCGCCTCGTCTTTTTCTACATCAACTGCATGCTGCCCACCATCGACTTCGATAACGAGTTTGGCGGTGCGCGAGACGAAATCGCAGATGAAAGGGTCGATGGGGAATTGGCGGTTAAAGCGAATGCCGGAGACTTTGCGAGCGCTCAGTTGCGCCCAGAGCTTTCGTTCGGCATCGGTCGCGTTCAGCCTTAGCTCGCGGGAGCGCATTGTCGGTCGTTTATAGCCCTTGTCCAAACAGGCCCTCCCCCGACCCCTCCCGCAAGCGGGAGGGGAGAATATACGCTCGCGGCCACCTTGTCCCCCTCCCGCTTGCGGGAGGGGTTAGGGGAGGGCATGTCTCAGGAGAGCGCCGCCTTCACCCAACCCGACGCCTTGCTCATATCAAGCTGCGAACCCAGCCGGTCCTTTACCGCCGCCATCACCTTGCCCATATCCTTCAGGCTTTCGGCACCCAGCTCGACCACGATCGCCTTGATCGCGGCGGCAGCATCGTCGTCGTTCAGCTGCGCGGGCAGGAAATCCTCGATCACGACAACCTCGGCCGCCTCGATGTCGGCAAGCTCCTGACGCCCACCCTGTTCGTACATGGTGATCGATTCGCGGCGCTGCTTGACCATTTTCTGGAGCACGTCGGTAACGAGCACATCGTCGTCGGCCGGCGCGGTGCCGGTGCGCAGCTCGATGTCCTTGTCCTTGATCTTGGCCAGCATCAGCCGGATGGTGCCGAGCCGCGCCTTGTCGCCGGCCTTCATCGCCGCGACCTGCGCAGCCTTGATGTCGTCACGAATCATGCGTGTCCCCATGCGCTGCAAATTTCGGAAAGGCCCTCTCTAGCGAGAAGTTTCCTAATCCGATAGCTTGTGAATCACTTTTTTGCCTCCTACTTGGTCGGCCGTTTAGCCCCCCGTCCGGAGCATGTTGAATGGCACCTGCCAACCCCTCTGCCGCGCCCAAAAGCCAGCCATCTGGCGCGACTGGCGTCCTTGTCCTCGCCGATGGCACGATCCTGTGGGGCGTGGGTTACGGCGCGAGCGGCGCCGCTGTGGGCGAGATTTGTTTCAATACGTCGATGACGGGCTATCAGGAAATCCTGACCGACCCCAGCTATGCGGGTCAGATCGTCACTTTCACCTTCCCGCATATCGGCAATGTCGGCGCGAACCCCGAGGATATGGAGCGCGGCGTGCACGGCGCGCTCGGCTGCATCACGCGCGAGCTGCCGACGCAGCCCAGCAACTTCCGCAGCGTGCAGACGCTCCCCGAGTGGATGATCGAACAGGGCGTCATCGGACTTGCCGGGATCGACACGCGCGCATTGACGCGCCGCATCCGCGACGCGGGTGCGCCGAACGGCGTGATCGCGCACAGCCCCGACGGCAAGTTCGACATCGACGAGCTGCTCGCCATGGCGCGCGGCTGGGCGGGGCTCGAGGGCATGGACCTTGCGAAGGCGGTCAGCCGCACCGACACCGGCGACTGGACCGGCGGCGCGTGGACGCTGGGGCATGGCTATGCGACCGAAGAAGGCGGCGAGCGGCCGCATGTCGTCGCGATCGATTATGGCGCGAAGGACAATATCTTCCGCAACCTGGTAAAGGCCGGCGCGCGCGTCACCGTGGTGCCCGCGACCGCGAGCCTCGACGAGGTGCTGGGGCATAATCCCGCGGGCGTGTTCCTCTCGAACGGCCCCGGCGACCCCGCGGCGACGGGCGACTATGCGGTGCCGGTGATCCAGGGGCTGCTCGAACGCGACGTGCCGATCTTCGGCATCTGTCTCGGCCACCAGATGCTGGGCATCGCGGCGGGCGCAAAGACCGTGAAGATGCATCAGGGCCACCGCGGCGCGAACCATCCGGTGCAGCGCGCGGAAGACGGCGTGGTCGAGATCACCAGCATGAACCACGGCTTCGCGGTTGACGCCGCGACGCTGCCCGTCGGCGTGGTCGAAACGCACAAGAGCCTGTTCGACGGATCGAACTGCGGCATCGCGATCACGGGGAAGAACGCGTTCAGCGTGCAATATCACCCCGAGGCAAGCCCGGGGCCGCAGGACAGCTTCTATCTGTTTGAGAAGTTTGTCGGGGGGCTGAAGTGACGCTTCCGCCAATCGAGCCTTATGTTGAGTCCTTCTTTTGGCAGACGTCTTCATGGAAGAAGGACATCCCTGCGGGATATGTCCGCCGAACCGCAATCGTTGAGTGGATTTCGGAACGAATAACCGTGTCGGTGGAACGCTTCGGACCTGAAGTGTGTCGGCCATACCTTGGGTTAGCTTCGGATATTTTCGATCGGATGATTGAAAGCGGCAATGTGGCCATTCAGCATCATCCGGTTGCTGGCGAATATTATTGCGTCGATTCTGAAAAACTCACGAAATTTCGTGCTCAAACTTTACAAAATGATGAAACCACCAAACAGTATCAAACTGTTGGTGCGCATCTTTTTGACGATATTTTTGGTGCCTACTCACGTGAGAGCGATCTAAGCGCGATTGAAAATGTAGAATCTAGTCTAAAGATTCCTGCGTCCGATCGCGTTGTGCATTTGAATGACAACGAACGCAAAGCAATCGACGAGACAGCCCAACAACTTGCCAGCTCTCTTAAGAAAGAGAACTCCGTCGATGGTGATGTCGATCTGAGGGATCGGTTCGTTGCCCAACTTGCCGCGGCGAGAGAACTCGTTCGTGCTGACTCAGTACGAGCTTACCTCATGTACGAAACCCTTGTTCGGATGCTGGGGATGCTAATCCAAAAATACCAAGGGCACGTGATCGGCGCTGCCGCTCAGAAGCTTTTAGATTTAGTCATTCAGCACATCTTTGGAAAATAAATGCCCAAAAGAACCGACATCCAATCCATCCTCGTCATCGGCGCCGGCCCGATCGTTATCGGTCAGGCGTGCGAGTTCGACTATTCGGGGACGCAGGCGATCAAGGCGCTGAAGGAGGAGGGCTATCGCATCGTCCTCGTCAACTCCAACCCCGCGACGATCATGACCGATCCCGACCTCGCCGACGCGACCTATGTGGAGCCGATCACGCCCGAGATCGTCGCGAAGATCATCGCGAAGGAGCGCCCCGACGCGGTGCTGCCGACGATGGGCGGGCAGACCGCGCTCAACACCGCGCTGGCTTTGTTCAACGACGGGACGCTGGAGAAATATGGCGTCGAGATGATCGGCGCCGATGCCGAGGCGATCGACAAGGCCGAGGACCGGATCAAGTTCCGCGACGCGATGGACAAGATCGGGCTGGAAAGCGCGCGCTCGGGCATTGCGCACACGCTCGACGAGGCGTTCGCGGTGCTCGAACGCACCGGCCTGCCGTCGATCATCCGCCCCAGCTTTACCATGGGCGGCACCGGCGGTGGCATCGCGTATAACCGCGAGGAATTCGAGCATATTGTCCGCGGCGGCCTGATCGCCTCGCCCACCACCGAAGTCCTGATCGAGGAATCGCTCCTCGGCTGGAAGGAGTTCGAGATGGAGGTGGTGCGCGACCGCAAGGACAATTGCATCATCATCTGCTCGATCGAAAATGTCGATCCGATGGGCGTCCACACGGGCGATTCCATCACCGTCGCGCCGGCGCTGACGCTGACCGACAAGGAATATCAGATCATGCGCAACGCGAGCATCGCGGTGCTGCGCGAGATCGGCGTCGAGACGGGCGGGTCGAACGTCCAGTTCGCGGTGAACCCCAAGGACGGCCGCCTGATCGTGATCGAGATGAACCCGCGCGTGTCGCGTTCGTCGGCGCTCGCGTCGAAAGCGACGGGCTTTCCGATCGCCAAGGTCGCGGCAAAGCTCGCGGTCGGCTACACGCTCGATGAGATCATGAACGACATCACCGGGGTCACCCCCGCGTCGTTCGAACCGACGATCGACTATGTCGTCACCAAGATACCCCGGTTTGCCTTCGAAAAGTTCAAGGGCGCCGAGGCGACGCTGTCGACCGCGATGAAATCGGTTGGCGAAGTGATGGCGATCGGCCGTACGATCCACGAAAGCCTGCAAAAGGCGCTGCGCGGCCTCGAGACCGGCCTGAGCGGCTTCAACTTCGTCGACCGCCTCAAGGGCGCGACGCACGACCAGCTGCGCAGCGAACTTGCGAAGCGCACCCCCGACCGGCTGCTCAACGCCGCGCAGGCGATCCGCGAGGGGCTGCCGCTCGCCGAGATCAACCGCGTCGCGGGTTACGACATGTGGTTCCTCGAACGCATCGCCGAGATCGTCGCGGCTGAGGTCGAGGTGTGCAAAAACGGCCTGCCGCGCGATGCCGAAGCGCTGCGCAAATTGAAAGCGATGGGCTTTTCCGACAAGCGTCTGGCCTATCTGGCGCTCCAGTCAGCGAACCTCCACCCCGGCACGCGCCGTGCGACCGCGCGCGGCAGCGGGCTGATCCACGATGCGGTGAAGGCGATGACCGGCGGCGTCACCGAGGCCGAAGTGCGCGCGCTGCGCCACAAGCTTGGCGTGCGTCCGGTGTTCAAGATGATCGACACCTGCGCAGCCGAATTCGCTGCAAAGACCCCCTATCTCTATTCGACCTATGAAGCCCCGACCTTCGGCGAGCCCGAGAATGAGGCGAACCCGTCGGATCGCCAGAAGGTCGTCATCCTCGGAGGCGGCCCGAACCGGATCGGGCAGGGGATCGAGTTCGATTATTGCTGCTGCCACGCCTGCTTCGCGCTCGAAGAGGCAGGCTATGAAACGATCATGATCAACTGCAACCCGGAGACGGTTTCGACCGATTATGACACGTCGGACCGCCTCTATTTCGAACCGCTGACCGCCGAGGACGTGCTCGAAATATTGCACGTCGAAATGTCGAAGGGCGAACTCGTCGGCGTGATCGTCCAGTTCGGCGGGCAGACGCCGCTGAAGCTCGCGCAGGCATTGTCCGACGCGGGCATCCCGATCCTCGGCACCTCGCCCGACGCGATCGACCTCGCTGAAGACCGCGAGCGCTTTGCGGCGCTCGTCAACAAGCTTGGCCTCAAGCAGCCCGAAAACGGCATCGCGCGCAGCCGCGAGGAAGCCGTCGCAGTCGCGGCGCGCATCGGTTACCCGGTGCTCACGCGCCCGAGCTACGTGCTCGGCGGCCGCGCGATGGAGATCGTCGACGACCAGGCGCAGCTCGAAAATTATATCGAGACCGCGGTGCAGGTGTCGGGCGATTCCCCGGTGCTGATCGACCGCTATCTGCGCGACGCGATCGAGGTCGATGTCGATGCGCTGTGCGACGGGACCGATGTCGTCGTCGCGGGCGTGCTCCAGCACATCGAGGAAGCCGGCGTCCATTCGGGCGACAGCGCCTGCTCGATCCCGCCGTACAGCCTGTCCGACAAGATCGTCGCCGAGATCGAACGCCAGACCGAAGCGCTCGCACGCGCGCTCGAAGTTCGCGGCCTCATGAACATCCAGTTCGCGGTCAAGGGCGACGAGGTCTTCCTGATCGAGGTCAACCCGCGCGCCAGCCGCACCGTACCCTTCGTCGCCAAGGCGGTGGGCTCGCCGATCGCCAAGATCGCGGCGCGGGTGATGGCGGGCGAAAAGCTCGCCGACCTGCCGAAGATCAACCGCGACATCGCGCATGTCGCGGTGAAGGAAGCGGTCTTCCCCTTCGCGCGCTTCCCCGGCACCGATCCGGTGCTGTCGCCCGAAATGAAGTCCACCGGCGAAGTCATGGGAATCGACAGCAATTTCAACCTTGCTTTCGCCAAGGCGCAGCTCGGCGCGGGCGACCGCCTGCCGACCGAGGGGCGCGTCTTCGTGTCGGTCAAGGACAGCGACAAGCCGCGCATCATCGGCGCGGTGCGCCAGCTGACCGACTGGGGCTGGAAGGTGATCGCGACCGGCGGCACCGCCGACTATCTGATCGAGCAGGGCATTGAGGTCGAGCGCGTCAACAAGGTTGCCGAAGGCCGCCCGCATATCGTCGACCGGATCAAGGACGGCGACGTGCAGCTGATCTTCAACACCACCGAAGGGTGGCAGTCGCTTCAGGACTCGCAATCGATCCGCGCGTCGGCGCTCGCGGCCGATATCGCCTACTACACGACGGCTGCGGCGAGCGATGCATCGACGCAGGCGATCGGCGCGCTCCGCTCGCACTCTCTTGAAGTAAAGCCGCTTCAGGACTATTATTGAACCACCGCTCCACCCCCCGACATTGACGGAACAGCGGCGCAGCCGCCCGGCGAAACTTCGCTGGCGCTGGATTATTGACGAAGGACAACAGGATAATGGCAAGCGTTGAAAAGGTGCCGATGCTGGCAGAAGGCTATGAGAAGCTGAGCACGCAGCTCACCGCACTCAAGGCCGAGCGACCGTTGATCGTCGATGCGATCGAGGAAGCGCGCGCGCATGGCGACCTTTCGGAAAATGCCGAATATCACGCCGCGAAGGAGCGTCAGGGCCAAGTCGAAGCGACGATCGGCGACCTCGAAGATCGTCTGTCGCGCGCACAGGTCATCGACCCGACGACGCTGTCGGGCGACCGTATCGTGTTCGGTGCGACCGTCACCCTCGCCGACGAGGACGACAAGCCGGTGAAGTATCAGATCGTCGGTCAGGCCGAGGCGGACGCCAAGGACGGCAAGATCAGCTATAATTCGCCGCTCGGCCGCGCGTTGATCGGCCGCCGCGTCGAGGACGAGATCGAAGTCACCGTGCCCGCGGGCGACAAATATTATCTGGTGAAGAAGATCGAATTCATCTGATGGATTTTTGACGATGAAGCCGCACGACGCGCCGCTGGTCACGGGCTATGCGCTCGTCTGCGTCATCGTCTTCGTCCTTCTGTCGATCACCGGATTTCAGGTCGACGCGATCGTGCGCGCGGGGTTTATCCCTGCGCGTTTCGGCAGCGAGCTGATCCTGCCGCCCGGGACGATGGTGCCCTTCATACTGACCCCGCTGACATCGGCCCTGCTGCACGGCGGGGTGCTGCACATCGTCTTCAACGTCATCGTACTACTTTTCATCGGGCGCCAGCTTGAGGCGCCGCTCGGGGCGAAGGCGATGGCGGTGGTGCTGCTCGCCGGCGCTTATGGCGGTGCGCTCGCGCAATTTCTTTCCGACCCGCAATCGGCGGTGCCGATGATCGGCGCCAGCGGTGCGATCTCGGCGCTGATCGCGGTGTATGCCCTGATCTTCAGCCGCTCGCAGGCGACCGCGATCGGACCGATCCCGGGGCATTGGGTGCGCGCGCTATGGCTCGCCGCGGCGTGGATCGGGCTTCAGCTGCTGCTTGGTTTCGCCGGCGGCGGCGGTTTTGGTGCGGTGGCGATCTGGGCGCATGTCGGCGGGTTCCTTGCCGGCCTGCTGCTGGCACGCCCGTTGCTGCGTTGGCGATTCGGCGCGCGCTAAAGTCGGAGCAATCCGCCCGCCAGCAGCATCGCGACACGCACATCGATCCCGCAGCCTTCGGCGCGCTTTGCCGCGACGAAATCGGCGACGCTGTCCAGCGGCACGCGGTGGACGAGGATGTCCTCGCCATCGACCCCGCCGCCTTCGCCGACCCTGGTCAGCCCGGTCGCGATCAGCAGCGTGAAGCTTTCGCTGACCATGCCAGGCGAACTGTAGAATTCGCCGACGGTGCGCCAGTTGGCGGCGCGATAGCCCGTTTCCTCCTCAAGCTCGCGCTGCGCCGCGATCTCCGATGCCTCGCCCGCGGTGTCGTCGCCGACCAGCCCAGCGGGCAGTTCGAGGCAGTTGATCTTGAGCGGTACCCGATATTGTTCGACCAATATGACGTGGCGACCATCATCGCCCTCGTCGATCGCGAGGATCACCGCGGCGTGAATGCCGCGGGCGCGCGAGACATATTCCCAATTTCCCTGCTGCTTGACGGAAATGAAGCGGCCTTCCCATCGCGTCTCGATGGGGGCGTCGGGGGAGGGGCGGGTCATATCTGTCCTTATCGTCATTGTGACTCCGGCGAAGGCCGGCGGAAGCAATCCAGAGAGGCCTTGCACCGCTCTGGATTGCCACGGGCCTCCGGCCCTCGCAATGACGACAGGCCTAAAGTTCGATCAGGCGGTCGGGAAGTTCGTTGGGATTTTCATCGCCCTTGGGGAAATGTTCGGCGAGGACGATGCCCATCTGGCGCACCGCCTCGGCCATGCCTTCGCCGGGCTTGCCGACGCGCACGCGCTCGATCAGGCCGGCCATCGCATTGCCCCAGATTTCGGGCGTGACCTTTGCGGCGATCGCTTCGTCGGCGACGATGTCGGCGCGATGCTCTTTCAGGCTGAGGTAGAGGAGGACGCCGGTGCGGCCGAGCGTCTTGGCCTCGGTCCCGACCTTGAACAGGTCGATCGCGCGCGCGCGGACACGCTGCGCCTTGATCGCGCGCGGGGTCAGCGCCATCCGTAGCGGCCGCCACAGCAGAATCAGCCACATGCCGATCCATTTGAGCACGCCGACGGCAATTACCGTTCCAAGCCATTGATTGGCGGTGAGATCGTGCCCCCAGCCGCCTGTGAGCCGGTCGTACAGGCCGCGGTAAAAGTCGGGGAACAGCGCGATCACCGACATCGCAATAAAGGCGATGACGCTCGCCCAGACGAGCGCGACATCGTCATAATCGTTCGATTTCGCCGCGACGACGGTGACGATCTCGCCGCTGGTGTGCGCCTCGGCCGCGGCGACCGCCGCGGTCACGATGTCGTGATCGGCTTCGCTCACATGGCTGACTTTATGTGGCATATCCTGCGTCCCCTACCAGCCGCCGGAGGCGCCGCCGCCCCCGAAGGAGCCGCCGCCGCCCGAGAAGCCGCCAAAGCCGCCGCCACCGCCGCCCCATGAGGAACCGCCGCCACCGCCCCAGCCACCGCCGCCCCAATGGTCGTCGTCGCCGCCGCCCCAGATGATGATCGGCGCATCCCAGGGCCGGCCCTTGCCCCGTTTCTTCCCCCGCCGCCCGAGGCGCGAGAGCATCGGCAGGACGAAAAAGATCAGGATGATGAAGCCGACGAAGAAAAGCCCGCCGAAATTGCCGTCGTTGGCGCGGTCGCGCTCGGCGGCGTCTGCCGCTTTCGCCCGCGCCGCGGCTTCTTCGGGCGGCAGCTGGATCTGCTGCGCGATCGCATTGACGCCGTCCTGGATGCCACCCGGCATGTCGCCTGCCTTGAACTTGGGCGTCACGACGTCGCGGATGATCCGCCCCGACAGCGCGTCGGTCAGCACCGGTTCGAGCCCGAGGCCGACCGCGATATTCATCCGCCGTTCGTTCGGCGCGATCAGGAAAACGACGCCGTCGTCCTTCGCCTCGTCGCCGATCCCCCAGGCTCGGCCCAGCTTGTAGCCATATTCCGAAACATCATTGCCTTCGAGGTCGCTGACCGTCGCGACGACGAGCTGGTGCCCGGTCGTCTTCTCGAGGTCGAGGAGCTGCGCGTTTAGCGCCGCTTCCTCGGCCGCGGGGATGATGTCAGCCTGATCGACGACCGGATTGCCCGCGAGCTTGGGAAAGGTCTGCGCAGCGGCGGGTCCCGCCAGTACCAGCAGCCCGGTCAGGGCCGCTGTTACCAGTGGACGCAAAAGGGCGGTCAGGGCCACTTTATTTGCCGAAATCGACCTTCGGCGCCTGGTTGGCGTTGGGGGTGATCGCCTTGTACGGGGTCATCGGCTGCGCGCCATGGACGATCTTGGCGCCGATGATGTCGGGGAAGGTGCGGATCGTCGTGTTATAATCCTGCACCGCGCCATTATAATCCTGGACCGAGACGTTGATCCGGTTTTCGGTGCCTTCGAGCTGGGTCATCAGGTCGGCGAAGCGCGCCTGGCTCTTGAGGTCGGGATAGGCTTCGACCGTGGCAAGAAGGCGGCCGAGCGCGCCCGAAACCTGTCCCTGCGCCTGCTGGAACGCCTGCACCTTGGCGGGATCTTCGAGGTCGTCGGTGCTGAGCTTGACCTGCGTCGCCGAGGCGCGCGCCTGGATCACGCCTTCGAGCGTCGACTGCTCGATCTGCGAAGCGCCCTTGGCGGTTTCGACGAGGTTGGGGATCAGGTCGGCGCGGCGCTGGTACGCGGCTTCGACATTCGCCCATTTGGCTTTGGCGGCTTCTTCCTTGGTGGGAACGCTGTTGATGCCGCAGGCGGACAGCGACATCGCGGCGACGGGCACAATCAACCAACGGGCGGAACGCAAAGTCATGGTCGGACACTCCCTCCGCGCGGCAGGGCGCCGCGCCAACTGGTTTAATATAGTAAGACGCTTCGCACCCCGCAATCATTGACGCGGATAATCGTGTCATGCACTCTGGGTGGGCAGGCGCAGCGACCAAAGGGGTTGGTATATGATCAAGGATTTCAAGGCATTCCTGAACCAGGGTAATGTGATGGGGCTGGCCGTCGGTGTGATCATCGGCGCGGCGTTCGGGACGATCGTCAAGTCGCTGACCGACGATGTGCTGATGCCCTTCATCGGCTTCGTCACCGGCGGCGGGGTCGATTTCACCAACCAGTATCTGGTGCTGTCGGGCGGCGACAAGGTGGCCGCGGGCATGACGCTGGCGGCGGCGAAGGCGACCGGCGCGAATGTGATGGCCCTCGGCAGTTTCGTCACCGCGGTGATCAATTTCATCCTGCTCGCCTTCGTCGTGTTCCTGCTGGTGCGGCAGGCGAGCAAATTCATCAAGCCGGCCGAAGCAGGCCCGACCGAGATTGATATCCTTACCGAAATCCGCGACGAGCTGAGAAAGAAGGTGTGACCTATCCACGATGAATTGCACGCGCGCCCTTTCCATCGGCGTGCGGACACCCTATATCACTCGTGCCGGTTTCGGCCGGCTATGGTGATAAATGGTGTCGTGGAATAGACACAGCGGACCCGGGGGCAGTACCCGGCGGCTCCACCACAAACCCGCGTTTCTTTGATGGGCGCGCGGGTTTCTGACGGGGCCGAACCAGGATCGACGTGTGTTCAAAGACGATATTTTTGCCCGGGCTGAGTAACCCGTTCAAGGCTCAAAACCAATAGGTGCTAACGATAACGAAGCACTCGCTCTGGCTGCCTAACCGATAAGCCTCACGGCCTAAGGTTAGACAAATAGAACGCGGTTCGGACCGAACCGGGCAACAGAATCGGATACCAGCGGCTGGGGACGAGCCGGGCAACAGAATCGTCCCACCTTATTTCCCTAAATCAATGCGCACTTTCGCAGTGGCGATGATCGCCGAGTGCCTCGATCACGCGGCAATCGGCGGCGACTCCGCCGCGGCAGCGCCCGACGATACGCGTGAGCTCGTCGCGAAGAAGCGCCAGCTGCGCGATCTTTTCCTCGACCTGTTCCAGATGCCGCGTCGCGATGCGGTCGGCCTCGCTGCAGTCGCGTGTCGGATCGTCCGACAGGTCGAGCAGCGAGCGGATTTCCTCGATCGTGAAGCCCAAGTCGCGCGAATGGCGCACAAAACTCAGCCGCGACCGGTGCGTATCGCCATAGCTGCGGTAATTCGCGGCGGTGCGATCGGGCGCGGGAAGCAGCCCGATGCGCTCATAATAGCGGATGGTTTCGATATTGGTCCCGGTCGCCCGCGACAGTTCGCCGATTTTCATCGCTTGACCCTGTAGTTGCTACAGGGTGCATATAGGGTGCCGACTCGAAGATAACAGGAGAATTTCGGCGATGGCCGATCAATGCTGTGCCGGAAAAAGCGGCAAGACCGCGCTCAATGACCCCATTTGGCGGCGCATCCTGTGGATCGCGCTCATCATCAACGCCGCGATGTTCGGGGTCGAGATTGTCGCGGGTGTCGCGGCGGATTCGCGCGCGCTTCAGGCCGACGCGCTCGATTTCCTCGGCGACAGCGCCAATTATGCGATCAGCCTCGGCGTCGCGGGCATGGCGCTCGCGTGGCGCGCGCGCGCCGCCTTGCTGAAGGCAGGGACGATGCTCGTCTTTGGCCTGTGGGTATTCGGATCTGCGGTCTGGGGCTTCATCACCGGATCGGCGCCGCACGCCGAGACGATGGGGCTGATCGGCGCGCTCGCGCTTTCGGCGAACGTGGTCGTCGCGCTGATGCTCTATCGTTATCGCACCGGCGACGCGAATATGCGCTCGGTGTGGATCTGCTCGCGCAACGACGCGATCGGCAACATTGCGGTGATGGGCGCCGCGCTCGGCGTCTTCGGTACGGGGCGCAGCTGGCCCGACCTCGCCGTCGCGGCGATCATGGCGGCGCTCGCGATCTGGGGCAGCATCGAGGTGTTCCGGCAGGCGCGCGGCGAACTCGCCGCCACGCCCGCCTAGAACACCTTACGCCAGACTGTTGCCAAGGCCGATCACGACGGTCGAGGCCATCAGCACCGCGATCCCGAGCCAGACGAGCGCGCGCGTGCGCTGGCCTGCGGGCGCCCATTCCTTGAGCGCGAAGCCCCAGAGCGTCGAGAAGAGGATGATGCTCGCCATGTGCAGCGTCCAGCTCGAAAAGCCGAAGCGCCCCATCTGGCTTTCGCCCATCGTGTAGAAGAAGAACTGGAAATACCACAAAGTGCCGCCGAGCGCGGCGAGGCCATAGTTGAGCGCCAGCGGCGGCTTTTCGGTCGCGCCGGGCGCGGGCTCGCCGGCGAACTGGCGGACGCTGCGGTTGCGCGCGATGAGGATGCCGCACCAGATCAGGTTGGTCGTGAGCCCGCCAAGTAGCACGACGCAGAGCACGGGCAGACCCTGCCACAGCGGGTCGGTCCCGGCGGCCAGCGTCAGCGCGCGGATCGGCGCGCCGGCGTCGAGGCCCCAGGCGAAGCAGCCCGACATGATGCCCGAGAAGACCGCGATTGCGAGCCCCTTGCGCAGGTTGAACTCGGATTTTTCGGCCTCGGCGATCGTCGCGCCCATCTCGCGTTCCTTGCGGCGTCCGGCCTGCGCGACGATGACGATCCCGACAAGCGTGATTGCGATGCCTAGGAAGACCGTCTGCCCGCTGCTCGTCGCGAAAAGCTCGCCCAATGTGCCGCGAAAGATCGGCGGCCCCATAGTGCCGATCACCGTCGTCAGCCCGAGCGCCACCGCCATGCCGAGCGACAGCCCGAGGTAGCGCATGGTGAGCCCGAAGGTCAGCCCGCCAAGCCCCCACATCGCGCCCCAGAACCAGCACCAGAACCAGATATCGCCGGGCGTGCGGCTCAGCACGCCGATCAGGTCATGTGTCTGGATCGACGCGAAGAGCCACGGCGCGATGAGCCACGAGAAGATGCCGCCGGTGATCCAGAAAATCTCCCACGACCAGGCGCGGATGCGCTTGTACGGCACATAGAAGCTCGCCGACGACAGCCCGCCCAGCCAGTGAAAGAACACGCCAAGCAGCGGGTTCGCATCCATCCTCTTTCTCCCCTCGTCCTCGTCAGGCGGCTAGTGTCTCCGGCCCGATCCTGTCCACCCCGGTTGCGCCGGTGA
This sequence comes from Sphingopyxis sp. CCNWLW2, assembly GCF_037095755.1. NCBI lineage: Bacteria > Pseudomonadati > Pseudomonadota > Alphaproteobacteria > Sphingomonadales > Sphingopyxidaceae > Sphingopyxis > Sphingopyxis sp. CCNWLW2. The sequence goes on from NZ_JBAWKJ010000003.1 coordinate 164,944, forward strand.
GCGCCATTGCGACGCGCATTTCGGCTTCGATCAAATCGAGCACATGGCGCACACCGCGCTCGCCGTCTGCGGCCAGCGCAAACGCCCAGGCGCGGCCGAGCAGCACGCCCTTCGCTCCGAGCGCGAGCATGCGCACGACGTCGAGCCCCGATCGCACCCCGCCGTCGGCCAGCACCGTCAGCCGGTCGCCGACCGCATCGGCGATCGCGGGCAGCGCACGCGCGACCGACGGCACCCCGTCGAGTTGGCGCCCGCCATGGTTCGACACGATGATTCCATCAACTCCGGCCTCTGCAGCGCGGCGCGCGTCATCGGCGTCGAGAATGCCCTTGACGACGATCGGCCCTTTCCAGTGCGCGCGCACGAAATCGAGGTCGGCCCAGGTGACGCCCGGATCGAAATTATCCTTCATCCAGCCGAGGAAATCCTCGAGCCCCGATTTCGGCCCGAGAAGCGGCGCGACATTGCCGAGCTGGTGCGGCCGGCCGTTGAGCCCCACGTCCCATGCCCAGCCGGGGCGGGCCATGGCCTGACCCACACGCCGCGCCTGTCCGCGCCAGTTCGCGGCGCCCGAAAGCCCCGAACGGACATCGCGATAGCGCGCGCCGGGCAGCGGCATGTCGACGGTGAATACCAGCGCCGGGCAGTGCGCTGCGCTCGCCTCGTCAAGCAGCGACCGCATGAAACCGCGGTCGCGCACCATATAGAGCTGGAACCAGAAGGGCGCCGGCGAGCCGCGCGCGACCTCGGCGAGCGAGCAGGCCGACACCGTCGATAGCGTGAACGGCACGCCCTTCGCCGCCGCGGCACGCACCGCCTGCACCTCGCCGCGCCGCGCCGCCATCCCGGCAAGCCCGATCGGGCCGAGCGCGACGGGCATCGCGAGATGCTGGCCGAACAATGTTGTTGACAGGTCGATCGCCGACACGTCGTTCAGCACCCGCTGGCGCAGCGAGATATCCTGCAGATCCTCGATGTTGGCACGCAGCGTGCGCTCGGCATAGGAGCCGCCGTCGAAATATTCGAAGAGGAAGTGCGGCAGACGCCGCCGCGCGGCTTCGCGATAATCGCCGATCGATGCAGGTTTCACGCGGCTTCTTCCACCCGTTCGGCTTCGCGCCGCCAACGATCGCGATACGGCGCGAGGTCGACGTCGAGCGGCGCCACCAGTTCGAGCGGTTCGGCCGGCGGCAAGGCGGCATCGATCAGGCGCAGCGCGCCATAGGATACGTCATTATGTGTCTTGCCGACATAGACGCGCAGGTCGGGCCGCAGCGCTGCCAGCGCGCGCACGAAAACCTGACCCTCGGCAAAGCGCCCTTCGATCAGCAGCCGTTCCTGCGTGCCGATCAGGTCCAGCGAGGCGTCGGTGACCAGCGCGGCATAGAGCGATACCGCGGCGCGGCGTGTGGCATGATCGTCGGGCCTTTTGACCCAACGCCCGCGCCCGTGCGGAAAGGGACCGAAGCCCGGCGCGAAGGTCGGCAGCACCATCGCGCCGCTCGCCAGCACATCGGGAAGCGCCGCGAGCAGCGCGGGCTGGTCGGCCGCAATATCGATCTGCCGTGTGTCGAGGCCGATCAGCGTCTCGATCTCGCGCCCGCCCATGAAGCGCGCCGACGGGATGGGCTTGCCGAACGCATCGACATTGATCAGGCAGTCGCGCGCCTCGTCGAGGCCGCTCGTATCGATCGACGCCGCGTCCTTGGGTGATCGCATCGCGACGAACCAGGTGCCTGTCGACAGCACCGTCGATTCCCTGTCGGCAATCTCGGCAAAGCCGCGCGCCGCGAGCAGCGCCGCGTTCGAATCGTGCAGCCCGCAATGAACCTCGGTATCGGCGGGCAGGCCGGTGCGCTGGACCCATGCGGGCGTCAGCGTGCCGAGCACTTCGCCGGCTCCGCGCAGCGGCGCGAGCCGTGCGGCCCATCCGCGCCGTTCGGCAAGCGCCGAAGCCGTGCCAGTCAGCGGGTTCCAGAGGTCGGTGTGACAGCCGAGGCTGGTCACCTCCGACGCCGCGACTCCGCTTAGCAGCCAGCTCCAATATTGCGCCCATGGGAGTATTTGTGTGTGGCGCGCGAGATCGGGATCGAGCGCCTCGAGCCGGAAGATCTGCGCGCCGAGGTTCAGGCCATCGGGAAGATAAGGCGAGCCGGTCTCCGAAAAGGCGTCGCGCTCGGCTTCGTAGCACGCGCGCAGGCTCTCGGGCATCGCATCTTCATAGTCGAGCGGCGGGCAGGCAAGGCGGTCGCCGCGGATGATCGCCGCCGCGGCGCCGTGCCCGACGGGGATGATCGCGCCGACATCGGCCAACTTGGCAAAGTCGCGCAGCACCTCGGCGACCCACGCTTCGATACCCGCCGCGTCGAGCGCGACATAGGCGCCCGTTTCGATGCGCGCATTGGCGCGGACGCGGCGTTCGATCATCGCGCCGTCGGCGGACCAAAGGCTCAGCTTTGCCAAGGTTTTACCGCTATCGAGGACTATGGTTGCGCGACCCTTCATCCCTCTCCCTTTGCTTCGTTGCGACCGAATTTGATCGAACTTTATCGAAACTGATTGCAGAGCGCCAGCGATTTCGATACATGTCCCCGCATAGTCGAAACAACGAGTTTCCTTCATGCCCGATCTTATGGACGTCACACCCCGATCCAACGCCGCCGCGCTGCTGTTCGCTATCCCGGCGAATCGCTGGTCGGACGAAGAGGCGGCGGGGAAGTCGCCCGAAGATCTGCTCCTCTATCGCTCGAACCGCCTCGGCTCGGACCTCACCGTGACCAATTTCGGCGGCGGCAACACCTCGGCCAAGCTCGAAGCGCGCGATCCGCTCACCGGTGAAAGTGTGCAGATTTTGTGGGTCAAGGGGTCGGGCGGCGATATCGGTTCGATGAAGCTCGACGGATTTTCGACGCTCTACCAGGACAAGCTGCTCGGCCTCGAAAAACTCTATCGTGGGCTGGAGCATGAGGATGAGATGGTCGGCTATCTGCCGCACTGCACCTTCGCGCTCAACCCGCGCGCGGCGTCGATCGATACGCCGCTCCATAGCTATCTGCCCTTCGCGCATGTCGACCATGTCCATCCCGACGCGATCATTGCGCTCGCCGCATCGAGCGAAGGCGAAACCGCGACCAAGGCGATCTGGGGCGGCGCGGTCGGCTGGCTGCCCTGGCAGCGCCCGGGCTTCGATCTCGGGCTGAAACTGCGCGATTATGTTGCCGCGCATCCGGGACTGCGCGGCGTGATGCTCGCGGGGCATGGCATCATCTGCTGGGGTGACAGCGCCAAGGCCTGCTATGACAACACCATCGCGCTGATCACCGACGCCGCGAATTATCTGAACGCAAAACTGGCCGGGGGGCCAGCGTTTGGCGGCGAAGTCGCATCGCCGCGCTCCGCCGCCGACCGCGCATCCGCCGCAGCGAAGTTGATGCCATTGCTGCGCGGGCTGATGGGCGGGCGGCGTGTCGGCCATTTCGCCGACGATGCCGAAACGCTCGAATTCACAGGCAGCCGCGACTTCGCGAAGCTGGCCGCGATCGGTACCTCGTGCCCCGACCATTTCCTGCGCACCAAGATTGCGCCGCTCGTACTCGACCCCGCGCGGATCGACGACAGCGCCTATCTCGCCGAACGGATCGATGCGTATCGCGCCGACTATGCCGCCTATTATCAGCGGTGCGCGCGGCCCAATTCACCCGCGATGCGCGATCCCAATCCCGTCGTCGTACTCGTTCCGGGCATCGGCCGCATGACCTTTGCCGGCGACAAGACGACCGCGCGGCTTGCAGGTGAATTCTACGCGAACGCGATCAACGTGATGCGCGGCGCCGAGGCGATCGGCGCCTATGTCGGGCTCGACGAACAGGAAGCGTTCGACATCGAATATTGGCTGCTCGAGGAAGCGAAGCTCCAGCGCATGCCGAAGCCGAAGCCGCTCGCGGGGCGCATCGCGCTCGTCACCGGCGGCGCAGGCGGGATCGGTGCCGCGACCGCCGAGCGCCTTGCCGCCGACGATGCCTGCGTGCTGCTCGTCGACCGCGACGCCGATGCGCTGACCAAGGCCGCGCACGAACTTGAAGGCCGCTTCGGCCGCGACCGCATCCGTTCGGCAGTGTGCGACGTCACCGACGAGGCGCAGGTTGCCGCCGCATTCGCGACATGCGCGCGCGAATTTGGCGGGCTCGATATTCTCGTCGCCAATGCCGGCATCGCCTCGTCGGCACCGATCGAGGAGACGACGCTTGAGCTGTGGCAGCGCAATTACGACGTGCTCGCGCAGGGCTATTTCCTCACCGCGCGCGCGGCCTTCCCGCTGATGAAGGCGCAAGGCAGCGGTTCGATCGTCTTCATCGGCTCGAAGAATGGCATCGCTGCGGCGACCAATGCGTCGGCCTACGCGTCGGCGAAGGCGGCGGCGTTGCACCTTGCACGCTGCCTTGCGCTCGAAGGCGCGCCCTTCGGCATCCGCGTCAACACGGTCAATCCCGACGCGGTGATCAAGGGATCGCGCATCTGGGACGGCGACTGGCGCCGCGAACGTGCGGGCGCGCACGGGATCGATTCGGGCAGCGAGCTCGAGGAACATTATCGCAACCGTTCGATGCTCAAGCGCGACGTATTGCCCGAGGATGTCGCCGAAGCGGTCTATTTCCTCAGCTGCGATATGTCGGCAAAGTCGACCGGCAACATGATCAACGTCGACGCGGGCAACGCGCAAGCATTCACACGCTAAGGTACGGAGAGTTTTATGGCTGGCGATCTGCCGCTCGCACAGGATGATATCGAGCGGCTGAACGCCGGTCTGACCGACGCGCTCGACGATGATTATGGCAGCCTCGGCCGCCAACTCGGCCGGCGCGGGATCGACATCGATGGCGTTAAGGCGAAGGTCGCGGGCTTTTCGGTCGCGGTGCCGAGCTGGGGTGCAGGCCGCGGCGGCACGCGTTTCGCTAAATTCCCGATCGCCGGCGAGCCCACCAATATCCATGAAAAGCTCGAGGATTGCGCGGTCATCCAGCAGCTGGGCCGCGCGACCCCGCGCGTCAGCCCGCATTTCCCGTGGGACAAGGTCAGCGACTATCGCGGCCTTCGCGAGGAAGCCGCCGCGCTCGGCCTCGGCTTCGACGCGGTGAACAGCAACACTTTCCAGGACCAGCCGGGGCAGGCGGTGAGCTATGCTACCGGCTCGCTCTCCTCGACGCGTGCCGAGGTGCGCGAGCAGGCGGTCGCGCACAACATCGAGTGTATCGAGATCGGCAAGCAGCTCGGCGTCACCGACCTCACCGTGTGGGTCGGCGACGGCACCAATTTTCCAGGGCAGCAGGATCTTGGCCGCAGCCTCGATCGCTATCTCGACGCAGCGGCTGAGGTTTATGCAGCGCTCCCCGCCGACTGGCGGATGCTGATCGAGCACAAGATGTTCGAGCCGGCCTTTTATTCGACCGTGATTTCGGACTGGGGCAGCTCGATCCTCGTCGCGCAGGAACTCGGCGACAAGGCGAAATGCCTCGTCGACCTTGGGCATCATGCGCCGAATGTGAACATCGAACAAATCGTCGCGCGGCTGCACCGCTTCGGAAAGCTCGGCGGTTTCCACTTCAATGACAGCAAATATGGCGACGACGATCTCGACTCGGGCTCGATCAACCCGCACCAGCTGTTCCTCGTCTTCAACGAATTGGTCGAGGCCGAGATGAACCCGCGCGGCGATTTCCGCCCCGCACACATGATCGACCAGTCGCACAATGTGACCGACCCGATCGAGTCCATGCTCTCGTCGGCCGAAGCGATTGTCGCGGCCTATGCCAAGGCGTTGCTCGTCGACCGCGAGGCGCTGCTTGCCGCGCAAGAGGCAAATGACACGATGATGGCGTTCCAGGCGCTGCGCACCGCGTACCGCACCGATGTCACGCCGATCCTCGCGGCGGCGCGCGCCGAAGCGGGCGGGGCGATCGACACGATCGCCGCCTATCGCGCGAGTGGCTGGCGCGATCGTAAGGCGCAGGAACGGCGCGCCGCGGGAGCGGCCGCGGGGATCGTCTAATCATTCGATTGCAACTCGGCGCAGCTCCCGTCAAATAGACGCAATCAGACAGGGACCCATATGCACGCAGCCGAACGCGAAAAAATGATCCTCGACAGCCTGGGCGAAAGCGGCTTCGTCTCGTTCCGTGACCTCGAAAGCCGCGTCGCCGCGTCGCCCGCCACCATTCGCCGCGATCTCGACCGGCTCGAAGAAGCCGGCGTCATCACGCGCGTGCGCGGCGGGGCGAAGCGCGTCGGCGGGGGAGATGGTGCGCCGGCTGCATCCGAAGACGGCCTGTCGGGCATTCCCTTTCACGAGAATATCGGCCGCAATCGCGCCGCGAAGGAAGCGATCGGACGGGCGGCGGCGGGGCTCTGCATCCCCGGCGAGGGCGTGATGATCGACGGCGGCTCGACGACGCTGCAAATGTGCCCGCACCTCGATGGCCTCGCGCTGCAGGTTCTGACCAACTCGCTCCATATCGTCAGTGCGCTGCTGCCGCAGCCGACGACGCGCATATTGGTGCCGTCGGGGCAGGTGTTTCGCGAACAGAATATCGTCCTCTCGGCGGCGGGCGACGACGGCATGCCGCGTTTCCATGCGCCGAAACTGTTCATGGGCGCGGCGTCGATGGGCCCCGCCGGGCTGATGCAGGCCGACGTCATCCTTGTCGCCGCCGAACGCCGCCTGATCGAGCGCGCCGACGAGATCATCGTGCTGGTCGACAGTTCCAAATTCTCGGGCCCCTCGGGCAATGTCGTGTGCTCGCTCGACGAGATCGACGTCGTCGTCACCGACGCCGGAATCGAACCGCACCATGTCGCGATGATGGAAGCCGCCGGTATCCGCGTCATCATCGCCTGAATTTCCCAAAGCCTTCGAACCAAAACCGCGGCCCGCCGTGCCGTTCGGGTTTGAATGATTGAATTTGATCGTTGACGTGATTGATAAAGACAAATAATGAGCATTGATGCAGAAACGCTCATCGAAGCGTGGCATCGGAGGAACAAGATGGCCGGACAGGCGCCTCCGTCAAAAGGGACAACTCGCGAGGGCGAGTGCAGGGAGGATGCGATGAAGGCGATGACGACTGCAGGGTTGGGTATGGTTGCGCGGCGGAACGCGTGGCGGCGGGGCATTTCGGCAATGGCATGCGCGGGCGCGCTGCTCGGCGCGGCGAGCGCCCATGCCCAGGATGCCGATTCCGAAGCCCCGACCGATGCGGATATTGTCGTCACCGGCACCCTGCTGCGCGGCGTTGCGCCGGTCGGCACCAATGTCGTCGCGGTCAGCGAGGCCGATGTCGTTGCCTCGGGCGCGGCCTCGGCGAACGATCTGCTCGCCTCGATCCCGCAGGTCGGCAATTTCGGAACGATCCCGGCGGGTCTCGGCAATTTCGGCAATCCGATCGTGCGTCCCAATATCCGCAATCTCGGCGCAAGTGGCGGCTCGACGACGCTCGTGCTCGTCGACGGCCACCGCATGGTCGGCGCGGGCATTCTGCAGACGAGCTTCGATCCCTCGGTCATTCCGCCCGATGTGATCAAGCGGGTCGACGTCATCCCCGACGGCGGTTCGTCGATCTATGGTTCGGACGCGATCGGCGGCGTGATCAACTTCATCACGCGCGACCGCTATGACGGCATCGGCGTCAACGCGCGCTATGGCTTTGCCAAAAATTACCAGACGATCGACGCCAGCGTCATTGCGGGCAAGGATTGGGGCTCGGGCTCGGCCTATATTTCCTATTCCTACGCGTGGCACGACGATCTGATCGGGCTCGACCGCGACTATGCGACCGCGAACCAGACCGGCCGCGGCGGCGGCGATTTCCGCAGCACCGCCTGCGCGCTCGCCAACATCACCGTCGGCACGACGACCTATGCGCTCCCCGGCCGTGCGCCGGGGGTCAATCGCTGCGACCAGACCGATTATGCGGCCATCTATCCGCGCGAGGAACGCCACAGCGTCTTCGCCGGGCTGACGCAGGATCTCAGCGATTCGGTCGCATTCAAGCTGTCGGCCTATTGGTCGAAGCGCGACACGCTGCACCGCAGCGCGCAGAGCAGCATGAGCGGGACGATCACCGCCGCGAACCCCTTCTTCCGCCCGATCGGGACCGAGCTTGCGCACAGCGTCGCCTTTGCATTCGACGATGTCTTCGGACCGAGCAACGACAGCCCGTCCAGCTTTACCTCCTATGGCATCACGCCCAGCTTCGATTTCGAGCTCGGCGGCGGCTGGCAGCTGCGCACAATGGCCAACTTCGGACGCAGCGAGAATGAATCGACCGAGCGGTCGTTCAATTCGACCGCGGCGACGATCGCGCTGGCCGGCAGGACGACGGCAACCGCGCTCAACCCCTATAATCTCTCGGCGACGTCGCCCGCGGTGCTCGCGGCGATCGACGATTTCGTCAACTATGGCGAAGCGACGCAGGAGCTCGCCGAAGGGCGCGTCGTGCTCGACGGCCCGCTGTTCGCGATGTCCGGCGGCGACGTGCGCCTCGCGGTCGGCGGCGAATATCATTACGAGAATATCCGCTCGTTCACCGGCAGCGGTCCCGAGGCTGCGGTCACCGGATCGAACGTCTATGCCGCGCGCAATGTGAAGTCGCTGTTCGGCGAATTGCTGATCCCGATCTTCGGCGCCGATAACCGCACCCCGGGCTTCTACAGCCTCGAGCTGTCGGGTTCGGTCCGCTACGACGATTACAGCGACGTCGGCAGCACGACCAATCCCAAGATCGGCGTGACCTGGCGCCCGTTCGAGGCGCTGACGATCCGCGGCAATTACGGCACGTCGTTCCACGCGCCGAGCCTCGCCGACCTCGGCAATTCGGTCGACGCGCGCGTTCAGGTGCTGCCGTTCAGCCCGTTCCGTGCGCCGAACAGCTCGCCCTTCGACGCGCTGCGTCCGACGATCGCGATCGCCGGCGGCAACGCCAATTTGAAGCCCGAGACCGCCGACACCTGGTCGCTCGGCTTCGACCTCAAGCCCGCGGCGATCGAGGGCTTCGTCGCCAGCGCGACCTATTTCAACGTGAAGTTCAAGGATGCGATCGCGGTCCCGCCGTTCACGTCGCCTTTGCTGTTCACGACCCCGGCATATGCGGATTTCTTCATCCTCAATCCGACGCTCGCGCAGGCGCAGGCGGCGGCTGGCAATCTCCGCGTCGACGGCGTTCCGAACCTCGCGACGCTTTTCGCGATCAGCTCGCCCTATGTGCTGTTCCTCGCGCAGCGCGCGAACCTCGGCGCGGTGAATGTCGACGGGATCGACTTCAATCTCGCCTATAATCGCCCGACGGGCTTCGGCTCGATCCATGCGAATTTCACCGGCAGCTACCTGCTAAACCGCGAGACTCAGGTGGTACAGGGCGGTCCGGTCAACGACGACCTCAAGAACGGCACCGGGCGTTTCCTCTTCACCGCGGGGCTCGGGGCGACGGTGGGCGATTTCACCGCGCGCGCGACGCTCAACCATCGTAGCGGCTATCCGATCATTGGGCTGCCGCCGCAGGAGCGTGTGTCGGCGTTCGACACCGTCGATCTCTTCTTCAGCTATGATCTCGGCGACATGCTCGCGAATACGCTGCTGACGCTGAACGTCGACAATGTCTTTGACGAGGACCCGCCGTTCCTGAACAGTGCATCGGGCTATACCAATGGCAGCACGCTCGGCCGGCTGGTATCCTTCGGTATTCGCACCAAATTCTGACGGGGAGGTTGGGTTGCCGCTGATCGGAAGCTTGCGAGGCCTGTTTTGGGGTGCGCTCGCGGCCATTGGCATGGCGACCTCGCCTGCGTGGGCGGCCGAGCCGGCCCCGGCGGTGCTGCGGACCGAATATGCCGCAGCGCCGCTGGGCCTCGACACCGCCGCGCCGCGTCTCGCGTGGCGGTCGCCGGTGGCGCGGCAGAGCGCGTACCGCATCCGCGTCGCGACGTCGGAAGCCGGCCTCGATCGCGCGCCTCTGTGGGACAGCGGCAAAGTCGCCTCGGTGGACAATGTCCAGATCGCCTATGCCGGGCCCGCGCTCGCATCGCGCCAACGCTATTGGTGGCAGGTGCAGGTGTGGGACGCCGATGGGAAGGTCACCGGATGGAGCGCGCCCGCCTGGTGGGAGATGGGACTGCTCCGCGCATCCGACTGGCAAGCCCGATGGATTTCGGGACCCGCGCGGCGCGACCATGACTGGGGCGACTTGACGCTCGATGCCGAGCTGACGCTGACGGGCAAGAGCGTCGATATATTGTTCCGCGCGCTTCCCAACGGAAAGACCTATGGCGACGCCTATGTCTGGACGCTCGCCGACGACAAGAACGGGCCCGAACTGATCCAGACCGTCCGCCGCTATCCGGGCGGCACCAGTTCGGCGATCAAGATGGAGCGGTTGGCGCAGGTCAAATTGCCCGCGCCGATCAAGGGGCGCCGCATCGCGCTGTCGATCCGCGCCGAGGGTGGCCGCATCGTCACGCGCATCGACGGGGCGGTCGTCGCGACGGTCGACAATGAGGCACACAAGCACGGCACGATCGGCTTTGCAGGTAAGGAAGCCAGTGCCGCTATAATTCATTCGGTCCGCGTATCGGGCACGCAAAGCCCCGCGGTCGCGTTCGATTTTGCGGGCGGCGACAATCCGTTCACCGGCGGCAGCGTTGCGAAGGATGGGCTCGTCGTCGCCGGCGGCGTGCCGGGCGTCGACCTGATGCTCCCGATCGAAGCACCCGCGCCGCTGGTTCGCCGTGCTTTTCGTCTCACCAAGCCGGTCGCGAGCGCACGGCTCTATTATGCGGGCGCGGGTATGCCGCGTCTGTCGGTCAACGGCACCGTCGTCGGCTCGTCGCTCGGCGTAGGGTTCACCGCCTATGACAAGCGCGTTCTCGGTTATGCCCTCGACGTCACCAGCCTGCTGCGTCGCGGCGAGAATGTGATCGGCGCCGAACTCGGGCGCGGCTGGTACGGGCTGACCGATCCGAACGAATGGTATTTCCACGCGGCGCCCTGGCACGCCGAACCTGCGCTCAAGGCACAGCTTGAGATTACCTACACCGATGGAATACGCGAAACCGTCGTGACCGATGGCAATTGGCGCACCTTTTCGGGCCCGACGCTCAATGACTCGGTCCATCGCGGCGAACGTTTCGACGCGCGGCTGGTGCCGGCGGGCTGGGATCGTGCGAGTTTCCGCGACCGCAAATGGCAGGCGGCGCCGGTTGTTGCAGGGCCGGCGGGGCAGCTTGTCGCCGCCACCTCCGAAGCGATCGAACCGGTCGAGGCAATTTCGCCCGTCGCGATGAAAGAAGTCGCCCCCGGCGTCCATGTCTATGACTTCGGCCGCATCGTCGCGGGCTGGCCGGTGCTCAAGGTCAGCGGCCCGCGCGGGCTCACCGTCTCGATGGTCGCGAGCGAACGCGTCGCCGACGACGGCAGGGTCGTCCCCGCTGCGGGGCTGATCGATGCGCAGCTCCAGACCGACCGCTACACGCTCGCGGGCAAGGGCGCCGAGCAATGGGAACCGCGCTTCGGCTATCGCGGCTTTCGCTATGTGCAGGTTGAGGGTTTTCCGGGCACGCCGCCCGAAGGCGCGCTCACCGCCCGCATCGTCCATTCGGCGGTCGCGCGTACGGGCAGCTTTGCCAGCGCTAGTCCGCTGCTGAACCAGATCGATTTTGCTGCGATCGCGTCGATCCTCAACAATCTCCACGGCTTCCAGACCGATACGCCGACCTATGAAAAAAATGGCTGGTCCGGCGATGCGCAGGCGTCGGCGGGCGCCGCGGTGCGCAGCCTCGACATCGCGCGCGTCTGGACCAAATGGCTCGCCGACTTCCGCGATGCGCAGTCGGACAAAGGTGAAGTGCCCGAGATTGCTCCGACGACGCCCTTCTACGGCTATGAGAACACCCCCGGCTGGAACGTGATCTGGGGGCCGACGACGCCGTGGGACGCGGCGGCGATGATCCTGCCGTGGGAATTATACACGACCTATGGCGATACGCGCGTGCTCGCGGACAATCAGGACATGCAGCGCCGGCTGGTCGATTACACCGCGACCTTTATAAAGGCGCCCGATTACCAGCGGTCGGCGGGACTCTCCGAATGGGCGTCGGCGGGCGGGATGGATTACAGCAATGCGCGCGGCGGCGGGGTCGATGCGGTGACGACCGCCTATTTCTTCCATCAGGCCGACCTGCTGGCCAAATCGTCGGCGATCATCGGCAAGGCCGACGATGCGACGCGCTATGCCAGGCTCGCCGAGGATATCCGCGCCGCCTATAACGCGCGCTACTGGAACGGCGCCATGGGCTGGTATCGCACCATCGACAGCAAGGGAGCGGTCGGCCGGCCGACGCAGGTGCAGAATATCTTGCCGCTCGCGTTCGGCATGGTGCCGACGGGACGCGAGAAGAACGTCGCGGCGGCCATCGCAAATGACGTCAAGGAACAGGGGCTGCTCACCGGCGTCTATGGTGCGCGTTACCTGCTCGAAATCCTGAGCGACTATGGCTACGCCGACCTCGCGTATCGCGTCGCGACGCGCACCGACGAGCCAAGCTGGGGCTGGTGGATCAAGAACGGCCACTCGACGATGTTCGAAACGTGGAGCCTGAACAGCCGTTCGCGCGATCATCACTATTTCGCGTCGATTTCCGACTGGATGCGCCAGCGGCTGGCCGGGCTGCGCCCGGGCGCGCCGGGGTACAAGGTCGTGCTCGTCAAGCCCGCGATCCCCGACGGGCTTGCGGGCGCAGAGGCCGCTATGGAGACGGTCCACGGCCGCGCCTTCTCGGGCTGGAAGGTCGAAGCGGGCAGGCTGTCGCTCACCGCCGACGTGCCGGCGAACACGACGGGCGAAATCTGGGTGCCGAAGCGCTTCGGGGCGATTGTCGCCCCTGCGGGTGCCGAAGCCGTGCGTCAGGCGGCCGGCTATTCGATCTATCGTACCGGCCCCGGCCGTTTCATCTTCACCACCGGAGGCAAATAATGATCCGCGGCGTATTGGTTTCGGCTGCACTTTTGGCGTCGCCGGTCGCGGCGCAGCAGGTGGCGATCGACAGCGGCACCGTTGCCGGCGCGACCACCGAAGGCGTCGCGGCGTTCAAGGGAATCCCCTATGCCGCGCCGCCCGTCGGCGCCCTGCGTTGGGGTGCACCCGCGCCCGCCCAGCCTCGGAGCGCACTGCGCGACGCGACCGCTTACGGCCCCGATTGCATGCAGAACCCGCTGCCGGGCATCCAGCCCGGATCGCGGTCGATGAGCGAGGATTGCCTGACGCTCAACGTCTGGACGCCGAAGCCCGCCAAGGGCGCGAAGCTGCCGGTGATGGTCTGGATCCACGGCGGCGGTTTCGTCGGCGGGTCGGGCACGCTGCCCGAAACCGACGGCGGTCTGCTCGCGAAGCGCGACGTCGTGGTCGTCAGCTTCAATTACCGCCTCGGCCGCTTCGGTTTCTTCGCGCATCCCGCGCTGGGGCAGGATGGCAACTGGGGGCTGATGGATCAGATCGCGGCGCTCAAATGGGTGCAGCGCAACATCGCGGCGTTCGGAGGTGATCCGGCCAAGGTCACGATTTTCGGCGAGAGCGCCGGCGGGGAATCGGTATCGCGTCTGATGGCGTCGCCCGCCGCGAAGGGCCTGTTCGCGCGCGCGATCGTCGCCTCGGGCGGTGGCCGCGACGACTGGCCGACGCTGGCTGAGGCGCAGGCGAAGGGGCAGGCGTTCGGCGTGCGTGCGGGAGCGGCCGACGCGGCGACATTGCGCGCGCTGCCCGCCGAGAAGGTTCTCGGTAGCCTCGCGCTGATGAGCAAGGAAGAGGATCGCTATTCGGGGCCGATGACCGACGGGACGATCGTCCCCGCCGGCGCCGAGACGATCTTCGCCGAGGGCAGGCAGGCGCGCATTCCCTATATCATTGGCAGCAACGACGACGAACTCGGCTTCATCCCCGCGCCGTTCCGCGCGATGGTCAACGGCCCGGTCGAAAAGGGACTGGGTGCTGCCGCTGCCATCGTGAAAGCGGCCTATGCGAGCGAGGACGAGGCGAACCGGCGGCTCGGCGGCGACGCGATCTTCGCCGAACCCGCGCTCGCCTTCGGCCTGTTGCAGGCGCGCGCGGGGGCGCCGACCTTCCTCTATCGTTTCGGCTATGTGGCCGAGGGCCAGCGCAAGCCCGACGTCGGCGCGGTCCATGCGTCGGATGTCGCGTTCCAGTTCGGCAACCTGCCCGCCGATGCCACCGCCGCCGACCGTGCCGCCGCCAAGCAACTCGGCGATTACTGGACCAATTTCGCGAAGACCGGCGATCCGAACGGCGGCGGGCTGCCCGTCTGGTCTCGGCTCGACCCCGCGGCGCCGCAGCTGCTGTCGATGGGACTCGAGACAACCGCAATGGCGCCCGCAACCACACCCGCGCTCACCGCCATCGCCGCCGCACGGGACGGAAAATAATGAAAGCCATGACCATGCGTCTCTCCGCCGTCCTTGCCGGTGCGCTCGCCATCGTTGCAATCCCCGCTTGCGCGTGGGAGGTGATCCGCCTGTCGTCGGCCCCGGTGCCCGCGACCTCGAAGGAGGTGCGCGAAACAGGGCCGTTCGGGACGATCGTGCGCAACGTCTCCGATGCGACGCTCACACCCTATGTCGCCGAAAAGCCCAACGGCACCGCGGTCATCGTCGCGCCCGGCGGCGGCTTTCACATGCTGTCGATCGACAATGAGGGCGAAGCGGTCGCCAAATGGCTGAACAGCCAGGGCGTTACCGCCTTCGTGCTCAAATATCGCCTGCTCGAAACCGGCGCCGATTTTCCGCTCCAGATGATGCGCTATCTCGCCAATATTCCTTCGCTGCGCACCGCAGTCGAACCGCTGCGCCCGCTCGCGACCGCCGACGGCGAAAATGCGGTGAAGTGGGTCCGCAAGAACGCCGCCCGCTATGGCATCAAGCCGAACCGCGTCGGGCTGATGGGTTTTTCGGCGGGGGGCGCGGTGACGGTGTGGACGCTCGCGGCGAACAAGCCCGCGAGCCGCCCCGACTTCGCGATCGCCATCTATCCCGGCCTGCTGCCCGACGCGATTGCGGTGCCGAAGAAGGCGCCGCCGCTGTTCGTCGCGGCGGCGAAGGACGACAAGCTGGCATATGCCGACAGCGTCCGCCTTGCCGCGGCGTGGAAGGATGCCGGCGCGAGCAGCACGATCGTCACCTACGAGAGCGGAGGCCATGGTTTCGGCATGAAGAAGAGCGGCAAACCGAGCGATGCATGGACCGATGCGATGAGCGACTGGATGCGCGGGCAGGGACTCGTCGGCAAATGAGGGCCGCGTCGCTCCTCTTCCTCGCCGGCGGATCGCTGCTCGCGGCCTGCACCGCGAACGAACCCGCACCGGCGCCGACGCCCGCTGTGCAAAAGATCGGCAGCTGCGAAGGGCTGACCGGTTTGGCGCTGAAGGACGGCAAGGTCGACGCCGCGAGTTCGCTCGCGGGCGGCGCGATGGTCAATCTCGAGGCCGGCAAGCCCGGCCTACCGGCGCCCGCCGCTTTCTGCCGCGTGCAGGCGACGCTGTCTCCGGTGCCCGGATCGTCGATCAAGGTCGAGGTGTGGCTGCCCGAACGTCAGGGCTGGAACGGCAAGCTGCTCGGCGCAGGCAACGGCGGCTTCGGTGCGAACATGCTGCTGCCGTCGCTCCTGATGCGCGGCGCGGTGCAGAAGGGCTATGCCGCGGTTGGCACCGACATGGGGCATGTCAGCGAGGCCGATGTCGACGCGAGCTGGGCGCTGAACGCGCCCGAGAAAATCCGCGACTATGGCTGGCGTGCCAACCATGTCGGCGCCGAGACGGCGAAACAGGTGATCGCTGCCTTTTATGAAAATCCGCTGTCGGCGAGCTATTTCCACGGCTGTTCGGATGGCGGGCGGCAGGCGCTGACGCTCGCGCAGCGCTACCCCGCCGATTATGATGCGATCATCGCGGGCGCCCCCGCAATGCCGTGGACGCGCATGGCGAGCGCCTTCGCGAACAATGCCGTCGCGGCGAGCAAGCCCGGCGGCGACCTGTCGATAGCGAAATTGAAGCTGCTCCAGACGGCATCGCTCGGGCAGTGCGATGGGCTCGATGGCGTGAAGGACGGCGTGATCGACGATCCGCGCTCCTGCCATTTCGATCCCGCCAAGCTCGCGTGCAAGGGCGGCGAGGGCACTGATTGCCTGACACCTGGCGAAGTCGCGACCGCGAAGCTGTTCTACGAAGGACCAAAAACCGCTGACGGCAAGAGCTTCTACCCCGGCTTCGCGCCCGGCGCCGAGGCCGAGGCGGGCACCTGGTCGCAATGGCTGACCGGCAAGACGTCGCAGCATGTGAAGTTCGGCACCGCCTTCTTCCGCTATTTCGTGCACGCCAATCCCGACTGGAAAATGTCCGACTTCAACCTCGAGCGCGACTATGCGCTGGCAAAGGCACGCGTCGGCGGCGATCTCGACGCCGACCGCACCGACCTTGGCGCTTTCTACAAGCGCGGCGGCAAGCTGATCCTCTATCACGGCTGGAACGACGCCGGGATCCCGGCGCAGAATACCGTCGATTATTACGAGCGTCTGGTCGCCGCCAACCCGCGCGCCGCGGCGACCTCGGTGCGCCTGTTCATGGTGCCCGGCATGTCGCACTGTCTTGCGGGACCGGGGCCGAACAATTTCGATCCGCTCGCTGCGCTCGACGGCTGGCGGCAGGGCGGACCCGCGCCCGAGCGGATCATCGCGACCAAATATGACAACGATCTGTTCGCCTATATCGGCCTCCCCGCAAAGGCCGGGCGGACGCGGCCGCTCTGTGCATTCCCCAAGGTCGCGAAATGGGACAGTAAGGGTTCGACCGACGATGCGGCGAGCTTTACCTGCGAGGCACCCGGAAAATGACGAGCCATGTTCACGGAGCAACCGAACCGCCGCTGATCGAACACACGATCGGTGACGCGCTCGCGCTCGCCGCGGAGCGCTGGGGCGGCCGCGACGCGCTCGTTTCGGTCGCGCAGGGGATCCGCTGGAATTTCGCAGAACTGCTCGAACGGTTCGACGCCTTCGCCGCCGGGCTGCTCGCGCTCGGGCTGAACCCCGGCGACCGCATCGGCATCTGGGCGCCCAACTGCGTCGAATGGACGCTGACGCAGTTCGCCGCGGCGCGCGCGGGGCTGATCCTCGTCACGATCAACCCTGCCTATCGCCTGTCCGAGGTCGAATATACGATCAACAAGGTCGGCTTGTCGGCGCTCGTTGCGGCGACCAGCTTCAAGACGAGCGACTATCCCGCGATGATCGAGGAACTCGCGCCCGAGGCTGCTGCGAGCACGCCCGGCGAGCTTCGCGCGGCGCGCCTGCCGACGCTGCGCTCGCTGATCCTGATAGGTGCGGACGCGCGTGCGGGTTGGCTGCGCTTCGACGACGTGACGGGGCAGGGAAGTGATACCGACCGCCAGCGCCTCGCCGCGATCGGGCCGACGCTCGATCCCCACGATGCGATCAACATCCAGTTCACCAGCGGCACCACCGGCTTGCCGAAGGGCGCGACGCTCAGCCACCGCAACATCCTCAACAACGGCTATTTCGTCGGGCACACGCAGGGGCTGGGGGAGGCCGACCGCATCTGCATCCCGGTGCCGCTCTATCACTGCTTCGGCATGGTGATGGGCAATCTGGCCAGCATCACCCACGGCGCGGCGATGGTCTATCCGTCGGAGGGCTTCGACCCCGAAGCGGTGCTGCGCGCGGTCGAGGCCGAACGCTGCACGTCGCTCTATGGCGTGCCGACGATGTTTATCGCCGTGCTCGCGCATCCGCGCTTCGACGAGTTCGACGTCTCGTCGCTCCGCACCGGCTGCATGGCGGGCGCGATTTGTCCCGAACCGCTGATGCGGCGGGTGGTCGAGCGGCTCAATATGCGCGACGTGACGATCGCCTACGGGATGACCGAGACGAGCCCGGTGAGCTTCCAGACCGCGCCCGACGATCCGTTCGAGCGCCGCGTCGGCTCGATCGGCCGGGTGCAGCCGCATCTCGAATGCAAGATCGTCGATGTGGACGGCAACATCGTGCCCTCGGGCGAGCCCGGCGAGCTTTGCACGCGCGGCTATTCAGTGATGATCGGCTATTGGGACGAGCCCGAACGCACCGCGGATTCGATCGACGCCGACGGCTGGATGCACTCGGGCGATCTCGCGACGATCGATGCCGAAGGTTACGGCAATATCGTCGGCCGCCTCAAGGACATGGTGATCCGCGGCGGCGAGAATATCTACCCGCGCGAGGTCGAAGATTACCTCTATCGCCACCCCGCGATCGAGGATGTCGCGGTGGTCGGCATTCCCGACGAGCGCATGGGCGAGGAGCTGTGCGCGTGGGTGCGTTTGAAGCCCGGCGCGGACGTCAGCCCGGACGATATACGCGAGTTCTGCCGCGGCCAGATCGCCCACTATAAAGTCCCGCGCTACGTGCGTATCGTCGGCGAATTCCCCACCACGGTGACGGGAAAAGTCCAGAAATATCTGATCAGAGAGGCGATGGTCGCCGATCTCGGAAAGGAAGAAGAATAATGAAAATTGCCATGTTTGTTGCGGCGCTGATGGCCGCCGCCCCCGCCTTTGCCCAGGGCACCGCCGCTCCCGCCGCGCCAGCACCGGCGCCGGCCGCGCCCGCCAGCGATGCGAAATTCAACCTCGACACCCCGCTGCAGGACATCGCCGCCGACGAAAAGGGCAAGGCGGTGATCGAGAAGCATTTCCCCGGCATGATCGCATTGCCCGAATATGAGATGTTCAAGGCGATCAGCCTGACGCAGCTCCAGCCCTATTCGAACGGCAAGATCACCGACGAGATGCTCGCCGCGACCGCCAAGGATCTGGCGGAGATCAAGTAATGATGCGCCGGACAGCCTATCTGGCGGCAACTCTGCTGTCTTCCACGGTGGCGCTGTCCGGCGCACAGGCGCAGGATATGATCTACAAGGACAAATCGGCGCCGATCGAGGCGCGCGTCGACGACCTGATGGGGCGGCTGACGATCGACGAAAAGATCCTGCTGCTCGCGGGCGAAAGCTCGATGACGCTGAACCCGATTCCACGGCTCGGCATCCCCTCGCTCCGCATGACCGACGGGCCGACCGGCGTGCGCTCGCCCGACGGCAAGCCCGCGACGGTGTTCCCCGTCGGTGTCGCAATGGCGGCGACGTGGAACCCCGACCTCACGGCCAAGGTCGGCGCGGCGATCGGCAAGGAAACGCTCGCACATGGCGCCGACGTCCTCCTCGCGCCGACGGTCAATATCGTGCGCACCCCGCGCTGGGGCCGCAATTTCGAAACCTATTCCGAAGACCCGTATCTCGCGGGCCAGATCGGGCTCGGCTATGTGAAGGGCGCGCAGGGCGCGGGCATCGGCGTCTCGCTCAAGCATTTCGCCGCGAACAATCAGGAAACGAACCGCTTCATCGTCGACTCGGTGGTCGATCCGCGCACGCTGCGCGAAATCTATCTGCCGGCGTTCGAGACGGTGATCAAAGGGGGTGATCCCTGGTCGGTGATGGCGGCGTACAACAAGATCAACGGCACCCATGCGGCCGAGAACCGCTGGCTGCTGACCGACCTGCTCAAGAGTGAATGGGGCTATAAGGGCTTTGTCGTGTCGGACTGGGGCGCGGTCCATTCGACCGCGACGACCGTCAATGCGGGCATGGACCTCGAAATGCCGGGGCCGCCGAACCATTTCGGTCCCAAGCTCAGAAAGGCGGTCGAGGAGGGCAAGGTCACGGCCGCGCAGCTCGACGACAATGCGCGCCGTATGGTGCGCCTGATCGTGCGCAGCGGAGCGATCGAACGCGGTGTCGTCCGCCCGGTCGCCGGGCAGACGCCGCGCAATGCCGCGCTCGCGCAGAGCGCGGCCGAGGAAGCGATCGTCCTGCTCAAGAACAGCGGCGTCCTGCCGCTGCCGCCGTCGATCAAATCGCTCGCGGTGATCGGCCCCAACGCCGACGTCGTGCGCATCCAGGGCGGCGGCAGCTCGGCGGTGGTGCCGTTCGAGACGAGCACGCCGCTCGCCGCGCTCAAGGCGGCGTTGCCGGGCGTCCGGATCGACTATGCGCGCGGCGTCGACAATGAAGAGACGCCGCCGGGTGCCAGCGCCAAGCTGTTCAGCCCCGGAACCGACCGCAGCGTCACCGGCCTTGCGGCGACCTACTATGCCAACGCCGATATGAGCGGCGAGCCGGTGAAACGCGAAACCGCGACGAGCTTTTTGAAGCGGATCAGCGGCAATATCGCCGGGCCGCAGGTTACCGGCTATGCAGCGTTCCGCTGGGAAGGGCTGTTCTGGCCCGACAAGAGCGGCACGTATGAATTCAGCACCCGCGGCACCGGCAACGCGACGATCATACTCGACGGCAACACCGTGCTGTCGAAAGCAAGTGCGTCGAAGCCCGACATCCGCGACGTGCTCGGTTTTCCGATCCCGCGGCGGACGGTATCGGTCCAGCTCGAGGCGGGGCGCAGCTACCCAATCCGGCTCGATTATGTGAACGGTCAGACCCCCTATGAATATCTGAGCTTCGGTATTCGCGAGCCGCTTCCGTCGTTCGACGAAGCGGTCGCCGCGGCGCGCGGCGCCGATGCCGTGCTGCTGTTCGTCGGCTCGTCGTCGACCACCGAGGGCGAGGGCTATGACCGCACCTCGCTCGACCTGCCGGGCGGCCAGAACAAGCTCGTCGAGGCGATCCTCGCCGCCAATCCGAAGACCGCGGTCGTCGTCAACGCTGGGGCGGCGATGACGATGCCCTGGTCCGACAAGGCGCCCGCGATCGTCGACATGTGGCTGCCGGGCGAGGGCGGCGCCGCCGCGCTCGCCAATGTCCTGACCGGTAAGGTCAACCCGTCGGGCAAGCTGCCCGTGACCTTCCCGGCGCGGACCGAAGACGATGCGATCAACCTCAAGGGCGCCAAGACGCCCTATTCGGAAGGGCTGCTCGTCGGTTATCGCGGCTATGTCGCAAAGGGCGTGAAGCCGCTCTTCGCCTTCGGACACGGGCTCAGCTACACAAGCTTTGCCTATTCGGCGCTGTCGGCGCCCACGCGCGTCAAAGGCGGCGAAGCGGTTTCGGCGAAACTTACCCTCCGCAACACCGGCAAGCGCGCGGGCAAGGAAGTGGTGCAAATCTATGTCGCGCCGCTCGCACCCGCGGCGGGTGATCCGCCGATCGCGCTGCGCGGCTTTGCCAAAGTCGACATCGCGCCCGGCGCGCGCCGCTCGGTCAGCGTGACACTTGACCCCCGCGCCTTTTCGCAGTTCGACGCCGAACGCGGCCAGTGGCGCGTCGTCCCCGGCCGCTACCGGATCATGGCCGGGTCGTCGTCAGCCGATATTCGCCAGCAGCGCGAGATCGACGTGACGGCCGAGTGAAATGGGACCGCGATCGGGGGTATGCGATAGCTGCCCTGATCAATCCTCGACGTATAGATACTGGGTCTGCTGGCCGTCGTTGATGTTGAGCGTGCGCTTGCCATCCTTGGTGCCGACCAGCGCATCGACTCCGATATTGCCGGGGCCGACCGAGACGATCGACATGCTGCCGTCGGCGTTCTTGCGCGTGGCGATCGGCCCCTCGACGAAGCCGGCCTTGATCCATTTCTGGCCGTTCTTCTCGCTGATGCTGATCTGACCGACCGAGGGATCGCTATAGTGTCCGGCGAGGCCCGCGAGCACCGCGGGATCGCCCGGATAGGTCAGCCGCTCGCGCTTCGCACTGGCCTGCGCCTTGATCCGCGTCGCGGCGGCGGTGATGTCGCGCGCTGCCTCGGGCTGGCCGTCGTAGAGTATTTCGAGCAGGCGGCGGAGTGTCGGCGCAAGCATCGACGCACCCGGATCGCTGTTGACCAGGATCACGAGGCCGACGCCGGACTCGGGCAGCGCAAACCATGTGCTGTGATAACCCATCAGCGTGCCGCCATGCGTGACGACCTGCACCCCCGAGGCGTCGCGCTGGAACAACCCCATGCCGTACCAGCTGTCGGGTCCCACCTGCACACCCTTCTCGCGCCGCGCGAGCAGGTTGGTTTCGCTCACCACGCGCTTGCCGTCGAGCATGCCTTTGCCGAGTTCGAGCTGGACGTAGCGGACCATATCGGCGGTGGTGGAAAAGGCCGCGCCCGCCGGACGATAGGGATAGGGCGCCCAGTTGAAGTCGTTCGACATCAGCGTCACCTTGCCGTCGATGTCGAGGCCGTGCGGTGCCGCCCAATTGCCCGCCATGCCCTCGGCATAATCGAAGCTGCTGTCCTTCATGCCGAGCGGCTGGAAGACCTTTTCTTCCATCGCGCGGTCATAGGCGGCGCCGAATTCCATCTTCGGATAGAGGATATGCCCGCCGACATAGCCCGCCGCTGAGGCGAGCTGGTTGTTATACTGGAACAGGTCGCCGAACTTGCTGGTCGGCATGGTGGCGGCAAGCTGCGCAAAGGTGTCCGCGGCCGGCTGGCCCTTGTCGGCGAGGATGAAGCTGAAGTCCTTGCGCGGCAGGCCGGTGCAGGCGCAGATCAGATGCTTGACGAGCACCGACTTGGTGACCTCGTCGTTGCCGAGGCGGAATTCGGGATAGAGATCGACGACCTTCTCGTCCCAGCGCAGCTTGCCCTCGTCGGCGAGCGTCGAGAGGAGCAGCGTGGTCATCCCCTTGGTGTTCGACGCGATCATGAATTTGGTGTGTTCGTCGACCTTTTCGGGCGAGCCGAGCGCACGGACGCCGAAGCCGCCCTGCCAAAGCACCTTGCCATCATCGATCAGCGCAAAGCCGACGCCGGGGACTTCGAGTTCCTGCCGGCTCTGCTCGACGAAATCGGTGAGCAGCTTGACGCGCTCGGGCGTGAGTTCGTGCGCGGTCTTGCCCGCGAAGCTTTCCTTCTGGAAACCGGCGGGGCGCAGTCCCTGCGCGACCACCGACATCGCGGCCGAGCGCTTCGCGGCGGTGCCCGCCGAGCCGTCGACGATCAGCACGGTCCACGCGGTGCCCTTGCGCAATGCGGTCGCCGCGCGCGCGGCGCGCTCGGTGGGCAGCGTGTCATAGGCGAAACTCACGCGCTCTTCCCAACCGTCGGCCGGGGGAGCGGCGGTGCTGGTGCGCAGATCCGGCGCGGCGCCCGGGCGGACGATCGCCCACGCCTTTGCGGCCGCGTCCTTGGCATCGGCGGCGGTTCCGACCTCGGCGACGACGATGCGAAGGTCACCCTCGGGCGAGGTGAAGACGAGCGCGGGGCCCTGCTTCGATGCGGTCCAGTCCTTGGGCTGGACATATTGCACGCCGCTGGCGAGCTTGCCGGGCGTGTCCGCCGCGACGGTCTGCGCAAGGGCGGCGACGGGCGCGCAGGAGAGCGCGAGGGCGATCAACAGCTTCATGATGGCTTCTCCTCAGGGCTGGACGAAATGATAGAGAACATGCGGTTGCGACGTGAACGACAGGCGCCAGCGCCCCTCGGCGCCGTGGAATAGCAATTGCTCATAAGGGCCGCCGGCGCGCGCGCCGGTGGCCTGTTCGAACCGCATCGGGCCGACGCGTTCCCAATAGCTGGTTTTCCCGTCGTTGGTGACGGTGACGGCATTCGGGCCCGCCGCGGCGATCTTCAGGTCGCGCTCGGGATTGGGCGCGCGCGCATAGTCGCGCCGGTTTACGCGATAGGCGCCGAGCGGCAGTGTCTCGTTGGCGGGCGCGGCGACGCGCGGGGCGGGAGCGACCGGGAACAGCCGGCCGATCAGCGCCTCGGTCAGTTCTGTGCGCCCGCCATAGCTGCCCTCGCCGCCGGTCTCGGAAACGAAGAAGCCCAGCCCCGCCTCGGGCGCCAGGATCATGTTCGAATGGAAGTCGCCGGTGTTGCCGCCATGGCCGACCATACGCGGGCCCTTTTCGCGGACGACGAAAAAGCCGTGCGCCATGCCGGGCAGCCCGGGGGCGTTGGCGACCGAGTTGGTCATCAGCAATTTGACCGAGGCGGGTTTCAGGATGCGCGCCTTGCCGAGCGCGCCGCCGTTCATCATCGCCATCATGAAGCGCGCCATGTCGGGGCCGCTGCTCGTTCCCGATCCCGCGGGCATCACCGGGCTGAACAGCTCGAACGGATCGGCGACGAGCCGCCCGTCCTTGACCTGATAGCCCGACGCCATGCGCGGCGCGAGCGCGGCGGGCAAAGGTTCGCGAAAGGTTGTGGCGTTCATCCCGAGCGGCGAAAAGATATGCTTTTCGACATAATCGGGAAAGGCTTCGCCCGACACGCGCTCGACGATATAGCCCGCGAGCACCGATCCATAGTTCGAATAGGAGGTCTCGGTCCCCGGGGCCCAATGGCGTACCGGAATATGCGTCTTCATCCATTCGACATAGGGTTGGATCTTGTCGGGCGTCGGCGCGGTGAGGCCGCCGACGTCGCTCATCCCCGGCGTGTGCGACAAAAGATCGCGCACGCGGATCGGCTTGCCCTCATACTCGGGGATTTTGAAATCGAGATATTTGTTCACATCGGCGTCGAGGTCGACGCGGCCTGCTTCGACCTGTTGCAGCAGCGCGGTCCAGGTGAACATCTTCGACACCGATCCCGGGCGGAACAACGTCTGCTGCCCGTCGACCGCGATGCCCTTGTCGATATCGGCAAAGCCATAGCCGCGCGAGAAAAGCACTTTGTCGCGATAGACGACGGTGACGATCGCGCCCGCGACCTCGCGCGTCGCGATCTGCTGTGCCATCACGCCGTCGACGAAATCGGCAAGCCCGCCGATCCGGTCCTGCGGGATGCTATCGGTGGCTTGTGCGGCGGACTGCGCCGTGGCGACGGAGGGCAGGGCGATTGAGCCGAGCAGCGCGGCGGCGAATGCGGTGCGGCGCAGGGCCGGGAGTCGGGTCATGCAAGGTCTCCGAAGGGCAGGGGTTTCATGCGAGGCAGCTGTCGACGAGCGCGTCGAATGCGGGCCCGCCGCGGATGGGGTCGGCGACCGGCAAGCCGAGCCGCGCGCTCTCGCGCGCCATCAGTTCGGTTGCCGCCGCTTCGCCCAGCGCCGACGTGTTGAATGCAAAGCCGCCGCAGCGGATCGCGGGATTGGTCCGGCGGCCGAGCAGCAGGGTGAGCTCGACGATCTCTTCGACGCTGGTCAGCGTATAGCCCGCGGTGCCGAGCATCTCGGTGCGGCCGGGCTCGTGACAGACGACGAAGACGTCGGGCTGGCTGCCGTGGAGCAGGCCGAGCGACACCGCCGCATAGGCCGGGTGCGTCAATGCCCCCTGACCCTCGATCACGTCCCAGTGCCCCGCGCGCGCGTCGGGCGACAAGAGTTCAGCGGCGCCGGCCTCGAAATCGGAGACGACGGCGTCCATCGCGATGCCGCCGTCGGCGATCATGATGCCCGTCTGGCCGCTCGCGCGGAAATCGGTGTCGACGCCGCGCGCCACGAAGGCGCGGGCCAGCGCCAGCGCGGTATATTTCTTGCCAAGCGCGCAGTCGGTGCCGACGGTCAGCAGTCGTTTTCCGCTGCGCTTGCGCCCGGTGCCGACGGGGATCTGCGGCGGCGGCACGCGCACGTCGATCAGCTGGCGACCGAGCCGGTGCGCGGCTTCGGCAAGTTCGGGGATGTCGGAGAGGCGCATGTGCATGCCCGCGATCAGGTCGAGCCCCGCCTCCAGCGCCTCGACCAGCGACGCGCGCCAGTTCGCGGGGATCACGCCGCCGAGGTTGGCGACACCGATCACCAGCGCACGCGCGCCCCGCGCCCGCGCTTCGGCGGCGGTGAGCGCGTCCAGCCCCGTGGTGACCGTGGCGCCGGGCAGCCGTAGTTCGCCGACACATTTGTCGGGCGCCCAATCCTTCAGCCCGAAGGCGGTCTTTGCGAAGCCCGGGATGGTCGTGTCGCCAAGGAACAGCACATAGGGCTGCGGCAACAAAAGCGCCCCGGCGATGCGATCGGTCAGCGCGTTCATCAGCCGCCCCACGTTGCGGTCAGGAGCCGCTGGAAATTGCCGCCGAGTACCGCGAGGATGTTCGCGTCGGAATATTTGCGGCGCAGCAGTTCTTCGGTCAGGTCGAACATCTTAAGCGGGTGATCGAACCCGTCGACGTCGATCTTCTCGCGAAAGGCGTAGCTGTCCTTATAGGCGCCGCGCAGCATCTTGTTCATCTCGGGCGAGGTGTCGTCATAGCCATAGAGGTCGGAATCGGTGCCGACGCCGACATGATCGATCCCGACGAGCTTCACGACATGGTCGATATGGTCGACATAGTTCACGATCGTCGTCGGATCGGTCTTGCTCACGAAATTGCGCACCCCGGTGATGCCCATCACGCCGCCCTTGGCAGCAAGCGCCTTGATCGCCTCGTCGGTCTTGACGCGCGGATGGTCGATCAGCGCGCGGCAATTGCTGTGCGTGATCGCGATCGGCTTCGGCGAAATCTCGATGGCGTCGAGCGTCGTACGGTCGCCGCTGTGCGACACGTCGACGAGCATGCCCACCTCGTTCATCGCCTTGATGATCTCGACGCCGAAATCGCTCACGCCGCCATCGACGCGCTCGGTCGACCCCGATCCGATGCGGTTCTGCGAATTATAGGTGAGCTGCGCGCAGCGCTGGCCAATCTCGTAGAAGGTCTTGACGTCGGCGGGGCGGTTGAAATGGTCGGCGTTCTGCAGCCCCATGATGACCGCGACCTTGCCGTCCTTCTTCGCGCGCAGGATGTCGGCGAATTTATCGACCCCGGTGAAGACATGGCTGTTGCGCGCGACGAAATTGCCCCAGATCGCGAAGAAGCTGAGCGCCTGTTCCTTCGCCGTCGGGCCGCCGATGCCCACCGCATGGTGGATGGCGTTGATGCCGCTGGCGCGAAAGTCCGCGGTTTCCTTTTCGCTCAGCGCCTTGGTGTAATAGCTCGGATCGAAGTCGATCTTGATCGGTGCGAGCATGTCGACGACGACCGCGCGCTGGACCAGCTCGATCGCGCGCTTCGAATAGGCGCGGTTCGTCGCCGGATTGATCTGGAAATGCGCGCGCGCAACATAGGGAGCGGCGAGGGGGGCAGCGAGCGCCGCGCCCGCAGCGCAAATCGCCTGCCGTCGAGAAAATAGCATCATCATCCCCTGCTTTGTAATTTTCTGATTAGGACGATATTATCCCATTAGGGCTTCGTCAATCCGTCGCTTTCGAATCCTGAAAAACCTCTTCGCGTTTCACGCGAGCCGCCAGGCTGAGTGCCATAGCCGCAAGTCGTCGTCCCGGCTTTCGGCCCGATTCGGCACCCGAGGTCGATCGGCTTCAACGGAACTCATGGCAATTATGAGCCTAATTTCTCTTAAAAGAAATATATTGTCCTATATAGGACATTGTGGCAGCTTCGACGCGGGGAACCAAAAAAGGCCGCCATCGAGCGGTCCAGCCAAAGGGGTGGATTGATATGCGTAAGGACAGTGACAAGCTCGGTTACCGGCTCGCGCGCGGCAGCAGCATTGCGGCGTTGGCGGCCGGATTATGGCTCGCCGTGCCGGCCGCGGCGCAGACCGTCGCCGAAACCGAGGCCACGGCCGACGAGGAGATTCTCGTCACGGGATCGCGCATCGCGCGCGCCGGTTTCGATCAGCCGACCCCCACGACAGTGATCGGCGAGGATGAACTGCGCCTCGGCGCGCGTCCGAACATCCAGCAGGTGCTGAACGACCTTCCGCAAATCCGCCCGACGACCACGCCGACCGTATCGAACGGCAACACCTCGACCGGCACCGCGCCCGTCGACATGCGCGGCCTGGGTGTCAACCGCACGCTGGTGTTGCTCGACGGCCGCCGCTTCGTCGGCGAGGGCAATCTGAATTTCATCCCGACCAATCTGGTCGAGCGCGTCGAAGTCGTGACCGGCGGCGCCTCGGCCGCCTGGGGCTCGGGCGCGGTCGCGGGCGTCGTAAACATCCTTCTCGACAAGGATTATGACGGCCTGTCGATCGGCGGCAATGTTGGCGTTTCGTCGCGCGGCGACGGGTTCCGCTATGGTTTCGATGCGAAATTCGGCACCGGCTTCGCCGACGGGCGCGGCCATTTCATCATCGGCGGCGAATATGTCAAAGACCGCGGCGTGATCAACCGCAGCACGCGGCCGAACCTCAACAGTCCCGATTTCATTCCGTCGGGCACGGGGTCGGAACTGGTCCGCGACGTGAACTTCGGCAATGTCACGCTGGGCGGCCTGATCACCAGCGGCGTGCTCGCGGGACAGACGTTCAACGCCGACGGCACGCTGCGTGCTTTCGATCGCGGCACGAGCGTCGGCGCGGGCGCTTTCCCGCTGCGGATGGTCGGCGGCGCGGATGGCATCAACCTCTATGACACCATTCCCGTCTCCTCGCCTTTCGAACGGCTGAGCACCTATGCCCGGCTGAGCTATGAGGTCGGCGACGCGACCTTCTGGGTCGACGGCAGCTATGCGCGTTCGCTGTCGAACGCGCCTTTCTTCGGCGACTTTACGGTCGGCGGGGCGCTCGGCCTGCCTTACCTCACGATCCAGGCGAACAACCCCTATCTGTCGACCGCGATCCGCGATCGCCTTGCCGCCGCGGGCGAGACGAGCTTCACCTTCGGCCGCTATTTCAACGACATCCTTCAACTGCAGTTCCGCGGCGAGCGGGTCAGCAAGGAAGGAGCGATCGGCGTCGACGGCACGTTCGGCAAGGGCTTCCGCTACAAGGCCTGGTACAGCCACGGCGAGGTCGAGAGCGAACAGTCGATGGGCAACTCGCGGTTGGTCCGGCAGTTCAGCAACGCGATCAATGCGGTGTCGAGCGGCGGGCAAATCGTCTGCGGCATCAATGCCGACGCGGACCCGACCAATAATGATCCCGCGTGCCGGCCGCTCAATCCCTTCGGCGCATTGAACGCGTCGCTCGAAGCACGCGACTATGTCACCGGGGCGCAGCAATCGTTCGAAACCCGAAAGCTCGATTCGGTGGGCGCCGAAGTTCAGGGCGATCTCTTTTCCTTGTGGGCCGGCCCGGTGACCGTCGCGATCGGCGCCGAGGCACGCTGGGAGGAACAGGTCTCGTCGCGCGACGATTTCACGATCGCGAACGCCAGCAACTTCGGCATTCTCGTCTTTTCGACGCCCACGTCGGGCGGGTTCAACGTCAAGGAGGCGTTCGGCGAAGTCCTGTTCCCGCTGCTCAAGCTCGAAAATGCGGTCGAAATCGACCTGAGCGGCGCCGCGCGCTATTCGGATTACAGCACCAGCGGCGGCATCTGGACGTGGAAAGCCGGGGGCACGGCGCGGCTGTTTGGCGACCTGCTCCTGCGCGCAACGCGCTCGCGCGACATCCGCTCGCCGGGCATCGGCGAATTGTTCGCGCTCCGCGCGATTAACATCGGGCCGCTCAACGATCAGGACAGGGCCGGGCGAGCCGCGGCCAACCCCGCATATAATCCGCAGCCGTCGACCGTGACGACATTCACCGGCGGCAACCCCAATCTGGTGCCGGAAGTGAGCTACACGACGGCGATCGGCGCAACATATTCGCCGTCCTTCCTGCGCGGCTTCAGCGCTTCGGTCGATTATTACAAGATCAAGATCGACGGTGCGGTCACGGCGCTGAACGGATCGAACCTCACGCTCCTGTGCTCCCGCGGGGTCACATCCGCCTGCGATAGCATTACGCGCGATGCAACGGGGACGGTTACCCAGGTGGCCGCCACCCAGCAGAATATCGCGAGCTTCGAGACGAGCGGGCTCGACATGGAGGCATCCTATGTCGTCAACCTGTCGAACGTCAGTGCGGGCCTGCCGGGCAGCCTGCGCATCCGCGCACTGGCAACCTATGTCGACAAGCTGGTGTTCGATACCGGGGTTACCCGCGTCGAGACTGCGGGCGATGTCGGCGATTCGGTGCTGCGCGCGACGCCGAAATGGCGCGGGACGCTCAGCGCGACCTATGAGGATGACAATGTCGGGTTCGACATCCGCGCGCGGTATATCGATGGCGGCAATTTCGACCGGACACGCACGACCCTGATCAACAACAGGATCGCGTCGCGGACCTATGTCGACCTCGGCGCGCGGTTCAAGATCGACGATCGCTTCATGCTGTTCGGCAATGTGAACAATGTGTTCGACCGCGATCCCCCGCTCATCACCGTCAACAGCACGCTGTACGACGTCGTCGGCCGCTACTTCACCGTCGGCGCGAAGGTCGATTTCTAATCGGATCCGTTTTCGGGGCAGTTCGAAGCAAGGTCACGCAGTCCCGGCCTTGCTTCGGCTGCCCCGAGGAGGGCGTCAGGGCCGGGCGGCGGTGACGATGATTTCCACGCGGTAGTCGGGCGTTGCCAGACGGACTTCGCCGGTCGCCCGCGTCGGCGCATTGGCGCCGCCGATCCATTCTTCCCAAACCACGTTCATCGCGGCGAAATCGGCCATGTCGGCCAGCCAGACCATGGCCGTGAGCAGGTGCGACTTATCGGTGCCGGCCTCGGCGAGCAATTCGTCGATCGATGCGAGAATGGCGCGCGTTTGCTTCGTCGCGTCCTCGCCCGGCGCGCCAACCTGGCCAGCCAGATAGACGATGCCGCCATGGATCACGGCCTGGCTCATGCGCGGGCCCGAATGCAGGCGTTCGATGCTCATAGGAATCTCCTTTGTTGGGGTTTGTCGAGGGGCGGATGACAGGTCAGGGCCGCTTCGGCAATTTGATCCTGCGTGCGGTGCCGTCGCGTCGCGGACCGGCGGCGCCTGCAAGGCGCTTCTGAAGCCACTGAAATAGGCTGATGGTGCCGGCTACAGGATTCGAACCCGTGGCCCCCTGATTACAAATCAGGTGCTCTACCAACTGAGCTAAGCCGGCACGGCTGACCGCCCCTTAGCATTTTTCGGCCGGATGGAAACATCCGACATCGGGAAAATACGGCGAGCATGAAATCTTCAGATGATGCCAAAGGTCCAGCCCTCGGTTTGCGCGAGCCGGCCCGTCAGCGGCGACGGCGACCAGGGCGCGGCGTCGCCGGCGATCGCGCGCAGCCAGGCGGCGGTCAGCAGCGCGTCGCTCGCATGGTCGCTGACCGGCCCCGTCAAGCTGCACGGCGGCGAACCCAGCGCGGCGAGCGCCGCGTCGAGCGCCGCGCCGTCGCGGATCTTGCTGCGCCCCGGCGGCAGCCCGGCCGCGCGCGCGGCGAGGCTGGTGTAGATTTCGACCAGCATCGGTCCCGTGGCGGGCACCGGATCGCCGGGCCACAGCGGGATGCGGCGCGACAGCCGGTGAAGCAGGCGCATTCCCGACAGGCTGGCCTTGCCGACCTGCGCCGCGCCGACAAGGTTGAAATTGCTGACGCTCGCCGCCTGTTTCGTCGCCCGCTGGTGATGCTCGACGACGCGCGGCCGCCCCGCGCCGGCTTCGAACCGGTCGCCCGCCTCGCCGCGGTGGCGGAAATGCCGGCGCGCCTCGGAGTGCGTTAGGAATCCGCCCGTTTCATAATGCGGATCGCCGCCCGCCAGATGTTCGACGAGCGCCCACAGCGCGCGCATGTCGGCCGGACTTTCCGCCCAGCCGGGGAAATAGGCGCCATGGTCGGCAAAGGCGAAGGCGGCTGAAAAGTCGAAACCGATCAGCATATTCTCGCGGGCGGCCGCGACACCCTCCAGCCAATCGAGGATTTCGGCCCGCGACCAGATATGCCCTCGCCGCACCAGTGCGGGCGCTGCGCTGCCGCTGGCGACCGCCAGGGCGATCCCGCGCTGGCGCGGACCCCGTGCGCCCGACCAGTCGAGCGCGGCAAAATGGGTGAAAGGACGCATCGCCGCGCCTTAGCGCATCCATGTCATCTTGCACAAAGCCTCGCTCCGCCCCACATGCACGCCATGCTGATCGAAACCGAATCGACGCCCAATCCCGCGACGCTCAAATTCCTGCCTGGCCGGGCGGTGATGGAGGCGGGAACCCGCGACTTTGCGAGCCCTGAAGAGGCCGAGGCATCGCCGCTCGCCAGCGCGCTTTTCTCGCTTGGCGACGTAACGGGCGTCTTCTTCGGCCGCGATTTCGTGTCGGTGACGATCGCGCCCGGCGCCGAATGGGCCGATGTGAAGCCCGACGTGCTCGGTATCGTGATGGACCATTTTCTCGCCGACGTACCGCTGTTCAACGCCGCAAGCGCGGGCTTTTCGGTGCCGCCCGAGGATGAAGCCGGCTTCGCCGACGATCCCGCCGACGCCGACATCATCGAGCAGATCAAGGAGCTCATCGAAACGCGCGTCCGCCCCGCGGTCGCCAACGACGGCGGCGACATCGTCTATCGCGGTTTCGACAAGGGCAATGTCTATTTGAAGATGCAGGGCGCGTGCGCCGGATGCCCGTCCTCGACCGCGACGCTGAAGAATGGCATCGAGTCCCTCTTGAAACATTATGTTCCCGAGGTAACGGCAGTTCACGCCGTCTGACCAAAATCATTTCAGGAGATCTCCCATGAGCGAGCCGCTTTCCGACAGCGCTCTCGACCAGCTGTTTCGTACCGCGCGCACCTATAATGGCTATCTCGACAAGCCGGTTTCGGAAACGCAGCTGCACGCGATCTGGGATCTGGTGAAATTCGGCCCGACCAGCGCCAACAGCCTGCCGGCGCGGATCGTCTGGTGCGTGACCGACGAGGCGAAGGCGAAGCTCGCCGAGTTCGCGATACCGGGGAACGAGGAAAAGATCCTGAAGGCGCCGGTCACCGCGATCATCGCGAGTGACAATGAATTTTACGAAAACCTGCCCGAATTTTTCCCGCATACCGACGCGCGCAGCTGGTTCGTGGGCAATGAGGCGCTGGCGCAGACGACCGCTTTCCGCAATGCCACGCTCCAGGGCGCTTATTTCATCCTCGCCGCGCGCGCACTCGGGCTCGATACCGGGCCGATGTCGGGGTTCAACAACGCCGGGGTCGACGAGGCCTTCTTTGCCGACCAGCCGAATGTGAAGAGCAATTTCATCTCGACCCTCGGCTATGGCGATGCCGCGACGATCTTCGATCGCAGCCCGCGCCCCGATTTCGCCCGCTTCAACCGTATCGCCTGAGCGCGTTCCACCACTATGCGGTATCTGGTCATCGATTCGGCGAGTGAGGCCTGTTCGGTGGCGCTGCTGGAGGCCGGAGCGGTCGGCGACCATCGCCACGAGGTGATCGGCCGCGGCCATGCCGAACGGCTGGTTCCGCTGATCGCCGAACTTGCAGGCGGCGGCCGCGCCGACGTCATCGTCGCGGGATGCGGCCCGGGCAGCTTTGCCGGGGTCCGGATCGGCGTTGCGGCGGCGCGCGCGCTGGCGCTCGGCTGGCAGGTGCCCGTGCATGGCTTTTCGACACTCGCGCTCGTTGCGGCCGGCGCCGCCGACGAGATCGCGGCCGCCGGCGGCGCGCTGGTGGTGATGGAGGGCGGGCACGGCCAATACTTTGTCCAGCCGTTCGCGGCCGACCTGACGCCGCGCGGCGAGATACGCTCGCTCCTTCCCGAGGACGCCGTCCTGATTGGCGACGAGCTGGTCGTCGGCAATCGCGCCGAGCCCTTTGTCGCGCGCCGCGGCACCGGGCGCGCGCTGGCGGCACTGCCCGACGCGCGCGCCTTCCTGCGGCTGCCGACTGCCCTGCTGATCGATCAACCAACCCCGATTTACGGCCGCGCGCCCGATGCCAAGCCGATGGCGCCGGCATGAGTGGCGCCATCCGCCTCGCCACCGCGCGCGTCGGCGATCTCGCCGCGGTGATGCGCGTGATGGAGGCTGCGTTCGAACCCGCTTATGGCGAAGCGTGGAGCGGCGCGCAGCTTTTGACTTTGTTCGCGCTGCCCTCGGCGCGCGTGTGCCTCGCGTGGGACGGCGATCATGCGTGCGGCTTCTCGGCGGCGCGCATTGCGGGGCCCGAAAGCGAATTATTATTGCTCGCGGTCGACCCGCAGTTTCGCAGCCGCGGTATCGGTGCATTACTGATCGACGACTGGCAGGCGTGGGCGGCCGAACAGGGTGCCGAAGACTATTTTCTTGAAATGCGCGCCGATAATGACGCGGTTCATCTCTATGGGAGTGCGGGGTTTGCAGAGTGCGGCCGACGGCCGGCCTATTACCGCGGTAATGACGGGGTGGTTCGCGACGCAATTACCATGCGCAGATCGACGCGAGGGCAAAAGCCGGACTGATCGGTCATTGCGGAATTCCATCCAAAGTGGCAGTATTCTGGCTGGCGGAAGAACAAATCCAATATTCGCCGGCATGTCTTCTGGGTAAAATAAACAAGGAATAGTCTCATGTCCGACCAAGCCGATACCAACGAGATGCTCGTTACGCTTACTGCTGACATCGTCGCTGCGCATGTCAGCAACAACAGCGTCGCCATTTCTGACCTCTCCATTTTGATAAATAATGTGCACGCGGCGCTGTCGGGTCTCGGCACCGAACCGGTCGTCGAGGAAAAGCTGGTGCCGGCGGTGTCGATCCGCACCTCGGTCAAGCCCGACTATATCGTCTGTCTCGAGGACGGCAAAAAGCTCAAGATGCTGCGCCGCCACCTGATGACGCATTATGGTATGACCCCCGACGATTATCGCGCGAAATGGGGCCTGCCCGCCGACTATCCGATGGTCGCGCCGAACTATGCCGAAAAGCGCCGCGCGCTGGCGAAGGAAATCGGCCTCGGCACCAAGGGCCGCGGCGGCGGGCGCAAGCGCAAGCCCAAGGTCTGAACCTTAGGGTCTGGGCCTAAGATAAATCGCTCCATCCGGAGCAGGGAAGGGCGGCGTCGTAGGGGTGCCGCCCTTGTCCTATCGGCGGGGCGTGCCTATACAGTTTGTAACAAACATAGACACGGCTGCATCTGCAGGAAAGGCAAGCATGTCCGGCAATATCGATCTCGAAGCCCTGTGCCATGAAAAGGGGCTGCGCATCACCGAACAGCGTCGCATCATTGCGCGCGTCATCTCGGATTCGGAGGATCATCCCGACGTCGAGACGCTGTATGAACGCGCGTCAAAGGTCGACAGCGGCATCTCGATCGCAACCGTCTACCGCACCGTCCGCCTGTTCGAAGAGGCGGGCATCCTCGACCGCCACGATTTCGGCGACGGCCGCTCGCGCTACGAAGCCGCGCCCGAGGCGCATCACGACCATCTGATCGACGTCGAAACGGGCAAGGTGATCGAATTCGTCGATCCCGAGCTCGAGGCGTTGCAAAAGGTGATCGCCGAACGACTGGGCTACCGCCTCGTCGACCATCGCATGGAGCTTTATGGTGTCGCCATCGATCGCAAGCGCGACTGATCGCGCCTCGATCACCTGGCGGACAGTCGCCCGTCTCGCCTTGATGGTGCTGACGCTGCTTTTTCTGATCGTCCCGCACCTCCTCTATCGCGCCGCCCGTCGCCCGTCGCCGATGGTCATGGCCTTCCTCAACGCCGTCGGCTGGATCGCCGGGCTGCGCATCCGCACGACGGGGACGCGGCTGCGGCGTAATGTCCTGTTCGTGTCGAACCATGTCAGCTGGCTCGACATTCTTGCGCTCGGCGGCGCCGCACGCTCGGCGTTCGTGTCGAAGGCCGAGGTCGGCGAAACCCCGCTCGTCGGCTGGCTCGCCGACCAGAACCACACCATCTATGTCCAGCGCGAGGCGCGGCGCGAGATTCACAATCAGGCGAACGAGCTGCGGGGCGCGCTCGCGCGCGGCCGTCCGGTGACGCTCTTTCCCGAAGGTACGACGGGGCCGGGTGACGGTCTGCTGCCCTTCCGCGCCTCGCTGTTCCAGGCGGTGATCCCGACGCCGCCGAACCTGCGCGTCCAGCCGGTATTTCTCGATTATGGGCATGAGGCGAACGATATCGCCTGGCTCGATCCCGAATCGGGGCTCGATAATTTCAAGCGGCTGCTCGCGCGCAAGCGGCCGATCCATCTGACGATCCACTATCTCGATCCCTTGCCCGATATCGTCGAGGGCGACCGCAAGCTGCTCGCCGAGGCCGCGCGCGCCTCGATCGCGGCGGAAATTGCACGGTCTTCCGCCAGCGCGCCGCATCGCCTATAGCGCGCCGATGAAATCCGACTCCCCCAAGACTTTTCACGTCAAATCCTTCGGCTGCCAGATGAACGTCTATGACGGCGAGCGCATGGCCGAGATGCTGGGCGCCGAGGGCTATGTGGCCGCCGCCGACGGCGCCGACGCCGACCTTGTCGTACTCAACACGTGCCACATCCGCGAGAAAGCGGCCGAAAAAGTCTATTCGGACATCGGCCGGCTGAAGCGCGCCGACGGCAGCCGTCCGACGATCGCCGTCGCGGGCTGCGTCGCGCAGGCCGAGGGCGCCGAAATCGCGCGCCGCGCGCCGACCGTCGATGTCGTCGTCGGCCCGCAGGCGTACCACCGCCTCCCCGACCTGATCGCCCGTGCCGCGCGCGGCGAGAAAGCGGTCGACCTCGACATGCCGGCCGAGAGCAAGTTCGGCGCGCTGCCCAAACGTGCGGGCGGCCAGCGCCCGACCGCCTTCCTGACCGTGCAGGAAGGCTGCGACAAATTCTGCACGTACTGCGTCGTGCCCTACACGCGCGGCGCCGAGATCAGCCGGCCGTTCGCCGACCTGATCGCCGAGGCGCGCGCGCTGGTCGCCGGCGGGGTGCGCGAAATCACCTTGCTCGGCCAGAACGTCAACGCATGGGACGGCGAGGACGACAAGGGCCGGGCGATCGGCCTCGACGGGCTGATCCGCGAGCTCGCGAAAGAGGATGGGCTGGAGCGCATCCGCTATACCACCAGCCACCCCAACGACATGACCGACGGGTTGATCGCCGCGCATGGTGAGATCGACAAGCTGATGCCCTTCCTCCACCTGCCGGTGCAGGCGGGTAGCGACCGCATCCTTGCCGCGATGAACCGCAGCCATTCGGTCGAAAGCTATCTGAAAATCATCGAACGCGTTCGCGCCGTCCGCCCCGACATTGCGATTTCGGGCGACTTCATCGTCGGCTTCCCCGGCGAAACCGACGCCGATTTCGAGGCGACGCTCGATATCGTCCGCGCGACCAATTATGCGATGGCGTACAGCTTCAAATATTCACGCCGCCCCGGCACCCCCGCCGCGACGATGGACGGCCAGATCGACGAAGCGGTGCTGAACGATCGCCTCCAGCGGCTGCAGGCGTTGCTCAACGAACAGCAGCAGGCGTTCAACGAGGCGACCGTCGGCCGTACGACGCGTCTTCTCCTCGAGCGCAAGGGCAAGCTCGACGGCCAGCTCATCGGCAAGTCGCCCTGGCTCCAGTCGGTGCACGTCATCGCGCCGGGGCTGAAGATCGGGGACATGATCGATGTCCGCATCATGTCAGCCGGGGCCAACAGCGTCGGCGCCGAAGCGCTGACGGAAGAGGTCGCCTAGTGCGCTTGGTGGAACCTGTCTCCCCGAAGACACACTCCGCCTCCTTCCGTCGCATTCCCCGCCTGCAAGTCATGGACTCACGTCTTGGCGGGAGTACAGTCATGTCGTCGATCGAAGGAGCCTTGCTTATATGTCCAAACGCCCGCTGACCGCCTCCACCCCCGCCGAACCCGGCGACCGCGTCCGACTGACCGCGGAATTTGAGCGAACGCAGCTTTTGGGCATTCTTTTCGGCGAGTTCGACCGCAACCTCGTCGCGATCGAAAACCGCCTCGGCGTCTATATCTCGGCTCGCGGCAACCGCGTCCAGATCGAGGGCGAGGCCGAAGCCGCGGCGCGTGCCCGCGACGTGCTCACCGAACTCTATAACCGCATCGAACAGGGGCAGGAGGTCGACACCGGCCTCGTCGACGGCGTGATCGCGATGTCGGCGCAGCCGACGCTCGCGGGCATCATCCGCCACGACAAGGACGAAGCGCCGCCGATTATGATCCGCACGCGCAAAAAGACGATCGTCCCGCGCGCCCCGTCGCAGGTCCCGTATATGCAGGCGCTCGCGCGCGACGACGTGATTTTCGCGCTCGGCCCGGCGGGCACGGGCAAGACCTATCTGGCGGTTGCGCAGGCGGTCGCGCAGCTGATCACCGGCAGCGTCCAGCGCCTGATCCTCTCGCGCCCCGCGGTCGAGGCGGGCGAGAAGCTCGGCTTCCTTCCCGGCGATATGAAGGAAAAGGTCGATCCCTACCTCCGCCCGCTCTACGACGCGCTCCACGACTGCCTGCCCGCCGAACAGGTCGAGCGCCGGATCGCGAGCGGCGAAATCGAAATCGCGCCACTCGCCTTCATGCGCGGGCGCACGCTCGCCGATGCTTTCATCATCCTCGACGAGGCGCAAAACACGACGATCCCGCAGATGAAGATGTTCCTGACGCGTTTCGGTATGAACAGCCGCATGGTCGTCTGCGGCGACCCCAAGCAGGTGGACTTGCCGATCCCCGCAACCTCGGGCCTCGCCGACGCGGTCGGCCGGCTCGAAGGGCTGGAGGGCATCAACGTCAGCTACTTCACCAGCGCCGACGTCGTCCGCCACCCGATCGTCGGGCGGATCGTCGATGCCTATGAGGGGCCGGGGGCTTAGCGCGCGGAACAGCGTCGGCTTGGAGGTAGTGCACCTCTACGGCCTTCTTTCGTCGTCCCGGGTTGGATCCGGAATCCGGTCGGCGCAAGGGCCGCGCGATATTCCAAAGTTCAGTAAAGTTCAGCTCTATGTGCGCCCCGATTTGGATCTTGCGGCGTGCCGGACGCGCCCGGCGCGCCGCTCCGTGTCGCACCGGCAAGCCGGGCAGCGACCGCTTTTATCCAACAGATGAAAGAGCCGGTTGAAGGCTGGCACGGCTGGATAATGTAGGAAAGGCCTATTTGGGGGCGATGCCTGCTTTGGGGTGGTGAGCGGATATAAGGCGGATCGGCCGATCGCTCGGTCTTCGTCGGGTCCAACTAGCGTGGGGTTTCACGTGCCATCATGGTATCGGCGTGACGGTGAATCACGCGCCACTGCCCCGCCTCTCTGCGAAGCGCGGTTGTGACGCGATAGTGCCGTTCTGATTCCGTTTGCGAACCCGGCGGGTAGAACCAGATATGCTCGTACTGCACCACGAGGGCAAAGTCCCCGGCGCTCGTGACCCGGACCCGCTCATTCTGTTGACGACCTCTGGTATATTGTGCGCTCGCCCATCGCAGCCGAGGACTCACATTGTCCCAACCCATCTCAATTTTTCCTCCGGCGCCGCCCGTCAGCGTCACATCGGAAGCGTGGGACCAGATGGCCATGGAGGGCTCAGGGTTTCCATTGTGGAACGCAATGTGAGCCGCATCCATCCTCTCGAGCGTTGCCTGCAGGTCAGGATCTTCCGCTCTGACCCCTTGGGCGTGTGCACACTCCAATGTCGCGATGCTACCGGCAAGAGCTATCCCGACACCGATGAGAAACGAGCCGCGGTTCATAAACACCTCCAAGAAGGGTGCGATCGCTACAGAGTGCCTAGTCGATATACCTGGCAAAGTGGGGTGTCCATGGGCCAGATTCCGTGGCGCGACGGCACCTTGTTGAGGCGATGCGTCAGGTTCACACGAATGATGTGACTTATTGTCCGCAATCGGCCGAAGCCCGTCTTGCATGGTTCCGAGCTTGTTTCCGCGTCACTGCGCTTTGGGCCGGTGGTCGTGCGCTGCCATGGGTTGTCATTTTTCGAGAACGATTTGCAATAGCATATTGACCCCCCGATTTTGCACGCCTAGATGGCCGCTATTGCGAGTCAGTCGCAATTATTCAGGGGAAGAAAATTGACCATCCGACATTTGCCGTCCGTATCCCGCCTCGCCGCAGGCAGCGCGCTGGGCCTCGCGCTCGCCGCGACCGCTTCGCCGGCCTTTGCGCAGGACAATGACGGCGAATATTGGGTATCGCTCAAGAATCGCATCGTCGTCACCGCGACGCGCACCGCCGTGAAGGCCGAAGACGTCCCGGTCACCGTCACCGTGAAGAGCGACGAGCAGATCGCCGACGAGATGGTCACCGACATCCGCGACCTCGTCCGCTTCGAACCCGGCGTCAGCGTCCAGCGCCAGCCCGCGCGTTTCGGCGCTGCGCTCGGCGCGACGGGGCGCGCCGGCAACGACAGCTTCAACATCCGCGGCATCGGCGGCAATCGCGTGCTGATCCAGGTCGACGGCGTGCGCGTTCCCGATGGCTTCAGCTTCGGCGCGCAAGCGTCGGGGCGCGGCGACTATGTCGACCTTGGCCTTGTCAAA
The DNA here is from genome assembly GCF_037095755.1 of Sphingopyxis sp. CCNWLW2. NCBI lineage: Bacteria > Pseudomonadati > Pseudomonadota > Alphaproteobacteria > Sphingomonadales > Sphingopyxidaceae > Sphingopyxis > Sphingopyxis sp. CCNWLW2. Next base: position 205,187 of record NZ_JBAWKJ010000003.1, read on the forward strand.
TCGGTCGAGATCCTGCGCGGCCCGTCGTCGGCGCTCTACGGCAGCGACGGCCTTGCCGGTGCGGTCAGCTTCATCACTTCCGACCCCGTCGATTTCCTCGAAGAGGGCAAGAATTTCGGCGGCCTCCTCCGCGCCGGTTACAGCAGCGCCGATGAGGAATTCAGCGAAACCGCGATCCTCGCGGGGCGCAGCGGCGACTGGTCGGTGATGGCCGCCTATACGCGCCGCGATTACAAGGAACTCGAAAATCAGGGCAGCCTCGGCACCGCGAACGGCATCGGCGCGTCACGCACGCTTGCCAACCCGCAGGACGGCCGCTCGGATGCCGCGCTCGCGCGCATCGTTTATGATCCCGCGAACGGCCACAAGCTGCGGCTGACCGGCGAATATCTCGACACGCGCCTCTATACCAACGGGCTCAGCGGCCTCGGCCCGAACGGCCTCGGCGCGACCGTCGACCGCCTCGAAGGCTTCGACACCGGGACACGCAAGCGCGTCTCGCTCGACTGGAGCTGGGAAGGCGAGGGCGCGATCGATTTCGCGCGTGTCGCGCTCTACTGGCAGGATGGCGAAGATCGGCAATATACCGAGGAAGACCGCACTCCGTCGGCCGACCGCACGCGCCTCAACACCTTCGAAAACCGCGTCTTCGGCGCCTCGGCAGACGCGCGCGCCGATTTCACCACCGGCGCGATCACGCATCGCCTCGTCTTCGGCGGCGACATCAGCAAGACGCGTCAGCAGGGGCTTCGCGGCGGCACCGTGCCGCCGGCGGGCGAGACCTATCCGACGCGCGCCTTCCCGAGCACCGACTTCACCCGCGCCGGGCTGTTCGTGGGCGACGAGATCGCGGTCGCCGACGGCCGCCTGCTTCTCTACCCGGCGCTGCGCTTCGACTGGTACGATCTGTCGCCCGACAACGACCCGCTGCTGCCGACCTTCCGCGGCGCCAAGCAGGACGGCTCGCGCGTGTCGCCCAAGTTCGGCGCGGTGTGGAAAATCACCGACGACGTCCGGCTGTTCGCCAATTATGCGACCGGCTTCAAGGCGCCCGAACCCGGACAGGTCAACCAGTTCTTCGAAAACCTGACTTCGCCCTTCTTCTCGTACCGCACGCTCCCCAATCCCGATCTCGGACCCGAGCGCAGCGAAAGCTTCGAGGGCGGCGTGCGCTTCTCCAGCGACGCGATCAGCCTCGACGTCACCGGCTTTTCGGCGCGCTACAAGGATTTCATCAGCCAGGAACAGGTCGGCGGTGTCGGCACGATCGCCAATCCCATCCTCTATCAATTCGTGAATCTCGATCGCGTCCGGGTCAAAGGGGCCGAGGCGCGGTTCGAGGGGCGAGCGTCGTCCGGCCTGTATACGACGCTCGCCCTATCCTATGCGAAGGGTGACATCATCGACCCCGAAGGCGTGCGCTCGCCGCTGTCGTCGATCGATCCGCTCAAGCTCGTCGCCGGCGTTGGCTACCGCGAGCGCGAAGGGCGCTTCGGCGGTCAGATCATTATGACGCACGCGGGCCGCAAGGAAGCGTCGCGCACGACGGGGTTCTGCACCCCCACATGCTTCCGCCCCGATGCCTTCACGATCCTCGACGCGACGGCGTTTGTGCGGGTGATGGATGCGCTCACGCTGCGCGCGGGTGTCTTCAACATCCTCGACAAGAAATACAGCTGGTGGAGCGATGTGCGCGGCCTCGCGATGGGCGGAACGGCAACGGCGCCGACGCTCCCGGCGAGCGCCGACGCCTATACCCAGCCCGGCCGCAACGCGAGCGTGTCGCTGAGCTTCCGCTTTTAAAACAGAAAGAAGGACTGCACCGATGAAAACATATCGCAAGATTGCCGCCAGCCTGTTGCTGCTGACTGCCGCGCTGCCGGTCGTCGCTTCGGCGCATCCGCCGATCGCCGCCGAGGCCGCCGCCGCCAATTTCGAACAGGACCGCGCCGACATCCTCGCGATGGCGGGCAATTACCGCGTCAGCTTCAACATGCAGGAATCGACGCGCTGGGATCCGACGTATGAGGTGCTCGAGCCCAAGCGCTCGGGCGGTAACGAGGTTGTGCGCGTGATCGAGGATAGCGGCCGCAAGATCAGCCTCCAGCATATGCTCGTCATCACCGGCGACGACGACAAGAGCATGATCATCAAGCATTGGCGCCAGGACTGGGAATATGAGCCCGCGAAGGTGCTGGTCTACTCCGATCGCAACGCGTGGACGTGGGAAGAGGTGCCTGAAAAGATGCGCACAGGCCGCTGGTCGCAAACGGTCTATCAGGTCGACGACAGCCCGCGTTACGGCGGCTGGGGGCAGTTCGAAACGCAGGGCGGCGTGCGCCGCTGGCGCTCCAACTGGACGTGGCGCCCGCTCGCGCGCCGCGATGCTGTGCGCAACCCGGTCTACGACCGCTACCTGTCGATCAACCGCCACCAGCCGAGCCCCGACGGCTGGGTTCATTGGCAGGACAATACGAAAATGGGGACGAAGGACGGCAAACTCGTGCCGATCGTCCAGGAATATGTCCTCAACACCTATATCAAATATGACCAATATGACGTGAAGGCCGCCGACGATTATTGGGCCGCGACCAAGGATTATTGGGCGGCGGTGCGCGCCGAATGGGACCGCGTCGCCGTCGCCAAGGGCGGCATCGCGATCGACGAAAAGGCCGACACCGGCACCGTGATCAGCGGCCGCCTGCTCGAAATGGCCGACGAGGTCCAGGAAAAGAAGCTGACCACAGCCAAGGCGATCGCCGAGGCGAAGAAGCTGATCGAAACGAACACGCGCAAGCTTTGACGACCTTCACCATGTGAAGCCCGAAACTGGGGGCAGTGCCACAAGGCACTGCCTCCGCTTTTGCCAAGAGTCAGGGCGCACGCTTCGTCTTGCGATTCCTGAACAACGCAAAAATACCGGTCACCAGAGCCACGGGGGCCAGCAGGCCGGCAAATGTACCGAAAACACCCATCCACAGGCCCGCGACAAGTTCGGACTGCATCAGCGCGGTATCGCCAAGCGCGAGGCCCAGGAAAATGCCGCCCCAGCCAGCAACCGACAACAGGCAGCCCGCAATTATCAACGGCTTTGGAGTTGGCCGTTTAGGAAACAGGAAAAATGCGATGACCATCGTCACGGTGATCACGACAGGAACGGCTTCCACCGCGGCGTTCCCGCTCCCTATTTCTTCGCCGCGCCGTCGACGCTCCAGATGCCCGCGCCGCGCGTCGCGATGAACAGGAAGATGAAGCAGTAGAGCGCGATCGTCTCGCCGCCATTGGCGATCGGAAAGGCGCCCCGGCTGCCGTGCGCGACCCAGTAACCGACCGCCGCCATGCCGCTGGCGATGAACGCCGCGGGGCGGGTGAACAGGCCGATGACGATCAGGCCGCCGGCGACCAGTTCGATTACCCCTGCGGCTTGCAGCATCGGATTGAGCTCCATCGGGAACTTGACCGGGAAATTGAAGAATTTCTGCACGCCATGCGCCATGAACAACAGGCCCGCGACGATGCGCAGCAATGCATAGGCCTGTTCGCCGAAACCATCGAGAAACTTCATGATTTTCCCCCTCATTCCGATTGTCGAGGCGGGGAGGCTAACCGATTTTTCGGCCGACGCGAATTTTTTTCGTGTTTCATGTCACACGCGCCGATCCTGTCTCGTCATGTCGGTACAACCGCTTAAAGGAGACATGACATGACCAAGGTAACCGACCCCTTCGCCGCCGCGCCGCAGCTGATGAAGCAGTGGATGGGCGTCTCGCTCGCGGTGCAGGACAGCCTCGAAGCAAGCCTGATCGAGCTGGTCAAGATCCGTTCGTCTATCCTCAACGGCTGCGCCAACTGTATCAACATGCACACCGTCGAGGCCCGCGCGAAGGGCGAGAGTGAACAGCGCATCTACCTGTTGTCGGCGTGGCACGAGGCGCCCGTCTTTACGCCGCGCGAACGCGCCGCGCTGGCGTGGACCGACGCCTTGACCCGCCTGTCGCAGGGGCACACACAAAGGCAAGCCAAGGACGAGCTCGAAGCGCATTTCACGCCGGAGGAGCAGGTGAACCTCACGCTGATGATCAACGTCATCAACGGCTGGAACCGTCTCGCGGTCGGCTTCGACCTCTGGTACGAAGTCCCGGCGGCCAAGGCGGCCTGATGACCCCCGAGGGCATCCAGAGTGCCGCGGATGCGGCGGACGCGGCGGCGAGTTTCGACCCGCTGCGCCCGCTGCTCACCCGCGTTGCGTACCGCATGCTCGGTTCGGTCGCCGACGCGGAGGATGTGGTGCAGGATGCCTTCATCCGCTGGCTCGCCGCCGACCGCGATGCGGTGCGCGAGCCCGCGGCCTTCCTTCGCCGCACCGTGACGCGGCTCTGCCTCGACCAGATCAAGTCGGCGCGAAACCAGCGCGAGACCTATGTCGGCCCCTGGCTCCCCGACCCGCTCGTCGAGGAGGAGGAAGAGGATGATGTCACGCTGCCGCTCATGCTCGCACTCGAACGCCTCTCGCCCTTGGAGCGCGCGGCCTTCCTGCTCCACGACGTCTTCGGCGTGGGGTTCGACGAGGTCGCGAAGACGATCGACCGCGATCCCGCCGCGACGCGCCAGCTCGCGGCGCGCGCGCGCACCCACGTCCGCGACGCGCGCCCGCGCTACAAGCTCGAGAAAGAGCAGGGGCTTCAGATCGCCAACGCCTTTTTCGCGGCCTCGCGGAGCGGCGACATGGGCGCGCTCGGCCAGCTCTTGGCCGCCGATGTCGGCATGTGGGCCGATGGCGGCGGCAAGCGCCCCGCCGCGATGGGGCCGGTGCTGGGGTACGACGTCGTGCTCAAGCTGCACCGCAGCCTCGCGGTGCTGTTCGGCAAATATGGCTCGACGCTCGTCCACGCGGGCACGATCAACGGGCTGCCGGGCTTCGTCACGCGCGAAGCCGACGGCGAGCTGCAAACCACCGCGCTCGAGATTGCGGACGGCAAGGTCACCGCCATCTATGTCATGCGCAACCCCGACAAGCTCAAGCACATGCATTGACGGTCAGGCGGCGCGGCATACCCCCGCGGCGACGAACAGGATCGCGGCGGCAAAGCTCGCCGCGGTCCGCACCGAGTTCCAGAAGGTCCAATCCCTGAGATAACGCGTCCACAGTGCCGCGCCCTCGGGCGTGCCGACCGGTGTGGCGGTGAGCGCATTGTTGAGCGGCACGTTCAGCGCCATCGTGATCCCGTCGCAGCCGATCACATAGAGCAGCGCCGCGGCGAGGATCAGCTTGCCGTCGAGCGTGCCGAGCGACCCCAATGCCATCGCCGCCGCGATCAGGCACAGTAGCCCGGTGCCGAACAGCGCGGTCATAAAGGCGGGGTTGATCACCGTGACATTGATCGAATTCATCGCGGTCGCACCCTGTTCGGGCGAAAGCCTTCCGAGCGCCGCCATGACGAAGTTCGAAAAACCGAAGAAGACACCGCCGACCAGCGCCGCGCCGCCCGCGGCGGCAAAGCTGAGGCCGGTCAAAAGATCATCGGCCATGCTGCCCTCCCGACGCGCTGCCCAATACAAGACGATAGGTGATGCGGTACAACTCCATCGATTGCGCTCCTCCCCTCTGGCTCGAAAAGGTCAGCCGGTCCGGCGCCGACCAGTCGAGCATCGGCCCGTAACTATCCTTGACCGGATCGTTCACTGCGAGGGGTAATATCATTCCCGCACCGTAGCGGCCACCATGCGATGTCGCGGCGAACAGGTCGACGCGGTCGTCCTTCATGCTCGGCGCGCGCGCGAAGACCAAGGTCCGGCTGTCGGCGAGAAAGCTCGCGTCGAATTCGTCGGCGGGGGTGTTGATCGCCCCGGGCAGCGGCGCGGCGGCGGCAAAGCCGCGCCCTTTCGACCGCGCGGTGTAAAGATCATGGCGCCCCGCGCCGCCCGGCCGATCGCTCGAAAACAGCAGCCGCCGGCCGTCGGGCGACAGCATCGGAGCATATTCGCTCGCCGCGCTATTGACCTGCGGCCCCAGATTTTCGGGTGTGCCGAACCCCGTCGCGGTCACCGCAACGCGGTAGAGGTCATCCTTGCCGATCCCGCCCGGCCGGTCCGAACAGAAATAGACGAAGCGTCCGTCGCGCGAGAAGGCGGGGTCGAAATCGCGCCCCGGCGAATTGAACGAAACCGGCGTCGCGGGCGCCCACTCGGTTCCCTCGCGGCGTGCTATCCAGATGTCATAGCCGCCGGGTCCGCCGGGCCGGTCGCGGCTGAACCACAAGGCGGTTCGGCCATCGGGGCTGATCGTCAGGCGGATTTCGGCATGATCGGTCGAGGCGATGCCCGGCGCGAACAGTTCGGCCTCGCCGACGATCTCGACCGCGGGCGTAACGGCGAGCAGCGACAGCGCGAGGGCAAATGCCGCCATCTCACGCCGTCCGTTCGAAATCGCTGATCCAGTTCGTTTCCCAGCTTTGGCCGCCGTCGGCCGACGATGCCTGCTCCCAGCGCGCCGAGTTTGCGGTGATGCGCGACCATAAAACGCGCGTCTTGACCGGCCCGCCCTCGAAACTGTCGTCGCCGATGAAGGTGCCGACCCCGCCCGCGAAGCCGCCGCGCACCGGCGGCGCGATGCTTGTTGGGCTGCGCCCGTCGAGCCACCAACTCAGCCATTCGCCCGTCGCCGGATCGAGCGCGCGGATGCCGACCCCGCGAAACGGCGCATCGGGAAAGTTCATCACATTGTCGCCGACATTGCCGCGCCCGCCGAGCACGGGCCAGTTCACCAGCGTCCCGTCGAAATCGATCCAGTCGCGGTTTCCCGCGAGCCGCTTTGCCAGCCGCCGGTGCCGCACCTTCCAGCTGCCGACCAAAAAGGCGAAGTCGCGGGTGTTCGGCGCCTCTTCGGCAAGCAACGGCAACGGTGTCGGCGTGGTGCCGGTGCGCGTGAAATAATTGCGCCAGTTGATCTCCCACGTCTTGCCGCCGTCGGTCGAAAACCCCTGATCCCAGTGCGGCCGCGGGCCGTGGACCTCATGCCAGCGAAACCGGACCGCGATCTCACGTTCCTTGAATGTGTCGCGCCCGGTAAAGACCCCCTCGTCGCCGTCGAAACGTCCGATCACCGGCGGATCGATGCGCGTCGGGTTGCGTCCGTCGACCCACCAGATCGCCCATCGCTGCGTCGCGGCGTCGAAGGCGCGGATTCCGAAGCCGCGATATTCGCCGCCGGGCAGGTCGAGGATATTATCGTCGATCGTCCCGAGCCCGCCCAGCGTCAGCCAGCACGCGCTCCTGCCGTCGAACTCGGCCCAGTCGTCGCTGCCCGCGAGCCGTTCCTTCAGTCGCCGGTGCCAGACGTCCCAATTACCCACCAGCCATTGCCAGTCGGTGCGATGCGCGTCGTGGCCCCATGCTGGCAGGCCGAAAGCCGCTGCGCCACCGGCGAGGATCATCGTTTCGAGCAGGCGGCGGCGGTCGAGCGAAATGGGAAGATGGGTCATCGGGCCTCCGGCGAATGGGTGGCTGGGTTTGCCCCGCGCGCGACGCTTTGAGGATGCGAAGAATGGAAGGAGAGGCTAAGTCATATTTATGGTCCGCTCCGACAAGCTTCCGCCCTTGCCCTCGATCCGCGCCTTCGAAGCGGCGGCGCGGCTGGAGAGTTTCGCCCGCGCCGCGCAGGAGCTCGGCACCACCGCCGCGTCGGTCAGCTACCATGTCCGCCAGCTCGAACAGCAGACCGGGCTGCACCTGTTCGTCCGCCATCCGCACAAGGTCGTGCTGACCGCCGCCGGTGCCGCGATCGCGCGCGAGGCGACGGCCGCCTTCGCGGCGCTGCACGCGAGCTTCGTAAAGGTACAGGACCGCGACGAGGCACGGCTGTCGCTGACGACGCTTCCGACCTTCGGGACGAGCTGGCTCACCCCGCGGCTCGGGCTGTTCCGCGCGCGCCACCCCGACATCGCGATCGAACTCGAATTGTCGGCCGAGCCGCAGGCGCTGGGCGATGGCCGGTTCGACGCCGCGGTCCGCCACGGGCTTGGCGACTGGCGCGGCCTCCGGAGCGTTCGGCTGTTCCCGGTCCTGTTCATGCCGCTTTGCGCGCCCGCACTGAAGGTCGCGGCGGCCGGTCTGGAGGATCCCGGCAAAGCGCTCGACGTCCCGCTGCTCGGCCGGCCCGACTGGTGGGCGCTGTGGTATCGCGCGCTCGGCATCGCCCCGGGGCCGCCACCCGACCGCTTCGGCACCAGCCTCGCCGCCGAGCATATGGATATCGCCGCGGCGATCGCGGGCCACGGGATCGCGATCGGCTCGCCGATCCTGTTCCGCGACGAAATCGCCGCCGGGCGCCTTGTCCCCGCGCACGACCTCGTCGCGGGCGACGGCCGCGCCTTCTGGTTCGTCTATCCGGTCGCGCGGCTGCAAAGCGCGAAGATCGCCCGCTTCCGCGACTGGCTGAGCGAGGCGGCCGCCGCCGAACTGGCGCACGCGCGGGCCCTTGCCGGGCGTGCGATCATTCTCGACCCATGATGCGGCCAAATATCGCTGTCCTACATAATCCCGCCGCGATAACGAGGCGGTGATGACCTGCCTTTACCCAACCTTCGCCATCCGCCGTCCCGATCGCCGTCGCAAAACGCGAATCGCGAATGAAGTTACGCAGTTTTCTGCCGATTTTCCTTCTCCGGATTTTTCATGCTGAGCGTCGAAACCCACGCCGCGACGCCGTGGCCCGATCCGCTCGACTGGGAGGTGCGGGCAGGGGAGGCGGTCGCCGCCGCGCTCGCGCTGACGCCCTACGCCGAGCTTGCCGACGCCGCGCCGCTCGTCGAGGTCTCGGTGCGGCTGACCGACGACGCCGAGGTGCATATACTCAACCGCGATTTCCGCGATAAGGACAAGCCGACCAACGTCCTGTCCTTTCCGCAGGTCCAGGAGGATTTGCTCGAAAGCCTCGCGAACAGCGACGACGGGGAAATTCTGCTCGGCGATATCGTGCTCGCGCGCGAGACCTGCGCGCGCGAGGCGGAGGAGAAGAGGATTTCGATCGCCGATCATGCGACGCATCTGATCGTCCACGGTACGCTGCATCTCGTCGGTTACGACCATATGGACGATCACTCGGCCGCCGCGATGGAGGCGCTCGAGGTGAAAGCGCTTGCATCGCTGGGCATCGCCAATCCATATGCGGAACTCGACTAGCAGGGAAACGACACGCACATGCCCGACGACCAGGGATCTTCGAGCCGATCGGAAGAGGACAGTAGTAGACCCGGACTATTGTCCGGGCTGAAGAATCTTTTGTTCGGCGGTGACAAGGAACCGTCGCTGCGCGAGCAGATCGAAGAGGTCATCGACGAGGCTGAGGAAGAGGGGCAGGAACGGCGCGGCAGCAGCGTCGTCGGCGACCTGTCGCAGACCGAGCGCAAGATGCTGCGCAACCTCCTCCACTTTGGCGAGCAGACCGTCGACGATGTCGCGGTGCCGCGTGCCGATATCATCGCGATCCCCGAAAGCGCGAGCTTTGCCGAGATCGTCGCCTTGTTCGCCGAAGCCGGGCACAGCCGCCTGCCGGTTTACCGCGAGAATCTCGACGAGGTCGTCGGCATGATCCACGTCAAGGACGTGTTCGCGGTGCTTGCTGAGGGGCGCACCCCGCCGCCCTTGCTCGACCTCATTCGCCAGCCGCTTTACGTCCCGCAATCGATGGGCGTGCTCGACCTGCTCGCCGAGATGCGCGCGAAACGCACCCACCTTGCGATCGTCATCGACGAATATTCGGGCACCGAGGGGTTGCTGACGATCGAGGACCTGGTCGAGGAAATCGTCGGCGAGATCGAGGACGAGCATGATGACGAGCCGACCGCGCTGTTCGCGCCCGGCGAGGGCGGTTGCTGGGAAGCTGACGCGCGCGCCGAACTCGACGACGTCGGCGAGGCGATCGACTCGCGGCTTGCCGAGATCGAGGAAGATGTAGACACACTGGGCGGCCTCGCCGCGGTGCTCGCGGGCCATGTCCCCGAGGTCGGGGAAATCCTCGTCCACCCGAGCGGCTGGCGCATCGAGGTGACTGAGGCCGACGAGCGCCGCGTCCACCGCCTGCGCCTCCACCCGCCGGTGGTGATCGATCTCGAGGCACCGTCGGAAACCGGGGACTAGCTTTTTCCGCTAATCCGGGTCGATGTTGACCACATTATATTTGAGCGCCTCTTTCCGCGTCAGGCATCGCCGTGTCGACCGGTCTTCCCCGGTCGCGATCGATTTCTGCCGGTACATGATATCGGACAGCAGGTCGCGCGAGACATCGAGCCGGATGAGCAGATCATTGTCCTCGGTCGCCATCAGCGCGGCCTCCCGTTCGACGTCGCTGATCAACTCGGTGGTGGACTCGGTGCCCAGCGCGACGCTCGACTGAATGGCGTTCTTGTCGCCGGTCATGGTGAACATATGGACCATGAAGTACCCGCCCGGGTCGATCGTGCGGGCGCGGCCGCCCATGAAGACGAAATTGCAGGCGCTGAAACAGGTCCATCCCGACGGGATGCGGGTCACCATCTGACGCTCCTTGCTGAACTTGCGGATCAGCAATCCCGCCGCATTTCCGGCGCGGGCGTCGCCGCCCGGCGACCGGATCCAGATTTCGCTGATCGACGGATTGTCGGTCAGCACCTTTTCAAGGCGCGCCGGAAGTTCGCTGTCGACGCGGCCCTCGGCCAGCAACACGGTTTCGCCGCTACGCTGGAACGGGGTCAGCACCATGGTCTTATAGTCGGACCAGCTGGGATTGGCGGGGCAGGTCGGGTTGTCGGGGTCCATGCCGGGCGGCGTCGCGGCGGTGCACGCGAGCGCCCCGACAAGCGCAGTGACCGATTTGATCCAATGGTTCATACGATCATCCCCACATGAGGCGGACCCCTAACCGCAGATGCGATCATGCTATGTCATCGCCACGGTCAAAACAATATCACGACGCGCAGTTCTGGCGGTGTGATCCGCGTCATTGACCCCGCTTGTGAGGCCGTCCATTCGGGCTTAGCCTTGGAGACAAGGGATGGGAGTCAGCCATGCGGGCAAAGCTGCGATATCGGTCAGGGGTCGGCGCCATTTTTTTGGTGCTGCTGTCGAGCAGCGCTGTGGCCGCAGCTTGGCAAAGCGCACCCAGCGAAGGCGACAAGGCCTTTGTCCCTGCACCGGTCGCCGAACCGGCACTACCCGATCTTCCCGAGCGCCCCGCGCTCGACACCCGCAGCTATCCCAAATGCCGTGAGGATTATAAGAAGATCGACGCGCCGTTCGACAAGGCGGCAGCCATCAACCGCTGCACGGTGGCGATCGATACATATTATTCGCAAAAAATGCTGCCGTATCGCGAGGCGATGATCGTCTATCAAAACGCGCTGTCGTCGCTTTATACGGCCAAGGTCGGGGGAAATATGCGCTATTCGCCGGCGACCCAGGACCGTTTCTATAAAGCCGTCATGGCGGAACATGCGGCCTCCGGTCCTGAAGGCGCAAACCTCGCTGCCTATCGCGGGCTTGAGGCGCAGTATCAGACCGACCGCGCCTACCTCGCCGATCGGTTCTGCTTCAACACCGGCTGCAACGGTTATCCGGTTCCCGCAGCGGGCGTCAAAATCGCCGCGCCCGAAGCCACAGGGAAACCGCCAAAAAAGAGGGGCGACGAGACAAAGCGCGCCAGCAGCGATGCGCCCGATCCGAAATGCAAGAAGGCGCGCAAGCGTGGCGGGGCGCTCGGCGGGCTGCTTGGCGGTGTCGCGGGCAGCGCCGTGGGGCTCAAGGGCGTCGGCACGCTCGTGTCGGGACTGGTTGGCGCGGTGCTCGTCGCCGAAATCGCCTGCCAGCTCGACGAAAAGGAGCAGAAAGTCGCGGCCGAGGCGACCGTGGCGGTCACCAAAAAGGAAGAAGTCGGCGCGACCGCCAAATGGACAAGCCCGACGCGCGAAGGTGTGGCGGGATCATCGACGATCACTGCGCTCAACACCGAGCCCAATGGCAGCAAATGCCTGTCGATCACCGACATTGCCATTGTTGAGGGCGAGGAAACGCGCGTGTCGAAACGCATGTGCCGTTCGAAGCCGGGCGAACCATATAGCATCATGGCCTGACGGCGGCGTTGCGTTTGCGCCGCGAGGGGATTAGCGCAGGCGCGATGGACGTCTCCGACCTTCGCATCGCCCTGTTCAGCGGCAATTATAACATGACCACCGACGGCGCGAACAAGGCGCTGAACCGTCTGGTCGGCTATCTTCTGGCCCACGGCGCCGCGGTTCGCGTCTATTCGCCAACCGTCGCGCACCCCGCTTTCGAGCCGACGGGCGATCTGGTCAGCGTGCCGTCGATCGCGATTCCGGGCCGCAGCGAATATCGCATTCCCGTGTCCTTCTCGTCGCGGGTCCGCGAGGACATCGTCAATTTCGCGCCCAATATCGTCCATATCTCCAGCCCCGATCGCGTGGCGCGGCAGGCGGCGGCCTGGGCGCGGCGCCGGCGGCTCCCGGTCGCCTGTTCGGTGCACACGCGCTTTGAAACCTACGTCCGCTATTATAATCTGTCGTTCCTCGAACCCGTGATGGTCGCCTGGCTGCGCAAGCTGTACCGCAAATGCGATGCGCTCATCGCGCCGTCCGAAAGCTTTGCGCAGGTGCTGCGCGAGCAGCGGATGAATTACGACATCGGCATCTGGACCCGCGGCGTCGAGCAGTCGGTCTTCAATCCCGGCCGCCGCGACATGGCATGGCGCCGCTCGCTCGGGATCGAAGATGACGTGCCCGCCATCGCTTTCCTCGGCCGGCTGGTGATGGAAAAGGGACTCGACGTGTTTGCCGACGCGATCGACGTGCTCCAGCGGCGCGGCGTCCCGCACAAGGTGGTGGTGATCGGCGAGGGCCCCGCGGGCGAATGGTTCGAATCGCGCCTGCCGAACGCCAACTTCGTCGGCTTCCAGGGCGGCGCCGATCTCGCGCATGCGCTGGCGTCGTGCGACATTTTCTTCAACCCGTCGGTGACCGAAACCTTCGGCAATGTGACCCTCGAGGCGATGGCGTGCGGCCTGCCCGTCGTCGCGGCGCGCGCGACCGGCAGCGCGAGCATCGTCAAGCATGGACAGACGGGTTATCTCGTCGCGCCCGGTTCAATCACGGGCTTTGCCGACCATCTCCAGCGCTATTGCCGCGACATCCAGCTGCGCGCCGAGCATGGCGCGGCGGCGGTGCTCGAAAGCGGCGCCTATCAGTGGGACGCCATCAACCAGGCGGTGGCCGACACCTATATCCGCCTGATCCGCCAGAAACAGCGGCGCCGGAGCTGAGCGTCTGATGGCCGGGGACCTGTTCGGCGAAGACGTGCCCGCGGCCAGGCAGGGTGGTGCCACCGGCCCTGTCCCGCTCGCCGAACGGCTGCGCCCGCGCGGGCTCGCCGACGTCGTCGGGCAGGAGCATCTGACCGGACCCGAAGGCGCGATCGGCCGGATGGTCGCGGCGGGGCAATTGTCGTCGATCATCCTCTGGGGACCGCCGGGCACCGGCAAGACGACGATCGCGCGGCTGCTCGCCGAAGCCGTCGGTATGCGTTTCGCACCGCTGTCGGCGGTCTTCTCGGGCGTTGCCGACCTCCGGCAAGCCTTCGCCGATGCCGAGAAGATGGCGGCGGCGGGCAAGCGCACCTTGCTCTTTGTCGACGAGATCCATCGCTTCAATCGCGCGCAGCAGGACGGGTTCCTGCCCTATGTCGAGCGCGGCACGGTGGTGCTCGTCGGCGCGACGACCGAGAACCCGAGCTTCGCGCTCAACGCGGCGCTCCTGTCGCGGGCGCAGGTGTTGGTGCTGAACCGCTTGGGCGAAGGCGCGCTGGCGACGCTGGTTGAGCGCGCCGAGGCGGAGGTCGGGCGAAGCCTTCCCGTCACCGACGACGCCAGCGCGGCGCTGATCTCGAGCGCCGACGGCGATGGTCGCTTCCTGCTCAACCAGGTCGAAACGCTGTTCGCGACCGCGATCGACACCCCGCTCGACCCCGCCGAACTCGCGCAGTTCCTGCATCGCCGCATGCCCGTCTACGACAAGGATCGCGACGGCCATTATAACCTGATCTCGGCGCTGCATAAGGCGCTGCGCGGGTCGGACCCGCAGGCGTCGCTCTATTGGCTCGCGCGCATGCTGGTGGCGGGCGAGGAGCCGCTTTACGTCCTCCGCCGAATCGTCCGCTTCGCGAGCGAGGATATCGGCCTCGCCGACCCGCAGGCGCTCGTGCAATGCCTCGCCGCAAAGGATGCCTATCAGTTCCTCGGCTCGCCCGAAGGCGAACTCGCGATCGTGCAGGCGTGCCTCTATTGCGCGACCGCGCCCAAGTCGAACGCCGCCTATGCGGCACAGAAAGCGGCATGGGCGGCGGCACGCGAAACCGGCAGCCTCGCGCCGCCCGCCAATATCCTCAACGCCCCGACCAAGCTGATGAAAGACTTGGGTTACGGCGAGGGCTATAGCTACGACCATGATGCGCCCGACGGTTTCTCGGGCGACAATTATTGGCCCGACGGCATGGCGCCGGCCGGCTTCTATCGCCCCGTCGACCGCGGTTTCGAAAAGCGGATCGCCGAACGCCTCGCCTGGTGGGACGAACGGCGCCGCGCGAGGAGCTGACGCCGACCTTGCCTCGATGGGCGCATGAGTATAGTTTTGGGACAAGTCGGGTCGCGCCGGAACTGGGGTAGTCATCATGGCATTGGCGCTTGTCCTTGCCGCCGCAGCGACACCGATCCTGTCCTGTCCAGGCGGCACTATCGAAACCAAATGTACCGCCGCGGAGGTGACAGCGAAGATCGCGCTGACGCGCGCGCGCGTCACCAATATCGCGCAGCGATGCCTCTACGACTTCGGCGGGAAATGCAGCGTCGAGGCGAGCGGACGGATCAACGGCCGCGATCCCGGCACCAGCTTGCTCTGGCAGAAAATGCGCCTTGCGCCGCGCGACGGGCCGCAGGCACGGATGCTTGTGCTGCTGTCGCAGGACAAGGCAGGGAAGGCGGCGCTTGCGGGGTTCGCCGAAAGCTCGGGATCGATCGGGACGCCCGATCTGGTGGTGGACGATGACAAGCGCCGGATGATCCATGTCGGCGGTACGCTGGCTGGCAGCGGCGGGGGCAACGCCGATGCGCTGTTCGTCAGCGAGGCCGCCGCGCCCAAATGGCGCCGCGTCGACCTGTCCGACTGGTCGGAGCAGGGTGGCAAGCTGCTGCCGACGGGCTATTGGCTGCGTGGGCCCGCGCAATTCGCCTTCGACGAGATGTTCGCCTCGGTGCCCGTGGCGCGCGACGGCGACGGCAATTGCTGCCCGCGCGGCGGCAACGCCTTCTATGATCTCGATATTCAGGGCGACCGGCTGGTGTTGACGCGCCTGCGCTTCCAGCCCATGCAGCCGTTGGGGCGCGACATAGAGGTCACCGCCGGGACATTGGAAGACTGATCTGCACCGGGATATGGCGCTGACATTCGACAGTTGGGACGATGTGGTCGCGTTCGCGTGCGCGCTTCCCGATGTCGAAATGCTTTCCTTTTATGGCACCCCCTGTCCGAAGCTTAACGGCAAGGCGCTCGCCTCGCCGGGGCGCGAGCCCGGCAGTTTTGCCGTGATGTGCAAGCCCGACGAAAAGGAAATCCTGCTTGAAACCGATCCCGACACCTTCTGGCAAACGCCACATTATGAAGGCTGGCACGCGCTGCTCGTCCGCTTCGGGTCGGACGATCCCGATCGCGTCGCCGATGTCATCCGCCGGGCCTGGTGGGATAGCGCCAAGAAAGCGCAGCGGCAGGCTTTCGGCGATCGCCCCTGACCTGCTGCGCGTCCTCGGCGCCGCGCTGCTTGCCGGTGCCGTGCCCGCAGCGGCGCAGGCGCCGAAACCCAATGCCGAGCTGAGCCGCGCATGGGCGGCGGGCTATCGCGCGGCCTTCGTCTGTTCGTCGCTGTGGAACGGTGCGGGCAAGCCGATCGAGGCGATCGAACGCGACGAGCTTACGGGCATCTATCCCGAGATCGAGGCCGATGTCCGTGCGCTGAAGGCCGATGTCGACGCCGGCGCGAAGCGGGTGAGCGTTCGCTATCGCGACGATATGCCGCCGCGGATCGCGCAATGGAGCGGGCGCGAAGGCTGCGTCACGCTGCCGATCGGCGCGCAGCCGGCGGCGGCGCCCGCCGTCGGCCGTCGCCTCGACCTCGACGCCCGGCCGTGGCCGACCGGCGACAGGGCCGCGCGCCTGCCGGTCCCGAAGGGCGAGAGCAAGTTCGAGCAGACGGCAACGAACATCGCCGGGTTCGGCGGCCGCACCAGTTCGCTGCTGATCGTCAAGAACGGCCGGATCGCGCTTGAACGCTATTGGGGCGGGCACGATGTTCACACCGCGCAGCGCACCTTCTCGGTCGCCAAGTCGATGGCCGCGACCTTGATCGGCCATGCGGTGCAGCAAGGCTCGATCGACGTGACGCAGCTCGCGATGATCGCCGAATGGCAGTTGCCGGGCGACGCGCGCGCGGCGATCACCACCGAGCAGCTGATGCGCATGGCGAGCGGCCTCACCAGCGATACCGCGGGCAATCGCAGCGACGCCATCTATATGGGCGGCGCTTCGGTGCGTCAGTGGACGACGCAATGGCCGCTGCTCAATCCGCCGAACACGCATTATCGTTATGCCAACAATGACACATTGCTCGCGACATTGTCGCTGAAAGCCGCGCTGCAAAAGGCGGGGACACCGCTTGACCCCGCCGCCTTCTTCGACCGGCTCGGCATGACGCGCACCTTCGTCGAGCATGACAAGGATGGCGACTATATATTGTCGAGCCAGGTGTGGACCACCGCGCGCGACCTCGCGCGGCTCGGTCTCCTCTATCAGAACGACGGGATGTGGCAGGGCGAGCGCCTGCTCCCCGCCGACTGGCGCGGCTTCGTCACGACGCCCAGCGGGCCGCAGCCCGACGGCGCGTTCGGCTATGGTGCGGGCTTCTGGCTGCTGGGCAAGTCGGACGGCATCCCCGCCGACGCCTTTGGCGGCTTTGGCAACCGCGGCCAATATGTCATCGTCATCCCGTCGCGCGAACTGGTGATCGTGCGGCAGGGTTATGACGACGACAAGGCCCGGCTCGACATCGCAAAGCTCGTCAAGGCGGTCGTCGCCGCCGACCGCTGATTATTCGAAGGGCGGGTAGCGCTCGAACGCGGGCAGGTCGTTCAGCTTTTCCATCCAGCCGATGCGTTCGGCGGTCTGGATCTGCGCCTGCGCGGGGATGAGGTCGGGATCGTCGAGCGTTGCGGTCTGCACGTCGATCTGGCCCGGAAAGATCGCCTCGTTCGAATAGAAGAGCCCGGTGCCGCAATCGGCGCAGAAATGGCGGCGGCCATGCTCGGACGAGGCGTAGATCTTCGCGGTGCCGTCGATCTCTATTTCATCGTTTCCGACGAGCGCCCAGCCGACGAGCGGCGCACCCGAATGACGGCGGCAGTCGCTGCAATGGCACAGCGCATGATGCTGCACCGCGGTGGTCATCGAATAACGGATCGCGCCGCAATGACATTGGCCGCTGGCACGGGGGGCTTGCTCGCTCATCACTCTCTCCTCGAGGAATCGAATGAAGAACATATCATAAACAAAAGGCAAGTCCAGTGCTCACGGGGCGTTGTTGTAGGGTTGTTAACCACATCTGTTTAGACCGCTCGCTGACCACAGCGAGGGATGCAAATGCTGATTACTGCCTCGAAATCCTCCGCCCACAGCGCGCCCGATCGCTGCTCGGTTGATGAGAGCAGTCGCGGGAATTTTGCCGGCGAGATTGACTGCGGTGCTGCGCCTTCGGCCAATGTACGGCTGCTGTCGGTGGTCGTCCCCTGCTACAACGAAGTGGAGGGACTGGCTGAACTGCATCGCCGGGTAACTTCGGTCTGCCGGGAGGTGGTCGGCGATGCTTATGAACTCATCCTCGTCAACGATGGCTCGCGAGATGCGAGTTGGGAGATGATGGCCGGCTTGGCGAGCGACGATCCGCGGCTGACATGCGTCGATCTTTCGCGCAATCATGGACACCAGATCGCGCTGACTGCCGGACTCACGGTTGCGAGGGGCAGCCATATTCTGATCCTTGACGCCGACCTTCAAGATCCCCCCGAACTTCTCGGCGCGATGCTCGATCGCATGGGCGAGGGTTATGACGTGGTATACGGCCAACGTCGCTCCCGCGCCGGGGAAAGCATGTTCAAACGCGCTTCGGCAACGCTCTTCTATCGCCTGGTCGATGCGATGTCGGACGTAGCCATTCCGCGTGACACCGGCGATTTTCGCCTGATGAGCCGCCGGGCGCTTGATCGTTTGCTCGCCATGCCCGAGCATTTCCGCTTCATTCGCGGGATGGTCAGTTGGATCGGTTACCGCCAATCGCCGTTGCTGTTCGACCGGGACGCACGATTTGCGGGGGAAACGCACTATCCGCTTCGGCGCATGATCAGGTTCGCCATCGATGCCGTGACCAGTTTCTCGATCGTACCGCTGCGCCTGGCATCCCATCTTGGTATCGTCGCGGCGGTCTGCTCGATCGCCATGATCGGCTTTCTGATCTTTGCGTGGGCGTCCGGGGATACGGTGCCGGGCTGGACCAGCATCGCTGCGCTGATCTTGTTTATTGGCGGTATCCAACTGTTTATGTTGGGCGTGATCGGCGAGTATCTGGGCCGGATGTATCTGGAAAATAAGCGGCGCCCGCTCTTTACGATCCAGTCCATCGTGGGCGCCGACGATGCGGCGGCCGAAGGGCCCGCCCGGGAATTGCAGCGTTCGGTACGGGCGCGCTTGGAGACAGGCGTGGCGCGCCATGGATAGAGCCGAATTCGACGCTATCGCCGCGGATTATAGGCAGCAACATGCCGCCAGCATTCGCCTGTCGGGAGAAGGCCCCGACTATTTTGCCGAATATAAGATCGCAGATGTCGCGGGTGGACTGGCCGATATCGGCATCGCACCGAGCGAAATATTGGACTTCGGTTGTGGTATCGGTGAGTCGCTGCCGTTCCTGCATCGCCATTTCCCCGCCGCGCGCCTCTCTGGCGTCGATGTAAGCGGCGACAGCCTGGCACTTGCGGCTGAGCGTTTTGGGACGATGGCATCGTTGACGCGCTATGACGGCGAGCGGCTGCCCTTTGCCGACGCCAGCTTCGACCTCGTCTTTACCGCTTGTGTCTTCCACCACATTCCGCCTGCCGATCACGCGCGCTTGCTCAAGGAAATCCACCGGGTTTTGCGACCGTCCGGGCATTTCTTCTTGTTTGAACATAATCCCTGGAATCCCGCGACGCGCCATGCGGTGGCCAACTGCCCCTTCGACGCCAATGCCATCCTGATTTCGGCCCCCGATATGAAGCAGCGGATGGCCGAAGCCGGCTTCCCCGCCGTCCGTTATCGCTACCGCCTGTTCTTTCCGCATCTGCTTCGGTGGTTGCGGCCGCTTGAACGGCAACTGACTTGGCTCCCGCTTGGGGCGCAATATTTCTGTTGGTCACGGGGGGCGGCGTGACGCCAGCCGCGGCGCTGATGCAACAAGGACGGCGATTTGCCGTTGTCGGCGCGCTGAATAGCGTTGTCGGCTATGCCGTGATTGTCGCCGCGCTCATGCTGGGCGCCTCGGACTATCTGGCCAATATATTTGGTTATGCGGTCGGTCTCGGTAGCGGTTTCCTGTTGCACCGCCATTGGGCCTTTGCCGGATCGGATCGGCCCAGGCGGTCGGCGGGATCGCGTTACATGATCGCCTTTGCGATCTCCTATTCGGTGAATATCGCGATCGTTGCGGTCGCGCGCCGGTTTGGAATGATCGATATGCCGATCACGCATATCGCGGCCATGGCCGGTTACAGCCTGTGCTTCTTCTTGCTTGCTCGCCACTATGTTTTTTCTCGAGCCGACGAGGAAGTCGGGGGAAGGGGGCTGTCCGGTTGGATTCCCGGGGCGCTCCGTGCCGCGGCGATTGTTGCCTGCGCCACTGCCTATTTTGCCGTGGTTCTCGCGAATCCCACCACCCATGACGTGGCTTGGCAATTGTGGATTGGTGACCGACTGTACGGCGGTTCGCGCCTCTATATCGACATCATGGAAATGAATCCGCCGCTCTGGTTCTGGATGGCGCAGGGGGTTGCCGCCGTTGGCGACGTCCTGTTGCTGGAAAGCCGGACGATTTTGGTTGCGGCTATCGTGCTGTGGAGTGCCGCCGCGGCGAATCTGGTTTTGCGCCTGTTGTCGGACCTTCCGGGCGCGCGTGTTTTTGTCGCATTGCTCTGCGCCATGGTGGCGGCATATAGTCTCCGCTATTTCGGACAGCGCGAGCATCTCGCGCTGCTCGCCGCGGTCCCCTATGCGGTTCTGATTGCCCGACGCCGCGGAGGCGAGCCCATCGATGTGCGCTTGGCGATCGTGGTTGCGCTACTCGGTAGCGCGGGTTTTGCACTCAAGCATTATTTTATCGCCATTCCCGTCTTGCTTGAACTCTGGCTCGCGGCCGGGCTGATCGGCCGACGTGGTTATGCCTGGCTCCGGCCTGAAACGGCGATACTGGGCGTCTGCGCCCTTTGCTATGCGATCGCTGCGCCGTTGCTGACCCCCGATTTCTTTCGTGTCATCGTGCCGATGGTGGCTCTGGCTTATCACGGTTTCAACGCGGCCGATTGGTATACCCTCCTAATTCAGCCTCAACTGAGCTTCAGCTTGATTGCGATTATCCTTGTCCGCAGCATCGCCCGCCGCGACCACGGCGGCGGCCGCCAGATTTGCGAGGCGCGCGACAATATCGTCATCGCTCTGGTCCTCACGACGATTGGTTTCGTTTTTTCCTTCCTCGCCCAGAAAAAGGGCTGGTCCTATCATGGCTTGCCGATGATACTTGCGGCGTTTTCCGCTTTGGCTGCGGCGCTCACGCTCGGTGATCGGCTCTCCCGCCGTATTTCATCCTATCCCTTGGCGGCCGCGTTGATCGGTTTTCTCCTCTATTTGGGCGTCAGCTCGGGCGCCTATTCCAATCCTGTGAGTGGCAGCGTCGAGCGCATGATCGCGCAGGTTCCCCAGAAAGAACCGGTTGCAGCTCTCAGCAGCGATCCAATGATCGCTTGGCCGATGGTGACGGAACGCCGCCATCCTTGGCCGCTTCGCCATTACTCGCTGTGGATGCTCGGGACGCTGGTCGAAAACGAAGCGCGTGCCAATCCCGATCCCGATTTGCTTCGCCTTGGAGACCGGATCCGGCGTGAAACCGCGATCGATCTTGCGTGCCGGCCGCCGCGTTTGATTCTGGTTGATGACGCCGAAGAACGGCTCGGCCTTTCCGAGGGCTCATTTGACCTGCTTGACTGGCTTAATCGCGATCCGCGCTTTGCGGAGGTCTTCAGCCATTACCGGTTGGTGAACTCGGGCGACTTCGGCGTTCGCGCTTTTGCCACGTCTGCGCCGCTCCATCCCCGGCCTTCGCCCGACTGTCGGCGCTTGCCCTGATCGCGGCCCATTCAATCGCCCAAATCGACCTGATGTTGCTGCGCCCATGCCTGATACTGGCCGCGCGGGTCGGATGAAGGTTGCGCCAGGATCGCCGCCATGTCGGCGCGCAGCGCGCCGAGGTCGAGCGAACGGATCATCGCCTTCACCGGGCCGACGCCGGCGGGGGTGATCGACAGGCGCTCGATGCCGACGCCAAGCAGCGCCATCGCCTCGAGCGGGCGGCCGCCCATTTCGCCGCACACGCCGAGCGCGACCTTCGATCCCGACACCGTGCGGACGACGCGCGCGAGATAGCGCATGACCGTCGGCGACAGCCAGTCATAGCGTTCGGCAAGCCGCGGGTGCGCGCGGTCGGCGGCGAACAGGAACTGCGTCAGGTCGTTGGTGCCGACCGACAGAAAGTCGAGGTGCGGCAGCATCAGGTCGAGCGTTTCGAGCAGGCCCGGGACTTCGAGCATCGCGCCATAGCGGATCGCGACCGGTAATTTCTTGTTGTGGCTCGCGAGCCAGGCCCGCTGGCCGACGAACAGGTTACGCGCGGCTTCATATTCCCAGGGTTCGGACACCATCGGGAACATCACGTTGAGCGTGCGCCCGGCCGCCGCCTCCATCAACGCGCGTGCTTGGACCTTCAGCAACCCTTCGCGCTCGAGCGCCAAGCGGAGCGCGCGCCAGCCCATCGCCGGATTTTCCTCATGCGCGCTGTCACCGGCATTCATATAGGGCAGCGCCTTGTCGCCGCCGATGTCGACGGTGCGAAAGATCACCGGCCGGTCACCCGCGGCGTCGAGCACGTCGCGATAGAGCCGCTGCTGGCGGTCGCGCGAGGGCAAGGTTGCCGACACAAGGAACTGGAATTCGGTGCGGAACAGCCCGATCCCGCGTGCGCCGGTGAGGTCGAGCGCGGCGATATCTTCGCGCAGCCCCGCGTTGATCATCAACTCGATCGGTACGCCGTCCTTAGTGACCGCGGGCAGATCGCGCAGCGATGCGAGGTTGGCGCGGCGCTTTTGCGAAATCTCCAGCTTGGCGTCGAACGCGTCCTGCACCGCCTGCGTTGGCCGGACATGCACTGTTCCCGCAGCTGAATCGAGCAACAGCAAATCGCCTTCGCGGATCGACGCGCGCACGTCGCTGACGCGGCCCATAACGGGCACTCCCATCGCGCGCGCGACGATGATGACGTGTGCGGTGAGCGATCCTTCCTCAAGCACTACGCCCTTCAGGCGACGGCGGTCATATTCGAGCAGCTCGGCGGGGCCGAGGTTGCGCGCGATCAGGATCGAATCCTGCCGAAGGCCCATTTGCGCCGCGGTGCCCATCTGCCCCGACACGATGCGGATCAGGCGGTTCGACAGATCCTCGAGGTCGTGCATGCGGTCGCGCAGCAACGGGTCGTCGATCTGGCGCATCCGCATGCGGGTGCGCTGCTGGACGCGCTCGATCGCCGCCTCGGCGGTCAGGCCGCTGTCGATCGCTTCGTTGATGCGCCGCGACCACCCCTCGTCATAGGCGAACATCTTGTAGGTCTCGATGACCTCCTCATGCTCGCCGCCGACGCCGAAGTCGGCCGAACTCGCCATGCGGTCGATCTGCTCGCGCATCTTGTCGAAGGCGGCGTAGACGCGGTGGCGCTCGGCCTCGGTGTCATCGGCGACCGTGTGCTCGATCGTGATGCGCGGCTGGTGGAACACCGCGACCCCGGCGCCCATGCCGTCGACCAGCTTCTGACCGTTCAGCCGCTGCGCCGACTGGTCGGCCGCGGCGGCGTCGGTGCGCGCGGCGGTGTCGACCAGATCGGCGTTGGCGATCAGTTCGGACAGCACCATCGCGACGGTCTGTAGCGTTTCGATCTCGATATCGTCATACCGCCGCGGATCGCTGTGCTGGACGCACAGCACACCGACCGCGCGCTCGCGCCGGATGATCGGCACGCCGGCAAAGCTGTGGAACAATTCTTCGCCGGTTTCGGGGCGATAGGAAAAGTCGGGGTGCGCGGCGGCTTCGTCGAGGTTCAGCGTCTCGATCTGGTCGGCGATCATGCCGACCAGCCCTTCGCCGAGGCCGAGGCGCGTGACGTGCACCGCCTCCTGCTTCAGCCCGCGGGTCGCATAAAGTTCGAGCGCGCCATCGCGCAGCAGGTAGATCGAGCAGACCTCGCTATCGAGGCATTCGCCGATGATGCCGACGACCTGATTGAGCTTGCCCTGCGCATTGGAACGCGATGCCATGACCTCGTGCAACCGAGTCAGGATGGTGCGCGCCGACTGGGCGGCCGACGAGGGCGGAGGCGGGGCGTTGGTCATCGCAATCCTGCTAACAGAAGGATGCGGTGCGCGCCAATACCCCGCGCGCGATTGGCCAATCTATTCCTATGCAGTCCGAAACCGGCGTCAGTGCTTGCTGGTCGGAACAGTCACGGAAGCGGTCGGGCCGACCGGTGATGCTGGCGCCGGGGTATTCATAATCGCCGGCCTCGGCGCATATTTCGCGTCCCACGCGACAGCGTCGACCTGATATTGGGCATAGGCCTGATAAAATTCGTTGAAGGGCTCGTCGAGCCGCGCGAGATGTGCGGGTGCCTGTTCGACGAGCTGCGCGGTCGGGGTCGACGACACGACCTGGGCGATCTCGTTGGCGCGGGCGCAGAAACCGCGCTGCGCCGGCGGCTGTGCGAAATAGTTGAACAGCTGCGTCGAAAGGCGGTCGCGCGGCGCGATGCCGTTGTTCTTATGTTCCTTGCCGAGCTGGGTGATGACGCTCTTTTCGGTCGATTTGATCACCTTGCCGTGCGTTTTGATGATGTTGTTGTACGCCGAAATGAGCGTCGTTTCCTCGATCCCGCGGCAGCCGATCGCTGCAACGTTGAGCCCGATCTTGAGCTGCCAGAAAGCCTTGTCGCCGGTCACGCCGCTGTTCGCGGTGACGAAGCGTCCGTCGATCCCGCGGCCGGGCAGGATCTGCGTCACTGCAGCATTGCCCGGCGGCATCGGCCGCGGCGGGATGACGGTCGCCACGGGCGGCGGCGGGGGCGGCGGCGGCGGCGGGGGCTTGGGCGCACAGGCGACGACGCTCGCCAGCAGACCGGCTACGATGATCTTACGCGACAGTTTCATGACCCACTCCCCATCCGCATATTATGCGGGATCAACCCCGAGCGTGCAACGCCGCTTCGGCCTGTTGCACCAGAGATGCGACGATTGCTGCCGCGCTCTCTTCTTCCGATACCATACCGACAGATTGCCCTGCCATTAACGAACCATTTTCGACGTCGCCGTCGATGACCGCGCGGCGCAGCGCGCCCGCCCAATAATGCTCGATTTCCAGCTGTGCTTCCATCATGTCGACGTCGCCCTTGTCGAGCTTGTTCGCGACTTCGCGCTGCTTGGCGGTGAAGGCTTCGGTCCCCGCATTTTTGAGTGCGCGGACCGGGATCACGGGCAGGCGCGGGTCGATCTGGACGCTCGCGACCGCTTCGCGTGCCGAGGCGCGCATGAATGCCTTTTTGAAATTGGGATGCGCGATGCTCTCGGTCGCGCAGACGAAGCGCGTGCCGAGCTGGACCCCCGATGCGCCCATCTCCAGATAGGCGGCGATCGCCTCGCCGCGGCCGATGCCGCCCGCGACAAAAACCGGAACTTCATCGGCCAGGGTGGGCAGGATTTCCTGCGCCAGCACGCTCGTCGACACCGGGCCGATATGGCCGCCGGCCTCCATTCCCTCGATCACCAGAGCATCGACGCCCGAACGAACGAGCTTTTTAGCGAGCGCGAGCGTCGGGGCGAAGCAGATGACCTTGGCCCCCGATGCCTTGATCGCCTCGAGGCTGCCCTTGGGCGGCAGGCCGCCCGCGAGCACGACATGGCCGACCTTGTGCTTCGCGCACACGTCGATCAGTTCGAAGAGCTGCGGGTGCATGGTGATCAGGTTGACCCCGAAATTGCGCTTCGCCAGCGCCTTGGTCGCCGCGATTTCGGTGTCGAGAAGCTCGGGCGTCATCGCGCCGCACGCGATCACGCCGAACCCGCCGGCATTGCTGATCGCGCTGACCAGATGGCGTTCGGAAACCCAGCTCATCGCACCGCAGAGAATGGCATAGTCGCTGCCGAGAAGCTCGGTTCCGCGGGCCATCAGATCGTTAATTTTGCTCATTGAGCCAGCCTTTGCCAGCACTGGGACTCGCGCGCAATCCCTGGCGTCGTTGCGGGCGTCGGCCCGTCGCATGCCTGAATCCGTTCGGCGCGGTCCGTTTGGCGCAACAACCCAACCTTTCGGCGCAGAAAGCAAATCAATCATTGTCTACTAAATTACTTGGCATATGCTTGGCCGACGAATCCACGAGGGAAAGGAATTACCATGAGCGCTATCAACGAAGTCGCCAAAGGCGGCTCCGAAGACGTGCCGCGCGCCATTCAGACCGTGCTCGAAGCACTCGACAAGCTGAAGTTCGGCGCGATCCAGCTGACCGTGCACGAGGGCCGTCTTGTGCAGGTCGATGTGACCGAGCGGCACCGCTACCCCAACTGAGTTTTTGAGCTCCCAAAGGGGACATGCGTCCCCACTTGCCGCAGACCGGACCGCCGGATGTGGTGATTTCTTATGCAACAGGAAATGACCCATGACTGCGAAATATCCTTCGGTCCGCCGCCGCGTGCGGGCCTCGTCGCTTACCTTGTCCTTCTTGCTCGCGTGCGCCGCGACGCCCGCCGCCGCCAACGAGGCTGCGGTGACTGACGACGCCGGGGCGGCAACGTCGGCGGCCGCTGACGATGCCGCCGCGCAAGCCGAGGGCGGCAGCTATGGCGGCGAAATCATCGTTACCGCGCGCCGCCGCCTGGAAACCGCGCAGGATGTGCCGATCGCCATCTCGGTCGTCGCGGGCGAACAGATCGACAATACGGGCAGCTTCAATGTCGGCCGCCTGACTCAGCTGGCGCCGACGCTGCAATTCTATTCGTCGAACCCGCGCAACACGGCGGTCAATATCCGCGGTATCGGCGCGCCGTTCGGCCTGACCAACGACGGGATCGAGCAGGGCGTCGGCATCTATGTCGACGACGTCTATTATTCGCGCGTCGCGTCCTCGACCTTCGACTTCCTCGACGTCGCACAGATCGAAGTGCTGCGCGGTCCGCAGGGCACGCTTTACGGCAAGAACACCACGGCGGGCGCGATCAACATCACGACCAACCAGCCGACCTTCGACTTCGAGGGCAAGGCCGAGGTCAGCATCGGCAATTTCAATTTCAAGCAGGCGAAGGCCGCGATCTCGGGTCCGCTGTCCGACACGCTTGCGGCGCGCATCGCGGTGTCGTCGACCAGCCGCCGCGGCACGATCTATAACGTCACCAGCGACCGCTGGACGCAGAGCCAGGATAATATCGGCATCCGCGGGCAATTGCTGTGGCAGCCGAACGACGATCTCAGCATCACGCTCTCGGGCGACTGGAACAAGCAGGACGCGGTGTGCTGCAGCTCGGTCTTCGTCCGCACCGGTGCGACGCAGCGCCCGCTGAACCGCCAATATGCCGCGCTCGCTGCAGCACAGAGCTATGTGGTGCCGAGCACCAACCCCTATGACCGGGTGACCGACCTCGACGCGAACCTCAATGCCGGCAACGAGATCGGCGGCGCCGCGCTGCGCGTCAAATGGGATATCGGCCCGGGCACGCTGACTTCGGTTACAGCGTGGCGCTATTGGGACTGGCAACCCGAAAACGATCGCGATTTCACGGGCTTGCCGATCGTCACCAAATCGCAGAACCCGTCGCAGCAGGACCAGTATACACAGGAACTGCGCTACAACTACACCGGCGACCGCTTCGATTTCGTGATCGGCGGCTTCTATTATTACCAGCGCATCGACACGCAGGGCACCGAAGCGCACGGCCCGGCGTCGAGCCGCTGGACGCTCAACCCGACCAGCGCGCTCGCCAATAATCCGGCGGTGCTGAACGGGCTGACCGCGATCAACACCCAATATCTGAAGAACACCAGCGCGGCGCTGTTCGGGCAGGCGAGCTGGAAGATCACCGACCAGTTCACGATCCAGCCGGGCGTGCGACTGAACTATGACAAGAAGGACGGTTTCTATCAGCGCCGCGTTTTCGCGGGCGATGGCACGCCGGTCGTCTTTGGCCCGACCGACGCGATCACCGTCGCGCGGCTCGGCGTGTTCGCGCCGCAGGAAATCTCGCCGTCGTTCAGCGACTGGAACTTCAGCTACGACCTGACTGCGACGTACAAGGCGACCCAGGATCTGCTGTTTTACGCCACCTATGCCAAGACGTTCAAATCGGGCGGCATCAACCAGAACGGCGTTCCGAGCGACGCCGCGAACAACCCGATCCTCGACGCGGCAACGGTGAAGCCTGAATCGGTCAACCATTATGAAGCGGGCGTCAAAGCCGAATTCCTCGATCGCGAGGTGACGCTGAATCTCACCGCCTTTCGCACCGACATCAAAAATTATCAGGCCAATGTGAACAATGGCCAGTTCGGCGTGCTGCGCGGCTATCTCGCCAATGCGGGCAAGGTGCGAACGCAGGGTGTCGAGTTCGACTTTTCGGCGCGTCCGAGCGAGCGGTTCCGTTCCTATGTCAACGGCGCCTACACCGACGCCAAATACAAGCGCTTCGTCGACGCGCCGTGCCCCCCCGAACTTTCCGGCGGGACCACCGTCGGCGCGGGGCAGACGCCGGGTGCGCCCGGCCGGCCCGGCCTCAGCCCCGCGAACTGCGACATTTCGGGCCAGCGCCTGCCGGGCGTGTCGAAATGGGCTTTCTCTTTCGGGGCGGAGGCGAATGCCGAATCGAAGCTGTTCGGGCAGGATGGCCAATTTTATCTGGGATATGACGGCAGCTATCGGTCGCGCTTCTCGTCGAACCCGTCGCCGTCGGCCTACACCTGGATCGAGGGCTATTCGCTGTCGAACTTCCGCGCCGGGTTCCGCACGGAGAATGGCATCGACATCTTTGGCTGGGTCCGCAACGCGTTCGACAAGAAATATCTTGAGCAGCTGAGCGTCGGGCCGGGCAACACCGGTTTGATCGTCGGCCTGCCGGGCGACCCGCGGACGTGGGGCGGGACGATCAAGGCCAGCTTCTGATTTCGCGTTTCGCGCACAAAAGAAAAGGGCGGCCCCGCGGGGCCGCCCTTTCTCATGCAGGCTGACGGCGTCAGCGCTGCTGCGGGTTCTGGCGGCCCTGATCGGGACGCTGGTCGCTGCCGGGCTGGCGGTTCTGGCCGCCCTGCTGCTGTTGCTGGCGGCGCTGCTCTTCGTCGCGGTCCGCCTGCGGTTTCTTTTCATTCGGCTGGTTGGGGGTGTTAGCCACTTTCCATCTCCTTTTGCCGCGTAAAACATAATCATGCGGCATTGGGGCAACCCGCCCCGCCAAGCCGATGTTCCACCACTCGTCGCATTTTCGCCGGGGCGTTGCGGTTGTGCGACAAGGTCCGCGAACATCTTCGCGGCTGCGGCGTTGTAATCGGACCACTCAATCACTGAATTCACCTTATTCGTTTAGGTCGATTGGCCAGCGCGGCCTATCCTCCCCTGGTCAGAGCGAAAGGATGGTGTGACCGACTCGGTGCTTGCCTGCGCCGAAACCACCCGGCGACCTCGAAGTCGTCGGCTCGTCATGCGCCGGTCATCCGGCCGCGTCAGCATTCCCAAACCATAAAAGGAGAGACTGCATGAACGACCCCACCCCCATCGATCCCGCGGGCGGCTGCCCGATCCACCAGCCCGGCGGCGCGCGTGCGCTGCTCGGCCGCACCAACAAGGACTGGTGGCCCGAGATGCTGGCGACCGAGATCCTCAACCCCAATGGTTCGTCGAACCCGCTGGGCGACGATTTCGATTATGCCGCGGCGTTCAAGTCGCTCGACTATCAGGCGCTGAAGGATGACCTCACCGCACTGATGACCGACAGCCAGCCCTGGTGGCCGGCGGATTATGGCCATTATGGGCCCTTCTTCATCCGCATGGCGTGGCACGCCGCGGGCACCTATCGCACCGCCGACGGCCGCGGTGGCGCGAACAGCGGGCAGCAGCGCTTCGCGCCGCTCGACAGCTGGCCCGATAACGGCAACCTCGACAAGGCGCGCCGCTTGCTGTGGCCGATCAAGCAGAAATACGGCAACAAGATCAGCTGGGCCGACCTGTTCATCCTCGCCGGCAATGTCGCAATCGAAAGCATGGGCGGCCCGGTATTCGGCTTCGGCGGCGGCCGCGCCGATGTGTTCGAGCCCGAGCGCGACATTTATTGGGGCAGCGAAGACAAATGGGTGAACCAGGGCGTGCAGACGCGCATCGCCCCTGAACATGGCTTCCACGAGATCGAAGGCCCGCTCGCCGCGATCCAGATGGGCCTGATCTACGTCAATCCCGAAGGGCCGCAGGGCAATTCGCACGACAATGAAGGCATGGCGCGCGACATGAAGGAAACCTTCGCGCGGATGGCGATGAACGACGAGGAAACGGTCGCGCTCACCGCGGGTGGCCATACCTTCGGCAAGGCGCACGGCAATGGTGACGCGTCGCTGCTCGGCGCCGCGCCCTCGGGCGGCGACCTCGCCGCGCAGGGCTTCGGCTGGGTCAGCGGGCATGAGAGCGGCGGCATCGGCGAACATACCGTCACCAGCGGCCTCGAAGGGGCGTGGACCAACACGCCCGACAAATGGACCGACAATTTCTTCCGCCTGCTGTTCGACTATGATTACGAGCTGGTGCAGTCGCCCGCGGGCGCCAACCAGTGGCAGCCGATCGACCAGAAGGAAGAGGATATGGCGCCTGCGGCGTGGGATCCGAACCTGAAGGTCCCGACGATGATGACGACCGCCGACATGGCGCTGAAGCGCGATCCGGCGTACCGCAAGATCAGCGAGAAATTCCGCGACGACCATGACGCGTTCCGGGACGCTTTTGCACGCGCGTGGTTCAAGCTGACGCACCGCGACATGGGCCCCAAGATCCGTTACCTCGGGCCCGAAGTCCCCGCCGAAGACCTGATCTGGCAGGATCCGATCCCCGCGGGCAGCAAGCCGTCGGATGCCGATGTCAAGGCGGTGAAGGACAAGATCGCCAATAGCGGGCTGACTGTCAGCCAGTTGATCAAGACCGCCTGGGCGTCGGCGAGCACCTATCGCAAGTCCGACTTCCGCGGCGGCGCCAATGGCGCGCGCGTCCGTCTGGCGCCGCAGAAGGACTGGGAAGTCAACGAGCCCGCCCAGCTCGCCAAGGTGCTCAGCACGCTCGACGGGCTGCGCGGCAATCTGTCGATCGCCGATGCGATCGTGCTCGGCGGCGTGGTCGGTCTGGAAAAGGCGATCAAGGATGCGGGCTTCAATGTCGCGGTGCCCTTCACCGGCGGCCGCGGCGATGCGACCGACGAGCAGACCGACGCCGACAGCTTCGCGGTGATGGAGCCCGAGGCCGACGCCTTCCGCAACTATCTCGGCAAGAAGAAGCTGGCGGTGAAGGTCGAGGAGATGATGCTCGATCGCGCCTCGCTGCTCGGCCTGTCGGTGCCCGAAATGATAGTGCTCATCGGCGGGCTGCGCGTCCTCGGCGCCAATCACGGCGAGCGCGGGCATGGCCATTTCACCAAGCGGTCGGGCAAGCTGACGAACGACTTCTTCGTCAACCTGCTCGACATGACCAATGTGTGGAAGGCCGTCGACGGTTCGGACGATCAGGAATATGTCGCGACCGACCGCAAGGGCGGCGGCGAGACCTGGCGCGCGACGCGCGCCGACCTGATCTTCGGTTCCAACGCCGAACTGCGCGCGGTCGCCGAAGTCTATGCCGAGACGGGGCATGAGGAGAAGTTCGTCAAGGACTTCGTCAAGGCGTGGACCAAGGTGATGAACGCCGACCGTTTCGACCTCGCCTGATCCGGCGCCGCCGGTCCTGCATCATGCCGCGGGACCGGCGGCGGCCAAAGGACGACGGGTCGCGGCCCGCCTCCGGGGACATGGGCCCGGGGGCGGGTCTTCTTTTGGGCTTAAAGCGACAAAAGATACGCATGCGCGCGTTCATTCTGTCTCCTTTGTCGCTTTAGCGAAGCTCTCGTCGCGCAGGATAGCATTCACGATCGCCATGTCGGGGCCGCCGCTGACGTCGATCGCGCCGCCTTTGAATACACGGACCACTGTGACGCCGTTGAGCGCGCGGTCCATCGCGATGCTGAACTGGTGTATGCGGCCTGTCGCGATCGCGCGATCCCATGCGCACGCGAAACTTGCGGCGTCGGGTCGTTCGCGCAGGCGGTAAGCCGAGGCGCGGCCCATGCCGACAGCGCGCGCGGCCTTGCCGACCGAGCCCATCGCTTCGAGCGCGCGGATGAAATTCGCCTGCGTCACGGGCGTCCAGCCGTCGGCGCGGCACCGCTGCTGCGGAACAGGGGTGAAGGCGAGGCAGGTGTCGGCGAGCAGCGGAGGAGGCGGCGTGAGTTGTTCCATCGGCCAGTATGGAGCACGGCCGGATAATGTAGGAAAGAATTATTCGAAGTTGGTGTCGGCTTGGGGGTGGGGGCTGCTCCTTGTGCACCCCGGCGAAAGCCGGGGCCCATTGCGGAAATGCGCAGGTTCGCGTTGGAATTCTGGACCCCGGCATTCGCCGGGGGCACACATCTTATCCGCGGCTCCCGGTCGAAACCGGACCTGCTACCATCATCGTCGCCGCGAAAGCCGCTCAGGCATTCAAACTGCCGACGCGTTCCATTTCCGACTTGAGGCGTTGCACATCGAATGCGTGCTGCTCGAATTGGCCACCGCGTTCGACCCAGAACAGAAAAAGATGCGCGGACCATTGGTTGGGATTGGGCATGGTTCGGCCGTGGCGCAGATCTATTCCGCGATACAGGACGGCGTCACCGGGCTCCATTTCGACCGCGGAAAAGGGTTCGTCGCCGAAATCCTCGGTGCACGGGCCCTCTCCGGTCACGCGTGTCGAGCCGACTTCGAGCGGCCATGGCAAATCGTCGCTATAAGCCAGCGTGAGCGAGACGCTGTGTTCGCATGACGGGCGGTCCGAATGGACGCGGCAGATATCGTCCTTTTGATAGATGCGAAAATAGTCGTAGCTCGGCAGCAAGTCCGCCCCGGTGAGCTCGCACATGATCGGCGTGAGGCCCCACAGGAAGGTTGTCAGCGGCCGGTAGAAATGGCCCGAAATCTCGATGGTCGGCTGCCTTGAGAGGGCGTGCGACTGGGCGAAGGTTTCAAAAGATTTCCCCGCGGCTTGAAGGTCAATCTGGATCTGCCGGAACAGGTTCGAGGCGACCTCGGGAGGGATCAGGCCCCTGATTGTCGCGTAACCGTCGCTGTTATAGTCGCCTTCGATTCGCATGGCGTTGCTTACCTTGCTTTGGCCCATTCCCGAAGCCTGAGTTTTCAGGCACGACTTCGCCGTCCCTGCAGTGGGGTCGCCGCGTGGCTGATCGCTGCGACGCCACGGTCCACCGCTCTCAATGTTAACAACGTAAATTTCTGCTTGACCCCGGTCCGCGTTGCGATCAATGTTTACGTCGATAACATTGAGTCGGAAGGACAGGCGGATGAAAACCTTGCTCTACGCTCTCGGGCCGATGCTGTTCGACTCGCTCGGTGTGCTCGTTTTTGCGGTGCTGCTCGTTGCCGGTGCGGGGATCGTTCCCGCGACGATCGCGGGCACCGTCGTCGCACTTGCGGTCGTCGGCTATGAACTGGTGCGCGGCAAGAAGGTCGCGGCGCTGCAATGGATCAGCCTGGCGTCGGTGCTTTTTACCGCCGCGGCGACGCTCTTTACCGGCGACCCGCGGTTCGTGATGGCGAAGCCGACGATCGTCTATCTGATCGTCGGGTCGGTGATGCTCCGCCGCGGCTGGCTCAATCGCTATATATTGCCCGAACAGCTCGCGATCGTCGGCGACGTGATGGACCGCTTTGGGATGATCTGGGCGGCGTTGATGTTCACGAGCGCGGGATTGAACCTCGTCATCGCGCTCTTCTTCACCGCATGGTGGCCGCTGTTCATCGGGATTTTCCCGCTGGCGTCGAAATTCGGGCTGTTCGCGATCCACATCGCGGTGGTGCATGTCATCACGCAGGCGCGGCTACGCCGCCGCGCGGGCGGCGGGCTGCAACCGCTGGTGGCCGAATAGCTTACTCGGCATCGAGCCCGTAAGCGGTGTGCAGCACGCGCACCGCAAGTTCGGTCTCGTCCTCGTCGATCAGCACGCTGACCTTGATCTCGCTGGTCGAGATCGCCTGGATGTTGATGCCGCGATCGGCGAGCGCGCGGAACATCGTGCTCGCGACCCCGGCGTGGCTCTTCATGCCGACGCCGACGACACTGATCTTCGCGACCTTGTCGTCGCTGATGATGCGGTTGAAGCCGATCTTGTCCTTCGCGCTCTCGAGCAGGTCGATCGAGCGGAGAAGGTCGATGGCGGGAACGGTGAAGGTCACGTCGGTCTCGCCCTTTTCGCGGCCGACATTCTGGATGATCATGTCGACGTTGATCCCGGCCGCGGCGAGCGGGCCGAAGATGTTCGCGACCGCGCCGGGCTTGTCGGGCACGCGCGTGACGATGATCTTCGCTTCATTCTTGTCGTGGGCGATGCCGGTGATCAGCTGCCGTTCCATCTGATGTTCCTCTATTTCCTCGTCGCTGACGATCATCGTGCCTTTTTTGGGAGCCTCGTCGCCCTCGACGAAGCTCGAGAGCACCTGCACGCGCACGCCCTCTTTCATCGCGAGCCCGACCGAGCGCGTCTGGAGCACCTTGGCGCCGACGCTCGCGAGTTCGAGCATTTCCTCATAGGTCACATAGTCGAGCTTGCGCGCGCGCGCGACGATGCGCGGGTCGGTCGTGTAGACGCCGTCGACGTCGGTGTAGATGTCGCAGCGATCGGCCTTGAGCGCTGCGGCAACCGCGACCGCGCTGGTGTCCGAACCGCCGCGGCCGAGCGTCGAAACGCGGCCGTCGTCCATCAGGCCCTGAAAGCCGGGGATCACCGCGACCTCGCCCTTTGCCATCGCGGCGCCGAGCGCGCCGGTGTCGATGTCGGTGATGCGCGCACGGGCGTGCGCTTCTTCGGTGCGGATCGGGAGCTGCCAGCCGAGCCAGCTGCGCGCGGGGGTGCCCATCGCCTGCAAGGTGAGCGCGAGCAGCCCCGAGGTGATCTGTTCGCCCGCGGCGACGACGACGTCATATTCGGCGGGGTCGTAGCGCGGGTTTGCCTCGCGGCAGAAATTGACGAGCCGGTCGGTTTCGCCCGCCATCGCCGAGACGACGACCGCGACTTCGTTGCCATTGGCGACTTCGCGCGCGACGAGTTTCGCCACGGTGCGAATCCGCTCGGTGCCCGCCATCGACGTGCCCCCGAATTTCATCACGATCCGCGCCATGTCGCCCCGCTTTCCTGAATAAGTTTCTGCCGCAACTTTTCCGAGCATTTCTGCGGCGCTCGCGTCGTTAGGCAAGGGGGAGGGCGATGGCAAGCGCGCGAACGTATGCGCGCGATAGAATTTCTTGCATGGCGCGAGGCACGGTGCCACATCGCAGGGCATGAGTGCCGCCACGATCAATCCGCACGAAGCCGCCCATTTCGGGGCGCTCGCCGCCGACTGGTGGGATCCGCATGGGTCGTCGGCGATGCTGCACAAGCTCAATCCGGTACGCCTCGCCTATATCCGCGACCAGATCGACGCGCACTGGCATGTCGATGCGCGCGAGCGTTATGCGCTGGCCGGACGGAGCGCGATCGATGTCGGTTGCGGCGCCGGCCTGCTCGCCGAGCCGCTCGCGCGGATGGGCGCCACGGTGACGGGTGTCGATGCGGCGCCCGAGAATATTGCCGCCGCCCGCGATCATGCCGCCGGGCAGGGGCTGGCGATCGGCTATTTCGCCGGCGAACTCGCCGCCCTGCCGCGCGCGACCTTCGACCTCGTCACCTCGATGGAGGTCGTCGAGCATGTCGCCGATCCCGCGGCGTTCATCGGCGAACTCGCGGCGCGGCTTGCGCCCGGCGGGCTGATGATATTGTCGACCCCCAATCGCACGATGCTGTCGAAACTGCTGCTCGTCGAGGCCGCCGAGCGGATTGGCGCGGTACCGCTTGGGACGCACGACTGGGACCAGTTTCTGAAGCCCGAAGAGCTGACCAGGCTGCTCGAAGGCGCGGGGCTGGAGGTCGTCGACCGCACCGGCCTGTCGCCGTCAGCGGCGAAGGGCTTCAAGCTCGGCGGCAGCGAGGCGCTCAACTATCTGGTCGCGGCGCGGTGGCCGGGCTGACCCGCGACCCGCGCGTCGACGCCTATATCGCGAAGGCGCAGCCCTTTGCGCAACCGATCCTCAATCACCTTCGCGAACTGGTCCACAAATACGCCCCGGGCGCGGAAGAGACGCTGAAATGGGGCGTGCCGGCCTTCGTGCTGAAGGGGCAAAATCTGGCGGGCATGGCGGCGTTCAAGGGCCATGCGACCTTTGGCTTCTGGCGCGACGAGGAGGTCACCGGATCGCCGCGCGATACCGGCGCGATGGGCAGCATGGGACGGCTGGCATCGCTCGCCGATCTGCCCTCCGACACCGAGATGGCGGCGTTCATAGTCAAGGCGGCGGCGCTCTGCTCCGAGGCCAAGCCCAAACGCCCGGCGCCGAAACCCAAGGCGGCGCTGGACCTGCCAGCCGATCTCGGCGCGGCGCTGAAGGCCAATGCCGCGGCCCAAGGCCATTGGGAAGCCTTCTCGCCCGGCAAGCGCCGCGATTATATCGAATGGGTGCTCGAAGCGAAGCGCGAGGAAACGCGCGTCAAGCGCATCGAAACGATCGTCGCGCAGGTCGCCGAGGGCAAGGACCGGAACTGGAAATACAAAGGGTGCTGACTAGCGCGTCGCTCCCGCGAAGGAGTGAAGGGTCGGGTTGTCCCCCGGACAACCCTTGGACATGCGGGGCATGTCCAACCCTTAACTGGCCGCTATCGGTGCGGCGCAAGGCTGCAAGCGGCCCCTGCCTTCGCAGGGGCGACGGTCAAAAGTCGACGTCTTCGTAGTATTTCGGCGGGCTGACGATTTCCATCCGCTCCGCCAGCAATGGCCGAAAACTCGGCCGCGATTTCAGCCCCGAATACCAGCCCTTGGTTTGTTCGTGCCCCGTCCAGTCGATCCCGCCGAGATAGTCGGCGACCGAGATATGCGCGGCGGCGGTCAGGTCGGCGAGGCTCATCGTCGCGCCGGCGAGCCAGGTGCGGTGGTCGATGAGGTAATCGACATAATCGAGATGGTTGTTCGCGGCCTTCATCGCCTCGCGCAGCGCGCCGCCGTCGGGCGGCTGGCGGTGGACGATGCGTTTTTGCATGCGTTCGAACAGCAAGGGGCCGGTGACTTCATAATAGAAATCATGGTCGAACCATGACGTCAGGCGGCGGATCTCGGCGCGGTTCGCAGCGGTGCCGTTGATCATCGCCTTGCCTTCGACGGTTTCCTCGAAATATTCGGCGATCGCCATGCTGTCCATCAGCAGCTGGCCGCGCGCCTGATCGACCATCACGGGGGTTCGCCCCGCCGGGTTCAGATCGATGAACTCGTCGCGGCGCTCCCACGGCGATTCGCGCACCAACTCATAACCGACGCCCTTTTCGCCCAGCAAAAGGCGGACCTTGCGCGAGAAAGGACAGAGCGGGAATTGATAGAGTTGCCACATGCCCCCGGCATAGCGGCAGCGGGGCGCCGCGCGCAACGGCTATGGCGCGCCGAGGCCCGGCGATTGTGGATTAAGCGTCAGCGGCGCGACGCTTCGCGCTCGCGTTCCCATTGCGCCGCAAAGTCACGCGCCATGTCCTTGAGCACGGGCGCATATGCCGCGAGAGCCGAGGCGGCGTGCCCCGCCATTCGCGTGCTCGCACGGACGTCGGCGCCCATGCGCTCGGCATATTCGGGGTCGCGGCCGGTCACTTCGCCGAGCGTGGCATCGGGCGGGATATAGGCGGCGTCGGATTCGGGATCGATCTGCGCCACGGCTTTCGCGAGCGGCCCGATCTGCATTTGCATCAGCGCGCCGACCATCGCGGTGATGGTGTCGGCCATCCGATCCTGCGCCACGGGGTCGTTGAGCGTCGCGACGGCGCCTTGCATTTCATTCGCGGCGGCCGGAAGCGGCGCGGCGAGCGCGAGCAGGGGGAGGGCGATCAGGGCAAAACGGGTCATGGCTCCATCCTTTCGAAGGACGTCAGGTTCAGCAAAGCGGCGTTTATAGGGAAGCGACGCTTTCACTGGGCTGAACGGGTGCCGCGATGCGATAAGGCGCCTCGGGAACGCGGCAAAATACCGTTGCCCCTGCCGTCGCAGGGGCAACGTGCATTACTCCGCCGCAACGACCTCGGCTTCGGCATCGCTCAGCGGATGCGCCAGCCTCGTCAGCATTTCCTTCGGGCAGACCTGCCAGAACTGGTCCCGCCAGCGGTCCCAGTCGGCGAGGACTTCGCTCGACCATTTGCTGCCGGTGGCCTTGGCGTGGTCTTCGACGAGTTCCTTCAGCACGCCTTCCCAATGCGCGCTGTCGAGCCGCTGCCACACGATCGATTCGGCGTTGGCGCGCCGTTCGAACTGGCCGTCGGTGTCGAGGATGAAGGCCATGCCGCCGGTCATGCCCGCGCCGAAGTTCGAGCCGACGGGGCCGAGGATCACCGCGGTGCCGCCGGTCATATATTCGCAGCCGTTCGCGCCGCAGCCTTCGACGACGACCTTGGCGCCCGAATTGCGGACCGCGAAGCGTTCGCCCGCCTGACCCGCCGCGAGCAGCGTGCCCGCGGTCGCGCCGTAAAGGACGGTGTTGCCGATGATGCTGTTATGCTGGCTGACGAGCGGGCTCGACACGGTGGGGCGCACGACGATGCGGCCGCCCGAGAGACCCTTGCCGACATAGTCGTTGGCGTCGCCGAATACCTCGAGCGTGATGCCCTGGCACAGGAAGGCGCCCAAGGACTGGCCCGCGGTGCCGCGCAGGCGCACCTGCACATGATTGTCGGCGAGTCCCTTCATGCCGAAGCGTGCGGTGACCTCGGCCGACAGGCGGGTGCCGACGGCGCGGTGGGTGTTGCGGACGTTGTACGTCAGCTGCATGCGCTCGCCGCGCTCGAACAAGGGCTTGGCGTCGTTGAGGATCTGCGCGTCTAGGCTGTCGGGAACCGGGTTGCGGAAGCTCGGCCCCTGCGAACGGCGTTGATCGTCGGGTGCGTCGACCTTGGCGAGGATCGGGTTGAGATCGAGGTCGTCGAGATGCTCGGCGCCGCGGCTGACCTGACGCAGCAATTCGGTGCGGCCGATGACCTCGTCGAGGCTGCGGCAACCGAGCTTGGCGAGGATTTCGCGCACCTCCTCGGCGATGAAGGTCATCAGGTTGATGACCTTCTCCGGCGAGCCGGTGAACTTCTGGCGCAACTTCTCGTCCTGCGTGCAGACGCCGACGGGGCAGGTGTTCGAGTGGCACTGGCGCACCATGATGCAGCCCATCGCGACGAGGCTCAAAGTCCCGATGCCATATTCTTCGGCGCCGAGGATCGCGGCGATCACGATGTCGCGCCCGGTCTTCAGCCCGCCGTCGGTGCGGAGGCGAATGCGGTGGCGAAGCCCGTTGAGTGTCAGCACCTGATTGACTTCGCTGAGGCCCATTTCCCACGGCGTACCGGCGTATTTGACGCTGGTTTGCGGGCTGGCACCTGTGCCGCCGGTGTTGCCTGCGACGAGGATGACGTCGGCGTGCGCCTTCGCGACGCCCGCCGCGACGGTGCCGATGCCCGCCGAGCTCACGAGCTTGACGCAGACGCGCGCCTTCGGGTTGATCTGCTTCAGGTCGTAGATGAGCTGCGCGAGATCCTCGATCGAATAGATATCGTGGTGCGGCGGCGGCGAGATCAAAGTCACGCCCGGGGTCGCGTGACGCAGGCGGGCGATGAACTCGGTGACCTTGAAGCCCGGAAGCTGGCCGCCTTCGCCGGGCTTGGCGCCCTGTGCGACCTTGATCTCGATCTCGTCGCACGCGCCGAGATATTCGGCGGTGACGCCGAAACGGCCGCTCGCGATCTGCTTGATGTTGCTGTTGGCGTTGTCGCCGTTGGCATAGGGGCGATAGCGCTCACTCGCTTCGCCGCCTTCGCCCGACACCGCCTTGGCGCCGATGCGATTCATTGCGATTGCCAGCGTCTCATGCGCTTCCGGGGAAAGCGCGCCCAATGACATGCCGGGGGTGACGAAGCGCTTGCGGATCTCAGTGATCGCCTCGACGCTGTCGAGCGCGACGCCTTGCGCCGGATAGTTGAACTCCATCAGATCGCGCAGATAGACGGGGGGCAGGTCGGCGACCCCGCGCGCGAATTGCAGATAGGTCGAATAGCTGTCGGTCGCGACCGCGGTTTGCAGCAAATGCATCAGCTGCGCCGAATAGGCGTGCGTCTCGCCGCCCGCGCGCTGGCGATAGAAGCCCCCGATCGGCAGCGTGGTGACGCGGCTGTCGAACGCCGCGCTATGCTTGTCGGTCGCGTTGATGAAGAGCGACTGATAGCCTTCGCCCGAGATCTTCGCCGGCATGCCGGGGAAGAGGTCGTTGACGAGCGCGCGCGACAGGCCAACAGCTTCAAAGTTATAACCGCCGCGATAGGAGGAGATCACCGCGATCCCCATCTTGGCGAGGATCTTCAGCAGCCCGTCGTCGATCGCCTTGCGGAAACGCAGGCGGCAGTCGTCGAGCGAGAGCTCACCGAACAGCCCGCGCGCCTGACGGTCGGCGATCGCCGCTTCGGTCAGATAGGCGTGGACGGTCGTCGCGCCGACGCCGACGAGCACGGCGAAGGCGTGGGTGTCCAGAACCTCGGCCGAACGGACGTTGATCGAGGCGTAGCTGCGCAGTCCCTTGCGGACGAGATGCGTGTGGACGGCGGCGGCGGCGAGCACCATCGCCATGCCGACGCGGCCTTCGCCGATCGACTGGTCGCTGAGGAACAGTTCCGAGCGGCCCGCGCGCACGGCGTCTTCGGCCTCGCGGCGAACGCGTGCGATCGCTTCGCGCAGCGTCGACGCATCGCCGCCCGCGGCAAAGGTGCAGTCGATGTCGGCGACCGCATCGCCGAAATAGGCGCGGAGGCGATCCCAGTCGTCGCCGACGAGCACGGGGCTGTCGATCACGAGGACGTGGTCGCTCTGCCCCTTTTCATCGAGGATATTCGCAAGGTTCGCGAAGCGCGTCTTCAGGCTCATCACATGCCGTTCGCGCAAGCTGTCGATCGGCGGGTTGGTGACCTGGCTGAAATTCTGGCGGAAGAATTGCGCGACGTGGCGCGGCTTGTCGGAGATGACCGCGAGCGGCGTGTCGTCGCCCATCGAGCCGATCGCTTCCTTCGCATCCTCGACCATTGGCGACAGGATCAGCTCCATATCCTCCATGGTCAGCCCCGCGGCGACCTGACGGCGCAGCAGTTCGCTCCGGTCCCATTGCGGCAGCGACGCCTTACCGCCCTTGGGCAGGTCGGCCATCGTGCGGAAGCCCTTGACGCGCGAGCGATAATCCTGCGCGTCGGCGATCTTGTCCTTGATCGCGAGGTCTTCGTAGAGCGTGCCGTCGTCGAGATCGACCGCGATCATCTGGCCGGGGCCAAGGCGGCCCTTCTTGCGGATGCTCGCCTCGGGCAGCAGCACCATCCCGCTCTCGGAGCCGACGACGAGCAGATTGTCGGCGGTGAGCGTGTAGCGCAGCGGGCGGAGCGCGTTGCGGTCCATGCCCGCGACCGCCCAGCGGCCGTCGGTCATCGCGAGCGCGGCGGGGCCGTCCCACGGCTCCATCACACTGGCGAGGTACGAATACATCGCGCGGTGGTTGTCGGGGACGTCGCATTCGGTCGTCCACGCCTCGGGGACGAGGATCAGCTTCGCCGTCGGCGCGTCGCGGCCGGCGCGGCACAGCGCCTCGAACACCGCGTCGAGCGCGGCGGTGTCCGATGCGCCCGCCGGGATCACGGGCTTGATGTCTTCGCTATGCTCGCCGAACGCGAGGCTCGCCATCTTGATCTCGTGGCTCTTCATCCAGTTCTTGTTGCCACGGATCGTGTTGATCTCGCCGTTATGCGCGAGGCAGCGGAACGGCTGCGCGAGCCACCATTGCGGGAAGGTGTTCGTCGAATAGCGCTGATGGAAGATCGCGACGCGGCTCTCGAACAGCTTGTTCGTGAGGTCGGGGAAAAAGTCCGCAAGGCTCTCGGCGAGGAAAAGCCCTTTGTAGATGATCGAGCGCGCCGACAGGCTGCAGATATAGAAGTCGGCGATCTGCGCCGCGATCACCTTTTTCTCGATCCGGCGGCGGACGAGATAGAGCTGCTTTTCGAACTCGGCGATCGACTGTTCGTCGGGCAGAGGGCCCGCGATCATGATCTGCTCGATCTCGGGGCGCGTGCGCTGCGCCTTGTCGCCGATCACCGACACGTCGACCGGAACCTGGCGCCAGCCATAGATGGTGAAGCCCGCGTCGATGATCTCGGCCTCGACGATCGTGCGGCATTCCTCCTGCGCGCCCAGATCGGTGCGCGGCAGGAAGACCATGCCGACGGCGAGGCGGTTCGGGCGCACCTTGTGCCCCGACGCCGCGATCGCATCGTCGAAGAAACGGACGGGCAGGTCGACATGGATGCCCGCCCCATCCCCGGTCTTGCCGTCGGCATCGACCGCGCCGCGGTGCCAGACGGCACGCAGCGCTTCGATCGCCGCCTCGACGACGCGGCGCGACGGCTTGCCGTCGGTCGCCGCGACCATGCCGACGCCGCAGGCATCGGATTCCATGTCGGGGCGATACATGCCTTCGGCTTCGAGCCGTGCGTGATCGGGGGTGGGGTAGTGGGTCATCATCTTCGTCCTGACGGAGTGTTTAGTCGGGTAGCTTCTTGCGCGCGTTTTCGGCCGCTTCTTCGGCGGCCTGCTGCGCGGCGAGCGAGGCGTTTTCGTAAGCGAGCTCGAGGTCTTCGACGCGCTTGAGGTCGGCGGCCGACCAGTTGCTGCGGTCATAGGCGGGGTCGGCGACCGCGGCATCGGCCGCGTCCGCCGCCGCGGTCGCAGCATCGGCAGCCGCGTCGACCGCATAATCGTCGGCCGCCTCGACCGCGACCGCCTCGGTCGCTTCGGCGCTGTCGGTCTTCCACATGTCGCGCTGTTCTTTCAGCACTTTCACATCGACCTTCATCAGCTTGGCGAGCTTGCCGAGTTCTTTGTCGTCGAAGTCGGAGAGCTGCTTTTCCTTCGGCAGATCCTTGAAATCCTTCTCGAGCTCGGGCGCGCGGTCGATGAATTTGGTGATCAGCGGCGGCACCGCCTTGATCACCGCCAGCATCACTTCGGGGTCGGCCTGCAACGCCATCCATTCGCTCGCATAGATATTGCCGGTCGGCGTCGCGAGGAAGGTGTTGAGGTCGGTAAGCTGCGCGCCGGTGAATTTGCGCGCATAGGCCTTGGCGAGCCCGCTCCGCATCGGCGGTTCCATGTCGGCGAGCGCTTCGCTGATCAGCGGCTTGATCACCTTGGTGATCTGGTCCTCGCGCTCCTTGCGGTGCGGGTCGAACATGTCGGCGACCTTGCCCTTGGTCGCCTCGTCGAGCTTGGCGATCTGTTCGCTTTCGACGCCGGTCTGGATCGAGAGCATCAGGTCCGACTGGCCGCCCAGCTCGCCCATGATCGTCTTGAACATCTTGCCGTAGAGATTGTCGACCATCTTCTCGACGCTGCCGTTCGGGATCAGCGCGGCGGTGGTCTGCTGCGCGAGCGTCAGGCGTGCGGGATCGATCGGCGGCAGGCTGCTCGTGTCGAACATTTTTTCGACGAGCGCGATCGCTTCGTCCATTTCTTTCTGCATCTTGGCCTTTGCCGCTTCGGCAGAGGCTTCGCTGTCGAAAGGAGCGGCGGCTTCGTCTTCGGTTGCGGGCGCCGCCACGGTTTCGGCGACCGGCGCTTCCTTCTGCGCGGCATGGGCGGGCGCGCCGAGCGGCAGCATCGCGGCGGCACCGGCAAGCAGGATCGATTGGAACGACGGCATCATATATTTCCTTCCCTGTTGGTCATGCCGCCTTCTTTTCGCTTTTTGCCTTCACCTTCAACCACTTTGCCATCTGCTCGCTAACATCGCGGCCGTCGCGGATGCCCCAGACGACCAGGCTGGCACCGCGCACGATGTCGCCTGCGGCGAAAACGCCGGGCAGGCTGGTCATCATCGTCTGGTGATCGACGCGCAAAGTGCCCCAGCGCGTGACCGACAGGTCGGGCGAACCGAACAGATGCGGCAGTTCCTCGGGGTCGAAGCCCAGCGCCTTGATCACCATGTCGGCGGGCACGTCGAACTTGCGGCCGGGGTCGGCTTCGGGGCTGCGGCGCCCGCTCGCGTCGGGGGCGCCGAGGCGCATGCCCGCAACCGCGACCTCTTTCACATGCTTGTCGGCGGTGAAGCTTTCGGGTGCCGAGAGCCAGACGAACTCGACGCCTTCTTCTTCGGCGTTCGCGACCTCGCGCTGCGACCCCGGCATATTCTCGCGGTCGCGGCGATAGAGGCACTTCACCGACTTCGCGCCCTGGCGCACCGCGGTGCGGACGCAGTCCATCGCGGTGTCGCCGCCGCCGATGACAACGACATGCTTGTCCTTGGCATCGAGGCGGCCGTCGTCGAACGCCGGAACCGCGTCGCCAAAGCTCTTGCGGTT
Organism: Sphingopyxis sp. CCNWLW2; assembly: GCF_037095755.1. Classification (NCBI taxonomy): domain Bacteria; kingdom Pseudomonadati; phylum Pseudomonadota; class Alphaproteobacteria; order Sphingomonadales; family Sphingopyxidaceae; genus Sphingopyxis; species Sphingopyxis sp. CCNWLW2. The sequence goes on from NZ_JBAWKJ010000003.1 coordinate 249,408, forward strand.
CGACGCGATCAGATAGTCGAGCGCCGCGATCACGCCATCGGCGCTGTTGCCGGGAACGTTGATCTCGCGCGCCTTGTAGACGCCGGTCGCGATCAGGATCGCGTCATGCTTCTGGCGCAGCGCGTCGAGCGTCGCATCCTCGCCGACCGCGAAGCCGAGGTGGAAGTGGATGCCGCCCTCGACCAGCCGGTCGATACGGCGCATCACGACATCCTTTTCCAGCTTGAAGCCGGGGATGCCATAGGTGAGGAGGCCGCCGGCGCGATCGTGGCGGTCATAGACATGCACCTCATGCCCCGCGGCGCGCAGATATTCGGCCGCGGTCAGGCCCGCCGGACCCGCGCCGATCACGCCGACCGACTGGCCGGTCGCGGCGCCGACATGCAGCGGCTCGACCCAGCCCTCGGCCCAGGCGGTGTCGGTGATATATTTCTCGACGCTGCCGATCGTCACCGCGCCGTGACCCGAAAATTCGATGACGCAATTACCTTCGCACAGGCGATCCTGCGGGCAGATGCGGCCGCAGATCTCGGGCATCGTCGAGGTCGCGTTGCTGAGCTCATAGGCTTCGCGCAGCCGGCCTTCCGCCGTCAGCCGCAGCCAGTCGGGAATATGATTGTGGAGCGGGCAATGCACCGAGCAATAGGGCACGCCGCATTGCGAGCAGCGTGCGGCCTGCGCGTCGGCATCGGGCGCGGCGTAGCGCTCGGCGATCTCGCGAAAGTCGCGCGCGCGTTCTTCGGCGGAGCGCTTGTCCGGATAGGATTGTTCACGCTCCACAAACTGGAGCATGCGATCGGAAGCCATGCAGTATCCCCTTCTGGAGCGGGGAATTGCATCGGCGAAATCGGCCTGTCACGGCCAAATTGCAAGTTAGGACAGCATTACTAATCTAAAATGGAGGGTGAATTTGCCTCAAAACAGGTCCGCGCAATTATCTTTCGTCAATTAATACCGTGCCGGCCCTATCTCATGCCGAGCCAGATCAGTGCAGCGACGCCCGCGATGATTCGATACCAGGCGAAGGGGGCAAAGCCGTAACGCGTGACGACGGCAAGGAAGGCCTTGATCACCGCCCAGGCAACGACGAACGAGACGAGCGAGCCCACCGCAATCAGGCCGAGGTCGTTCGTGGTGATCGCATCGCGATGCTTGAACAGCTGGAGCACGGTCGCGCCGGTCAGCGTCGGGAGCGCGAGGAAGAAGCTGAACTCGGCGGCGGTCTTGCGGTCGACTCCGAACGACATCGCGCCGAGGATCGTCGCGCCCGAGCGGCTGACACCCGGGATCATCGCGATGCACTGGACCAGCCCGACGAGCATCGATTGCCGCGCCGACACATTCGCGACCCCGCCGACGTCCGTCGTCTTGGCGAAACGCTCGACGAGCAGGATGGCAAAGCCGCCGATGATCAGCGCCCAGGCGACGACGACGGCATTTTCGAGCAACAGCTCGATATAATCGCCGAAGGCGAGGCCGAGGATGACCGCGGGGAAAAAGGCGAGCAGCAGATTGCGCACAAAGGCGATCGCCACCGGATCGCGGCGGAAAAAGCCGGTGAACATCTCCCAGAATAATTTCCGGTACAGGACGACGATCGCGAGGATCGCCCCCGGCTGGATCGCGATATTGAAAACCGCCCAGCGCGCGGCGTCATAGCCGAGCAGCTCGGTCGCGAGGATGAGGTGCCCCGTCGAGGAGACGGGCAAAAACTCGGTCAAACCCTCGACGATGCCGAGGATGATTGCGGTCAGCCAGATACCCATTATCGCGAAGCGAGCTCGGCGAAACGACCATGGCGGCGATATTGGACGAGCCAGCCGTCGGCGACCGAGGCGAGCGAGGTCGGCGTGACGCCGAGTTCGGCCAGCCCCGCGGCGCCCTCGGCGACGACATTGTCATGCTGGAGCATCAGCCACTGATCCTTGGTGATCGGCGCGCCGGGCGCCCAGCCAAAACCGCTCGCGAGCGCCGAGGCGACGAAATCGGGAACGTCGACGAACAGCGGGCTGCGGCCGGTCGCATCGGCGACCCAGCGGAGCAGTTCGGCCATCGTCAGCACCTGCGGCCCGCCAAGCTCGAAAGTCTTGCCTGCGGCGTAGCTACCGAGCGCCGCGACGACCGCATCGGCGACGTCGCCGACATAGACGGGCTGGAACTTCGCATTCGGCGCGATCACCGGAACGACCGGGGCCATGCGCATCATCCCCGCGAAGCGGTTGATGAAATGGTCCTCGCGGCCGAACAGGATCGACGGGCGCAGGATCGCGGCGTCGGCAAAGGTCGCGCGAACCGCCGCTTCGCCGTCGCCCTTGCTGCGGCCGTACGCCGAGGCGCTCGCGGAATCGGCGCCGATCGCCGAGACATGGACGAGCGCGCCGGCGCCCGCCGCCTTCGCCGCGGCGGCAACATGGCCCGCGCCGTCGGCCTGCACCGCCTGCATGTCGCCGAACGCGCCGACGAGGTTGATCACCGCATCGCTGCCCTGCACCGCGCGGAGGGCGCTGGCGGGATCGCGGACATCGCATGCCACGAACTGTGTCTGGCCGAGCCCGCCGAGCGGCTTCAGGAAGGTCGCCGCGCGCGGTTCGCGCTGCGCGATGCGGACGCGGGCGCCGCGCGCGAGCAGACGCTGCACGACATAGCGGCCGAGGAAGCCGCCGCCCCCCAATACCGTGATCAATTGCCCGTCGAGTTTCTGCATGTCGTCCGCCTGTGATCGATTCTCTGGATGGCGCGGGGCGCGCCGACGGCCTTCCCATGCCGCGAAGCGGGGAGGGGAGCAAGGGGCGAGCAGGGCATTATGACGCGAAACCGACGGCTTTGCGATAAAATGCACTCTGGCTCGTCCGATGCGGTTGACAAGCCGACACACGCGCCGCTAAGCGCCCGCTCCTACCCCGTGCCCAGATGGCGGAATTGGTAGACGCACCAGCTTCAGGTGCTGGCGATCGCAAGGTCGTGGAGGTTCGAGTCCTCTTCTGGGCACCATTCCTTCCTAAGTGGTTGGAAATGCTTTGAAACAGCGGAAAACTGCGGGTTTAATCCAGTCAGCTACTCCAATTGGAGTACTGCCGATGACCCGTATTCAATATCTTGATCGCGTAGATTCAACCTACTGGTTTCGCCGTGCAGTGCCGCCCGATGTGCGCGGCATGATCGTCGGCGCGAAGGGGAAGCCCATCACCGAATGGCGGTATTCGCTGGGGGTGAAGTCGCAGGAACGGGCGAAGCGGTTGTTACCGGCGCATGTCGCGCGGTCGAATGACGAGATTGACAAAGCGCGGTCGATCCGAGGGCGCGGCGTGGCGCCAAGGGCTGATCGGGCCGTCAATGCTAGCCCTGAGGCCGTGCGGCGTTCGCAAGCCATTGCGGACGATATAGAGCGCGCCTCAATGGAGGCTGCGGAATTGGACGAGGCCGACTGGGAAGCGACCGAGGCGAGGGCCGAAGCGGACCCGGCCTTTGCTGCCCAGCTCGCGCTAAAGGCGGCTGCGGCTCGCCTTGACCGGGAACGGGGGCACTTGCCCTAGGCCGGGAGTTGCGCGCCGAGGAGGCCCGCAAACCCGGTATCGGGATTATGGAGCTATTCGACCGTTATGCCGCCCAGCCGGGCCGCAGCGCGCGCACGGTAGCACAATGGCGAAGCTACTTAGAAAAGCTCGTGGAGTTCTCCGGCATTACAGATGCGCGCCGCCTGACAGCCCGGCATGTTCAAGATTGGCGCAACCACTTTCGTGACGTGGCGACACACAAGGGCAAGCGGCTTCCGGGTGACGGGACTGGCCCGAAGAATGCCCCGGCTCCGGCGGCTTGCTGGCACGGTGAAAAACGCAAGCCGTGGAGCCGGGGCGGTCGGTTACCAGCGGAAGGTGATGCCGCCGGAGACCGAATGGGCGGTCAAATGTTCGCGGGCTTCCAATCTGTAGCCGACCCTGAAATCGGCGCCCGCGATCGTGCCGATCAACCCCAGATCGGCCCGACCGACGGTGCGCCCCGGTTCGAGGCCATCGACCCTGAAGCGGCCGACCCCGCCGATCATTTGCGAGGAAACCGACCAGCCGTGTTGAACGAAATCATGCGCGAGCGCGAGATTGGCAAAGGCCTTCACGCTGCCACCGTCGACCTTGATCTCGCCGATCAGGTCGAGCCCGATCGTGCCGGTCAACGCTTCATATTCGGCGTTGCCGACGATCAGTCCGGCTTCCTCGGCGCCCGTTTCGACGAAACCGTTCTGGTTCACCCGCGCATAGTCGAGGCCGAGAGTCGGTCGGAGAGACACGTCGCCGAAGCCGCGTGTGGTGCCCGCCTTGACCGCGGTGCGGAACTCATCCGCGCCGGTGTCCGCGCCCGCCTGGCGTGACGCATTGTTGCCGGTGATGATCCTGCGGCTGGTGCGTATCTCGTGCCGCGCATAGCCGAGCTGAGCGTCGACGAAGAGATCGTCCGCATCGACCATCGCATAGGCACCGACATGATAGCTATCGATAGCGCCATTGGACGCCGTGCCAGCCTGGTTGAAGTCGGTGCTTGAATAGCCGCCCGCGATACCGAGGCGCGCCGTTTCGTCGACCTGGCGGTCGGCACCGATTGCCAGGCCCTTGACATCATAGCCGTAGCCAGAGGCAAAGGCGCCTCCGTCGACATCGCCGAAGGTGCCGATACCCTGCATCCAGAATGCCGTGCCATGGCCCTTGTCGTCGGATCGTTGTTCGGCGTCGGCCAACGAATAACCCGAACGTTCCGCGGTCATGCGGCCTTCGATCAGACCCGCAAACTGGCGCCCCGCCTGCGCCGCGACGGCGGGCGTCGCGCCATGCACCTCGCCCGAGAAGGAGTCGAGAGCTGCGGCAGCCCGTGCCGGATCGATGATGTTGAGCGACGCACGCACTGCTGCCAGATCGGAGGTGAACGCTCCATCGGCAAGAAATGCGTTCCGCACTGCCGTCTGGTTGGGCGTCAGCCCAGCGATTACCGGGATGATTGGTGGCGTCGGCGTCGGCGTCGGCGTCGGCGTGGGAGTTGGAGTTGGGGTGGGAGTTGGCGTTGGAGTTGGAGTTGGAGTTGGAGTTGGAGTTGGAGTTGGAGTTGGAGTTGGAGTGGGTGTCGGTGTCGGCGTCGGTGTTCCCGAACCCGTCTTGGTCACGTTCACGGAGACCTGATTGGCCTGGCTGTAATCCACGGCGTAGGTGAATAGCAGCCCCTGCTGCGCCAGCGCCTGGTCGGGATTGACCGAGGCGAACTGGCCGGTGACCCCGCCGTTCGCGACGAGGAAGGTGTAGCGGCCGAGCGTGGCGGCATCGAGCGGGATGAACTGTACCGCGCCGTCAAGGCGGGCCGCCCCACGGATGTCGAGCAGATCGGAGAGTCCAGGCGCGCCGAGTTCGATGTTGAGCTGGCCGCCCGCACCCTGTGTGAAGTCGCCGAACACGGTCAGCGTCCCGATCGAGTTGCCGGGTGCCACGATCCCGCCATTGGTCAGGTTGTGGCGGGTGCCCGCGGCGAACAGCGCGGCGCTGCCGATCGCGCCGGTTCCCGTCAGCATCCCGGTGGCCTCGACCGTCACATTGCCGATATTCGCGCCGTCGAGCGTGTAGCTGCCTTGGGTGCGCACCGTCGTGCCACCGTGCAGAGCACCGCCCGCGGCCAGCTCGAGCTGGCCGGACCGGACAAGCGTGGAGCTTGCCGAATTGCCAAGCTGCCAATCGCCCGTGAGTATCGTTGTGCCGCCAGAGTCCTTCACCAGTCCTTCGATATTGGCGAAACGCGCGGCGTCCCAGGTGCCGGTATTGCCGTAGAAAGTCACGATATCGGTGCCTCCGGCACCGCCGTCGATGATGCGGCCGGCGGCAATCGTCGCCGCGCCGATGATCCCGAACTGGTCGTTGCCGTCACCCAGCAGGACATTGCCGTTCACCGAACCCAGAACGTCTACCCGGTCGTCTCCGGCGCCCGTGTCGACGGCGCCGGTCACCACGCCGTCCAGCGTCAGGAGATCGTCGCCCGCGCCCGATTTCACGTCACCGCCGATCGTCGCGCCCTCGCGGTTTTCGATGATGTCATAGCCATCGGCGGTCTCGATATGGCCGGCGATCGTGCCCCAGTTGGTGACGACGTCGTCGCCGCGGCCGGTCAGGATCGCGCCGTCGATCAGCATCGGACCGGCCAACGCGCCGTCATTTCCGCGCAGGCCGTTGGTGATTTCGGCGCGTTCGGCGCCTGACAGGTCGAGCGCGCCATGTATGCGGCCGGCATTCTCGACCACGATGATGCCTGCGTTGGCGGCGCTGACCGCGCGGATATTGGTGCTGCCCTGCTGGCCGATGGTGCCGCTGGCCTCGTTCCGGAGCGTGCTGATCTTGCCGGGCGCGCTGGCGAAGCGGATGATCGCCGTATTCTGGCCGGGTGACGCATTGGGCGTGTTAATCAGACCGGCATTGGTCAGCCGGTTGGTTTCGCCCTCCATCGCAAGCGCCGCGCCCGCTTGATGCTGGTTCACGATGCCCGCGCCGGCCGCCACCGAGAGGATTGCGTTGCTGCCCGTCGTCCGGATCAGCGGATCGGGCGAGAGATAGTCGAGCGCGCCTTCGACCTTGATGGTCAGGTCTTGCGCGGCGAACAGATAGGCTTGGTCGACCGGCGGTTTGCAGATCACGGTCTGGCCCGATGTCGGGTTGGCAGGGGTGCAGGCCGTCGGCGTCGGGGTTGGTGTGGGCGTCGGCGTGGAGCCGGTCTTCACGACGTTCACCACGGCCTTGTCGGCCTGATAATCGACGGCGTAGGTGAAGAAGAGCCCCGGAGTCGCGGCGCCACTGGTGACCTGATCGAAGGTGCCGCTGCGCGCGGCGTAGGTCATGAAAGTATAGGCGCCGGACCCCGCCAGATCGAGCGGGATGAAATTGACCGTGCCGGCGAGCGTCGCGGTACCGCCGACGGCGAGCAGGTCCGAGGTTCCCGGCGCCCCCAGCTCGATGTCGAGGCGGCCCGTGGCGGTCTGGGTATAGTCGCGCAGCAGCGTGAGCGTGCCGATGCCCTGACCGGGCGAAACGACGCCCGCATTGGTCACCACCGCATTGTCGAGCGTGATGTCGCTGACGCGGCCGATGCCTGCCAATACGCCGCCTTGGGCGATGCTGATGTTGCCGATATGGGTGCCGTTCAACACATAGGTGCCGCGGTTCTCGACCTCCATATCGCCGAACAGCTCATTGTCCGCGCCTTCGGCAAGCGTGAGCCTGCCAAATGTTTCCATCCCGGCCGAAAAGGCGCCCCAGCCGCCGGTGAGGGTCGTCGCGCCCTCGATCCGCAGCCGCTCGAACCCCTGAAACTGTTCGGCATCCCAGGTTCCGCTGTCCCCGTTGAATACCAGCAGATCGGCGTCGCCGCCTTCGGCCTGGATGCGGACATTGCCCGCGACGGTCGGGCGGCCGACGATTGTGAGATAGTCGTCGCCTGAACCCAGCAGCACGTCGCCGCCGATGGAGCCGCCGACGAAGATGAGGTCGTTTCCATCCCCCATGTTCACGATGCCGTTGATCGTGCCCGAATTGTCGATGCTGTCCGCGCCGCCCCCGAAGTTGAGATTGCCGTTGATGGTGGCACCGCTGCCGTTGGAGAGGCGGTTGCCGGGATCTGCGAGCGATCCGGCGCCGCCCGCGCCGAAGGTCAGGTTCCCGTTGATCGTTCCCCCGGCGAGATTGTTCACCCGGTTGCCGCCGTCGCCAAGATTCACATTGCCCGAAATCGTCCCCGCATTGCGAACGACATCGTCCTCGGCGGTCAGCCAGATGTCGCCGTCGATGAGGCTGGGGCCGGCAAGGGCCGCACCTTCACCCTCGACACCGTTGTAGATCGCCTTGCCCTCGCCGTCCTCCATGCGGATGTCGCCATGGATGCGGCCGCTGTTCTGCACGACAACCTTGCCCGAATTGCCCGAGGAGATCGCGCGGGTTCCGTCGGCTATCCCCGCGTGGCCGATCGTGCCGGTTGCATCGTTCCTGATCGTACCGGTCGTCCCCAGGGTGGTATTGAATGTGATGACCGAACCGTTGGCATCGATATTCGGCGCGTCGATGACGCCGCCATTGGTCAGCTGATTCTGTCCGAACGTCATCACGACCGCCGAGGCGGCGCCCGAATTGGTCAGCGAACCGCCCGCGCGGTTGATCAGCGTCCCGCTGCCGCCGAAGGCAACTGCGTTGCGTGTGCCGAAAATCTCGGCTGCGTTGTCGAGCGTCGAGCCCGCGCCAAGCTGAACGCCGATACCATCGGACTCGGCCCGAATCGAAGCGGAGGAGGTCACAATACTATTCGAACCTACGAACACGCCGTAGCCTTGCGCTCCGGTGTTGCGGATCGAGGCGGCGGTGCCTCCGTGCGTGAGGCTGCTGTCATTGCCGACCGAAATGCCGCGCGAATGCTGGCCCGCCGTCGCAATCGTGCCGCTATTTTCGATGGTGGCCGAACCGGCCACGACGATGCCATGCGCCCCGACGCTATCCGCGGCCGAAACCGTCCCCGAATTGACGATCTTGCTGCCCGCGCGCATCCCGCCGACGCTGATCGCGTGCAGACCGGGCGTGTTGCTGGCGCGTGCGGCGATCGTTCCGTTGTTCGTTATGGTCCCGGTGTCGGTGCCCGCGATCAGCGCCACGCCCGCTGCGGCGTCGATCGTCCCCTCATTGACGAAGACATCATTGCCCGAGCCGATGTTGGTCGCCGGGCTGGTATCGGTGCAGGTCACCGTCTTCTTGCCGTCGGCGCCGGTGGTCGTCGTGCAGGCGGCATAAGCCGGCTGGCTGCTTAAAAGAACAAGGCTTCCGCACAAGGCGGAGGCACAAAGAAGGAAAGGTTTGGCGATCATATGTTCATGCCGGCGCATGCCGGCCCCCTGTGATTGAGTTGTCATGAGAATGGCGACCGAAGGGCATTCGATTGCTTTGGGAAGGATCGGATCGACACCGATCCCGATCAGGCGGCTTCTACAAAGGTGGACCCGTGTAGATTGCCGTGTTCGTTCCTCCGACTATGCGCTCGGCGCCCTTTTCTGAGCGCCCCATAGTCGGGGTGGTAAAGGCCGCGCCCCATACGAACGTAGGGGAGGTGAAGATTTTTAGTTCACCCCGTTCGGGTTGGAAAAACATTGAAATTATGTAATGAAGAGGGCGATTGGCCGAGAAGCTCGCAGGAGCGCGCCAAGTAAAATCCGCGATACATTCTTGATTTTATTCGTAAACCAGATGGTAGTTGGTGTCTGGGCAAGCTCTGATCGGTTGGCAATGCGTTCTATTTCAGGTGCAGACGGCGGCGTCCCCGCCATAATCGACGCCATTTATGAGGCGTCGCTTCACCCCGAGGGATGGGGCAGCGTCGTGCTTGCGCTGGAGGATGTGCTCAAGGGGCCGACCGCACTCGTTGTCCAGCGCGACAGGCCGGTCGGAGCGATCGCCGCGGCATCGGCCGCCGAAGAGCGGCACATCAGAAGTTATCTCGACCATTACTGGTCGGGCGATCGCGCGATGATGCGCATGCGGGCCGCGCCCGTGGGAGAGATTCTGCGCGACAGCGAACTCGTGACGGACTCCGAACGCGGACGTCTCGAATTCTACAGCGATTATCTCGGCGAGATCGACGCGCATCGCGGCATCTATGCGTCGGTGCTGAAGTGCGGCGAGGAGACGATCACGCTGGGCGCGCATCGCCGCCGCGCGCAGGACGATTTCGATCAGGAGGACAAGCGCCTGCTCGGCCGATTGCTGCCGCACCTGAGCCGGAGCCTGAAGATTCGGCGCCAGATGGAAGCGGTCGCTCTCGAACGCCATTCGTCGGTTCAAGCGCTCGATCGCGCGGCGATCGGGCTTGTCATCGTAAGCCGCGACGCGAATATTCGATATGCGAACCGCATCGCCGAAGATCAGCTGCGCGGTAGCGGCCTTGGCGTGAATCGAAACCGCCTTCGCGCGTCGACGCCGTCGGCGACGCGCGACCTGCATGCGGCCATTGCGGGCGCCGCGAGCCGGCCGGGCGGTGTCGCGGCATCGGTCACGATTCCCGCGCTCGACCCGTCGGCGGCGATCCACATCATCGCCGCACCTGTCCAGGCGGAGAGCGAGATCGGTTCGTTTGCCGAGCCGATGGCCATGCTTATCCTCGGCACGCCGACGGGGGCAACGATTCCCGACGATCGGCTGAGGAAAGCCTATGGCTTGACGGCGGCGGAGGCGCGGCTGCTGAGCGCACTCGTGACCGGCGAGCGCCTCTCGGCCTATGCCGAACGAACGCGGGTGAGCATCACGACCGCAAAGTTCCACCTCTCCGCCTTGTTTGCGAAGACCGGCGTCCGCCGCCAGACCGATCTCATCCGGCTGGCGCTGGCCGACCCCGTTCTCCGGTTGCACATCGACACGCCGCCCGAGGGTTTTGCCGACAGATAGAGGGCGCGACGATATCCGGCGTTTACGTCGGCTCCAGGCCCGGTGCCGATACGCTGATTGTCCAAGGACCGGAGTTTCGTCGCGCGAGATGCGGCTTTTGTCGCGAATCCTCGTGTCCGGCGCTCGTGGAGCCGCCCCAGTCGCGTCGACCGCGACGCCGCCCCGCGCATTCTGCATCGTCCGGATCGACAGATTCGAGGAGGATGATGTGAAATATTCGATGATCGCCGCTTTGCTGGTGGCGGGAACGACGACCGCCACTTTCTACCCCGCCGCCGCGCAGGCTGGCGAAGGCTGCGCGGCGCAGACTGCGAAGAAGAAGCGCGGGGTCGGCTTGCAGCTCGCGAGGGGACTGAAAGGTTCGATCGAGGGGGCGCTGCGCGGCGATGGCGATCTCGGGTCCGATTTGCAGGGCACCGCCGGGCAGGCGGCTGAAAGGAGTTCGCGCGATGCGCAAGGCGCAGCCGAATGCGACAAGGCACCGCCCAGGGAGAGCGCGTCCAACGCATCCGCGCCGGAAACCGCGACCCAGCGCGCGCAGCGCAAGATGGCGGCGAGCGACGCCAAATATCCGAGCCGCATGACGATCCCCGACGACTGGAAAACCGCCAAGGCGGCGTATGACGAATTCGGCAAGGTGAAATGCATGAGCTGCGAGGGCGGCTATGGTTATTCGGGCTGGCCCGATTGGCCGCGCGACGAATTTTCGGGCAAATATAACGGCACCGAAAAGCGCCTGTCGCAATTCCCGGTCGGCCATGTCTATCGCTGGTCGTCGAACGGCTTTGCCGGAACGCTGACGGTCGATGGCGAGGAGCAGGTGAACGGCTTCCGCTGCCGCAAGATGACCTATCGTCTCGAAAAGGGCGGCAAGAGCGCCGCGCGGCCCAGCCTGATCTGTTGGGGCAAGGCCAATGAATATGCCGGTAGCGATAGCTGGGTCGGCGTTTTCTGAACCGCCTGCACAGCCGGAGGAGGTCCGTCATGTCTTTGCCCACGCTCGCGGCTACCGCCGCCGCGGTCCTGCTTGCCGTCGTCGGCTCGGCGGCGCCGCGCCATGACGGCGAGCGCTCCGGTCGCGCATCGGCGCATCCTATGGATGATCGGCCAGCGCACATCGCGCCCGCAGAGCTCGCGCATTTCGCCCCGGCTCAGGCGGACGAACCGCATCGCAAGCGGCACGCCGGACGTGGCGTGCGCCGCCCGGCATTCGCTGATTTCCCGAAAATGAAAGGCTAGTCCGATGAAGAAGATTTCCGTCCTCCTCGTCATCTCCGCGGCCGTCTCCGTCGCGGCGACTCCCGCGCTTCATGCCCAATCGGCGCCGGCCGGGGTCGCCGGCCGCTGGACGCAGGCAAGCAGCGGCAAGGAGCTCGTGCTCGCCCCGCGCGTCAAGCTCCAGCCCAATGTCGGCCCGTCCTATGGCACCAATCTGGGCGGCACCGTCGGCTATGGATCGATGACGCGCACGACGATCGTCACCGAACCCGTGATGATCGATGTCGCCCGTTCGATGACGCTCGCGATCGAGGCCGACGGCCGGTTCAAATGGACGATCGTCAAGCGCCATGGCGATCGCGAATATTGCAAGGTGACGACGACGCAGGTGAAGCAAGGCCGTGTGGTGCAGGGCGGCGGCAAGGCGACCTTTGCGATCGAGGGTGGAACCGAAAGCTCCACGTCGAGCTGCGGCCGTCGCGGCGCGTCGCAACTCGGAAAATCGACCGAACATTATGATGTGCAACTTGCAGGGAACCGCATTGTCCTGAGTGGCGGGTCGAGCCGCTGGACCTTCACCCGCAGCTAGGTTCCGGCAACCCGCCGATCAGTCCGAAAGGGCGGTGGTGACGGCCTTTGCGTAATTCGGGCCCACCGCCACTTCGGCGCCATCGCCGAGCACCAGCGTGACCAGCCATTTGTCGACCCGGCGTATTTCGGTGACGCGCGCCAGCCGGACGAAAGCCGAGCGATGGACGCGCATCAGCTCGGCGGGATCGATCCGCTTTTCGAGCGCCGACATGGTCGTGCGCAACAAATGGCTGCGCAATGACGTATGCAGCATCGCATAGTCGCCCGCGGCTTCGATCCAGTCGATTGACGCTACCGGCACGCGTGTTTGTCCTTCGCGCATCGGCACCCAGATCGCATCGTCGAACTCCGACGCCGCGGTCGGCGCGACCGCCAGCAAGGCTGCGCGCCGGCCCGTCTGCCGGCGCTTCGCGCGCTCGACGGCCTGGCGCAGCCGGTCGAGCCGCACCGGCTTCAGCAGATAGTCCGCCGCCTCGACCTCGAACGCGTCGGGCGCAAATTGTTCGAAGGCGGTGACGAAGACGATTTCGGGCCGCTCGTCGAGGGGCAGGGTGCCGGCGAGCGCCAGCCCGCCCATTTCGGGCATCTGGATGTCGAGCATCACCAGATCGGGGTGCAGCCGCTCGATCGCCGCCTGTGCCTCGATCCCGTTGACTGCGGTGCCGACGACCTCGGTGCCGGGAATATTGGCAAAAAAGGCCGCGAGCCGTTCGATCGCCGGGGGTTCGTCATCGACAAGAAGGACGCGCATGACCCCGTTCACTCCGCCACCGGAAAGCGCACGCAGGCGCGAAAACCGCTATCCGTCGGCGCGGCATCGAGCGAGGCGGCCGTGCCATAGATCGCCGCGAGGCGCTCACGGACGTTGGCGAGGCCGAGCCCCGTGCCGGCCGCGACCGGCGTTCGCGCCGCGCCGCCGGCATCGTCGGTGACGCAAATGCGTACCCCATCGGCGACCCGCGCAACATCGACCGACAGGGCGACCGGGCGGCTGGTCGAGCCGACGCCATGCTTGATCGCATTTTCGACCAGCGGCTGAAGAAGGAGGGCGGGAACGGGCACCTCGCGCAGCTCGGGAGGGCAGTGCATCTCGACGTTCAGCCGGTCGCCCAGCCGCGCACCCTCGATCGCAAGATAATCGGCCAGAATCTGGAGCTCGCCTTCGATCGCGACCATGCCGCCTGCCGGGGCGGTCAATGTGGTGCGCAGGAAGTCGCTGAGTTTGCCCAGCATCGTCTCCGCCGCGTCGGCGCGTCCGGTGACGACCGATGAAGAGATGGCGTTGAGCGTGTTGAACAGAAAATGCGGGTTGAGCTGGTAACGCAGGGTTTCGAGGCGCGCCGACGTCGCGGCGCGTTCGGCCTCGGCGGCGGCGAGCGCCGCGCGGTTTGCGGCCTCGCGCGCTACCGCGACCTCGCGCGCGTGCGCTGCCAATTGCTCGTTGTGGATAAGGATCAGGTAGATGGCGGCGATCAGCGCGAACAGCGGTGCCCAGCCGGCGAGGTTCGCGAGCGCGCGAAACATCACGCGCTCGGGCGCCATGTCGGGATTGAGAAGGCGCATCAGCCAGGCGCCCTTATAGGCGTCGAACATCGTCACCACGCCGGCGACCGCCATGGCGATCGCCCCGGTCATCACGTACCGCCGCGAGGGCGGCGCATCGCGAAATCTGAGGGCGCCCCGGAAGATGATCGCCGAGATCGGAATGCCGAGCGCGACGGTGCTGCCGACCCCCGCCAGCATCGATGCGGGCATAGGGTCGCCGAGCAGCATCGGCGGCAGCAGGAACAGCCCGGCGGTCGCGACCCACAGGCCGATTGTCAGCAGCGCGGCCTGGCGGGAGAGGGTGTGGTGAGTGGATCGCATCGGCCGCGATCGTAGCCTGCCGCCAGCCGCAGCGCGAGAGTGCCGGTCGCGCCGAGGTCGGTTTTTATCGCGCCTACCGGGGGCCGGTTACGCGGGGACCTGCGTCTTCATCCTGCCTTCGACCAGGTCGACAGGACGATTTCGCGCTCGCTCTGGTCTTCGTTTTGCAGTTTCAGCGTCCAGTTTCCCTGGGCGACCGGGCGCTCGACGAACAGCGACCGGAACATCTGGCCGGCTTGGGGCGAACCCTTGAGGTTCGTCGCCGCGACCGAACCCTTGTCGTCGATCAGCGTTGCCGACACCATGCTCGCGGCGACGAAGGTCAGGCCGAAATTCAGCGCCTGCTTGACCGGAATCGCCACGTCGACGGTCTGGCCCGGGCCGAGTTTCAGGATCTTCGAGAAATCGGGCACGGGTGACCCGGGGGCGGCGGGGTCCTCCGCTCCCATCAGCATCAGCCGGCGCGCCTTCGAGCCGCCGCTTCCTCCCCCCGACGATCCCTTCTGCTTGGCCGGACCGATCGCGACGCGCGGTTTCACGAAGGACGAGAAGACCGCGGCGGTGGCCATATTGGTGTGGATAACGTCCTGCTGCGCCTGGTCCTCGATCGTCCAGGTCGCGGACGGCACGGTGACCACGCCGTCGTTGCGGTCGAACATATAGCAGACCGCCGGTAGCGGGTTTCCGGCGAGGATCGAGAATTCCACGCCCTTGCGGTTCGTGTGCTCGGCGTTGAACTGCGCGACCACGCTCGGCCGCAGCTCGCGCAGCGCGTTCATCGTCCGGTCGGTCGCCTCTAGCGGCGCGCTGATGATGTCGGCGCAGCGGCTGCCCATGTTGGGCGTGCCGAGCATGACGAGATGCGACACCTGCGGCTTGCCGTCGGGATAGGTCGGCATCGCCGCATGGATGTAGCGGCGGCTGATCAATCCGCCCATCGAATGCGCGACGATGTCGATGTGCCAGGCGTTGCGGTCCTTCTGGGCATAGTTGATATAGCTGCGCAGTTCGCTGGCATTCTCGGCGATCGTGTTGGTCGGCCCGAGATTGGCGAGGAATTCGCCGGTGCTCATCTTGCCATGCTCGGGTTTTTGACCCACCGGGAACGCCTTCCAGTCATAGCTATGACTGGTTGTCAGGATATTCTGCCAGCTCTCCCAAGCCGTCCAGTTCGACCACAGGCCGTGCACGAGCACGACCGGCTTCGGCGCGACCTTCAGATTCTTCGTTGCCTCGTCGACCTTCTTGCCCGCATCGACCACCTCGGCCTTGATCCGCTGCGTCGGCCGCGGGCGCCCGTCGTCGTACCAGGCATAGCCCGTGCTATCCCATTCGAACGTCACTTCGCGTTCTTCGCCCGGCGGCACCGTGACCGAAAGCTCCTCGATCAGCCCGTCGGGACGCGCACCGTCCCATTTGTCGCCCTTGTACGTGTCGCGAAACTTGACCGACGCCATCTTCTCTTCGGGGCCGTCGTTCGCGACGACGGCGGTGATCTGGACCAGATTGCCGTCGATCGTGCCGGTCTGCTCGACGATTTCCGCCCAATCGCCCCAATTGGGAAAGCGCATATGCTCGAACTTGACGTCGACGAGGCGCAGCGCACCGCCGCACCGGCTCAGGTTCCAGCGCAAAGTTTCGGTCACGCCGTAAGAGGTCACCGAATGGCTGCCCGACAATCGGTCGGGGCTGGACGGATTGACCCGGTCCTCGCCGCTGCTGGCGAAGCGCACGCCGTCGACGCTCGTCGGCATGTCGGCGATATTGTTGCTCACGCCCTGTTTGGCGGTGCACTGGCCGCTGAAGCTTGATGACGTCGATCCCGACACGGTCCCCGGAACCTCTGGAAGCCGGACGCCGACGGTATAAGCGCCATCAGAATCCATCGAGATGTCGACATCCGCCTCCAGCCCGCTGCCACCGGCTTTGGTCTGGCTCTGCGTGACGAAGCTGCCCGACATCGAGCGCGGCGTGCGCTCGTGGGGGCAGATATACCGGTCCTCCGCGCTCTTGCTCTCGCTCGAG
This sequence comes from Sphingopyxis sp. CCNWLW2, assembly GCF_037095755.1. Taxonomy (NCBI): domain Bacteria; kingdom Pseudomonadati; phylum Pseudomonadota; class Alphaproteobacteria; order Sphingomonadales; family Sphingopyxidaceae; genus Sphingopyxis; species Sphingopyxis sp. CCNWLW2. The sequence continues at coordinate 265,541 of NZ_JBAWKJ010000003.1, forward strand.
GTCGAGGTCATGCTGATGCTGGCGCGGCCGGTGCTGACGTCGGGGTCGGGTGTCGCGCGGACCGCCACCTGCGCCGAATATTCATAGTTCATCGACCAGTTCGTCGACTCGGTGCCCTTGCCCGACACACGCTTTTCGGTCTTGGAATCGCTGTTCGACTGCGACCGCGAATATTGCACCGCTCCGGCCCAGCCGCTTGCGCACTGTGCCGCCGCCGCGGCAACCGGGGCGCTGCCGCCCGACAGCATCAATCCGGCTGCCAGCACGGGAAGATTGCGCAAAACCATCGTTTCCATTCCTTTTTGTCGCGGGTCTCGCCGCGGTGTGCGGGCGAGGTGGAGTGCCGGGGGAGGGGTCGATCTCTCCGGCACTCCTTTTGCCGTGGCGATCAGCCCTCGGGCTTCGCTTCGGCTTTCGCGCGCGCCTCGGGCTTGGCTTCAGCCTTGCCGCGGGCTTCGGGCTTCGCCTCGGCTTTGCGCGCTTCGGGCTTGGCTTCCGCCCTGGCGCGGGCTTCGGGCTTGGCTTCAGCCTTTGCCGCCAGCGCGGGCATCGGCAGGCCGAGCGCGATCGCCGCGGCGAGGAGGGGCAGTTTGCTCATCATATGTCTCCATGGACGTGAGGGAGAGCAGAGACGCCGACCGCTCGCCGCAAGCGGCGGTGGACGGGCCGGTCGTCTCTGCTCGCGGCTGGATGCCGCACCCTCACGCTATGGCGGCGCGCTCTCCGGCGCGCTGACCTTGCTTTGAAACCCGATCATCGCGCGACCTGGGCATCGCGGCGTCGATAAAAGCGGACGCCGGTGCGACGAAGGCCTCAGGGCAGGCCAAGCCGGTCGAGGACGGCCCTGATATAGCTCGGCCCGACTTGCACGACCGCGCCATCCTCCATCTCGAGCGCGATCAGCCCTTTGCCGATCCGCTGGACGGCCTTCACCAGCCCGAGCCGAATGAAGGTCGAGCGATGCACGCGCATCAGTTGCTGCGGGTCGAGGAGCTGTTCGAGCGCAGCCATCGAGATGCGGTGGATGTAGCTGCGCGTCGCGGTATGAAACAGCACATAGTCGCGCGCCGCCTCGATCCATTCGATCTGGGAGACGGGGAGACGCAGATTGCCACTGGCGATCTGGACCCAGATCGCCTCTTCGCGAATTTCGGCCGGCGGCGCGCTGGCCAACCGGTCGGCGGCATCGCGCATCGCGCGGCGCCGTCGCGCGCGTTCGACCGCCTGCCGCAACCGGTCGAAGCGGACGGGTTTCAGCAGATAGTCGGCGGCATCGACCTCGAACGCGTCGGGCGCATATTGCTCAAAGGCGGTGACGAAGATGATCTCGGGCCGCGGGTCGGCGGCAAGGTCGGCGGCAACGCGAATGCCGCTTTTCCGGGGCATCGAGATGTCGAGCATCACCAGATCGGGGCGCAGTGCCGCGATTCGCTCCTCGGCCTCTTCGCCGGTCGACGCGGTGCCGATCACCTCGACATCGTCGATGTCGCCGAACAGCGTTTCGAGGCGGCGAAGCGCGAGCGGCTCGTCATCGACGAGCAGGACCTGGAGCGTGCTCATGCCGCGGCCTCGCTGCGCCGCTCAAGCGGCAGGCGCGCGATCGCGAGGAAGCCGCGCTCGCGTTTCAATGTTTCGAGGCTGCCCGCGGCGCCATAAAGCGTTTCGAGCCGCTGGCGGACGTTCGCGATGCCCACACCCGTGCCGGGCCGCGCATCCACTTCCTGGCTCACGCCGTCGTCCTCGACCGCGATGAGCAGCACATCGTCGTCGCTCGATGCTTCGACTTTGATCGTGACGGGAGCGGTCGACGGCGCGAGCGCATATTTGATCGCATTTTCCACCAGCGGCTGGAGGAGGAAGCCCGGCACCAGCGCGCCGTTAAGCGCGGGCGGGCAGACGAATTCGACCGCGAGCCGTTCGCCAAAGCGGACGCTTTCGATCTCCAGATAATGCTGCAATGTCACAAGCTCGTCCTCGAGCGGCAGCAGGGCGTCGGGTTCGGACGACAGCGTTGCCCGCAGGAACTCCGACAGCTTGGCGAGCATCGCGTCGGCCGTCCCATACTCCTTCGTGACAATCAGCGACGAGATGGCGTTCAGCGTGTTGAACAGGAAATGCGGGTTGAGCTGGTAACGGAGCGCCGCGAGGCTGGCGGCACTCGCGGCCGCTTCGGCCCGGCTCGCGACCTCGCGCGCAACCGCGAGCTCCAGCTCGCGTTCGCGCGTCAGCTTGTTCGCCTCGATCACGGTGAAGGCCGCGCCGAGCAATGCGAACTGCCAGACGAGCGCGATGAAATTGTTGGTGGCGCGCAGCGCGAAGGGGGCGGACTTTTGCGGCGACACGACGAGCCGTCCGATCCACTCGCCCGTCGCCGCGTCGATGAGCGCGAGCACCCCCGATGCGAGAAATACCGCCGCGCCCATCGCGGCGAGCCGGACCATAGTATTGCGTCGGCGTGTCGTCCGTACCGCCCAATAGACACCTCCCGAAAGCAGCGCCCCCATCACGCAGATGTTGATGACCGAGATCGTGACGTAAAAGCTGGCACCGCTGAACAGATGATAGGGGATGAGATAGAGCACCCCGGACAGGATCCAGGTCGCAGCAACCAGATAGAGGGTCTGACGATGTTCGGGCTTCAGCGGCATGGCGATTCCATTGTGTAGTTTGTGCCAAGCATAAAGGAAGTGCGGCCGGCTGACGTCCTTCCCCGTCGCACCGGGGTCGGCCTTCGTCGCGAGCAGGCCCGCTCGGGCGAGAGGGTATCGGCTTTCGTCGCAGCGGCGTGGAGCGCGCCCGGAACCCGCCATAGTCGCCCTCCTGTTCGCGGCACCCCGCCGCCAGGAGATCAAGCATGGCACTCGCCCGCTACCGTCACAGCCTGCTCGCGTTCGGCCTGCTCGGCGCGCTCATCGTTGTCGAACAGGCACGCGCGACCGCGACCGAGCAACCGTCGGCGGTCGCTGCCCCTTCGGCGGCAATGCAGCCGCTCGAAATACTGCCCTCGGGCCATCCGGTCGTGCAGGTCAGCATCGATGGCTCGGTGCCGAAACGCTTCGTCATCGACACCGCGGCGAGCAGCACCACGATCATGCCAAAGCTGCGCGCCGAAATGCCCGGCCTTGTCGCCAAGCTGTCCGACGATCCGCTCGATGGTGCCGCGGGCCGGAGCGATGTCGAAACGGCGGTGGTCAAGCAGGTCGAGGTCGCCGGGCATGTCTTCCACTCGCCCGAGTTGATGCTGCTTCCGCCCGGGCCGACCGACCGGCTTGGCACCGACGGGATCTTGGGCGCCGACATTATCGCCGACTTCGCAGTCGAGTTGGACATGCCCGGCCGCCGCTGGCGCATGACGCGCAAGGTCGAGGCCGGAATGCTCGACGGGCTTTCGGTGTCGGTTCCCTTCGTCCTCGACGACATGCGCGCGCCGCGGCTGATGATCCGCCTCAATGGCGTCGAAGTGCCCGCGATCCTCGATACCGGCGCGCGCGGGACGATCATCAACTGGGCCGCGGCGAAGGCGATCGGGCTTTCTCCCGATAGCCCCGGGCTTGCCAAGGCGTCGGACATCAAGGGCGCGACGAACCATGTGACCGCGAGCGTCGAGGCGCCGATCGATGCGCTGACCATCGGCGAAGCCAAGGTCGAGGGGCGCAAGGTGCGGATCGCTGACCTGTCGGTGTTCAAGGCGCTGGGCTTCACCCTCGACCAGCCTGCGGTGATCCTGGGAATCGACATGTTCGCCGACCGGCGCTTCGTGATCGATCATCCGGGGCTGCGTCTCCACATCTCGCCGCCGGCCGCGCCGGCCCCGAAACAGCCCTGAGAGGGAATTCCGACATGAAAAAGATGATGACCGGCGGCGCCGTCCTGAGCGCGCTCGCCTTCGCCGCCGCCGCCCTTGCACAGCAGGCGCAGAAGCCGAAGATCGAGGCGGTCTATTGGCTGTCCGCCGAAACGGTGTCGGGCATGGCGACCGGCCAGCCCGCCGGCGTGGCGAAGAATCTCTCGCTCCAACTCGGTTCGGCGCGCCGCAGTCCGACCCCGAGCGCCGAACATTTGCCGCCGCAGACGCTGCGCGCCGGCGACCGCCTGCCGCTCGTCACGCCGACCGGCGCCGCCCCGAAGGAAGACGGCAAGCCCGATTACCGGCCCGGCCCGGCGGACGCGCCAAAGGGGCGGATCGAACTTTACTGAGGCTGCGGCGAAAATGCGCCCGCGGGCCAGCCGGTCGTGATCGACCTTGCGGCGATGAAGCCCGGGGCGGCGTCGCCCTTTGGTGCGATCCCCAATGTGAAGGCGATGGTGCCGCCGTCGGCGGGGCGTCACGCTACCTATGGCGAATGGCCGGGTGGTAAGAACGGCACGCGCGTACCGCGCGCCGCCTCGCTGGTCGGCGATCATGTCGTGCAGGGCAATTATTCACCCGAGATGCGCTTTGCCGTTGCGGGCGGGAATGATTTCCTCGCACCGCTCGCGCCGCGCAATGCCGAGCTCGCGTCGGGCGCGGTCAAAGTCAGCTGGCCCGCGCTCGCTAATGCCCGCGGCTATATCATCACGGTGACCGGTGCGCGCGAAGACGGCACGATCGTGATGTGGACGTCGAGCGCGGTGCGCATGCCCGGCATGGCGCTGCCCGACTATCTCGAGCAGTCCGACATCGCGCGCCTCGTCCAACAGCGCATCCTGCTCGCCCCCGAAGCGACCGAATGCGTCGTCCCGTCGGCTGTCGGCAAGGCATCGGAATCGGCGATGCTGATGATGACCGCCTATGGCCCCGAGGCCAATTACGGATCGCCCCGCGACGTCCCCGCGGGCTGGGCCGTCAAGTTGCGCACGAAGGCCACGCATATGGGCATGCTCGGCGTCGACCTGGCATCGCTGATGAGCGGGGGCGGCGATGATGCCGACAGCGATGCGCCCGAAGGTGCCGCCAAGCCGAAAAAGAAGCGCGGCCTGCTGCGCGGGATCGTCGGCGGCGCGCTCGGTCTGCCCGGCTGATCGCCCGTCCATTCGGAAAGCTGAAACCATGAAATCCTTGTTCAAGTCCGCGATTGCGGCGTCGATGGTCACGACCGGCCGGGACGATGTTCGCATGAAGGCGGCGTCGTGATGCGCCGCGTTTCCTGCACCACGCTCGCGCTCGCGTTTGCCGCCATGCCCGCTGCCGCCTTTGCCCAGCGCGCGGACGACAATGCGACGACGAGCGCCGAGGATGCCTTCGGCACCTCGATCGGCGGCGAACAGATCGGCATCTATAATCCCAATTATGTGCGCGGATTTTCGGCGGCCGAGGCGGGCAATATCCGCCTCGACGGTCTCTATATCGATCAGCAGGCAAGCTTCACCGACCGGGTGATTGCGGGGCTCCAGATGCGCGTCGGATTGTCGGCGCAGGGTTATCCCTTTCCGGCGCCCACCGGCATTGCCGATTACGACCTGCGCAAACCCGGCGCGAAGCGGCTGCTGAGCGTCAGCGGGCGCCTCGGCCCGCTCGGGTCGACGGCGCTCGAACTCGACGGGGAACTGCCCCTTACCGACCGGCTTTCGATCGGCGCGGGTTATGGCATTTTGTCCGATCGCAACCACACGGGTGGCAGCGCCCACTTCCGCACCATGGCGCTCATCGCGCGCTGGGAGCCCGTCGACGGCGTCGAGATTACGCCCTTCTGGAGCCGTATCGGCATCAGGGACGAGGAACTGCCGCCGCTGTTGCTGACCGCTGGCGACCACCTGCCGCCGCGGATCGAGCGGGTGAAGCGGCTCGGGCAGAAATGGGCGGCGAACAATGGCGAGACGATAAATGCCGGGATCGTGACGACGATGAGGCGCGGCGACTGGACGCTGAAGGCTGGCGCGTTCCGCTCCATCCTCGACCTCGACCGCGCGCACACGCAGCTGTTCCTCAACGTCCGGCCCGACGGCACCGCCGACGAGGTGGTGATCGCAGAACCGGGCCGGCGATCGGCGTCGACGAGCGGCGAGGTTCGCCTGTCGCGCCGGATCGAAGACGGGCCGCGCCTGCACACGTTGCACCTGTCGCTGAAAGGGCGCGACCGGTCGCGCACCTACGGCGGCGGGCGCGAAATATTCGTCGGCAATCATCCGATCGAAGACCCGGTGGTCTTCCCCGAACCCGTCTCGGTCTTCGGCACCAAAACGCGCGACACCGTCCGTCAGTGGACTGTGGGGTTCGCTTATGAAGGGCGCTGGAAAGATGTCGGCGAGGTCAGCGTCGGATTGCAGAAGACCAATTACCGCAAGCGCGTCTTCGGTCCGGGCCTGCCGGTCGTCACGACGAAGGACGCGCCGCTCCTGCTGAATGCGACCGCTGCCGTCCACGCCTCGCCGTCGCTCGCTTTCTATGGCGGTTATACACAGGGGCTCGAGGAGAGCCCGGTCGCCCCCGGACATGCGGTGAACCGCGACGAGGCGCCGCCCGCGATCCGGACGCGGCAGGTCGACGCCGGCCTTCGCTGGTCGATCACGCCCGCCATCCGCCTCGTCGCGGGCGTATTCGAAGTGCGCAAGCCCTTTTACTCGCTCGACGCGGGGCGGGTCTTCCGCCAGCTCGGCAACGTCCGCCATCGCGGCGCCGAATTCTCGCTTTCGGGCCAGATCGCGCCGGGGCTGACGGCGATCGCCGGCACCGCATTGATCGACGCCACCCTGTCGGGCGATGCCGTCGACAGCGGCCTCGTCGGCCAGAAGCCGCTCGCAAGCTTTGGCCGGCTGTCGACCGCGGTGCTCGATTACCGGCCCACCTTCGCGCCCGCTGTCTCGGTTGACGTCGTTGTCGAGAGCACGTCGGACCGGGTCGCAAGCGCCGACGGAAAGCTCGTCATTCCTGCGCGCGCGATCGCGTCGGTCGGCGGCCGCTACCGGTTCAAGCTTGGCAAGGCGCCCGCGACGCTGCGCGTGCAGCTTGCGAATATCGCCAACAAATTCGGTTGGGCGAACGGGCCGTCAGGGATCTACCTCTACAATTTTCCGCGCCGGCTCACCGCGACGCTCACCACCGATTTCGGCTGACCGGCCGCGATCGACACCACCCAAATCAGGAGCTTTTCATGCGACATGCATTTCGCACCGCGGTTGCCGTCACGGCCCTGCTGGGCATTGCCCATGACGCGCAGGCGCAGGGGTTTTTCAAGCGCCTGGCCGACCGCGCGATAGAGGAGGTCGAGCAGCAGACCCAGACCGTCATCAGGGATACCATCGAGAACGGCATCCGCGGGGGAGACCGCAAAGAAGCCGAACCCGATGAAGCACCGCTTCAGGCGCAAAGCGATGACAGCCCCGGCGTCGAGGCGCCGCCGCCTGCGGCCCCGGCCCTGCCGAAGGCTCCGGCTTACATAGACGGCCTGAACGTGCCGGCGGATGTCGAGGTGAAAAAGGCCGCCTACAACAAGTTCGGTGAAGTCAACTGCAGCGATTGCGAAGGCGGGATCGACTTCGACGGCCGTCCCCAATTCCCCTATGACCAGTTCAGCGGACAATATGGCGAGCGGGCGAAACGCGCCGGCAGCTGGTCCGTCGGCCATGTGCATCGTTGGCAAGGGAAGGCGTCGACCGGCACGCTGACGGTCTTGCGCGAAGAAGAGGTCGACGGGTTCCGTTGCCGCAGACTCGAATATCGGCTGATGAAAGGCTCCGCCTCGACGAGCCGTCCCGGGCTCATTTGCTGGGGACTGGCGAACCGATCGTCGGAGATCGAAAATTGGCACGAGATATATTGAACGGTATATTCTAAAAGCCGACGGTCTGTTCCCGGCCAAATGCCCTCATGCAACGTGCATTGAAAGGAGAGGCTGCAATGCAGCTATCAATTCCGCTGGACGTTCCAGCGGTATGAGGTGACCAGTCCCTTCAATGATTGTCATGGTCGAATTCGGAATATTCTCGTGCAGCGTCCGGCTTTCGTCGATCGACCGTAGCTCGTCTTCCGCTGCGGCAACCACGACGGTTGGGCAGGCGATCTCGGACAATCGTTTCGTATCGTCTTCGCGCTGAAGCCGGGATTGCAAAAAGAAAGCGTCGCCGCCGAGACGCCTGCTCATATGCTGCACGCGCTCGATGCGTTCGTCCGAACGGTGCTCGGGGTGCAGCGACCGTACGACTGCGCTTCGGCTGAGTTCCCGAAAGCCGTTCGCCGCAGACCTCGTTATCGGTTGCGGATGGCTGCCCCGCGATGATGTCGCGACCAGGGCGAGCCCTCGTACGAGGCCCGGTGCCTTATAGGCGATCTGCCTGGCGACATATCCTCCCATCGAGAATCCGACCACGATGGCGGGCGCGGCGAAGGATGCAAAAGCTCGCGCAGCCATCGCCTCGATCGTCGAATCCTGTGTCGTATCGACATCGATGATATTGCCGAAACGCGCGATCTCAGGGCGGACGTCGCTCCACAGATCGGCGTCGAGCATGAAACCGGGAATCAGAAGGATATCCATGCTTCGCCCTCGCACGCTTGATCCTCGGCGTCACGAACGGATCAGCCGCACTGAACTTGAATTGGCGCCGGTGAGCTTGTAGAGCGCCGAACATGTCGACGCGAACCAACTCGACCCATGACCTTGCGGGTTCGCTGGCATCCGCGTCCCTTGCGATTTCACCACCTGAGGCGATGAAGATCATCGGGCTCGCCGGCGCGCCGCCGCCGCCCGCTGTCTAACAACGCCGGCTGACCAGTCAGCCTCTAAGCCCGCGCTCGCGCGGGCATCTCATTTTCAGGTGATTTACCATGATCAATCGTCATGCGTCGGCGCTTGTGCCGACCACTTTGTTCGTCCTGCTTTGGAGCAGCGGGGCGATCGTTTCGAAAATCGGCCTTCAATATGGGTCTCCGTTCGCGCTGCTTATCGCTCGCTATTTGGTTGCACTGGTAGCGCTGGCGGGGGTTGCTGTATGGAGCGGAATATTCCTTCCCGCGCGTGCCAGCCGTTCACGCGTCATCCTCGTGGGCCTATCGATCGCGGGACTCTACTCGGCCTGCTACCTCCTCGCCCTCGATAACGGGATGACGCCGGGCGCGCTCGCGACCCTGTTGGGCATCCAGCCGATCCTCACCCTGATCCTTACGGAACGGCGAGCGACTGCAGGACGGTTGCTCGGATTGGGCTGCGCACTTGCTGGGTTGCTGCTGGTCGTCTGGGACGGGCTAGTGGCGGCGCGATTTGACATGCTCGGCCTGCTGTTCGCGGGTCTGTCGCTGGCCGGCATCACGACCGGTTCGATCCTCCAGAAGAAAGAGGATCAGGCGCCCTGGATTGTACTTCCGATGCAATATATCGTCGGGCTGGCATTTGCCGGCGCCATCGCACCGTTCGGACCTCTCCACGCGTCATGGGAGCCGGGTTTCGTGTTACCGGTGTTATGGCTGGGGATTGTGATCTCCGTCGCAGCGACCTTCTTACTCTACCGGCTGATTGCACGAGGCAATCTCGTTAATGTGACAAGCCTTTTCTACCTGGTCCCCGGAGTCACGGCGGCAATGGATTGGCTGATCTTGGACAATCCCATGTCGGGCTACGCGATCATAGGATTGAGTCTGGTGGTTGTTGGACTCCTCGCGGTCTTTCGAGAAAGCTGTAGCTAAGGAACTGGGGCGCCTTGCGGTGAGCACAAGGCGCCCCAGCACGTCCGCTTTCGTCATTGCTAAGCTGGGAGCTGATTGTTCGCGACCGGCCAGATCGACCTGATTAGAGCGGGACCACAACGCGCCTGATGTCAGGAGCGCGCCTAAATGAAATTGGGCATTTTCGAAGCGACGCTCGAAAAATTCGGGGGTCGCTTTTCTAGAAACGCCGCCACGCCCTCCTTGCCGTCAGCAATGCTCGTATAGAACATCGCGAGCGAATCGACGTGATGCGCTTCGACGGGATGCCGTGCGGCTGCGTTCCGCCACAGCATCTGCCGCGCCAATGCGACGGCGACCGGAGAGCGGTTGTCGATGAATTTTCGGGCAAGCGCCTTCGCCTCATCGAGCAGCGTCTCGGGCGCGTGAACCGATCGCAACAGGCCGCAGCGCAGCCCTTCCTGCGCGTCGAAGATGTCAGCGGAGAGCACCCATTCCAGCGCTTGCTGCGGGCCGACAAGGCGGGGCAGGAACCAGGTTGAGCAGGCCTTCGGTGTGACACCGAGCCGCCCGAAGACAAAGCCGATCCGTGCCTTTTCGGACGCCATGCGAACATCCATCGCCAACGTCATTGTCGCGCCGATGCCGACCGCAGCGCCGTTGATCGCGGCAATCACCGGTTTCTTGCAGTTGAAGATGGCGAGGGTCACGCGGCCGCCTTCGTCGCGAACACCATTGCGGGCGAGCTCGGCTTCGGTCGCTTGGCGCATCGAAGCCATCGTTGGCCGCTGGCTTTCGTCGAGGCCGAACACGTTCCCATCGGCGCTGAGGTCCATGCCGGCGCAAAATGCCTTGCCCGCGCCGGTGACGATGATCGCACCGACGCTGTCATCTTCGCTCGCGCGGGTAAAGGCGTCGACCAACTCGTCGGCCATTTCGAGCGTGAAAGCGTTCATCTGCTCGAGGCGATCGAGCGTCAAGGTCATCACCCGGGCCTCGACCGCGCAGCTGATCGTCGAATAGGTCATTGCATGTTCCTTGGTTATCCGTCGGCATTGCCGACCCGCGTCGTGAAGCCGCCATCGACCGGCAATAGCGCGCCGGTGATATATTTGGCCTCGTCCGACGCCAGGAACAGCGCGGCATAAGCCGTGTCCCACGCGTCACCCATGCCGCCTTTGAGCGGAACACGGCCGTCGCGCGCGGCGCGAACCTGTGCCGCTGATGCGGATGTGGCCGCGACCGTGGCGTCGATACCCATAGGCGTGTCCATCAACCCCGGCAGGATCGCGTTGCAGCGCACCCCGTGCGCGGCGTTGGAACTCGCGACCGCGAGCGTCAGCCGGTTCACGGCCGCTTTCGAGACCATATAGGCGATCGCGGTATCGCCCGCGACCGACGCCAGCGAGGAGATGTTGACGATCGATCCGCCGCCGCGGTTGCGCATGATCGGGATCGCGGCCTTGATCGTCAGCCACATGCCCTTGAGGTTGACGTCGAGTGTCGTGTCGAATGCGGCCTCCGACGCGATGTGCGGCGGGCCGTCGGATTGGGGGCCGGTGACGCCGACCCCGACATTGTTGACGAGAATGTCGATCTCGCGCCAGCGCGCGAGCGCGGCGTCGAAAATTCCCGCAACATCATCGGCGCGGACGATATCGGCGGCGTGGCTCCACGCCTTGCCGCCCTCGGCGACGATCGCTGCGACGGTGTCGTCGGCACGCGCCAGGTTGCGGTCGACACACATCACGTCGGCGCCTTCGCGCGCGAACAGCATCGCCATCGCGCGGCCGTTGCCGATCGTGTCGCCCGGGGTTTGCCCAGCGCCGATGATGATTGCGGTCTTGCCTTCCAGTCTTGCCATCGTACTTAACCTTTCAGATCGGGATCGAGCGTCAGGCCAGGGTCGAGCTGGACGCCGAAGCTGTTCAGAAACATCGATACCTGCGTGTACTGACCCGCAGTATAGACCGCGTCCATGCACTGGGCTTCGTCGAACTGCGCACGCAGCTGCGCCCAGGTCGCGCCGCTGACGAAATGGTCGGCGATCAGCTCGTCGGCCATGTGTATCAGCGCCGCTTCGCCGGGTTCCCACCCCGCCTCGGCGCCTTGCTTGATGCGTGCGATCTCGTCGGCCGACAGCCCCGAGTGAAGCCCGATCTGCTCATGCTGGGCGAATTCATAGCCTGATTTGCACAAGAAACCGACGCGCAGGATGATGATCTCGCGCTGGCGCGGGGTAAGGCTGCCGTCCGGGGCGAGGATATAATTGCCCCAAGCCAGAAACGCCTTCAGCGCGGCGGGCGTGTGAACAAAGGTCGCGAAAATGTTGAGCAGCGGCATCTGCGCGAGCAGCGGGGCGAGGATCGCGCGCTGTTCGTCGGTCAGTTGGTCTTCGCGCAGCGGCGCGATGCGAGGGGCGTCCAATCGCATGTTGGTCTCCGTCTTCTTGAGTTAGCGGGCGAGCTGGCGCGCGATCCACGCGCTGGCTTCGGCGATCGCCGCGGCCCCCGACACGGGCAGCGCGAGGTGGAACAGCGGCCAGGCATGGACCATCTCGGCCCAGACATGCAGCTCGACGTCGATGCCCGCGAGCGCGGCGCGGTCGGCGAATGTTGTCGAATCGCTCAGGAACAGTTCGTCGGTCCCGACCTGAATGAACAGCGGCGGCAGGCCGGTGAGGTCGGCCTTGATCGGCGATACCAGCGGATCGTCGACCGCCGTTCCGTCGCCGACATAGGCAGTAACGCAGCGGTCGAGCGCCGCGCGGGTAATTAGCGGATCGTGCGGCGCGCGCGCTTCGTAAGATTCGCCAGCCAGCGTCAGGTCGAGCCACGGGCTGAGCAGATAAGCCCCGGCGGGCAGCGGCAGGTCCAGCGCGCGTAGCTTCAGCAGCAAGGCTGCGGTCAGATTGCCCCCGGCGGACTCGCCGCCGACGACCAACTGGTCGGCGGTGAACCCTTGACCCAGCACATAGCGATAGGTCGCAAGCGCATCGTTGAGCCCCGCCGGATAGGGATGCTCTGGCGCCAGCCGATAGTCCATGTTGAACGCAACCACGCCTGCTGCCGCAGCAAGGCGCGACACCAGATGCCGGTGGCTGAGCGCGCTGCCGAAGGTGTGGCCGCCGCCATGATGATAGAGCAAGGCGCGGCTGGCGTCGGCGCCGCGCGGCGTGATGCGTTCGCCGCGCACGCCGTCGGCGACGATCAGCTCGATTGTGCAATTGTCGGCGGGCGGCATCGCGCCATGGAAGGCGTCGAACTGCGCCCGTTCTTCCTCGAAGCTTACAGGCTCCGCCGCGCGAAACGCCGTCATCGCGGCCATTTGTTCCTTGAATGCGGCTATGTCTGGATCAGGCCCGGTCATCTCACCCCCCCCGTGTAGGTATTTTACAATTGAGTGCAAACAGTCTCCTATTTGATATTTCGTGTCAAGCGAATAGACGCAGCCCGGCCCTCCGCGCCGGCGATATGCTGGCGCGGACAGGAAAGCTCAGTTCTTGGCGTGTTGGATCAGACCGCGCGCAGGCCCAGCCGGATCAGATCGGCGATCTCGCGCGGTGCAATTTCGCGCTCGGCCGCCGAAAAACTGTCGTGCCACTTGGGCAGCCACTGAAAAGTTCCGGGGGCTATCGCCATGAAGGCGCGCGCGTTGGGCACCGCAATCGAGCCTTCCTTCTGACCCGCGGCCTGGATTTGCAGATAGGCGTTCATCAACCGGATGGCCGATTCATCGACTTCGGTGCGCGCTTCCACCGGCAGTGCCTCGAAACCCGCGAGTGAGGACAACGGCGCCCAATCCTCGCGCAGGCTGGCTTCGGTATTGGCGTACATCGCCATGCACATCGCCTCGAGCCGCGAGCCGTCGTAGGACAGCGCCGCTTGCGCAATATCCTCCCAGATGCGGAAAGCGCGGCGATTGCAGGCGACGAGCAATGTCTCCTTGTCGCCGACATTGTGATAGATGACCTTCTTGGTCACGCCGACACGCATCGCGATTTCCTCGAGCGACGTCGCATCGACCCCCTTGAGGTTGAAGAGCCATGATGCCGATGCCAGCAACGCCTCCTGTTTCGCCGCGGCCATCGCCTCGGCATTGAAGACATTGTCGGCACGCATCGCGCCGCGCGACATGTCGATCGGGCGATAGGCGATCAGCGCCTTGCGGTCGGCAGCGATGCCGCTGTCGAGCAGCGCCTTGATCGCGGTGACCATGTCGGCCTGCGTCAATTCGGTGTTGGACCCCCAGCGCTTCGCCATCGAAATCCACGACACCAGCCCGATGATCGCCTGCGCGGCGATGCCCGTCGCACAGGAGCGTAACTCGCCGCGTCGTGCGCCGCCGTTCAGGATTTCGACGATGCTGGCAAGGATCGCCTCGTACAGGCCAAGGATCGTGCTGCGCTGGTCGGGATGCAGAAACGCCGCTTCGCTGAGCGAGGCGAAATCGGGTTCGTCGGCGCCGAGCATTCCATCGATGAAATTGTTGAGGATCGTCAGGGCATCGCCGCCGGCATGCGCGGCTTCGCTCAACCGCCGCGCCATCATCTCGCACGAGCGGCGATAGCTTTGGAAAACCAGATCCTGCTGATCCTCGAAATAATAATAGAGTGCGGCGCGTGAGACGCCGATCGTCTGTGCGAGGTCGGCGAGAGAGGTTTGTGAAATGCCGCGGCTGTTGAGCGCGCGCGCCGCCTCTTCCAGAAACAGTGCGCGCTTGCTGCCGCGCGTCGCGCGCGCCTTGCTTTTGGGTGCGGTCATGGGGACGTGTCTCACCACGCGAAATCGCTGACGTCAACACGTCCCATGACACCCATATGTCAGAACCGCGCGCTTATTGCGGCACGCAGATCATCCCCGGCAGGTCGCCGGCGGCGCGCCACGCGTCGATTTTGTGCGTGAACAGAATCGGTCCGCCGCCATAGAATCCGGCGCGCGCGGTCTGGTCCGACGGCATGCCTTCATTGTTATAATAGCCCGGCGTGCATTCCTCGTCGAAGGCGCGGCGCATGCCGGCGAAGGAGAGGACGTCGGCAACCCATAGCTGCTCGGCTTCCACGCTGGGTTCGACCGATGCCAGTTTCTGGTCGGCGCAATGGCGGACGATGTGCGCGACATGGCGGCTGGAGATGTTGAGCATATGGGTGAAATTCGGCGTGTTCGCGGTCTGTGCATTGCCGAGTATGAACAGATTGGGAAAGCCGTGCGTGGTGAAGCCGTGCAGCGTCGAAATCCCGTCGGCCCATTTGTCGGTCAGCGTCAGCCCGCCGCGGCCATAGGTCTGGAACCCGACCCGCCGGGCATAGTCGGTCTGGAATTCGAAGCCGGTGCTATAGATCAGGCAGTCGAGTTCATGCTCGACGCAATCGACGACAACACCCTTTTCGGTGATCCGCTCGACGCCCTGTCCCTTGGTATCGACCAGCGTGACATTGGCGCGGTTGAAGGTCTCCAGATAGGCGTCGTTGAAGCATGGCCGTTTGCACATTTGGTCATAATAAGGCTTCAGCGCCTCGGCGGTCGCGGGGTCGGCGACGATGGCGTCGACACGCGCGCGAATGCGCTCCATCCGCTTGAAGTCGTTCATCTGGATGCGCGCGAGGGCGTCGCCCTGCGCGAGCAATTCGACCCCGACGCCGCCCAAAATCTCGGTCCAGCCGTCGGCGACCAGATCCTCGTCGGCGACCCCGCCGCTGACCAGCGCGTTGAAATTGTCCATCCGCCGCTGTTGCCAACCCGGGGTCAGGCTTTTGGCCCATGCGGGATCGGTTGGCTGGTTGTGCCGCGCATCGACCGACGAGGGCGTGCGCTGAAAGACATAGAGATGGCCCGCGGTTTCTGCGAGATGCGGAACCGCCTGGATCGAAGTCGCGCCGGTGCCGATGATCCCGACGCGCTTGCCGGCGAGGCCGGTCATGCCGCCTGTCGCATCGCCCCCGGTATATGCATAGTCCCAACGGCTGGTGTGGAACATTTGCCCCTTGAAGCTCTCCACGCCGGGGATGCCCGGCAGCTTGGGACGCTGGAGCGGGCCGGTCGACAGGATCACGAAGCGGGCCTTGATCGCGTCGCCGCGATCGGTCGAGACGATCCAGCGGGCGATGGCCTCATCCCAGCGCAGTTCGGTGACCGCGGTCTGGAAACAGGCTTTGTCATAGAGGCCGAAATGGCGTCCGATCGCCCGGCTGTGCGCGAAGATCTCGGGAGCGCGGGCGTATTTCTCGGTCGGGATATAATCGAGTTCTTCGAGCAGCGGCATATAGACATAGGATTCGATGTCGCACGCCGCGCCGGGATAGCGGTTCCAATACCAGGTGCCGCCGAAGTCGCCGCCGCGCTCGATGATCCGCACATCGTCGATGCCCGCCTCGCGCAACCGCGCCGCCGCCATCAGCCCGCCAAAGCCGCCGCCTACGACGACCGCTTCGACTTCGTCCGACAAGGGCGCACGGGTGAAGCCTGGCTCTACGTAGGGATCTTCGAGAAAATGGGAGAAGGCGCCGTCGACCGCGATATATTGCGATGTCCCCTCCGCGCGCAGCCGACGGTCGCGCTCTTCGCGATATTTGGCACGTAGCGCCGCGGGGTCGAAAGCCAGTTCGGCGGCATCGCCGTTATCGCCGATATGCGTCATTTTTCTCTCCTTGATGTGCATTGCCTGACCGGCAATCGATATTTGACAATCAGGTGCATATAATCCCTCTAATTTCCAAAATCGTCAAGGAGGTTGCGCGAGGCGGCGGCGCAGTCCGGACGGGTGATACGTTATGCTGCCGGTATTC
Organism: Sphingopyxis sp. CCNWLW2; assembly: GCF_037095755.1. Classification (NCBI taxonomy): domain Bacteria; kingdom Pseudomonadati; phylum Pseudomonadota; class Alphaproteobacteria; order Sphingomonadales; family Sphingopyxidaceae; genus Sphingopyxis; species Sphingopyxis sp. CCNWLW2. The sequence continues at coordinate 281,902 of NZ_JBAWKJ010000003.1, forward strand.
GGTTGGTTTTGAGGGGTTTGGTCGGCAAGAGCCGCTGCCATTTCACAATGGCATATACGATATAGAGTTTATATGCACTCATATGTAAAAAATGATTGACTCGCTCCTGACGTTTTGAGGTATGAAGGCCCCAGAATGTCAAAACGTCCGTTAGAGGCGAATCATGGAGAGGAAAGTCATGCGACGCATATCGAGAGCTCTGTTGAACAGCGCGGCCACCATGACGGCGCTGGCGACGCCGCAAATGGTGCTGGCCCAGTCGGCCGACACCGCGCCGGTGGATGCCCCCGCCGATAGCGGCGAAATCGTTGTTACCGCGCAAAAGCGTTCGGAAAGCGTCCAGAAGGTCCCTGCCTCGATCACGGCAATCGGCGGCGAGGCGCTGACCCAGCGCGGGATCACCAGCGCGGCGGACCTGCAATTTGCGGTCCCCAGCATGCAGGCCGGCAAGATTTTGGGCAATACCGCGATCAACATCCGCGGTGTCGGGCTCAACCAGGGCGCGCCGGGCGTCGCAATCCATATCGACGGCGTTTATCAGGCGCAGCCGACGATGGGCGATCTGGCGCAGGCCGACCTCGAACGCGTCGAAGTGCTGCGCGGGCCGCAGGGCACGCTCTATGGCCGCAACGCCACCGGCGGCGCGGTGAACTTCATCACCAAAGCCCCGACCGACCGTTTCGAAGGCTATGCGCTCATCGGCCTCGCCGAATATGACGAAATGAAATTGCAGGGGATGGTCAACGTCCCGCTCGGTGACCGCGTGCGGGCGCGCTTCGTTGCCGACTGGACGCGGCGCAGCGATGGCTTTGTCAAAAATGTGACCCCCGGCGGTCCCGACCTCGACAAGGGCGAAACATTCTCTGGGCGGTTACGCATCGCCGCCGACCTCACCGACAATCTGACCCTCGATCTCAGCGGCGCGGCACTGCATGGAACGGGGCCGAGCCTCTATTTTACGCTGCACAACAAGCCGTCGGTCGATGCGATCGCGAAAAATCCCTATCTGGCGAATGCGATCGTGCCGCTCGATCCGTGGCGCACCAGCGCAAATGGTCCGATCACCTCCGATCGCGACTATGTTTCGGGCGGGGCGACGCTGACGTGGAATGTCGGCGACGCCACGATCAAGTCGATCACCGGCTACGCCAAAAATGATGGCAAATATGTCGGCGACGACGACGGGACCCAGATCGACGCCTTTCCCGTCTTCCGCCATATCCGGTCGAAGACCTTCACCCAGGAATTGAACGTTAGCGGCGAGATCGGGCCGGTGCGTGCGGTCGGCGGCCTCTTTTACATGGCCGACAACAGCTATTATATGCAGGAATATAATTTCAAGCTCGGCATCTTTCCGCTGCCGCCGGGGACAATCCTGCATTTTACCGCGAACAACAATAATACGCGCAGCAAGGCGGCGTTCGCCGACCTGACCATCGATCTGACCGAGCGCTTCCGCTTGATCGGCGGCATCCGCGTGTCGAAGGACACCCAGCGGATCGAGCAGGACAATTATTTCCAGCTCAACATCGGCGGCAACGCACTGCCGCGGACCTCGACCTGTCCGGTGGCTTCGAACGAAGTGTCTTGGTCGTCGACCACCCCGCGCATCGGCGCGCAGTTCGATCTTGCCGCGAACGCCAATGTCTATGCGACCTTCTCGAAAGGCTTCAAGGCGGGCGGCTTCAACGCCTTCGCCTGCAATAACGTCTTCAACCCGGAAAAGGTGACCGCCTATGAAGGTGGGATCAAGAGCCGACTGTTCGACAATATGCTGACGCTCAACGCCTCGGCCTTTTATTATGACTATACCAATTTGCAGATTTCGCAGGTTATCGGCCTGTCGCGCATCATCACCAACGCCGCCGGCGCGCGGGTGAAGGGCTTTGAGCTTGAAGCGACGCTGGCGCCCGACAGCCACTGGACGATCAACGGCAATATGTCGCTGCTCGATGCGGAATATAGCAATTTCAGCAATGTCGATTCGCTCGATCCCACCCTCGGTGTGCAGGATCTGCGCGGCAACCGGCTCAACAATGCGCCCAAATTCTCGGGCAATCTGGGGGTCGCCTATCGCACCGATGCGCTGTCCTTCGGCCGGATCACCGGACGCGCCGACGTCAGCTATCGTTCGACCCAATATTTCCGGGAGTTCAACACCGCGCTGGATTCGCAGCCGAGCTATGCGTTGCTCAACCTCAGCCTGATCTGGGATAGCCCCGACGACAATTACCGCCTCCGCCTGTACGCCAACAATGTCACCAACAAGGCGATCATTGGCCAGCTGCAATCGACCGACCAGTTGGGCGCGCGCTATGTGACCTGGGGCGCGCCGCGCCAGATCGGTGCCGAAATTCGCGCCAAATTCTGACCGCTGCCCCGGAGGCTATTGTTATGACAGACGAAGTTTCGAATAACGTGCTGCAATCGCCGTTCACGCGGCGCCATATGATGAAGGCGGGGGCGGCGGCACTGTCCGCGTCCGCCTTCGTCGCCGACTCCGCTTTCGCTGCGGCGCCGAAGGATGACATTCTTGGCGCCCACGACATGACAGGGCTGGCCGAATTGGTGCAGCGCCGCAAGGCGTCGCCAACCGAGTTGCTTGAGGCGGCGATCGCGCGCGCCGAAACGCTTAACCCGCGCTTCAACTTCATGGCGCAGAAACATTATGACTATGGCCGCGCTGCGATCGCCAAGGGGCTGCCCAAGGGGCATTTCACCGGGGTTCCCTGGCTGCTCAAGGATCTCAACACTTATATTGCCGGTGAACTGACCGAACAGGGCAGCCGTTACTATAAGGGCAACCGTGCGACCGTCACATCGGAGCTGGTCAAGCGCTACGAACGCGCCGGACTGGTGATTTTCGGCAAAACCACCGTTCCCGAATTCGGTCTGAGCGCCACCACCGAATCGCGCGCGACCGGGCTGACTCGCAACCCGTGGAATCCCGACCATACGCCGGGCGGATCAAGTGGCGGCGCCTCAGCCGCCGTCGCTGCCGGGGTCGTTCCTGGCGCGCATGCGACCGACGGCGGCGGATCGATCCGCGTCCCCGCATCCTGCTGCGGATTGTTCGGGCTCAAGCCGAGCCGCGGCCGTGTGCCAATGGGGCCGCCCCGAACCGAAGGCTGGGGCGGCATGTCGATGCATCATGCAGTGACGTGGAGCGTACGCGACAGCGCGGCGCTGCTTGACGCAACCCACGGTATCGAGCCCGGTTCGCGCTATGGCGCCCCGACCCCAGAACGCAGCTTTCTGGAAGAAGTGCTGCGCAAGCCCGGCCAGCTCCGTATCGCGCTCAACGTCACGACGCCGATGGGCACGCCGGTTGATCCCGAATGCGTCGCTGCGGTGCGCGACGCCGCCAAGCTTTGCGAAAGCCTGGGTCATCATGTCGAGGAAGCCGCGCCGAACGTCGATCATGCCGCCCTCGGCCGCGCGGTCTTCACCATCATCTCCGCATCGATTGCCGCTGACCTGCGCGCGCGCGAAGCGACGACTGGCATCGTTGCGGGCCCCGAGATGATCGAGACCGTGACCCGCGCTTTCTATGACATGGGGATGAAGACCAGCGGGATCGATTTCGCCCAGGCGAATAATGATCTGCTCGTCGCCGCGACGACCGTCGCCAACTTCATGGACAATTACGATCTGCTGCTGTCGCCCACACTGGCATCGCCGCCGGTCAAGCTCGGCATCCTCGGCCTCTCGCCTGCCGACATCGCCGCCTATTATAAGGCCGTCACCGAATTCGGCCCGTTCAGCGCTCTATTCAACCAGACCGGCCAGCCGAGCATGTCGGTGCCACTCGCCACGTCGAAAGCGGGGCTGCCGATCGGGGTGATGTTCAGCGCGCGCTATGGCGACGAGGCGACTTTGTTCCGCCTCGCCGGTCAGCTCGAGCGCGCTGCGCCCTGGGGCGGCCGGCGACCGTCCGTCGTGTGAACTCTGGCAAGGCTTCGGGCAGCGAGCCGGGTTCGTCGCTATGACTGTTTCCGCGCCTTGCATTGCCAAATGCAGCCAGTCCGCTACCTGCCAACCACAGTTATTCGTCCAAAGATGCAGATGATCCCAACCGGCGGGATTTGTCGGGTTGGGTAAGGCATCTGCTGTACCACGCACCTCTTCGGTAACCGGATGGATTCTCCTCCGCAGGGATGATAGCCAATCTTCGGGAGGGGGCATCATTGGCAAGGTGGCGGTATCTTTTCGCGTTTGCGTTGCTTGCGGGTCCGGGTACCGCGCATGCCGACCAGATCGCGGGGCTGTCCGCTGACGGACAATTGCTTCTGGCGGGCGACAGCACCGGACGTCTGTCGATCCGATCGATCGAAACGGGGGGAGAGGTCGGCCATGTCGATACAACGCTCCGCCAGTGGCGGGGCCTTTCGGCGTCACCCGATGCAGGATATGTCGTTGCGCTGGGTATCGATGAGCAGAATCGTTTGCGGGTCCTCGTGTGGCGCCGTTCTACAAATTCCGTTCGCGTCTTAGACGCGCCCTTCGCCGATGGCGATCCGTCTCTTGTCGTCGCACCCGTGATATCGCCGGGCAGCGAGACGATCCTGCTTCGGCGCTCTTCGCGAGCCCCGGGCTATCTGCTCGACACGGCCGACGGCCGGATTCTGGCAACGATCGGCAAGGTCGGCCCCTCTCCCTTCTCGCCTGACGGCAACTCTCTGCTTTCCGAAACCGAGGACGGCAAGGGCGTGCGGATTCACAATGCCAGGACCGGGATCGAGGAACGGTTCCTGCAAGCGCCGGTGACGATCGACGCCAGCCAGTTCCTCGATGATGGGACCATCGTCGTGGCGAGCGACAATTGCGGGATATTGCGTCGCCGCATCGATGACATAGCAGAATGGACGCAACTTCGCGAAGCTGACGAAGATTGCGAGTTCAGCGGTTTCGCTGAGGACGGTGAACATGCCGTGATCGCGATCAGCACGGGGGTGGGCACACAGCAGCTATCCGTTCTTTCGCTGGAATCCGGACAGCAAGCCTATGTCGCCGTGGCGAGGCCCTTCGCCCCTGTCGACGTCAATGTGACTGCCGGTACGTTGCTTTCCGACGTCGACAACCGTCCTCTGGTCCGGTCGCTTGACGGTCAGCGTATCCTCGAACTGCCGGTTGCATTCGCCAACTTCAACAATGTCTATCGTTCCAGGCTCGTCGCGCGGGGCCGGCTGCTCGCGATGGGTTGGGACGGGCCGACCCGGATATTCGATCTGCGGAGCGGAACGGAGCTTCTCTGCATTGATGGTGAGATCGCCTGCGATATTGGCCGGCTGCGCGCAGCTTATGAGGTAGCGGTCCGAAGCGGGCGCCCCGCCGGTATCGTGGAAATCCTGACGCGTGCGGATGCCACCGAAGAGATGCTTGGACCCCATTGGGCCGCATCGCGAACCAAGCTGGCGGAAGCCTATCTGGCGCTTGGCCGACGCGCCGATGCCCGTTCGATCCTCGAAGCGGCGATCGCCATGCCCAATGCCGAGGGCAGCGCCCGCGCGCGGCTGACGCTGGCGTTAATGTTGAAGGACGACCGGGAACCGGTGCGAGCAATGCAGCTGGTGGAGGCACTGCTGGCCGACCTGGAGCGGGCGGGCGCGTCAGCCGCCAAAACCGAACGGGTTTTGCAATATGACAGACTTCGCATCGAGCTCGGCCGGGCCGATATCGACGAGCTTGGCCCCTTTCTCGACCGCATCGGCGCCTCGAAGCATCCGGCGGGCGAGGTCATCGAGCTTGACGAGGCGCAATATCTCGAACTGAACAGGCTGTCCGATGTGACGAGCCTCACCGAGCTGGAAACGGTCGGTTTCGCGCCCGGGCTGCAAATTACGTGGCGCCGCTTGTCGCTGTTCCGGTTGACGGCCGAAACCGAAGCTCTGCGCGCATCGCTGCTCTTGCAGCGCAGCCGAGGCGAAGAGGCGCTCGACGGCCCGATCGCCGCGCTCGCGGCGCTCGACCGCTTTTCCACGCTCGTCGATAGAATCCTGCCGCTCACGGTGCGGGTCGGCCGATTGAACCTGCGCGCGGATATCCTGCGCCGCTTGGGCGATCCGCAGAGTGCTGTTGGCGCGCGCCAGCTTGCGCTCAAAGCGCTCGAAAAGTCGGAAACCCCCGACCCGGTCCGTGTCGCCGAAGTGAGCCGGGCTATCGCGGAAGATCGTCTCGCGCTCGGTGCGATCGGCGATGCAGCCGACGATCTTGCCCGTGCCAAGGCTGCGTTGCTGGGGAAATCGCCCGATGATTCGCTCGACCTGTTGACGACGATTGGACTGGCAGCATCGGTCGAGCTGGCGCGGCAAAGCCATACGCCGATGCTGGAGACCGAAGTGGAGGGGGCAATAGCCGCCGGTCGCAAGCGCCTTGCGTCGCGGCGTTCGCAAGGCGCAGAAGTCGACTATCTGAACCTCGCGCGGCTGTTCGAAGCGGGGATCGACATCAACTGGTCCAGATCGCGTCTCGCCCCGCTCGCGGCGGCGGCGGGCAAGCCCACGGCGGACGCCCCGTTGCTGATAAGCCCACGGCCCGAGGGATCGATAAGAAACCTCGAATTTTCCGATGACGGAAGGATGCTCGCAAGCCGGGAATATGCTCGCGAAATATCATGGGATGTCGAACGTGCAGCATTCGCTTCGGCGCGCAAACCCGAATATGGCGATCTTCCTCCTGCGTTCGATCGCAACCTTCCCATCGAGTTCGGCGACGGGCACAGGCGTGCGCGGGTGGCGCTGCAAGCCATATCGATCGAGGACGATCGGACCGGTGCCTCGCGGACGATTCAGGTGGGCGACCTGGTGAAGGTGGCAGCCTTATCTCCCGACGACGCGAAGATCGCGGTCAGCGGTCCCGACGGAAAACTCCGACTCTATTCGACCGAGAGCGGCGCGCTTCTTCATCAGCTTTCGGGGCACAATGGAACCGTTGTCAGTCTGGCCTGGAGTCCGGATTCCGATCTGCTGGCGAGCGGTTCCGAGGCGGGGGCCATTATCGTCTTTTCCGCTGAAACGGGCGGCGTGGCCGCCAGGCTGAGCGGGGATGCCTCCGCACAAGGCCACAAGGCGAAGATCCGCGCGTTCGGCTTCAGCCCAGACGCGCGGAGCCTCTTCACGCTGTCGAGCGCGATCGGCGAGCGCGACGGCAAAGCGCTGCGGCAATGGGACAGCGCCACCCGGCGTCTGATCGCCCAATATCCCGCGGATCAGGACGCGGCCGTGATGATTTCGGGAGACGGACGGCGCGTGGCGGCGCTCGGATCGGACGGTATCGACATATTCCTGACCTCGAACCCCGACATATTGGAGCGCTCGGCGAAAATCCCTGGTGGTGCCCGGCTCCGCGACGCGACGATTTCAACGTCCCGCGACGTTGGCATCGTTTCCGGCCTTTTTGACGGTGGCGGCACGGCGGCGTTCGAGATCGGTAGCGGAAAGCTGCTTTGGCGGCAGGACAAGGTCGACGGCGTCCTGCTTGCTGCCGATGCGAACGGTTCGCGCATCGCGGTTGCCGACATCCGCGACGATGGCACGTTCAGGCTGCTGTCGGCCGACAGCGGGGACGAACTATGTTCAGCGCCGGTGAAGAAAATGACGGTAGCTTCGGGCGAGCCGGTCAGCCCATTTGGTGCGCTGGCCTTTTCCGCCGACGGGTCGGAAGTCGTCGGTTTGGGAATGACCTTTGCACCGGGTAGCCGCGGCGAGCCGGCGATCGCGAATCTTGCTCGATCGACGCGTTGGAACGTGCAGGATTGCTCGGTTGTGGCGGACTTGGACGCGAGTGCCGCTGCACAGGACCAGAGTGCGCAGAAGGTCGCCTTTGGCGGCCATGCATCGGCGGTCGCGGGCGTCATCGGAACCGCCGAAGACCCCGTCTATGCGGTGCGCTTTTCCCCCGGCGGCAAGCAGGCCTATGCGTTGACCCGGCAAAACCGGCTCTGGCTCTATTTCGCGGGCGGGGTTCGGGCACCCCGGCATCTGGCGACGTTCGTCGCGGGCGTATCGGGGCTCGCCTTTTCGCCTGACGGCGCGCGACTGGCTGTATCGAGCGAGAACGGGCTTTGGCTGTGGAATGCCGAAACCGGCGAATTGGAGGGCGAGGTGGGGCGCGAATGAAGGGGCGGCGGAATATTCCTTGTAACCAACACCCTCGACGGCGGTACGCGGGAATGTCGTTCCTGTTGGCCGCAGTTGCTGCGAGCTTCGCGGCGAAAGCACAGGAACCGGACCCTCGTGCGATCGGCAAGGCGTTTGAATATGTCCAGCTGGCGACGCTTTCGGAATCGACGATCAACCTCAACGCCGCGACGGTGCTGGCGTCGCGCGGCGATAGCGAAATTGCCGTTTGGGAAGGCGAGCGGCAGGCCGCGCTGGCCGATTTGACACGCGCGGAACGCGATTTCGAAGACGCGCTCGCTGCAAAACCCGACCCCGCTGTCGGTAAGCAGGCTGCCGAGCGCCGCGCCGCGCTTCTCGTGGGCATCGAGGCGATCGAGGCCCGGATTCGCGACCGCGACCCTGCCTATTGGGATCTTCTGCACCCTGAAGCCGTGTCGCTCGCCGGCTTGCAGCGCCTGCTCAATGCCGACGAGGCTCTGCTTCTGATCGTGACGTTCGAAAAGAAGAGCTACAGCTTTGCGGTCACCGCCAAAGGCGCCGGCTGGTCGCGTGTCGACGGCTATGGATCGCGCGAACTGAAATCGGACGTCGATGCCATTCGGTCCGGAATTCGCGAAGAGATCGACGGATATGCGGATCCCGGCACCGGCATCGATCTTGAACGCGCGCATCGCATCTACGCGAATCTGGTGGCGCCGGTCGAAAAGGACCTAGGAGGCAGACGGCGGATCTTCACGGTGATCGGCGGGCCGCTTTCGGCCTTGCCCCTCGGCCTCCTTCCCAGAACCCCGGCCCGGGAATCCGGAGGCGCCGCCTGGATGGCGGACGAGCGCGTCATCATGTCGCTCGCGACGGTTTCCATGCTGCGCGCGCAGCGCTGCCTGCTTGTCGATCAAAAGCATCGCCATGCGGGCTGCGAGGCGGCCGGCGCAGGACGGTCGGCAAGCAAATCGTCGGGTTTGCAGGGGCAGGGGTTTCTGGGGGTCGGCAATCCGGCGATCGGGAAGCAGGGCGTGCCATCGGCGCAGCCGGCGGGCGTTCCTGGCGACTGGGCGACCCGGGGGATCGCCAATCGCGATATGCTGATGGGGATGGTGTCGCTTCCGGGTACGGCGTCCGAACTGAAGATGGCCGCGCAATCCTTCGGCCCGGGTCGAAGCCGTCTGCTGATGGGAAGCGAAGCCGATGAGCGGAATGTCCGGGGGGCCTTGCGCGAAAGCCGGCCGCGTTTCATCGCCTTTGCGACCCATGGGCTGCTGGCGTCTCAGGTCGGCGGTCTGGCCGAGCCGGGGCTGGTGCTGACCCCGCCGGCTAGCAATGTCCGATCGGACGATGACGGCTTTCTGTCGGCATCGGAAATCGCGCAATTCCAGCTGGCGCGTGCCGCCATCATCCTCTCTGCCTGCAACACGGGAACCGAGGAAAGAGGCATCGCCTCGCGTAACCTCAACAGCGTCGCCCGGTCGTTCCAGTTCGCCGGCGCGCGCGAGGTCATTGCATCCCATTGGAACGTCGACGATGAAGCAACGGCGCGGCTGATGGAGATATTCTTCAGGAAGATCGCAGCCAATCCTTCCTTGTCGGTTCCGGCCGCATTCCAGGAAGCGCAAGGCGAATTGCGGCGCGATCCTCGCTGGACATCGCCGGCCTTTTGGGCCCCCTTCTCGACTATCGGCGCTGATCATTGAGTGGCAGACCGTTTCGATCGTGATATTGATCCGCTGGTGCGCCAGTTCGCGCGTCACCCAGTCAGGCGGCGGTAGTCAGACGGACAACGGGGATGGTTGCCCAACGCCTGCTCAAGCCGTTTTGCAAAAGCGCGCTCTCGCGAACCTGGTTGAATGCCGCCCATTGTGGCCAGGCGCCGCCAGCGGCACCTGGATAAAGGTCACGAACAGCATGAAGGCAAGCGCCGGTTCGAGCGCTGCGGCGTCGGGCTTCGGCGCGCCCGCAAGCGCGCCAAGCAACACGAGAAAGCGAACAGGTCGAAACATCCCGAGGATTGCCAGCGGCCATGCCGGAATGGTGCTCAGCCCTACGGCTGTGCGATCAAATATGCCGATGAGGCTGCGACGAAGGCCTGATCGCCGGGCTCCCTTGTTGTCCGTTCCACCGCGGTCTCTATGGATCGCGGCGAGGCGGGGCATGTCTGCGGCGGAAAACCCCCAAGTCATTCTGGGGCCGGGCAGGCGCGCTCGAACAGATTTGGTCCGAACTTGCTTTGGATATTAGTGGATTAGGGAGTACCTAAGATTCGGTTTTGGCGCGTAATCTATTCGTGATATTTGGGCATTTCTGTTTCTGGTCACCTTTGGGGAAGGGGGATTGTGATGCTTGGCCCATTCAAAGCCGCGGCGATAGTGGGGATCGGGATTTCGCTGACGAGCTTTACGCCGCCGCCGGCTTTTTCGGCCGCCGCGCTGGAAGCGCTGGATCCGAGCCGTCTCGCGACCCTGTTTTGCGGCGCCCGGCGGGCGGGTTCGTCCCTGGCGCAGAATCTCCTTGTCGCGGCGGCGTTCGCGGCGCCCGCCAGTGAAGGCAGGCCGATACCGCTCTTTCCGGACCTCGCGACCTCACCGTTTCCGGTCTCGACCGACAAGGATCAGGCCCGGCGCTATTTCAGTCAGGGGCTGCTCCTGACCTACGGCTTCAATCATGCGGGCGCGGTGCGCTCGTTTCGCGAGGCGCAGCGGCTCGACCGCGATTGCGCGATGTGCTGGTGGGGCGAAGCCGTCGCGCTCGGCCCGAACATCAATGCGCCGATGGACGATCGCGATCGCGACGCCGCGCTGGGCGCGATGGACCGCGCGATGGCGCTGCGAAGCACCGCCACGCCGATGGAGCGAGCACTGATCGAGGCTGTCGCAAAGCGATATTCGCGCGATCCTAATAGCGACCGCGCCGCGCTCGATGCCAGCTACGCCGACGCGATGCTCGACGTCGCACGCCGGTTTCCGGGCGACGACGATGTGGCGGTGCTGACTGCCGAAGCGGTGATGGGCACAAGCCCGTGGAATTATTGGGAGGCTGACAAGAAGACATCGGTCGGCCGGAGCGGCGAAGCCGTGCGGCTTGTCGAGGCGGTGCTCAAGCGCAATCCCGGCCATGTCCAGGCGAACCATCTCTATATCCATCTGATGGAAGCGAGCGACCCGCAGCGCGCCGAGGCGGCCGCCGACCGGCTGGGGAGTCCGTCGGCGCCCAGCGCGGCGCACCTCGTCCACATGCCCGGGCATATCTATCAGCTGCGCGGCCGCCACGCCGATTCGATCCGCGTCAACATCGCCGCCGCGCGCGCGGACGAGGAATATATCCGCAGCGCCGGCGACAACGGGCTCGTGCGCTACGGCTATTATCCGCACAATGTCCACTTCATCGTGACGTCGGCGCAAATGGCCGGCGACATGCCCACCGCCATTCGCGAGGCGCAGCGGCTGCGAACCTTGCTCGATCCCAAGACGTCGGCGCAGATTGCGTGGATCCAGTCGATCGATGCCGCGCCTTATTTCGCAATGGCGCAATTTGCCGATCCGAAAGCCATATTGGCGATGCCGGCGCCCGACCCGAGCCTGGCCTATCCGACGGCGATGCGGCATTTCGCCCGCAGCATCGCCTATGCCGGGCTTCGCGACCGCAAGGCATTCGATCGCGAACTGGCGGCGATGACCAGGATACGGACGTCGGATGCGATGAAGGCGATGATCGAACAGGACGTGCCGGCGGGAGATCTGGTCTCGCTCGCCGAGCTCGTGGCGCGCGGCCGGTTCGCAAGCGCGCGGGGCCGCACCGACGAGGCCATCGGCTTTTATCGTCAGGCGATCGCGATCGAGGCCGGCCTTCCCTATCAGGAGCCGCCCTATTGGTATTATCCGGTGAAGCAGTCGCTGGGCGCGGCGCTGTTCCGCGCGCGGCGCTATGGCGAAGCGAGCGAGGCCTTTCGCGCCGCGCTGGCCCAGACGCCGAACAACGGCTGGGCGCTTTACGGGCTCGGCCGCAGCGAGGCCGCGCAAGGGAACAGGCTGGAGGCGGCCGCCGCCGACAAGGCCTTGTCGAAGGCATGGATCGGCGACAAGGCCTGGCTCCGCATGGATCGATTATAGTTGAGCGCCGGGAAACGCGGCGCAAAGCCCTTCGGCTTTTCTCTGGCGATTTTCGGGGAAGGTGGTGGTGCCGCTTACAGGACTCGAACCTGTGACCCCATCATTACGAATGATGTGCTCTACCAACTGAGCTAAAGCGGCAACGAGGGGCGCCACTAGCAGCGCCTTGGGATGAAAACAAGCATCCTTGCGCAGGATTCGGTGTTCGCATTCGACACGGGCAAAGCGGGGGCAGTCCCGTGCCTAATCCTGACCCAGCGGCAGTTCGGTCGTCGCCTTGATTTCGGACAGCGCCACCGTCGAATTGATTTCCTGTATCCCCGGCAATTTGCTCAGCTGGTCGAAGAAAAAGCGTTCATAGGCGTCGATGTCCTTCGCGACGATCCGCAGCATGAAATCGGTCGTCCCCATCAGCACATAGGCGTCGAGCACCTCGGGGAACCCCTGGATCGCGGTGCTGAATTCGTCGAGGTTGGCGCGGCCGTGGGCGTTGAGCTTGACCTGCGCGAACACATGCGCGTTGAGCCCGACCTTGCGCCGGTCGATGATCGCGACGCGCTTCCTGATGAAGCCCTCGCGTTCGAGCCGGTCGATGCGGCGCCAGCACGGTGAAACCGACAGCCCGACGCGCTCGGCGATTTCGGCCGTGGTTTGATTCGCGTCGCGCTGCAATTCGCGGATAATCTTTATCTCGAATGGGTCAAGAGCGGTCATTTCATCCTCGTATGACAATTTTTTGGATCATAACATGCAAAAATGGGCATGGGCGACCGATAATCGATCAAGAATGCCCAAGGCGGAAATGCGACAAGGCACGCTCAATCAAAGGAGTATGTTTCATGGTCGTCCGTCTTGCCCGTCTGGCCCCGCCGCTCGAATGCGTGCGGCTCTATGATCTCGAAGCGGGGCTCGACGGATTCATCGCGATTCACTCGACCGCATTGGGCCCGGGGGCGGGCGGTTGCCGCCTGTGGTCCTACCCCGATATGAAGCAGGCGCTGGGCGACGCCGTGCGGCTTGCCGAGGGCATGAGCTACAAGAATGCGCTTGCCGGCTTGCCGCTTGGCGGCGCGAAAGCGGTGCTGCGGCGTCCCGAGGGCGAGTTCGACCGGGTGGCGCTGTTCCGCGCCTTCGGCCGCGCGGTCGAAAATCTGGGCGGCATGTATGTCACCGCCGAGGATGTCGGCACATCGGTCGAGGACATGCAGGAGGTCGCCGCGGTCTCGCGCCATGTCGCCGGACTGCCCGCGGTTGCGGGACGTGCGGGGGGCGACCCATCGCCGTGGACCGCCAAGGGTGTGTTCGAATCGATGCAGGTCGCCGCCGAGTTCGCACTGGGGCGCGATCTGGCGGGGCTGACGGTGGCGGTGCAGGGCACCGGCAATGTCGGCGCCGACCTTTGCCGCCGCCTCGCCGATGCGGGTGCGCGGCTGGTCATCGCCGACGTCAATCCGGCGCGCCGCGATCGGCTGAAGGCGGTGCTTGGCGCCGAGGTCGTCGACGTTTCGGAGATCGCTTCAGTCGAGGCCGACATCTTCGCGCCCTGCGCGCTCGGCGGCGCGCTCGACCGCGAGACCGTTGCCCGGCTGAAGGCGAAGCTCGTTTGCGGCGCGGCGAACAACCAGCTTGCGACCCCCGACGTCGCTGCGCTGCTGCTCGAACGCGGGATCGCCTATGCCCCCGACTATGTCGTCAACGCGGGCGGCATCATCAACGTGTCGGCCGAATATCTGGGCGAGGACGAAGATGATGTGAAGCTTCGCGTCGCCGAAATCGCGCCGCGCGTCGGCGCGCTCCTCGAACGCGCGGCGCGCGAAGGCCGCTCGCCCGCGTTGGTCGCCGACGAGATGGCCGAAGAGGTGATCGCGGGCGCGCAGCGCGAGGCGGCCTGATGCACCGCTTCCATGTCGACGCGATCCTCGACCCGCAATCGCTGCCGCGCGTCGCCAATTATTTCGCGCAGCGGTCGATCGTACCGAGCGCGATGGCGATGCAGGTCCTGCCGACGCATATGCGGATCGAAGTGACGGTCGCGGGGCTTCCGCCCGGGCAGGCGGCGATCATCGCGGCGAAGCTGGGCGAAGTCGTCGCCGTCACGGGGTCGGAACTGGAAGAGCTTGTCGCCGAGCTGGCCTGACGGCCAATGGCGGCCCGTAGCGAACGGAGCCAAGCTCAGCTACGGGCCGCAACAGTATCTCTACTGCTTTGGTAGAGTGACATCGGGGCGATGGCTTGGCTAGACAGGGTGCGTTCGAAACAGCGCAGCAACCACTCGATTCATCGCCCGAAATGCCATCGCAGCAAAAGACCAGAACCGGACTCATCATCCGCCATGTCCCGCACGAGGGGATCGCCGGATATCGCGAACCGATCGAGGCCGCGGGATATGCGCTCGCGCGCCTCGACGTATCCGATACGAATTTTGGCGCGGTCGATCTGGGCGAGCCCGACCTGCTCATTATGATGGGCGGTCCGATGGGGGTTTATGAGCAGGACGCGCATCCGTGGATCGCCTGCCAGATGAAGCGCCTGGCACGCCGGCTCGACGCGGGGCGGCCGACGCTCGGCGTGTGTTTCGGGGCGCAAATGATCGCCGCGGCGATGGGCGCGCGGGTTTATCCGGGGCCGGCGAAGGAGGTCGGGTTTCACCCGCTGAGCTTTGTCGACACGTCATCGCCGCTGCGCCACCTTGCCGGCGTGCCGGTCCTCCATTGGCACGGCGACACCTTCGACCTTCCCGATGACGTCGAATTGCTGGCGTCGACGCCGGCCTATCCGCATCAGGCATTCCGCCGCGGTAACAATATCCTCGCGCTGCAGTTCCACGGCGAGATGGGGCTCGATCCGCGGTTCGACGAATGGCTGCGCCAATGGCCCGATGCGCTGGCGGAAACTGGCGGGAGCGTGAACGGAATGCGCGACCTCCATCGGCGGCATGGTCCTTCCGCGGTGGCGGCGGGGCGTATGATGATCGCCGAATGGCTCGCCGGGCTGACGGACTGAACGGCCTTCGCCGACCTTCAAGATTTTCTTTCGTGATGGCGAGGCCGCGGCGGCTTGCCTCGGTCGCGGACGCGTGCGAGGGGCACCGGCGAGCAGTCGGAGACGAAGACGATGCAGTTCGACGTGGTGATAGTGGGCGCGGGTCATGGCGGAGCGCAGGTGGCGATCATGCTGCGCACGCAGAAGTTCGCAGGGACCATCGCGATCATCGGCGACGAGCCCGAACTCCCCTATGAACGCCCGCCGCTGTCGAAAGAATATTTCGCGGGCGAGAAGGAATTCGAACGCATCCAACTGCGCCCCGCCAAATATTGGGACGAGCGCGAAGTCACGATGCTGCTCGGCAAGCGCGTCGCGAGCGTCGATCCGGCCGCCCATACCGTCACCACCGATGGCGGCGAGACGATCGGCTATGGCAAGCTCGTCTGGGCGACTGGTGGATCCCCGCGCATGCTCCCGATCCCCGGCGGCGACTTGCCCGGCGTGCAGGGCGTGCGCACGCGCGCCGATGCCGACGCGATGAAGGCGGCGTCCGAAACCGCGGGCCAGATCGTCGTGATCGGCGGCGGCTATATCGGGCTCGAAGCCGCGGCGGTGCTGAGCAAGGCGGGCAAGAAGGTCGTGCTCCTCGAAGCGCTCGATCGCGTACTCGCGCGCGTCGCGGGCGCCGACCTGTCGCGCTTTTACGAGAAGGAGCACCGCGATCATGGCGTCGACCTGCGCCTCGGCGTGTGTGTCGATGCGATCGAGGGCGAGACGAAGGTCACCGGCGTCCGACTTGCCGACGGGGAGGTGATCCCCGCCGATCTCGTCATCGTCGGCATCGGTATCGTGCCCGCGGTCGAACCGCTGATCGCCGCGGGCGCCGACTGCGCCAACGGCGTGCGCGTCGACCGCCTGTGCAAGACGAGCCTGCCCGACGTCTATGCGATCGGCGACTGCGCGGCGCATGCGAATCACTTCGCCGAAGGCGCCGAGATCCGCCTGGAATCGGTGCAAAACGCCAATGACCAGGCGAATGTCGTCGCCAAGGGCATCGTCGGCGACGAAGCGCCATATCACGCCATCCCCTGGTTCTGGTCGAACCAGTACGACCTCAAGCTCCAGACCGCGGGTCTTTCGACCGGGCATGATCAGGCGGTGCTGCGCGGAGATCCCGCCACGCGCAGCTTCTCGGTGGTCTACCTCAAGGCGGGCAAAGTCATCGCGATCGACTGCGTCAATGCGACCAAGGATTATGTCCAGGGGCGCATGATAGTCACCGCGGGGCTGGTGGCGACGGCCGAGCAGCTCGCCGACACCGAAACCCCGCTGAAAGCGTTGCTTCCCGCCTGACGCCTACCAGCGGATCGTCACCCCGACCGTGCCGCCATAGCGCCGGCTGCGCGGCCCGTCGGCGTCGAACGCATAATCGCCCTTCACATGCACCGCGACGCTGTCGCCGAGGCGTGCGATCAGCCCGGCGCCGACCTCGGCCTCGGTGCGGCCGAGGTCGGTGCGGATCGGATCGGTGCCGAAACGCGTCGACTGGTCGCCCGAAAAGCCGTGCCACAGGCTGGCGTGGAGATAGGGCTGGAAGCCGCCATATTCGCCCTGGAGGCGCAGCCCGGCGCGCCCCGTAAGTGAATCGCCCGTGGCGAAATCGATCGCCGAGAAGGCGTCGGCGCGGTCGTCGAGCTTCACCTGCTGCCACAAGAGCTGCGCCTGCGGCTCGAGCGTCCACTTGCCCGAGAGCGCGATCGGATATCCGGCCTCGAGCGACGCGGTCCAGCCGGTGCCGTCGACGTCGATTGCCATGCCCGAACTGGCGGCGGCTTCGCCGTCGAACCAGCTGTGCATCGCCACCAGGTCGACGTACCAGCCGCTTGTCCCGACGAGCGTCGCATAACCGGCAAGGCTCGTCGCCTTGACATCGATCTGGCCGACGGTGAGGTCGTTCCAGCCGAGCGCGCCGCCGCGGACGGTGCCGTCGGTCGACGAGCGTCCGACGAAGGCGCCCAGGCGAATGTTCGTCCCGCCATCCTCGCCCCAGCCGGCGAAATCCTGCCCGATCTGGAATCCCGAGAGGTCGCCGTCGAGCGAGGGTGCGACGTCGCCGCCCCATTTGATGTCGCTATTTTCGGCGAAGACGCGTCCCCATGTCGCGGGCAGCACACCGCCGCCGCGCAGCAGCGCCTGCTCGCCGCGGCGCTCGTGGAAGGTGCCGAGCGTCGCCGACGCCAAATGATGCGCGACGGGCACTGCCGCGACAAAGGCCGCGACCTCGGGCCGGAAGAGCGGAACGACCTCGCCGGCCGCGGCAACGGCCGGTGTCGCGCCGGGCGTCGGCGGTTCGGCGGCCGGGTCGGGGGTCGGCGGCGGTAGCGGCGCGGGTTCGGCCGGCGGTTCGGGCGGCGGCGGCGGTGCGGCGGGTTCGGGCGCCGGCGGCGGCTCGGGCGTCGGCGCCGGCGGCGGATCGGTCACGGTCACCGGCGGCGCGGGATCGACCGGGTCGGGATCGACCGGCGTCGGCTCGGGCGGCGGGGGCGGGGGAGCGGGCACCGGCGGCGGCGGCGGTGCCGGCGGCTCGGGTGGCAGCGGTTCGGGGGCGGGCGCCGGTGGCGGCGGCGTCAAGACCGGCGGCGCGGGCGCGGGCTCGGGCGGCGGGGGAGCCGCGGGTGCTGGCGGGGGCGGCAAGGTCGAGCGCAGATACCAATTCTGCCCGGTGCCGGTGGTCGTGCCGCCGCGAAACAGGAAATATTCATAGGCGCCGACGGCGACGCGGTGGTTGAGCGCAAAGGCGCCGCTCGCCGTCGTTCCGCCATTGATCGCCTCGACGACAAGGATGCCGTTTTGCGCCGTGACACCCCCGGTGCCGCCGGCGTTGAGCACGGTGATTCCCGTTGTGCCCGACGCGGCACCCGCGTCGATCACCAGCTTGTCGGACAGCGAGTTGTCGCCCCCGAGCACGGTATCAATCAGCAGCAGGCCATCGTTGCCGACATAGTCGCCGCGCACGGTGAAGCTGTTGCCCGGGGTATTGCCGCCATTGGTCAGATCGATGCGCCCGGCGTTCACCAGCGTCGCGCGCTGTCCCGCGGTAAAGGCCGCGATCCCTCCCTGAAGGCCGCCGCCGAAGATCGTGCTCGACGCGTCGAGTTCGAAACGGCCGGTGCCCGTCCCCGCATCGCCAAGCGTCAGGAAGCCATCGAAGGTCAGTTCGCTATCGTTGGTGGCGCGGATCAGTTCCCAGCCGTCGAAGCGTGCGATTCCACCGCTTGTGACATTGTCGAAGGTGAGCGTGTCGGTTCCTTCGCCCCCCGTGATCCGCGGTGACCGGCCAAGATGCGCCGCCGTCAGATCCACCAGCCGCGCGCTGTCATTGTCGCCGCCGAGGTCGACCGTGCCATGGACGATGCCGCCGCCGTCCCAGGTGAAGCTGTCGGCGCCGACGCTGAGCAGCACGTCGCCGCCGACCGATCCCCCGGTGATCGTCACGCTGTCGGTGCCGCCCGAGACGCTGATATTGCCGCCGATCGTGCCGCCCGACAGGATGATCGTGTCGTTGCCGAATCCGGCGACGAGATTGCGATCGATGATCCCGCCCGACATGTCGAACAGATTGTCGGCGAGCTTCATATTGACGCGGCCGATGCGCCCGCCGGTCATCCGCGCCGTGTCGCCGTCGTCGAACGCGTCAACGATGCGGCCGCCCGACATGAGGAAGGTGTCCATCGACCCGCCCTGGTTGAGCGTGTTGATCTCGCCGCCGGTCATCACGAAATCGTCGATGCCTTCGCCTTGCTGCACCTGTCCGGTGACCGTCCCGGCGCTGATCTGGAAACGGTCGTCGCCATTGCCCTGATCGACGCCGCCGTTGATGCGGCCCGAATCCATCACGACGGCGTCGGTCCCTCCGCCAAAGGTTACATTGCCGGCGATGATCCCGGTTCCACCGGCGGGGAGCGTCAACTGGTTGTTGCCGCCCGGATCGTTCAGGCCGGCAGGGGAGGTGCCGCTGCTGCAGCCGTGGGTGTCGTCACCCGCGGTGGGCGTAAAGACGCATTGCGCAAGCGCCGGCGACGCCTGCGTCAGCGTGAGGCCGACGGCAGCGGTCGACAGGAGCAAATGCTTCCGGCGTGGGGCGAGCGGCTTCGATATGGATTTGGGGGGCATGCGTCCTCATTCCCTTTCGGGTTGGTATGCCCCCCTGTCCGTCAAGCCTATAAACTGAATGTTACCAAAACGCTAAGCATCAAATTGCGGCGGCGGTTCGTCGCCCAGAGCGCGCTTCAATGTCGCCTTGATATTGCGCAGCAGCCGGCGCAGTGCGATGATGACGATGACGGCGGCAACCGCGAGCAGGATCGCGATGACGATGGCCAGCGGCGGATAGGCGATGGCGAGCGCCAGCAGGCCGCCCGTGGCGACATCTTCGCCGGTCGACACGACGGCGTTGCTGAACGGTTCGGGGCTGACGTTGACGACCGCGCGCGTCGTCGCCTTGGCGCCATGGCTCAGCAAGGCGCCGCCGCCGCCGAGCAGAAAGGCGATGACCTGCCACGCCGGATCCGATGAATCGACCAGCGCCAGCGCCAGCAGCGCGCCGCCGAGCGGACGGACGATGCTGTGGACCGTATCCCAGATCGAATCGACCCAGGCGATCTTGTCGGCCAGGAACTCGGCGAGGGTGCCGACAAAAGCGACGCCGAGCACCCATGGGTTGGCGAGCACCTGTAAGGCGGCGAGATGTTCGGGCAGCGGCAGCCAGCCGAAATGCATCGCGGTGCCGGTCGCCAATATGGTGAGGTAGAGCCGCCAGCCGGCAAGGAGGCTGAGGCTGCCCGCGACGCCCAAAATCTCGACGATTCCCAATGCCCTGCTCCCCGTCCCGGATCCCTTGGTCGAGCGTCATCTTGCACCCGTCCGCGCGTGCCCGCAATGCGGGATGACAAGGGGATGCGGCGGGGTTATCGCTTGGCCATGACAAATACCCCGACGACCCCGCCCGCCGAGATCTTGCCCGACGGTGCCATTCCCGCCGCGACGCTGGTCATCATGCGGCCGGCGGACGACGGCGGCGCTGACGAGATATTGATGGTCAAGCGGTCGGTCGCCATGGCTTTCGCGGCCGGGGCGGTTGTGTTTCCCGGCGGCCGCGTCGACCCCGACGATTATCGGGTGGCGCGTCTGTACGGGCCGGGCATCGACGAAGCCGACGGCGCGGCGCGGGTCGCGGCGCTGCGCGAGACGCTGGAGGAAACGGGCCTCGCGGTCGGTTGGCCGGCGCTGGACGAAAGCGACGTCGCCGAGGTGCGGCAGGCGTTGCTCGCCGGAACGTTGCTTTCGGACATATTGGCAGCGCGCGGCGACCGAATCGCACTGGAATCCTTCGTCCCTTTCGCGCGATGGTGCCCCAATTTCAAAGAGGCGCGGACGTTCGACACGCGTTTCTATGCCGTCGTCGCCCCGCCGCACAGCCACGAGCTGACGGTCGAGGAGGCCGAGCACAGCCATATTTTCTGGGCGAGCGCGAAGGCCACGCTGGCGATGGCCGACCGCGGCGACGTGTCGGTGATCTTCCCAACCCGTCGCAATCTCGAACGCCTGGCTCAAGTCATGGATTTTTCTAGCTTTTCCGATCATTCCGGCCAGTTTCCGGTCGAGCTCATCACGCCATGGGTCGAGGAGCGCGAGGGGCAGTCCTATCTCTGCATCCCCGGGCATCTCGGCTATCCTGTTACGAGCGAATCCTTCGAGCGCGTACGGCGCGGATAAGTAGCGTTCGAAGCAACAACTTTTCCCCTATTTATGATTTACTAAGATTTACCGGGGTAGGGCAAAACGTCGTTGCAATTGCTGAACGCCGTGCCTAATAAGGCGCTGCAGAAGCAGACCGGGGGAAACTTCGCCGGTGTGATTCGACAAAAGTAATCCAGTGGACGGAGAAAATGATGAACCTGCTTAAGAAAGCTGCGATCTCTCTCGCAGCGACCTCGATGATTGCGGCGCCGGTTGCCGCGTCGGCTGCTCCCGCAGCCCGCGCAGCTTCGGCCGTTGACGGCCAGAGCGAACTCGAAGGCAGCACGAGCTGGATCATCGCTGTCCTCGCTCTCGTTGCTGTCGTTGGCGGCATCATCATCGCGTCGGACAACGACGACGACAAGCCGACCAGCCCGTAATAACGGCTGTTCTGGCTAGCCAGACTTTCGCAAAGGGCTCCGAGCTTCGCTCGGGGCCCTTTGTTTATTCCGGGTGGTGAACACCTGCGCGTCGCCAAGGCGCGATGATGCAGGGTCAGAGTGCGACGGTCCGGTTCGTCCGTGATCGCGCGAGCGGGATCGCCTGGCGGGCGCGGTGGGCGGCGGCCGCGTCGATGGGGGCGAGCGTCAGCGCATAACCCTCGGCGTGCGCGTCGCCCGGCCTTGCGGCATCGGCCAGAACGATACCCCAGGGATCGACGGCAAGGCTGTGGCCAAAGGTCTGCCGGCCGTCTTCATGCGCGCCGCCCTGCGCCGCCGCCACGACATGACAGCCGGTTTCGATCGCCCGTGCACGCATCAGGACATGCCAATGCGCCTCGCCCGTCGACACGGTGAAGGCGGCGGGGATGGCGATCACCGTCGCGCCGCGATCGACCAGCGCGCGGTAAAGCTCGGGGAAGCGCAGGTCGTAACAGATGCTGAGTCCCATCAGTCCGAGCGGCGTTTCGACGACCGCCACGGCGTCGCCGCCGGCATAGGCCGCCGATTCCTGCCAATTTTCGCCCGACGGCAGGGTGACGTCGAACATATGGATCTTGTCGTAACGCGCGCGGATGCTGCCGTCGGCGGCGATGACATGGCTGCGGTTGACGCGGCGTTCGCCATCGTCGGCCAGCAGCGGCATCGATCCCGAATGCAGCCATATCCCGTGCTTCTGCGCCAACGCCTGCAGCGCCGCGGGCCAGGGGCTGTCGGCTTCGCTAGCCAAATGCGCCCCGGATCGCGCGCGCTCGCGGTCGAGGAGCAGCGACATTTCGGGAAGAAAGGCCATCGCGGCACCGTGCGCCGCGGCTTCGCCCATCGCGCGGTCGATCGTCGCGAGATTGACGGCGGGGTCGATACCGCTGGTCATCTGGATCAGGGCGGCGAGGGGAGCGGGTTCTTCGGTCATGGCTTCTGGCTAAGCCGATGGCGTCCGCAGGACAAGCCGCATGACAGTTCAGTGGCCAGCAAGGTTCGAAGGCGATAAGATGGGGCAATGTTCACTTTCTCCCGGCGCGCGCCGCTTAGTTTGACCCGATCTTTTCTCCTTGCCGGCGCCGCTGCTGCGTTGCTGCTGACGGGGCCGTCCGTCAGCGCGCAAGGGACGGCGACGAAAACCGCCGGCGCCCCGGCGAAAAGCGGCGACTGGCTGTATGTCGGCAGCGATATTCCGCGCGACACCGCGTGGCAGTTCGGCGTGCTTCCCAACGGTGTGCGCTATGCCGTGCGCAACAATGGCGTTCCCCCGGGGCAGGTGTCGATCCGCGTCCGCATGGACGTCGGCTCGATGTTCGAAACCGAACAGGAGCGCGGTTACGCCCATTTGCTCGAACATCTGACCTTCCGCGGGTCGGAGCATATTCCCGATGGCGAAGCCAAGCGCATCTGGCAGCGGTTCGGCGTTACCTTCGGTAGCGATTCGAACGCGCAGACGACTCCGACGCAGACGGTCTATCAACTCGACCTGCCGAGCGTGACGCCCGCCAATCTCGACGAAAGCATGAAATTGCTGTCGGGCATGGTGCGCGAACCGCGCATCTCCGAACTCGCGGTCGCCGCCGAGCGCGGCGTTGTAATGTCAGAACTGCGCGAAGCCGACGGCCCGCAAAAGCGGATTGCCGACGCGACCAACGCGCATCTGTTCGCAGGGCAATTGCTTGGCGACCGCTCGCCGATCGGCACCACGGCGTCGCTCGGCAAGGCGAGCGCGACCTCGGTCGCCGCCTTCCACAATCGCTGGTATCGCCCCGACCGGGCGGTCGTGGTTATCGTCGGCGATGCCGATCCGGCGGTGCTCGCCGGGCTGGTCGCGAAATATTATGGCGACTGGAAAGCCGACGGACCGAACCCCGCCAATCCCGATTTCGGCAAGCCCGACCCGACCAAACCCGCGGCGCGCGAGATCGTCGAGGCGAACCAGCCGCTGGCGCTGACGCTGGCGATGGTGCGCCCGTGGAAGAAGCGCATCGACACGGTCGAAAATACGCGGCGGCTCTATCTCGAATTCATCGCGCAGGCGCTGGTCAATCGCCGGCTGGAAAACCGCGCGCGCAGCGGCGGCAGCTATCTGGTCGCGACGGTCGAGCAGCAATATGTCAGCCGCAGCGTCGACGTGACGATGGCGTCGATCGTTCCCCTGAGCGACTGGAAAGCCGCGCTTGCCGACGTGCGCGGCGTGATCGCCGACGCGGTGAAAAACCCGCCGTCGCAGGCCGACATCGACCGCGAGGCGAACGAGATTCAGGCGTTCCTGGTCAAGGAGCTGGAGAATGCGCGCAACGAGCCCGGCGCGCGGCTCGCTGACGACATGGTGCGGGCGGTCGATATCAACGAAACGGTAACGAGCCCGCAGGGGCAGGTCGACATGTTCAAGGCGATCCGCGCCTCGGCGACGCCGAAGGTGATGCTGGACATCAGCAAGGCGATCTTTGCCGCGCCGGTCACCCGCGTCGTGCTGACCACGCCAACGCCCGCGGGCGGCGATGCCGCAGTGCTGGCCGCGCTGAAGGCACCCGTGACCGCGCGCGACGACCGGCTGGCGGCGGTGAAGGCCGATTTCAAGCAGCTGCCGGCGATCGGCCAGCCGGGCACGATCGCCGCGACCAGCGCCCTCCTCGGCCTGCGCGCCGAGCGGATCGAATTCGCCAATGGCGTTACCGCGCTCGTTTCGAACAACAAGGTCGAGCCGGGCAAGGTGCGCGTCAATGTGCGCTTTGGCACCGGCAACCGCAGCGTCGCCGCCGACGCGCCGAACCTGCTCTGGACCGGTGACTATGCGCTGGTCGCGAGCGGTATCGGCCCGTGGGGGCAGAACGAGATCGACCAGCTGACCAACGGCCGGCAGATCCAGATGAATTTCGCGATCGACGACGATGCGTTCGAACTGTCGGCCGAAAGCCGGCCCGCCGACCTGGCCGACCAGATGCGGCTGATCGCCGGCAAACTGGCGCAGCCGCGCTGGGATCCGGCGCCGGTCGAACGGCTGCGCATCGGTTTCCTCACCGGATATGATCTCAACGACGCGACGCCCAACGCGGTGCTCGACCGCAATCTGCGCGGCTGGCTGACGAACAATGACGCGCGCTGGGCCGCGCCCGACAAGGCGCAGATCGAGGCGCTGACCCCCGCCGCCTTCCGCGCTTTCTGGGAACCGCGTCTGGCCAGCGGGCCGATCGAGGTGCAGATTTTCGGCGACCTCGAAACCGTCGACTATAAGAAGATCCTCGCCGAGACGCTCGGCGCGCTGCCGCCGCGACAGACCCTCGCGCCGCCCGCCGGCCAGCGCGTCGATTTTGCCAAACATGTCACCGTGCCCGAGATCGCTTACCATCGCGGCGAGCAGGGGCAGGCGGCGGCGATGACCGCCTGGCCGACCGGCGGCGGCCTCGCCAGCCCGCGCGACGCGCGCGGGCTCGAAGTGCTGGCGGCGATCTTCAACGACCGCCTGTTCGATCGTCTGCGCGCCGAGCAGGGCGCAAGCTATGGCCCCGTGGTCGACAGCCACTGGCCGACGGGCTTCGACACTGGCGGCTATCTGCTCGTCGGCAGTCTGCTCGCACCGAAGGATCTCGATCGCTTTTACGGTATCGCCCGCGACATCGCCGCCGACCTGGTCGCAAAGCCGATCACCGCCGACGAACTGGCGCGCAACGCCGGGCCGATCCGCGAGCAGGTCGCGCGCGCGTCGACGGGCAATGTCTATTGGATGTTCCTGCTCGAAGGCGCGACGCGCGATCCGCGCGTCACAGCGGCCGCGCTGTCGATCCAGGACGATATTTCGGCGGTCACTTCGGCCGATATCCAGCGGCTGGCGCGGCAATATCTGACACCCGCGCGCCAATGGTCGCTGGCGATCCTGCCCAAGGGGATGACGCTCGCCGAGGCATCGGCGCTGGGTACAGCGTCGGCTTCGGCGCCCGCGGCGGGCGGGCGTTAAGCCTTCTTGCTGCTCTCGATGGGGCGGCGGGTCTTGCGGATGCGCGGCTCGCGTTCCAGCTGGCCCTTGGTCATAATGTCGTGCCGCATCTTGGCGCGAACGTCGTGGATCGACGCGATCACCGGCCCCATCGCGACGCCGAGGTCGATGAGCACCGCCTCGGCGAGCTGCAGTGAGCTTTCCAGCGTCTCGGGCACCGCGTCGCTCGCTCCTGCCTGATAGAGGGTGGCGGCATGGTCGGCGTCGCGCGCGCGGCTGATGATCGGCAAGTCGGGATATTTCTGGCGAAGCTGGCGCGTCATTCTGAGCTGCTGCACCGGGTCGTCCATGGTGAGGACGATGGCGTTGGCGGTTTCGACCCCCAGCTTGTCGAGGCTGCCCGGGCGCGCGACGTCGGCGAAACGGACGATGAAGCCATCGCGCCGCGCCGCCGCGACGGTGTCGATATCGGCGTCGACCGCGACATAGGGCCGGCCATGTTCGCGCAGCAGTTCGGCTACGGTGTGGCCGACGCGGCCGAAGCCGACGATCACCGTCCGGCCCTCGGGCGTTTCCTCGGCTTGCGTATCGCCGGTGCGCATCTCGATCCGCCGCGCGATGTCGTGGCCGACACGCGCGAGCAGCGGCGTGATCGTCAGCCCGATCGCGGTGACGAGTTGCCAGAATTCGGCGGTGTCCCGGCTGATGATCTGCGCCTGGAGCGCGGTCGCGAGCACGATCAAGGTCGTTTCGGACGGGCTCGACATCAACAGGCCGACCTCGGCCGCCGTCCCGCGCCGCGCGACGTTCGAAAAGCGCAGCAGCGCCGCGGTGACGATCGCCTTGATCGCAACGACGCCGATGACCGCCGCGACGAGCTGGGGCCATTGGTCGGCAATCGTCCTGAGATTGAGCCCCATGCCGACGCTGATCAGGAACACGCCGAGCGCGAGGCCCTTGAACGGCGCGGTGATCGCCTCGACCTCGTTATGATATTCGGTCTCGGCGATCATCAGGCCGGCGAGCAGGGCGCCGACGATGGGCGACAGCCCGACCGCGGCGGTCGCGAGCGCGGCGACGATGACGACGAGCAGACTGGCGGCGAGGAAGAGTTCGGGGTCTTTCGCGCGTGCGGCCTGCGCGAAGATGCGCGGCAGCAGGAACCAGCCGCCGATCGCGAGCGCGGCGACGACCACGGCGCCTTGCCACAGCGTGGTGAGCAGCAGTTCGGCATTGTCGCCCGTGGCGCTGGGCGCCAGCGCGCCGAGAATGAAGATGATCGGGACGATCGCCAGATCCTCGAAGAGCAGCATCGAGAAGGAGGCGCGGCCGACCGCCGATTTGGTGCCCGCGATGGGGAGCACCAGCGCGGTCGAGGAGAGGGCGAGGGCGATGCCAAGCCCGAAGGCGGCGGGGGTCGAATAGCCGCCGACCAGCCATAAGGCGCCGCCGAGGATTGTCCCGCCGAGCAGCAGTTCGGCCGCGCCGATGCCGAACACCAGCTTCCTGAGCTGCCACAGGCGCCGGAACGACAGCTCGAGCCCGATCGAGAACAGCAACAGGATGATGCCGAATTCGGCGAAGAGCGCGATGTCCTCGGTCGATCCGATCGTGATGTGCTTCAGCCACGGATAATCGCTCGTGAGCGCCCCGAGCCCCGACGGTCCGACGAGCAGGCCGACGAGGATGAAGCCGATCACGGGCGGCAGCCGGAAGCGCGCGAACGCCGGGATGACGATGCCCGCGGCGCCGAGGACCACCAGCGCGTTGCCGGTGGCGGAGGTTTCTGTTTCCGATACCATAAGGGCCGACCTTATGCAGGCCGGCCCCGATTGGCTAGAGGACTATCCCAACCTTTTTGGTTGTTATGCGCCCATCTTGGCTTCGAGATTTTCGACGATCGCCTCGAAGAAACCTTCGGTGGTCAGCCAGTTCTGGTCGGGACCGATCAGCAGCGCCAGATCCTTGGTCATCTTGCCGCTTTCGACCGTCGCGACGCAGACCTTTTCAAGGTCGTCGGCGAACTTGATCAGCGCGGCATTGTCGTCGAGCTTGCCGCGGTGCTTGAGGCCACCGGTCCAGGCGAAGATCGATGCGATCGGGTTGGTCGAGGTCGCCTTGCCCTGCTGGTGCATGCGGTAGTGGCGCGTGACGGTGCCGTGCGCGGCTTCCGATTCGACCGTCTGGCCGTCGGGGGTCATCAGCACGCTGGTCATCAGCCCGAGCGAGCCGAAGCCCTGCGCGACGGTGTCCGACTGGACGTCGCCGTCGTAATTCTTGCAGGCCCAGACGAACTTGCCGCTCCACTTGAGCGCCGAGGCGACCATGTCGTCGATCAGGCGATGTTCGTACACGATGCCGATCTCGTCGAACTGCGTCTTGAATTCGGCGTTGAACACTTCTTCGAACAGGTCCTTGAAGCGGCCGTCATAGGCTTTCAGGATCGTGTTCTTGGTCGACAGATACACCGGCCACTGGCGCGCGAGGCCATAGTTCAGGCTGGCGCGGGCGAAGTCGCGGATCGAATCGTCGAGATTGTACATGCCCATCGCAACGCCCGACGACGGGAACTGGAACACTTCCTCGTCGATCAGCGTGCCGTCCTCGCCTTCGAACACCAGGCGCAGCTTGCCGGGGCCGGGGACGCGGAAGTCGGTCGCCTTATACTGGTCGCCGAAGGCATGACGGCCGACGACGATCGGGTCGGTCC
Source organism: Sphingopyxis sp. CCNWLW2 (assembly GCF_037095755.1). Lineage (NCBI taxonomy): Bacteria > Pseudomonadati > Pseudomonadota > Alphaproteobacteria > Sphingomonadales > Sphingopyxidaceae > Sphingopyxis > Sphingopyxis sp. CCNWLW2. The sequence continues at coordinate 309,975 of NZ_JBAWKJ010000003.1, forward strand.
AGCCGGGGACGAGGCGCGGGACGTTCTTCATCACGATGGGTTCGCGGAAGACGACACCGCCCAGGATGTTGCGGATCGTGCCGTTCGGCGACTTCCACATCTTCTTCAGGCCGAATTCCTCGACGCGCGCTTCGTCGGGGGTGATCGTCGCGCACTTCACGCCGACGCCATGCTTCTTGATCGCGTTCGCGGCCTCGACGGTGATCTTATCGTCGGTGCGGTCGCGTTCCTCGATGCCGAGGTCGTAATAATGAAGATCGATGTCGAGATAGGGAAGGATCAGCCGCTCGCGGATCCACTGCCAGATGATCCGGGTCATTTCGTCGCCGTCGAGTTCGACGACCGGGTTGGCTACCTTGATCTTGCCCATGCGTTCAGCCTTTTTCCTTGGGGAGTCGGAGTTGCGAGCGCCTTAGGCAAAGCGGGGCGATTGATCAACTGCCGGTGGAACCGGCCGCTCAGCTTATCCATTGTCAGTATAGAAGCTGCCCCCTAGAAGAACGGCCATGTCCAATATCATATCCTCGAACCGCCCTGGCGGCGGCATCAAATGGCACTGGCCGTCGATCCATCCCGAAGGCCGCAAATTCCTTTTGATCGCCGGTATCGTGACCCTCTGTTTCTGGCTGCTCGGCTGGGAAATTCTCGGCTGGCTGATGCTGGGCGTGACATTGTGGGTCGGTGCCTTCTTTCGCGACCCGGTGCGCGTGACCCCGGCGGGGAACGACGTTATCATCGCGCCCGCCGACGGGCTGATCACCCAGATCGCCGAAGTCCCGCCGCCGCCCGAAATCTCCGGCCCCGACGGGCTGGGCGCCGCGCCGATGCTGCGCGTGTCGATTTTTATGAGCGTCTTCGACGTCCACATCAACCGAACCCCCGTCGCCGGAACGCTGCGCAAGCTCGTCTATATTCCGGGCAAATTCGTGAATGCCGACCTCGACAAAGCGAGCGAGGAGAATGAGCGCCAGCATTTCGTCGTCGAGCGCGCCGACGGTGTGCGCGTCGGCTTCACCCAGATCGCCGGGCTTGTCGCACGCCGCATCATGCCCTTCGTGACGATGGGCAACGAACTCACCACCGGGCAGCGCGTCGGGCTGATCCGGTTCGGCAGCCGCGTCGATGTCTATCTGCCTGCCGGAACGGCGCCGCAGGTGCTGCTCGGCCAGCGCACGCTCGCCGGCGAAACGATCGTCGCGCGGATCGGCACCGCCGAGACGATCGACGGGATCGGTCAATAATATGACCGAGGACGAGCAGGTCATCCCCGATGCCGCGGGTCGCCGCATCGCCGGGGTCAGCCTGCGCGCCTTTGCGCCCAATGCGATCACCATCCTCGCGCTCTGTTCGGGGCTGACCGGCGTCCGTTTTGCGATCGGCGGCGAATGGACAGCGGCGGTGACGATGATCATCGTCGCCGGGGTGCTCGACGGCATGGACGGGCGCATCGCGCGGCTGCTGCGCGCGCAGAGCAAATTCGGCGCCGAGCTCGATTCGCTGTCCGACGTGATCGCGTTCGGCGTCGCGCCGGCGATGATCCTGTTCCTCTGGTCGCTTGCCGACGCCCCCAAATTCGGCTGGACCGCGGCGCTGGCGCTCGCGGTGTGCTGTGCGCTGCGGCTCGCGCGTTTCAATTCGCGCCTCGACGCCGAATTTCAGCCGCACAAATCGGCGGGCTTTATGACCGGCATTCCGGCGCCCGCCGGCGCGGGGCTGTCGTTCGTTCCCGTCTATCTGTGGCTGGTCACGCGGAACGACCTGTTCCGCGAATGGTATGTCGTGATGCCCTGGGCGATCGCGATCGCGATGCTGATGATCTCGGCAATTCCGACCTATAGCTGGTCGTCGATCCGCCTTCGCCGGTCGTGGCGCCTGTTCGCGCTGGCGGGGGTGGGCCTGCTCGGCGCCGCGCTCGTCACCGCGCCCTGGCAGACATTGCTCGCGGTGTGTGCGCTCTATCTGGCGATGCTGCCCTTCGGGCTTGCGAGCTACGCGAAGGTCAAGCGGCGCGGCTGAGCGCCGGTTGCATGCGTGCCGCAGCACGGATCGGGCGCGGGGCGTCGCGGCGCGCCGACGAGCGGCGCAGCGTCATCTTTTGCGGAAGGGGCCCCGACTGCGGGGCGGTTTCGGCCGGGAAGGCGCCGTCGCCGAGCAGCGCCGAGAGAATCGCATTCTCGTTATTCTTGAGCATGGCCAGGATCACCGTGACGCCGAGACCGGCGGCGAGAGCGAAGAGGAGAGCGGCAGCGACCTGAACCATGATCTTGTCCTTTCGGCTTCTGTGTGCGAAACCTTTGTTGACCAGCGACGGTTTCGTTGAACTTTTCGTTCCATGTTCTTGTTTTGTTCTCAACACTTTTGCGACGAACGGAGTCGTTTTGTCGCCGAGTTGAGTCTGGGGCCGCGCCTCGGTTGTGTCCCCATTGAACGCGAAAAGGCACGCACGCCCCTTGCTTTTGGCGGCCAAGGCGGCTAACGGCCCGCCCATTCCACATGGAAGGCGCACATAAACCGGTGCCGGATCGTCCGCTTGCGGGCCTTCGGTTCTTGCTTTCCAGAGGACCAACCGGAAGGAGAAAGACTATGGCGGCACCTGTCGTCACGATGCAGAATCTTATCGAAGCTGGCGCCCACTTCGGCCACCAGACTCACCGTTGGAACCCGCGCATGAAGCCGTACATCTTCGGCGCGCGCAACGGCATCCACATTCTCGACCTGTCGCAGACCGTGCCGCTCTTTGCGCGCGCCCTCGACTTCATCGCGTCCTCGTCGGCCGCCGGTGGCAAGGTCCTGTTCGTCGGCACCAAGCGCCAGGCGCAGGGTCCGATCGCCGACGCCGCGCGCGCTTCGGGTCAGCACTTCGTCAACCATCGCTGGCTGGGCGGCATGCTCACCAACTGGAAGACGATCTCGGGTTCGATCAAGCGTCTCAAGACGCTCGAAGAGCAGCTCTCGGGCGACACCTCGGGCCTCACCAAGAAGGAAGTGCTCAACAAGACGCGCGAGCGCGACAAGCTCGAAATGAGCCTTGGCGGCATTCGCGACATGGGCGGCATTCCCGACGTGATGTTCGTGATCGACGCGAACAAGGAAGAGCTGGCGATCAAGGAAGCCAACGTCCTTGGCATCCCCGTTGTCGCGATCCTCGATTCGAACGTCTCGCCCGACGGCATCGCCTTCCCGGTTCCGGCGAACGATGACGCTGCGCGCGCCATCCGCCTCTACTGCGATGCGGTGGCCCAGGCGGCGACCCGTGGCGGCCAGCAGGCCCGCGCGAACCGCGGCGAAGATCTCGGCGCCGCTGTCGAGCCCGCCGCCGAAGCCGTGCTGGCCGAAGAAGCGGCCGCTCCGGTTGCTGAAGACGTTGCCGCTCCGGTGACTGAAGACGAACAGGTCCCGGCCGAAGCTGCCGCCGAAACCGAACGTCAGAGCGACGCCTAGTCGCTCTCGGGCATGACGGGGCGGCGCGGCAAGGCCCACGCCGTCCCTGTCATCCCTTTGACTTATCGCCCCGCCATGCGCGCGGGCGTCCCGCGGGCCAGATGGGCTCGCCCCTTTTGAAAGGATTTTTCCATGGCTGAAATTACGGCCGCTCTCGTCAAGGAACTGCGCGACCGCACGGGCGCAGGCATGATGGACTGCAAAAAGGCGCTCGCCGAAAACAACGGTGACATCGAAGCGTCGATCGACTGGCTGCGCACCAAGGGCCTCGCCGCCGCCGCCAAGAAGGCCGGCCGCGTCGCCGCCGAAGGCCTCGTTGGCGTCGCCACCGACGGCACGCGCGGCGCGATGGTCGAAGTTAACAGCGAAACCGACTTCGTCGGCAAGAATGAGCAGTTCCAGCTATTCGTCCGCGACGTGACGCAGGTCGCGCTCGCCGGCAATATCTCGGACATCGAGGCGCTCGCCGCTGCGGCCTATCCGGGCGGTGAAACCGTCGCCGAGAAGCTGACCAGCAACATCGCGACGATCGGTGAAAACCAGTCGCTGCGCCGCAGCGTCATCGTCTCGGTGAACTCGGGCGTCGTCACGGGCTATGTCCACAACGCCGCCGCACCCGGCATGGGCAAGATCGGCGTGCTCGTCGCGCTCGAATCGACCGCCGGTGCCGACGTTCTCGAACCGCTGGGCAAGCAGCTCGCGATGCACGTCGCCGCAGCGAACCCGCTGGCGCTGAACGGCGACGACCTCGACGCCGACCTCGTCGCCCGCGAACGCGCGATCGCCGAGGAAAAGGCTGCCCAGTCGGGCAAGCCCGCCGACATCGTTTCGAAGATGGTGGATGGTTCGATCGCGAAGTTCCGCAAGGAAAACGCGCTGCTGTCGCAGCTGTTCGTGATGGACGGCAAGACTCCGGTCGCCGAAGTCGTCGCCGCAGCCGGCAAGGATGTCGGCGCGGACGTGACGCTCAAGGCTTTCGTCCGCTTCCAGCTCGGTGAAGGCATCGAGAAGGAAGAAAGCGATTTCGCGGCGGAAGTCGCAGCCGTCGCTGGCGTTTAAAAAAGAAGATTCGGATTGCCGCGTTCATCGCGGTAGTCCGCTTGGCAATGGCGCGTGCCCGCTCTAGGGTGCGCGCCATTCGCTTATTCATCGATTACATAAGGTTCCCCCGATCATGGCTCTGCCCGGCATGAAACGTATTCTGCTGAAACTGTCGGGCGAGGCGCTGATGGGCTCCAGCCCGTTCGGCATCGATCCCGAAACCGTCGCGAGCATGGCCGCCGAGGTCAAGGAAGCCAAAGGTCGCGGGCTCGAAATCTGCCTCGTCATCGGCGGCGGCAATATCTTTCGCGGCATGGCGGGCGCCGCCAAGGGCATGGACCGCGCGCAGGCCGACTATATGGGCATGCTCGCCACCGTGATGAACGCGCTCGCGATGCAGAATGCGCTCGAACAGCTCGGCGTCGAAACGCGCGTCCAGTCGGCGATCGAGATGGACAAGGTGTGCGAGCCGGTGATCCGCCGCCGCGCCGAGCGCCATATGGAAAAGGGCCGCGTGGTGATCTTCGCTGCCGGTGTCGGTGCGCCTTATTTCACGACCGACAGCGGCGCCGCGCTCCGCGCCGCCGAAATGAAGTGCGACGCGCTGCTCAAGGGCACCAGCGTCGACGGCGTCTACAACGCCGATCCCAAAAAGGATCCGACCGCGGTCCGTTACGATACGCTGAGCTATGACCGCGTCCTCGCCGACAATCTGAAGGTGATGGACGCGAGCGCGGTCGCGCTCTGCCGCGACAATCATATCCCGATCGTCGTGTTCAACATCCGCGAACCCGGCAATCTGGCGCGCGTGCTGGCGGGCGAGGGTGTTTCGACCATCGTCGGCGACGCGGCCTGACAAGAATAGAAGAGGAAAAGACGATGGCGAAATATGACAAGGCCGACCTCGAACGCCGCATGCACGGCGCGGTCGAAGCGCTGAAGAGCGACCTTTCGGGCCTCCGCACCGGCCGCGCGCATACCGCGCTGCTCGATCCGGTGACGGTCGAGGTCTATGGCAGCCACATGCCGCTGAACCAGGTCGCCTCGGTCAGCGCCCCCGAACCGCGCATGCTGTCGGTGCAGGTGTGGGACAAGTCGAACGTCGGCCCGGTCGACAAGGCGATCCGCTCGGCGGGCCTTGGGCTCAACCCGATCGTCGACGGCCAGATGCTGCGCCTGCCGATCCCCGAAATGACGCAGGAGCGCCGCAAGGAGCTGTCGAAGCTCGCCGGCCAATATGCCGAAAAGGCGCGCATCGCGGTGCGCAACGTCCGCCGCGACGGCATGGACAATCTGAAGGCCGACGAGAATAAGAAGGAAATCAGCGAGGACGAGCGCAAGCGCCACGAAACCGAGGTGCAGAAGCTGACCGACGCGACGATCGCCGAACTCGACGCCGCCGCGGCCGCCAAGGAAAAGGAAATCCTGGGCTAGTGGATCGGTCGGTTTTCGGGACCCTGTGCAGACCATGACGACAGCAGCCGCCAGCCACGGCGCACGCCATGTCGCCATCATCATGGACGGCAATGGCCGCTGGGCCAAGAAGCGCCTGCTGCCCCGCGTCGCGGGCCACAAAGCCGGGGTCGAGGCGGTGCGCACGATCGTGCGTGCCGCGGGCGACCTCGGCATCGAGGCGATGACGCTCTACGCCTTCAGTTCCGAAAACTGGAAGCGGCCCGAGGAAGAGGTCAGCGACCTGATGGGGCTGATGAAGCGCTTCATTCTGTCGGACCTCGACGAATTCGCGGCGAATGACGTGAAGCTGAAGGTGATCGGCAACTGGCGCGCGCTCGCGCCCGACGTCGTCAAACTGATCGAAAATGCGCTCGAACGCACTTCGGGCAACAAGCGCACGACGCTCGCGGTCGCGCTCAACTATGGCGCGCAGGACGAGCTGGTTCGCGCCGCGACCGCCGCGGCCGCATCGGGCGAGATTACGGCCGAGGCGATCGAGGCGAACCTCGACACTGCCGACATGCCGCCGCTTGACCTGCTCATCCGCACCTCGGGGGAGGTGCGGCTGTCGAACTTCCTGCTCTGGCAATCGGCTTATGCCGAACTCTATTTCACCGACAAGCTGTGGCCGGATTTCAAGCCGGCCGATCTCAAGGCAGCGCTCGACCATTTTGCGCGGCGCGACCGCCGTTACGGGGGACTTTAGTTCATGGCGGCAGCGGGCAAATCGGACCTGTGGGTGCGGATCGGGTCGGCGATCGTCCTGTTTGCGATCGCGGGCACTGCGCTTTGGTTCGGAGGGCTCGCTTTCGGTCTGCTGCTCCTCGTCGGCGGGGCGCTTGTCCTCGTCGAATGGTTCGCGCTGGTTCGCGCAATGACCCTCGGCGGCGGCACAAAAACCGCACTCAACCTGCTCGGTCCGATCCTCGTTCTCGGCGCGATGGCGGGGCTCTGGTTCATCCGCGACCATCTTGGCATGACCGCCGCGCTGTGGGTTTTCGGGATGGTCTGGGCGACCGACATCGGCGCCTATTTCGCCGGCCGCGCCTTTGGCGGCGCGCGCCTCGCACCCAAAATCAGCCCGTCGAAGACCTGGTCGGGCCTGATCGGCGGTATGGTCGCCGCGCTGATCGCCAGCGCCACCATTGGCGACCGCGCGGGCATCGTCGGCGTGCCTTTGTGGATCGGTCTGTTCATGGGGCTGCTCGCGCAGCTTGGCGACCTCGCGCAAAGCTGGATGAAGCGCCGCGCGGGGGTCAAGGATTCGGGCAAGCTCATCCCCGGCCACGGCGGCCTGTTCGACCGCGTCGACGGCGTGCTGCCGGTGGCGCTGCTGCTCGGCGCGCTTGCCTTCGTTGGCCAGATCGCCGTGCGGGCGGCGGGTTGAGATGACGCAGCGCCGCCTCTCGCTGTTCGGCGCCACCGGATCGGTCGGGCAATCGACCCTCGATCTGGTGCGGCGCGACGGCGAGGCTTGGGCTATCGGTGTGCTGACCGCGAACAGCGACGTCGCTGAACTCACGAAGCTCGCGAAGGAATTTCGCCCCGATATCGCGGTGATCGCCGACGACGCGCGCTATGGCGAACTCGCCGAGGCGCTGGCCGGCACCGGGATCGAAGTAGCGGCGGGCGCCGAAGCGCTTGTCGAAGCGGCGCAGCGACCCACCGACCTCGTCATGGCGGCGATCGTCGGCACCGCGGGGCTCGCGCCGACGATGGCGGCGCTTGCCGCCGGATACGATGTCGCGCTCGCCAACAAGGAAGCGCTCGTGTCGTCGGGCGAACTGATGACCGCGGTGGCGCGCACGTCGGGCGCGACGATCCTGCCCGTCGACAGCGAGCATAATGCGATTTTCCAGTGCCTCGCGGGCGGGCGCATCGATCAGGTGCGCCGCATCATCCTGACCGCGAGCGGGGGCCCGTTCCGCACGATGAGCGCCGACGATATGGCGCGCGTCACCCCGGCACAGGCGGTGGCGCACCCCAACTGGTCGATGGGCGCGAAGATCAGCGTCGATTCGGCGACGATGATGAACAAGGGGCTCGAGCTGATCGAGGCGCATCATCTGTTCCCCGTCGGGCTCGATCGCATCGAAATCCTCGTCCACCCGCAATCGGTGATCCACAGCCTCGTCGAATATATCGACTGTTCGACGCTGGCGCAGCTCGGCTCGCCCGACATGCGCATCCCGATCAGCAGCGCGCTCGCCTGGCCGCAGCGGATGGCGACGCCGTGCGCGCCGCTCGACCTCGCCAGCATCGCGCGGCTCGATTTCGAGGCGCCCGACGAGGTCCGCTTCCCCGCGACCGCGCTCTGCCGCGCCGCGATCGCCGAGGGCGGCGCGCGCCCCGCGCAGCTCAACGCAGCGAACGAGGTGGCGGTCGCCGCCTTCCTCGCGGGGCGCATTTCCTTCCCCGCGATCGTCGATACGGTGCGCCGCGTGATCGATGCCGACGCCCCGGCCGTGCCTGCATCGCTTCAGGACATATTCAGCGTCGATGCGGCATCCCGCGCGGCTGCTCAGCATTTTGTGGACCAATATGAACATGCCTGATGTGCCGCTTTGGCTTTATTTCGTCGCTTTTCTCGCGGTGCTGGGGCCGCTCGTCTTCGTACACGAATATGGCCACTATATCGTCGGCCGCTGGTGCGGGGTGAAGGCTGACACCTTCTCGATCGGTTTCGGGCGCAAGATCCTCGGCTGGACCGACAAGCGCGGCACCGAATGGAAGATCGGCTGGCTGCCCCTAGGCGGCTATGTCCAGTTCGCGGGCGACCGCGATGCGGTCAGCCAGCCCGATGCCGATTGGCAGGCGCTGCCCGCCGAGCAGAGGTCGCACACCTTCCCCGCGCAGCCGGTGTGGAAGCGCGCGCTGATCGTCCTCGCGGGACCCGTGACCAACTTCCTGTTCGCCATCCTGATCTTTGCGGCCTTTGCGATGGTTTACGGCGTCGGCCGTACCCCGCCCGTGATCGGAAAGGTAGACGCCGGACGACCGGCAGCCGAGGCTGGCCTGCTCGCCGGTGATCGCATCCTGTCGATCGATGGGCGCCCTATCGAACTGTTCATCGACATTCAAAGCGCCGTCTCCTTCAATCTTGCGAAGCCTGCGGAACTGGTCGTCGAGCGGGGCGGCGAGCGTTTTACGCTGACGCTCAAGCCGCAAATGATTACCGAGACCGATCCTTTCGGGAACAAGTCGCAGCGTGCAATCCTCGGGGTTCGGCCCGCAAAGCCTGTCTATACGGCAGTCGGCCCGGTCGAGGCGCTAGGTGTGGGAGTCGATCGGACAGCCACAATGGTTCGCCTGACCGCTTCGATCATGCAGCAGTTTCTGACCGGTCAGCGTTCGATCAAGGAAATGGGCGGCCCGGTAAAGATCGCCAAGGCGTCGGGGGAGGCGGCGTCGCTGGGGATCGAAGACCTGATCCTGTTCACCGCCTTCATTTCCATCAATCTGGGGTTCATCAATCTCTTGCCATTGCCGATGCTCGATGGCGGTCATCTGGCCTTTTACGCCTATGAAGCGATCCGGCGCCGCCCCGCGCCGCCGCAGGCGCAGGAATGGGCGTTCCGATTCGGCTTTGCGGCCATCGTGACCCTTATGCTGGTCGTGACTTTCAACGATTTGGGCTCAATTGGCGTGTGGGACAGGATCGCCCGCTTGATTGGCTAGCGAGTCTGGGGCAGGGAGTGGCGCACGAACCCGCGGTCAGGCGGGTTTGTCGCTTTTGAGTTATTTTTTCGGGATGAACAGCGTGGCTTCACACAAATTCTCGGCGCGGACGCAGCTGTCGGTACTTCTTTTGGCCGGCACGATGCTCGCGACGCCGGTGATGGCGCAACAGGTTGCGCCGCCAGTCGTCCCGGCTCCGGCTCCCGAAGCGGCTCCAGCCGCGACGACGGTCAAGTCGATCACCGTCGTCGGCAACCAGCGGCTCGAGGCGCAGACGATCCTGTCGTATCTGCGCCTGCGCGTCGGCCAGCAATATGATCGCTCGATCCTCGATCAGGCGCTGAAGGATCTGGCCGCCACCGAATTGTTCAAGGATTTCCAGATCACCGACAATACCGGTGCGCTGACGATCCAGGTCACCGAGAACCCGGTGATCAACCGCGTCATCCTCGAGGGCAACAAACGCCTGAAGGAAGACAAGATCCGCCCCGAGATCAAGCTCGCGCCGCGTCAGATCTTCACCCGCTCGAAAGTCCGCGCCGACGTGGCGCGCATCATCGAACTCTACAAGCGCCAGGGCCGCTTCGCCGCTACGGTCGAGCCCAAGATGGTATCGCTCGACCAGAACCGCGTCGACGTCGTCTTCGAAATCAACGAGGGGCCGAAATCGAAGGTCCGCCAGATCAACATCATCGGCAACGAGAAGTTCAGCGACGGCGATCTCAAGGACGAGATGGCGACGAAGCAGTCGAGCCTGATGACGATCCTGTCGTCGAATACCAGCTACGACCCCGATCGCCTGGCCTATGACCAGCAGAAGCTGCGCCTTTTCTACCTGACCAACGGTTACGCCGATTTCCGCGTGATTTCGGCGGTGGCCGAGCTGACGAGCAACAAGCAGGACTTCATCATCACCTATGTGGTCGAGGAAGGCGAGCGCTACAAGTTCGGCGACATCGACGTGAAGAGCGAAATCCGCGACTTCCAGCCCGAAATGCTGAAAAAGCTGCTGCCGATGCAGACCGGCGACTGGTATGACGCCAAGCAGGTCGAGGATACGGTCGAAAGCCTCAGCGAAACCGCGGGCCTGTTCGGTTACGCCTTTGCCGACATCAATCCCGAATTCCGCCGCGACCCCGAAACGCGGACGATGGCGATCACCTTCAACGTTGCGGAAAGCCCGCGTACGTACGTCGAGCGCATCGACGTCAACGGCAACACGCTGACCCACGACAAGGTCGTGCGCCGCGAGTTCCGCCTGAACGAAGGCGATGCGTTCAACAGCTTCGGCGTCAAGCGCACCGAGAACCGCATCAACAGCCTGGGTTATTTCCAGGAAAACCTCGAAATCGAGCGCAAGGAAGGCAGCGCCCCCGACCGCATCATCCTCGAAACCAACGTCGAGGAAAAGCCGACCGGCGAACTGTCGCTGTCGGCCGGTTTCTCGTCGATCGAGAATTTCCTGCTCCAGGCGTCGATCCGCCAGCGCAACTTCCGCGGTCTCGGCCAGCAGCTCCAGGCGTCGGTCAACTATTCGAGCTATTCGAAGTCGATCGAACTCGGCTTTACCGAACCCTATCTGTTCGACCGCAACATTTCGGTGGGCGGCAGCATCTATCGCCGCGATTTGAACTCGTTCAATTTCATCAACAACGACCGCCGGACGACCTTCCAGCAGGTCACGACCGGTGTCCAGATCAACGCCGGCGTGCCGCTGACCGAATTCATGTCCTTCTTCGCGCGCTACAGTCTCAACTTCGACGATGTGACGCTCGACAAGGGGATCTATTATTTCGGCGACCAGTGCGACCCGCTCGTCGCCGGCCGTTATCTGTGCGACGCGATCGGTAACCGCACGACGTCGCTGCTCGGTTATACGCTCGCCTATGACGACCGCGACAACCGCCTGCGCCCGACGCGCGGCCAGTCGCTTTCGCTCAGCCAGGATTTCGCCGGCCTCGGCGGCAGCGTCAAATATGTCCGCACACGCCTGAACGGATCGAAGCACTTCAACCTCGGCAGCCGCTTCATCCTCAATCTCTCGGCCGAAGGCGGCTATATCTATCCGTTCGGCGGCCGTCCGACCCCGACCAGCGACAAGGTTCGCCTGACCGACCGCTTCTTCCTTGGCGAACCGCAGATGCGCGGCTTCGACATTCGCGGCGTCGGCCCGCGCGTCATACGCTACGGCTCGGTCGACCTGACCGATCCGGCCAATCCCGTCCTCGACACCACGACCAACGATCGCGGACAGATCGACGACGCGCTCGGCGGCCGCGCTTATTATCAGGGCCGGATCGAACTCGATATTCCGCTCGGCACCGGCGCGAAGGAAATGGGACTTCGCCCGTCGATCTTTGTCGATGTGGGTTCGGTGTTCAGTGTGCGCAGGCCGCAGTTGACGACGCTCGAGGATTTTCGTGACACCCGTCCAGGTGTGCCCGGCGAAGGCCTGATCAAGTATCGCTGTCGCAAGGCATCGACCAGCGAGGATGTTTTCGCGACGCTGACCCCGAATACGACCAATCAATATACGACGTGCGACACGGCCAATGGCTTCAGCGCCCTCCCGCCGTTCGAGGAACGCTTCTTCGGTGACACATGGATGCCGCGCGTGTCGATCGGTGCCGGGGTGAACTGGAACTCTCCCTTCGGTCCCTTCCGGATCGACTTCGCTTACGCCCTTCGCAAAGAAGAGGGTGATGATACCAAACGCTTCTCATTCAATGTAGGAACCCAATTCTGATGAAGAAAATCCTTGCCGCCTCGGCGCTGGCGATTGCCACGCTGTCGGTTTCGCCCCTCCTGTCGGCTCCCGCCATTGCCCAGGCAAAGGGTGTCGGCGTCGCCGACGTCCGCGTCGCCGCTGCCCGCTCGAACGCCTTCCAGACCGCCTCGACGCAGATCGAAACGACCTACAAGGCGCAGATCGACCAGCAGCAGTCGCGCGGCCAGACGCTGCAGGCCGAAATCAATGTCCTGATCGCGAAATATAACGAAGAAGCGAAGAAGACGCCGGTCAACCAGACTTCGCTGCAGGCTGCCGCCAAGGCCGTCCAGGACAAGCGCCAGGCCGCGCAGACCGAGCTTGGTCAGATCGGTGCGCCCGTCGACCTCGCGATCGCTTATGTCGAAGACCAGATCAGCGTTCGCATGAACGAAGCGATCAAGGCCGCGATGACCGCGAAAAAGGTCGACCTGCTCGTCAACCCCGAGGCGGTGATCGCGCGCGAAAACAATGTCGACATCACCGACGCGGTGGTTGCCGAACTCAACCGCATCCTGCCGAACGTGTCGATTGCGGTTCCTGCCGGTTACCAGCCGGGCCAGCTTGTCCAGCAGCGCAACCAGCAGCTGATGGATCAGGCGCGCGCCGCGCAGGGTACGCGTCCGGCGACCCCGGCTCCGACCGGCACCGCACCGACGACCCGCTAAGATCGATGACGGACGGGGAAATTTCGGACGGCGCTTTGGGCCCGGTGGATATCCGCCGGATCCTGACGCTGCTGCCGCATCGTTATCCGATGCTGCTCGTCGACCGGGTGGAATCGATGGTGAAGGACACCTCGATCCACGCGGTCAAGGCAGTGACGATCAACGAGCCCTTTTTCCAAGGGCATTTTCCCGGCCGGCCGATCATGCCCGGCGTCCTTATCGTCGAGGCGCTGGCGCAGGCCGCCGGCATTCTCGCGATCGAATCGATGGGCCTCGCCGGCACGGGCAAGCTGGTTTATTTCATGGCGATCGACGGGGCGAAGTTCAGAAAGCCGGTCGAACCCGGCTGTCTGCTCGACCTGCACGCCACGATCATTCAGGCCAAGCGCAGCGTTTGCCGTTTCGAAGGCAAGGCGATGCTGAATGGCGCGCTCGCTGCGGAATGCCAGTTCACCGCGATGATCGCCGATCCGCCGAGCGACTAAGCAAGACTTGCAAAATCCGGCTTTCGCCGTTAGGGGCCACCGCTTCGCGGCCCCGGACGGGGAAGCAACGACTCACGCGGCTGGTCGGAAACCAGCGGCACAGGAGCTTGAGACATGAAAAACGACATTCACCCCGACTATCACATGATCACGGTCAAGATGACCGATGGCACCGAGTATCAGACGCGCTCGACCTGGGGCAAAGAGGGCGACGTGATGACGCTCGAAATCGACCCCACTGCGCACCCGGCCTGGACCGGCGGCACCGGACGCATGCTCGACGCTGCGGGTCAGGTCGCGAAGTTCAACAAGCGTTTCGGTGGTCTCACCCTCAAGCGCTAATGGCGCCCACCTCCGCGAACGCGGGGGTCAGCCCAGAACCTTTGCAAGCGCGCTTTGCCAGCCGGCAAGGCGCGTTTTGCGTTTGTCGGCACCCAGTGCCGGCGTGAAGCGCGTCGCGGTGCCGCGCATCGCCTTCGCGGCGCTGGCGAGTTCGGGGTACAGTCCGGCTCCCGTTGCAGCGAGCATCGCGGCGCCGAGTGCGGTGCTTTCGACGAAATCGGGCCGCTCGACGGTGATGCCCAGCATGTCGGCAAGGTCCTGCGCCATCCAGTCGTTCGCGGCCATGCCGCCGTCGATCCGCACCTCGGCCCAGTCGACGCCGTCGGCGGCAAACGCCGATTTCAGGTCGTGCGCCTGATAGGCCTGCGCTTCGAGCGCCGCGCGCGCGACATGCGCCTTGCCCGTCGCAAAGCTCAGCCCCGACAGCGCCGCGAGCGCATCGGGACGCCAGTGCGGCGCGCCGAGCCCGGTGAGGGCGGGGACCAGATAGACGCCGCCATTGTCGGCCACCGAGCGCGCCAGCCCCTCGCTCTCGCCCGCATTGGCGAGCAGGCCCAGCCCGTCGCGCAGCCATTTGATCAGGCTGCCCGCGACGAACACCGATCCTTCGAGCGCATAGGAGCGGACGTCGCCTTCCTGCACCAGCACCGTCGCGAGCAGACGGTTCGCCGATTGCGGCCGCACTGTCCCGCTCGCCGACAGGATGAAGGCGCCGGTGCCGAAGGTCGCCTTGGTCTGCCCCGGCGACAGGCACGCCTGGCCGATCGTCGCCGCCTGCTGGTCGCCCGCCATCCCGCAGATCGGGATCGCGCCGCCGAACAGCGCCGGATCGGTTGTTCCGACGCGCGTCGTGCAGCCGGTGATTTCGGGGAGCAGGTTCATCGGCACGCCGAGCAGGTCGCACAGTTCGCCATCCCAGCCGCCCTGGCCGTTGATGTCCATCAGCAAGGTGCGCGACGCATTGCTCGCATCGGTGACATGGACGCCGCCGGTCAGGCGATAGATCAGATAGGATTCGACCGTCCCGACCGCGAGCCGGTCGCCGGCTTCGTTGAGCGGCGGCCAGTGCTTCAGCGCCCAGCCGATCTTGGTGCCTGAGAAATAAGGATCGAGCAGCAGCCCGCTTTTCGCCTGCGCCAGTTCTTCATGGCCCGCATCTTTCAGCGCCGCGCAATCGGCGGCCGAGCGCCGGTCCTGCCACACGATCGCGCGCGCGAGCGGTTCGCCCGTCGTGCGGTCCCAGAACACCACCGTCTCGCGCTGGTTGGTGATCCCGATCGCGGCGACATGATCGGCGCCGCCGGCCTGCGCGATCATCTCGCGCGTGCAGGCGAGGGTGGCTTCCCAGATTTCGGCGGCGTCATGCTCGACCAGCCCGGGGCCGGGATAATGCTGCCGGATCTCGCGCTGCGCGCTGCCGAGCGGGGTGCCGTCGGCGCCGAAAAGCATCGTGCGCGTCGACGTCGTGCCCTCGTCGATGACGATGATTTTCTCGGCCATTATGAACCCCCAAAACCGTTGGTGCTGAGCTTGCCGAAGCACCGCCCATTTCTTCTGCTACCAATGAAGAAAGAACGGCCCTCCGACAAGCTCAGGGCAAACGGGAAGCGAAAGCGTCGCTTTGTCACGCAATAATCTTGCAATCCGGCGCAACCCATGCCATATGATGGTGCAGCGCAGCATGGCGGGACCACCCGCCGCAACCACCGGCAGCGTGATTTTCCCGCCCGAAACAGGCGCGGGACGAGCCGGACCAGCGCTTTGTCCCCAGAGGCACCCTTTCACGCGGGTCGTTTCGAACCCGCGGCCGTGCGCCGTCCGTTCGAACCGAACGGATGCGCCTGCGCGTCGCCCTATGTGAGTATTTTATGACGACTTTTAACGACTTTGGCCTGCACGCCGACATCAATCGCGCGCTTGCCGCCAAGGATTATACCCAGCCGACCCCGATCCAGACGCAGGCGATCCCGCCGCTGATGAAGGGCCGCGACCTGTGCGGCATTGCGCAGACGGGCACCGGCAAGACCGCCGGTTTCTCGCTGCCGTCGATCCATCACCTTTTGACCTATCCGCATCGCGCCAATCCGCGGAGCTGCCGCATGCTCGTCCTCGCGCCGACGCGCGAACTCGCCGCGCAGATCGCGCAGAGCTGCCGCGACTATGGCCGTTTCACCAAGCTCAGCGTCACGACCGTTTTCGGCGGCGTTCCGATCAACAAGCAGATCCGCGAGCTTTCGGGCGGCGTCGACATCCTCGTCGCGACCCCGGGCCGCCTGCTTGACCTGATCGACCAGCGCGCGCTGCGCCTCGACGACGTCGAAATCTTCGTCCTCGACGAAGCCGACCAGATGATGGACATGGGCTTCATCCACTCGCTGCGCCGCATCGCCAAGCTGCTGCCGTCGCGCCGCCAGAACCTCTTCTTCTCGGCGACGATGCCGAAGGAAATCGCGCACCTCGCCGAACAGTTCCTCGAGGATCCGGTGACCGTGTCGGTCACCCCGGCGGCGACCACGGTCGAAAAGATCAGCCAATATTCGACCTTCGTCGAACAGAAGGAAAAGCAGGCGCTGCTGCACTCGGTCATCGCCAGCGAGGATATCGACCGCGCACTGATCTTCACCCGCACCAAGCATGGCGCCGACCGCGTCGTGCGCCACCTCGCGGGCGCGGGCATCAAGGCGATGGCGATCCATGGCAACAAGAGCCAGTCGCAGCGCACCCACGCGCTGCAGGCGTTCCGCTCGGGCGAAATCAAGCTGCTCGTCGCGACCGACATCGCCGCACGCGGCATCGACGTGTCGGGCGTCAGCCATGTGATCAACTTCGAGATTCCGAACGTTCCCGAACAATATGTCCACCGCATCGGCCGCACCGCGCGTGCCGGCGCCGAGGGCAAGGCGATCAGCTTCATCGCGCCCGATGAGCGCCCGTACATGCGCGATATCGAGCGCGTGACGCGGAGCAAGTCCGAGCCGATGCCGCTGCCGGAGAATTTCAACGAGCTGGTGCGCAACCTGCCAAAGCCGGCACAGCCGCCGCGCGACACCGGCAGCCAGGGCCGCAACCCGCAGCGCCAGCGCGACGACGCGCTGCGCGGCCGTGACGGCAACAAGCCGCGCGGCGATCGCGGGCCGCGCCGTGACGGCGCTCCTGCCGGCGAAGGCGCGGAAGGCCAGCGCAAGCGCCGTTTCCGCCCGCGCAACAAGAGCGTCGGCGCGCACAAGGGTGCGGTCAAGCGCGTCGGTTGACGCGCGCTACCCGTCCGCTAGACCCTTCGCCCACAAGATATGGGCGAAGGGGTAGCGGATGACGAACGGTGACGGCGCGACGGCACTCGAAACCCGGCAGAGCGAACGCAAGGTCATCCTGGCATCGTCGCTCGGCACGGTGTTCGAATGGTATGATTTCTACCTCTACGGCCTGCTCGCGACGATCATCTCGGCGCAATTCTTCTCGGGCGTCAACGAAACCACCGGCTTCATCTTCGCGCTTGGCGCCTTTGCCGCGGGCTTTGCCGTAAGGCCGTTTGGCGCGCTCGTCTTCGGGCGCATCGGCGACCTTGTCGGGCGCAAGAACACATTCCTCGTCACCATGGGACTGATGGGCGCCTCGACCTTCCTCGTCGGCGTGCTCCCCAGCTATGCGTCGATCGGCGTCGCGGCGCCGATCCTGCTCGTGCTGCTCCGCCTCGTCCAGGGGCTCGCGCTCGGCGGCGAATATGGCGGCGCCGCCACTTACGTCGCCGAACATGCCCCCGACGGCAAACGCGGCCTGTTCACCAGCTTTATCCAGACCACCGCGACGCTCGGCCTGTTCGCGGCGCTCGGCGTCGTCATCGTCATCCGCTCGGCGATGGGCGAGGCGGCCTTCGCCGACTGGGGCTGGCGCATTCCCTTCCTGATCTCGGTAATCCTGCTCGGCGTGTCGCTGTGGATTCGCCTGCAACTCGAGGAAAGCCCGGTCTTCAAGCAGATGAAGGAGGAGGGCACGACCTCGAAGGCGCCGCTCACCGAAGCCTTCGGCCGCTGGGAGAATCTCAAATGGGTGATCGTCGCGCTGTTCGGCGCGGTCGCGGGGCAGGCGGTCGTCTGGTATTCGGGGCAATTTTACGCGCTCTTCTTCCTCGAAAAGACACTGAAGGTCGACGGCGCGACCGCGAACATATTGATCGCCATCGCGCTCGCGCTCGGCACCCCCTTCTTCATCTTCTTCGGCTGGCTCAGCGACAAGGTCGGGCGCAAGCCGATCATCCTCGCGGGCTGCGCGCTCGCCGCGATCACCTATTTCCCGGCGTTCCAGATGCTCACCAGCGCGGCCAATCCGGCGATGGCCAAGGCACAGCAGAACGCCGCCGTGATCATGGCGGCCGATCCCGGGTCCTGCTCGTTCCAGTTCGATCCGATCGGAGGCAACAAGTTCGAAGGCAGCGGCTGCGACATCATCAAGTCGACGCTGGCAAAGGCGGGTGCGAGCTACACGTCTTTCACGCGCGAACGCATGACGGGCGAACCCGCGCGCGTGCGCATCGGCTCGCGCGTCCTCGCCGCGCCCGATCCCTGGCGTATCGCCGAAGAGGACCGCGCCGGCGCGATCGCTACCTTCCGTTCGGACCTCGAACGCGCGCTGGCGGACGCCGGCTATCCGGCAAAGGCCGATCCGGCGGCGATCAACAAGCCGCTTGTCGTCGCGATCCTCTTCTACCTCGTGCTGCTCGTGACGATGGTCTACGGTCCGATCGCGGCGCTGCTCGTCGAACTCTTCCCCAGCCGCATTCGCTACACGGCAATGTCGCTGCCCTATCATATCGGCAACGGCTGGTTCGGCGGTTTCCTGCCGACGACGGCGTTCGCGATGGTCGCGGCGACGGGCAATATCTATTACGGCCTCTGGTATCCCGTGATCGTCGCGGTGATCACGTTGGTCATCGGGTTGCTGTTCCTGCCCGAAACCTTCCGGCGCAAGATTCACGAATAGGTTAGGCGGCAGGCTGCGCATTGACCTCACGCCCTCAAACGCTAGGGTCGCCGCGAGCCTTGAGGGGGGCATGATGATCGACGAAGACGATTTCGACCCGCCGCCGCCGCGGCGCCCGTTGTTCCGGCGCAAGCGCGTGTTGATCCCACTCGCGTTGTTGCTCGCGATGGTCGTCGGCTTCCTCCTGCTCCTGACCCCCGACACCGATCGCGATGAAATGATCGCGAAATATGGCGGGCCGAACGCCACCTTCGTCGCGGGGCCGGCGGGGCAGCGCATCCACTATCGCGATCAGGGCAATCGCGAGGGACCTGCGATCATCCTGGTCCATGGCTCGAACGCGAGCCTTCATACGTGGGAACCGCTGGTGAAGCGGCTCGGCGCCACCTACCGGATTGTCACGCTCGACCTGCCGGGACACGGGCTCACCGGCGCGACCCCCGACACCGATTATTCGGCCGAGGGCATGATGGATGCTATCGACGTCGTCGCGGCGAAGCTGGGGCTCGATCATTTCATCCTCGGCGGCAATTCGATGGGGGGCTGGGTCAGCTGGCGCTACGCGCTCGCGCAGCCCGCGCGTGTCGATGCGCTGTTGCTGATCGACGCCTCCGGCATGCCGCTGCGACCGGGCGAGAAACGGCCCGAATCGAACGTCGGTTTCCGCGTCCTCGAATATCCTTTCGGCCGCTGGCTTGCGACGCGGGTGACCCCGCGGATGCTGGTCGAACAGTCGCTGCGCGGGTCGGTCGAAAAGCAGGCGATCGTCGATGAGGCGATGATCGATCGCTATTGGGAATTGCTGCACTTCCCCGGCAATCGCGAAGCGACCGTGCTGCGCGCGCGGATGGACCGCGAGCCCGCGATGGCGGCGCGCGTAGGCGAGATCAAGGCGCCGACGCTGATCCTGTTCGGTGATAAGGACCGGCTGATCAACCCGAGCGCTGCGAAAAGTTTCAACGAACGTATCGCGGGGTCCGAGGTCGTGATGCTGCCGGGAATCGGCCATCTGCCGATGGAGGAGGCGCCCGATGCGACCGCGGAGGCGATCGCCGATTTCCTCAAGCGGCGGCTCGTACCATCTCCGGCTGATCCAGAAACGCGCTGATCCGCCCCGCGATGGCTGCGGCATGGGTGAAGGGGAAGAGGTGCGATCCCGGCACCATTTCCAACACCGCGCCATCGATCTGGTCGGCGAGCATCTCACCATAGCAGGCGGGCACCACGCCATCCTGCTCACCCATTAAGACCAGCGTCGGAAGCTCTTTCAGCCCCGGCAGGAAAGCCACGCTGCTCCATCCGATCATCGCAGCACTCTGGTAAGCGAGGCCGAGCGGCGTGGCGGTCTGAATCCGTAGCCCGCTCGCCAGCATGTCGTCGTCGAGCATCACCGCCCATCCGATCCCCGGCGCGCCCATGACCGGCGTCGTCGCCATCAGCACCATATGACGCACGCGCCCCGGAAACTGGATTGCGATCTGCTGCGCCAGCGCGCCGCCCCAGCTGAACCCGGCGACGTCGATCATCTTGTGGCCAAGGCGGTCGGCGATCTCCATCACCACCGCCGCAATCGTCGGCGCGCCATAGGGCAGCAGCGCGTCGGGCGAGCCGCCGACGCCCGGCATGTCGAGCGTCCACACCTCGCGGCCGTGGATCTGCGCGAGCAGCGGCGCGGCGGCGACCAGATCGGCACCGATGCCATTGAGGAACAGCAAAGGCGTACCCGGCGTGCCTTCGCGCCAGCGCGCGACGCGCAGGCTCAGGCCGTAAACATGCTCGCTGCTGATGGCCGGCCGGCCGCTGATCCTGCTCATGGCCGGTGCCTTCGCATATCTGGATGACCGGCGAAAGACCGCAGATCTATTCCGCCTGCCGCGCGGCCGCCCCGGCCTGCTCGAAGCGTAGGCAATCGAAAATCTTCGCGCCCGCGAGGAACACCGAACCGGTGCAGGCGAGCAGCAACAGCTTGCCGCCAACTCCCGGATATTCGTGCAGATAAGCGGCGCCGCGCGCCATTGCCCCGACGGCGAGGGCATAGATGATGAGGCACGCTTCGAAGCGCGTCTTGATGACGAACAGGCGTCCGATTTTTTTCAGCATCACCATAGCCTAAGCAAGCGCCGTGCCACCGGCGCAAATGCGGGATTCGGCGCGCCGGGTTTATGGTAAACTGTAAGTTAATCCGACAGGTGGGAACAAGCCATCAGGCCATCCGTTCGGCGAAAAGACGGTTCAATTCGTCTCGCGAACGCGTGCCGGCGCGCCCAGCGGGCACTCCAGCGCGGCGCGGTCCCAGCCCGCGGCATCGGCCGTCGCGCCATAGCTGCGCTCGAGGAAATCGAGCAGCAGCGCATCGGGTGACGCCGCCGCCCGCACCGCGTCATAGGGCAGGATATATTCGCCCATGCCCGTATCGAAGCGCGCCGCAGCGGGCATCGGATAGTCCCGGAACCCGGCCGGCTCGGGATAGGCGTAGGAGTAAAAGGCAGGCTCGGGAAAAGCGTCGCCGCCCGGCCAGAAACCCGCGCTGCTGACTTCGTGCGAATAGGCTTCGCGCGTCACCGGGTCGGGCAGGCCGGGCACGCCGCCGGGATGCGGCGCCGCCGCGCGGCCCGAAAAGCGCGTGACCGCCAGGTCGAAGCTGCCCCAGAAGAAATGCACCGGGCTCGCCTTGCCGAGAAACCCGCTGCGGAACAGTTTGAACACCCGGTCGACCTGCATCAGCGCGCGCCAGAAACGATGCGCGGCGTCGGCGTCATAGCTTTTGTGGCTCTCGTCGCGCGCGAACGGGATCGGATCGGGCACCTCGTTCGGCACGCCATGGATGCGCACCGCGATGCCGAGATCGGCAAGCAGCCCGAGCAGTCGGTCGTGAAAATCGGCGACGCTGCGCGGTTCGAGCACGAGCTCGCGGGTCTGCCCCTGGCTGGTGCGGCAGATCAGCCGGTGGACGATGAAGTCGAATTCGATCTCGAGCAGCTCGTGCCCGACCGGGATCGGCGATGTGGTGAGGCCGCGCGCACTGACATAGAGTGGCACCTGCCAGCCATGGTTGAGCCAGGGTGTCAGCGACAGGCGGATCTTGCCGACGATCTGCGTCCACAGCTTCAGCGTGATCGCGGTATCGCGCCAGTCGCCCCAGCGCAGTTCGGGCCAGATCGCGGATTGCTCGGTCGGTGACATCGCGGCTTTCCTTCGACAAATATCGTGCGCCGCCCCGCGTGGAGTGTAGCCGTTTCTATGCCTAAGAATAGCGCGGAATCGGTCCGGCCCGCGACGTTAGCTCGCCATTTACGCGTGCGCCGCTAGTTCGCTCGCGCAAACCAGATCACGTGCCGCGGCCCCTTGCCATTGCTGCGCGCGCGCACGCCGACCTCTTCGACTTGAAAGCCCGCCGCCGTCAACCGGCGCGTGAAGCGCGCGTCGGGGGCTGCCGACCATATCGCCAATATGCCGCCGGGCCGCAGCGCCGCCTTGGCCGTTGCGAGGCCCTCCGCCGAATAGAGTCCCTCGTTGGCGTCGCGCGTCAGGCCATCGGGGCCATTGTCGACGTCGAGCAGGATCGCGTCATAGCGGCGCGTCGCCGCGCCGATCGCCTTCGACACGTCGCCAAGGATCAGCTCGACCCGTGGATCGTCGAGACAGCCTGCCGCCAGCTCTGCCATCGGTCCGCGCGCCCATTCGATGATGCCGGGGACGAGTTCGGCCACCGCAATCCTTGCGTCGGGACCGAGTGTCGCCAATGCCGCGCGCAGGGTGAACCCCATGCCATAGCCGCCGATCAGCAGGCTGGCGGCCTTCGAGCTGCGCAGCCGGTCGCAGGTCATTGTCGCCAACGCTTCTTCGGAGCCGCTCATCCGGCTGCTCATCAATTCGTTGCGATCGATCGCGATGATGAAATCGTCGCCGCGCCGGTACAGGCGCAGCTCGTCGCCGCCCGGGACTTCGGCGGTGCCGATCAGCTCGCGTATCTTCAACCGAGTTCGCCGAGATCGAGCATTTCGAGCAGCGCGGCGCGCGCCTTGCGCACGTCGCTCGCCAGCGCCGCCGACGCGAG
This sequence comes from Sphingopyxis sp. CCNWLW2, assembly GCF_037095755.1. Classification (NCBI taxonomy): domain Bacteria; kingdom Pseudomonadati; phylum Pseudomonadota; class Alphaproteobacteria; order Sphingomonadales; family Sphingopyxidaceae; genus Sphingopyxis; species Sphingopyxis sp. CCNWLW2. The sequence goes on from NZ_JBAWKJ010000003.1 coordinate 332,886, forward strand.
GTCGCCGGGCGCGATCGCTTCGGGCCAGTGTGTTGCGACGACGCCGGCTATCCGGTCGAGCTTTGCTTCGTCGGCGATAAAGCGCGGATCGACCGTCGCCGGATCGGCAACAACGCGCAGCCGCAGGCATGCCGGGCCGCCGCCGTTCGCCATCGACTGGCGGACGTTGACGGGGAGCAGGCGGCGGATCGGGCCGTTGCCGGCGACATGCGCCTCGAGCCATTTCCACACCGCGGGCGTCGCCTGCGCCTCGGTCGGCAGCACCAGTCCCATGCCGCCGCCGTCGGGCAGGCTGACCAGCTGGGCGTTGAACAGATAGGATTTGATCGCGTCGGGCAGGCTCACCGCGCTCGCGGGCACCTCGACGATCTCGACCGCGGGGAAGGCGGCGCGGATTTCGGCGTGCGCCGCCTCGCGGTCCTCGAACGCGGTTTCGTGCGTGAAGAGCACATGCTCGTTCGCGACCGCGACGACGTCGTTGTGGAACGCGCCGCCCTGGATCGCGGTGTCCGACTGGCGGATGAACAAGGTGCGCGCGGGATCGAGCCGGTGATTGCGCGCGATCGCTTTCGACGCATCGAGATGCTGGCGCGCCGGGAAGCGGCCGCCGCCGACGCCATAGACGAAGATCTCGACGCCTTGCCCGTCGTGCCCGCTGCACAGCCGCATATGGTTCGCCGCGCCCTCGTCGCCGAAGGGGGCGGGGATGGGGGCGTGCACCGCAAAGGCGGGATGCGCGAACGCAAGGCGAAGCTGCGCGAGCGTGCCCGGCCATTCATGGCTGCGGTGCGGCATGGTGACGAGGTTCGCGACGGTCAGATGGCATTTGCCGTCGGCGCTGTCGGGGGCGGGGGAGACGGTCGCGGCGTTGGCGGCCCACATCGACGACGCCGACCAGGCTTGCGCGCGCAAATGCCCCTCGGCGTCCTCCGGCGTCGTGCCGAGCGTCGCCAGCCAGGGCGCGTCGGGGCGGTCGAGCGGAGCGAAGAAGCCCTGCGGCAGCCCGAGCGTCAGGTTATGGCGCATCTTCTCGATGCCCTGCAGTGCTGCGGCGCGCGGCTGCGACACGTCGCCGGCATTGCTTGCCGACGCGATATTGCCGCGGCTGAGCCCGGCATAATTGTGGCTCGGGCCGATGATCCCGTCGAAATTGATTTCGGTGAGCATGGTTTAGCGCCCGATCCAGCTGATGTTGCTGCCTTTTCCGACACCCAGCAGCTTCGCCGCCTCGCTGTCGAGCGTCGCGCCGTCGCCGACCTTGCCGAAACAACAGCGGAAATCGGCGAGTTGCCCCGTCGCGACCAGCGCGTCCTTGCCCGTTTCGGCGATGGCCGAAATCTCGATATGTTTCGCGTCCTTGATGCTTGCGACCTGATCGGTGCGCGCGGTCATCGTCGGGCCGCCGTCGAAGATGTCGACAAAGTTTTCGTACGCGAAGCCCTCATTCTCGAGCATGCGCATCGCCGCGCGCCCCGTCGGGTGCGGCACGCCGATGACGCTGCGCGCATGCTCGCCCAGCATCGCGATATAGACGGGGTGTTTGGGCATCAGGTCGGCGATGAACTGATTGCCGTGGACCGCGTTGAACTGGTCGGCTTCCTGGAAGTTCATGCCAAAGAATTTGCCCGCGACCCCGTCCCAGAAGGGCGATCCGCCTGCTTCGTCGATCACCCCGCGCAGCTCGGCGAGGATGCGGTCGCCGAAGCGCGCGCGGTGCCGCGCGATGAACAAATAGCGCGAACGCGCGAGCAGCAGCCCGAGCCCGCCGGCGCGCGCCGCGGGGTGCAGGAACAGCCCGCCGACCTCGCTCGCGCCGTTGAGGTCGTTGCTGAGCATCAGCACCTGTGCGTGGAAGGTGCGGCCCAGCTGCTCGCTATGCTTGCTGTCGGTGCCGATGCGGTACGAATAGAAGGGCCAGCGCTGCCCAACCTGCCCGAAAATCTGGCAGGTGCCGCGCACTTCGCCATTGTCCGTATCTTCGAGCACGAGCAGGTACAGCTCGTCCGACGGATATTCCTTGTCGCTCGCGAACGATGCTTCGGTGCGCTCGAGCTTGGCACGCAAGGCATTCTTGTCGGGGGGCAGGTTGGTGAAGCCGCCGCCGGTCAGCTTCGCCATCTCGTAAATGCTTTGCAAGTCGCCCGGCTTGGCCGCCCGGATCACATAATTCACACAGTCCCCCGTTCCGCTATTCTTATCATGGTGAGTGCCGACAGTTGCGCGCGCTCGGCGAGGCTATCGACGATCAGAAATTCGTCCGACGAATGGATCGCGCCGCCGCGCGGGCCCATCGTGTCGACCACCGGCACGCCGCACGCCGCGATATTATTGCCGTCGCACACCCCGCCGGTCGCGTTCCAGCCGATCGGCAGGCCGAGCGCGGCGCCGCAATCGCGTACCAGTTCGAACAGGCGCGTCGCCGCCGCATCAAGCGGCTTGGGCGGGCGATTGAAGCCGCCGTGGACGTGGCAATGGACATCATGCTCGCGCGACACCGCCGCGATCGCATCGCGCATCGCCGCCTCGGCCGCCGCCATCGCGTCGGGGGTCGACGGGCGCATATTGACGCGCAGGATCGCGCTGTCGGGCACGATATTGTTCGGGCCGCCGCCGTCGATCTTGGCCGGATTGACCTTCAGCGTATCGGACTTCAGCGCGCCGAGCCGCAGCGCGAGGTCGGCGGCGGCGAGCAAGGCGTTGCGCCCCTCTTGCGGATTGCGCCCGGCATGCGCCGCGCGGCCGTGGACGATGACCGAGAAATTGCCGCTGCCCGGCCGCGCTCCCGCCAGCGTGCCGTCGGGCAGCGCGGGCTCATACGTCAGCGCCGCGGTCTTGCCCTTCGCGAGTTCGGCGATCAGCCGCGCCGACGCCTGGCTGCCCGTTTCCTCGTCGCTGTTGATCATCACGTCATATCCGACGCGGCTCGCGAGCGGCGATGCCTCCAGCGCCGTCAGCGCCGCGAGGATCACCGAAATGCCCGCCTTCATGTCGGCGGTGCCGGGGCCGTTGAGCACGCCGTCTTCCAGCCACTTCAACGTCTGGAATGGATGATCGGCGGCGAACACCGTGTCCATATGCCCGGTCAGCAGCAATTGGACCGGCGCCTCGGGGCGCACGCGCACGTGCAGATGGTCGCCGCGCTGGATGGTGTTGACGGTGCCTGCGCTATCGACGCTTTCGACGGGGTCGGCGGCGACCAGCCGGACCTCGCCGGGCAGCGCCGCAAAGGCATCGGCCAGCTGCCCCGCGATCGTCTTCAATCCCGCCAGATTGCCCGTGCCGCTGTTCACCGCCGCCCATTGCTCGACTTGCGCGAGCATCGGGGCGTCGGCGGCGCGTTCAAGCGTCGCATTTTCTGTCGCGGTGAGACTGACCATGGGGTGGCTATAGCGAGCGGCGAGGGGCTTTTGCACCCCCGGGGCGGCGATTTTGTCTTCGCTGTGCGGCAAGTCACTGTCGCGGGCCGTTCCCTTCGGTAATGGGGCACTCGAATTGCACCGAATCGCAACGCATTAACCGAAAGTTCGGAACAGCGTCGCTACGCTGGCCGAACCGATAAGTGAGTGAGCCGATGACCGCCGCCTTTGTGCTTGGCATCAACATGTCCGTCGCCGGCATTTTTGCCGTTGCGTTCGCCGTGGTCGCGGCGACGAACCGCGGCGCGCGCGGTGCGCGGTGGCTTGCGGCGGGCTATGGCATGGGCATCATCTATGTCGCGTTGGAGTTTCTGCTGACGCGGCAGGTCGATCCGACCCCGGTCGGCATCGGCATATTCCTGGTCTTCCTGATCGCGCTCAGCTTTGCGCTGGTCGGTGTCGCTCATCATTATCGGGCGCAGCCGCCGTGGGGCGCGATGGCGGCGATCTGGGTCGTCACGATCCTCGCCGTGCCGGTGATCTTCAGCATGACCTATGGCTCGATCGTGCGTCTGATGCTTTACCAGATACCCTATTTTTCGATGCAGGCCCTGCTCGGGCTCGTGATCTGGCGCTCGGGCCGGCGCCAGGCGCTCGACCTGCTGCTGATCGCGCTTCAGGTGCTCGCGGCGAGCATCTATGTCGCCAAACCCTTCATCGCGGCGATCGTAGGGACGGCGAGCGCGCCGCAGGGCTATATGGCGACGACTTATGCCGCGATCTCGCAAAGCGGGAGCGTCGTCACGCTCATGGCGATCGCGCTCGTCATGCTGCTCGTGATCATGCGCGACACCACCGCGGAGATGGTCGCGCGCTCGGAAACCGATCCGCTTTCGAGTGTGCTCAACCGGCGCGGTTTCGAACATCATGCCGAACTGGCGCTGCTGCGCGGCGGGGAGGTGGCGGTGCTCGTCGCGGCCGACCTCGACGACTTCAAGAAGATCAACGACAGCTTCGGCCACGCCGCGGGCGACGGCGTGATCGCGCATTTCGCGGCGATGCTGGTCGATGCGGCGCCCGCCAATGCGATCGTCGGCCGGATCGGGGGCGAGGAATTCGCCGTCCTGCTTCCCGACGCGCTGCTGTCCGACGGCCGCCTCTATGCCGAAACCGTGCGCACGACCTTTACCTCGGCGCAATTGCCGGTGCTGGGGGTCGACCGCGGCTTTACAGCGTCTTTCGGAGTGGCGCAGCGAACGTCGGACGATTCGCTGTTCGACCTGTCGCGCCGCGCCGACGCCGCGCTGTACCGCGCCAAGGCGGGTGGACGGAATCAGGTGCGGGTCGCGATTGCCGAACTGGCGCCGGCTCCGACGCCGGCCCGCGGGGTTGCCTGAACTCAGACCGCGAGCAGCGGCGTGTCTTCCTCGCGCGGCGGCGCGGGTTCGAAACCGGGCAGGGGCTCGAACTCCTCTTCGCTGAGCTCGATCGACGCCAATCCATCGAGCTTGAAGTGGCCGAGCCGCGGGTCCTCATCGGACCGCCAGCTCTTGTTGAGGTTCAGTGCGCTGATGAACAGGTCGCCGCGGCGCTCGAACAGCAGGTGCGGCGCCAGCGTCAGCACCTGGCCGTTATAATGCGCCGTCACCAGCCTTTTGCGGGCGATGGCTTCCATCAGTTTCAGTCGTGTATCGTCCATGATTCCGGGTCAGTTGGGGAGAGAGATTTTTTCGTTGTGCGTTGCAACGTAAACTACCCGGCCCGCATTGAAAAGCGCCCATTGCCAATCGAAACCAATCGCGGCATAGGCGGGCGGCCCTTTCCTCCCCGGGTCCACTGGCGCAGCCGCGCCGACCAGAGGGTGTAGCATGACCGAATTTCTCGACCGTTCCGGCCTGTCCGTCGATTCGCGACTGGCCGACTTTGTCGAACAGCGCGCGCTGCCGGGCACGGGGCTCGACACCGCCAGATTCTGGAGCGATTTCGCGGACCTGCTCGGCAAGTTCGCGCCCGAGAATGCGTCGCTGCTGGCGAAGCGCGAGGATTTGCAAACGCAGATCGACGCCTGGCACGAAGCGCGTGCGGGGCAGCCGCATGACGCCGCCGCCTATCAAGCGTTCCTGCGCGAGATCGGCTACCTCGTCCCCGAACCCGCAGCGTTTCAGGTCGGCACGCAGAATGTCGATCCCGAAATCGCGACGATGGCGGGGCCGCAACTTGTCGTGCCCGCGCTCAACGCGCGCTTCGCCCTCAATGCCGCCAATGCGCGCTGGGGCAGCCTCTACGATGCGCTCTACGGCACCGACGCACTCGACGCGCCGCCGGCCAGGCCCGGCGGCTATGACGCCGACCGCGGCGCCGCGGTGATCGCGCGCGCCAAGGCGTTTCTCGACGAAGCGGTCCCGCTGGCGTCGGGCAGCTGGGCGGACTGGCAGGGCGGAGAGCCCGTGCTCGCCGATCCGGCGCAATGGGCCGGCAGCAAGCCCGGCGGCATCCTGCTCCGCCACAACGGCCTGCATATCGAACTGGTGATCGACCCCGCCAGCGCGATCGGCAAGACCGACCCCGCGGGCATCGCCGACGTCGTGCTCGAAGCCGCGCTGACGACGATCATCGATCTTGAGGACAGCGTCGCCGCGGTGGACGGTGAGGACAAGGCGCTCGGCTACACCAACTGGCTCGGCCTGATGCGCGGCGATCTCGTCGAAAGCTTTGCCAAGGGCGGACAGACGGTCACGCGCGCGATGGAGGCCGACCGCAAATGGACCTCGCCATCGGGCGAAGCCTTCACCCTCCACGGCCGCAGCGTGATGTTCGTGCGCAACGTCGGTCATCTGATGACGACGCCGATGATCAAGCTCCCGAACGGCGCCGAAGCGCCCGAGGGCCTCTGCGACGCCGTCATCACCAGCCTCTGCTCGCTCCACGACCTCAAGGGGCTCGGCACGCTCAGGAACAGCCGCGGGGGCAGCATCTATATCGTCAAGCCCAAGCAGCATGGCCCCGAGGAATGCGGCTTCACGAACCGGCTGTTCGATGCCGTGGAAGATATGCTCGGCCTCGCGCGTCACACGATGAAGGTCGGCGTGATGGACGAGGAGCGTCGTACGTCGGCCAACCTCAGCGCGTGCATCCACGCGGTGAAGGACCGCATCGTCTTCATCAACACCGGCTTCCTCGATCGCACCGGCGACGAAATCCACACCTCGATGCGCGCGGGACCGATGATCCCGAAGGGCGAAATGAAGGCGAGCGACTGGATCGCGTCGTACGAGGACCGCAACGTTCGCATCGGCCTTGCCTGCGGGCTGTCGGGCAAGGCGCAGATCGGCAAGGGCATGTGGGCGATGCCCGACCTGATGCGCGCGATGCTCGAGGCCAAGGTCGGCCATCCGAAATCGGGCGCGAACACCGCGTGGGTGCCGTCGCCGACCGCCGCGACGCTGCACGCGCTGCACTATCATCAGGTCGACGTGTTCGCGCGGCAGAAGGAGATCGCGGGCGAAGCCGTGCCTTCGCTGGGTCGCCTGCTCAACATCCCCGTCGCCACGGGGCGCAACTGGAGCGAGGCCGAAATCACCCGCGAGCTCGATAACAATTGCCAGGGCATCCTCGGCTATGTCGTGCGCTGGATCGACCAGGGCGTCGGCTGCTCGAAGGTGCCCGACATCGACGACGTTGGCCTGATGGAAGATCGCGCGACCTTGCGCATCGCTAGCCAGGCGCTCGCCAACTGGCTGCTCCACGGCGTCTGCACCCCCGAACAGGTCGACGCCGCACTGACGCGCATGGCGGCAAAGGTCGACGCGCAGAACGCCGGCGATGCGCTCTACGAAAAGCTGACCCCCGACGGCATCGCGTACCAAGCGGCGCGCGCGCTGATCTTCGAGGGCGTGACGCAGCCGTCGGGCTATACCGAACCGCTGCTGCACAAATACCGGCAGGCGAAAAAGGCGGCGTAGCGCCATAACATCGCGAATTGACAGGCTAAACCGGCGGGCGCATAGCGCCGCCCGCCGGGGCGCGACTCCGGCATCAACCCAAGGACCGAAAAATGGACCCCGACAGTAGACGTCGCACCATATGTCCGGCAGCCACGGCGGTCCGTCAGGGGTAATCTCCTGCGCATCTCCTGACGCTGGCGGACGCCAGCATTCAGGAGACACTCCATGTTCCACGCTTTCGTTCGCGAGGCCGACCGCCTCGTCCGCGCCGATATCGGCGCGGCCAACCCGCCCGCCATCCTGTGGGCGGATATCGTCCATCCGACCGCCGACGACGCCGCAAATGCCGCCGCCTTGCTCGGAATTTCGATCCCGACGCTGCCCGAAATGCAGGAAATCGAACCCTCGGCGCGGCTCTACGAAGAGGCCGGCGCGCAGTTTATGACGGTACCGATCGTCGTCGGGCTCGACGGCGATGCGCCGCGCCTCGCGCCCGTCACCTTCATCCTCGGCGCGGCAAGCCTCGCGACGGTTCGCCATGCCGAAGCCGCGCCGTTCGAACAGGTCGTCGCGCGCCGGCTGCGCAGCAACGGCGCGACGACCGCCGAAACGCTGATGCTCGACCTGATCGAGGCGATCGTCGATCGCGTCGCCGACGTGCTCGAACGCAGCGCGCTCCACTGCGACACCGTGTCGCGCGACGTTTTCGCGCGCAAGGCCGCGGGCGGCGGCGCCGAAGGCCCGGCGCGCGACCTCGAAGCGATGCTCGGGCGCATCGGGCGCGAGGGCGATCTGCTCACCAAGCTGCGCGAATGCCTCGTCGGGCTCGCGCGGATGCTGTCCTATCACAGCACGCGAAGCGAAGGCAGCGCCCGCGAGGCGCGCGCGCGGCTCAAGACGATCCAGCGCGACGTGCAGGCGCTGACCGATCATGCGAGCTTCCTGTCGGGCAAGATCAACTTCCTGCTCGACGCGACGCTGGGCCTGATCAACCTCGAGCAGAACCAGATCATCAAGATTTTCACCGTCGCCGCGGTGGCTTTCCTGCCGCCGACGCTGATCGCGTCGATCTACGGGATGAATTTCGACCTCATGCCCGAACTACGCTGGCAGTATGGCTACCCGTTCGCGATTGGGCTGATGCTCGTCTCGTCGATCCTGCCCTTCGCCTATTTCCGCAAGCGCGGCTGGCTGTGATGACGGCGGGAGACAGGCGATGCGGATCATCGAATTCCGCCTGCTGCCGGGTCTGGCGGCCGCGAGCGTAATCGCGATGCCGCTGCCCGCGATCGCCGCGGGCGGCGCGCATGGCGTCGACGACGCTGCCGTCGAAACCCCCGGCGCCTGCCACCTCGAAAGCTGGGTCAGCGACCTTGGCCACGGCGAGCGCCTCGTCAATTTCAGCCCCGCCTGCACGGCCGAAGCGCTGCCGGCGGTCGAGATCGGCGGAACCGTCCAGCGGGTGGGGACGCCCGGTGCGCGCCGCTGGCTTGCCGGACCCGCGATCAAATGGACCTTGCACGAGGGCGGCCGCGGCCCGGCGGTCGGGCTGGCCGGATCGGCTTTGATCGACCCGGGTTCGGGACATATCGACAGCGCGGCGCTTCTGGTGCCCGTGACTTTCCGGCCGGCCGGAAATCTCACGGTCAACCTCAACGCCGGCGTCGGGCACAGCCGGGGCGAGGGCGCGCATCCGCTCTACGGCGCGCAGGTCGATGTCGCCGCGGCGAAAGGGGTCGCGCTGATGGCGGAAATCTTCGGACGGCCCGACCAGCGGCCCGCACTGCAGGCGGGGATTCGATGGACCTTCGACCGCGACCGCATCGACCTCGACCTGCTCGCCGGCCGACAGGGCGGGGCGGCGGGCGACGGCAGCATCACGCTCGGGCTCACGATCCGGCGATAAAGATTGGCGCTCAGCGTGAGCAGGCTTGCGGCGTGCGGTGGGCATGTATAGAACATATAAAGAACATCGTTGGAGATGCCTATGTCCGCCGCCGTCGATCCCGCCTATCTTCATTATCCGAAACATGCAGAATTTCGCGCGCTCGTCGAAGCGGGCGGCGCGGCGCTCAAGCTCTATCACCTGACCACTGCCGACGCGCCGGTGCCGGACGAAGTGGCGAAGCTCTGCGCCGACTGGTTCGCCGGACAGGCGGTGGCGGCCGTCGCGCCGGGCGATTGCGGTTTCGTCATCCTCCACCGCTGCGGCGCCGATTTCTATTTCCTGCTCGTGTCGGTGTGGCGCGGGTCGAACGAACTCTGGGAAGCGGTCTGGTATCGGCACGGCGACATGCCAGCCTTCGCGCCGTTCGATCCGGCCTATCCGCCGGGCGCGGGCGCCCCGCGCCCGACCTTCTGCGTCTGGGAACTCGGGATCGTCGCGCACGAGAGCGCGGCATGGGGCCGCTACCTCGCGTCGCCGCGCGACGGCACCGCGCGGTCGCACTGGGTTGATGATATCTTCGAAGGCGCTGTATAGGCGCCGCTCGTTTCAAGGGGAGTTTTGACGTGCAGATTGCGGTGCTGACCTTCGACGGCTTCAACGAACTCGATTCGTTCGTTGCGGCCGGAATCCTGAACCGTTTGCGCGGGCAGGGCTGGGAAGCGCACATCACGTCGCCGACGCCGCGCGTGACCTCGATGAACGGCGTGACGATCGAGCGTCAGCAACCGCTCGACTTCGTGGCGAAGGCCGACGCGGTGATAATCGGCAGCGGGATCAAGACGCGCGAGATCGCGGCGGACCCGCTGATGCTCGGCCGCATCCGGCTCGACCCGTCGCGCCAGCTGATCGGCGCACAATGTTCGGGGACGCTGCTGCTCGCGAAGCTCGGGCTGATTGGCGCGCTCCCCGCCTGCACCGACCTCACCACCAAGCCGTGGGTGATCGAGGCCGGAGTCGAGGTGCTCGACGCACCCTTCGTCGCGCATGGCAATGTCGCGACCGCGGGCGGTTGCCTCGCGTCGCAATATCTCGCCGCGTGGATCATCGCGCGGCTGGCCGGGACCGCCGCGGCCGAGGAGGCGCTGCACTATGTCGCGCCGGTCGGCGAGAAAGCGGACTATGTGACGCGCGCGTTGGCGGCCGTGCAGCCGTTCCTTGCGGAAGAAAAGCTCGCGCGCACTGCGTAACTGGCGATCCCATACAATACAGCTTGCCCCGGCCTGCTAAAATCCGGCATTTTGCGGCGTACGCAAACTGGGGGCAGGGCGATGACGGCACCGTTTAATTTCGGGCAGCTCAAATTTCTGAAGGCGCTGACCGAAGCACTGTTTTACGAAGCCGAGATGGTGATTTCGGCCGATCAGGTCGTCGCCAACGTTTGCGATCTGTTCGAAAAGGTCGGCGGGACCAAGCTCGACGAGATCCGCCTGTCGCTGACCGCGACCGAACTGGTGCTCGGCGGCCCCTTCTTTACCGAGAATGATGTCGCGGACCGCGCCGAGAAGCTTAAAGACCGGCTGCAGGACAGCCAGATCGACCTGTTCCAGGACATGGCGCGGCTGCGCGGCGTCATTTACGCCTGCTATTACGGCCATTGGCAGCCGGGGCTCGGGCCCGGCGATCAGGGTGCCAACGCCAATAATCCGGTGCACCGCCAGATCGGCTTCACGCTCCCCCAATTTCGCCAGCGCGGCAGCGAAGAAGTGCCGCTGGAGCGGATTCACGGGCGCGAGATCGACCCCGCGCATATCCTCGATGCGTCGAGGGTCGACGACGAATATGATGTTATCGTCATCGGTTCGGGTGCCGGGGGCGGGGTCGCCGCCTATAATATCGCGGCGCAGGGCTATAAGGTGCTGATCGTCGAGGCGGGGCCATTCTATCCCAGCCACGCGATTACGCATCACGAACTCGACATGATCGCGAAGCTCTACAAGCATGGCGCGCTGCAAACCTCGACCAACCGCGATTTCGTGGTGTTCCAGGGACGCTGCGTCGGCGGGTCGTCGACGATCAACAACGGGATTTGCCTGCGCGTCAACGAGCCGGGGCGCACGCACCCCGACGCAAAGGACGTGCTCGCGAAATGGGCGAGCATCGGTGCGCCCGTCGACGCCGCGGCGTTCCACGCGAGCTATGATGCGGTCCGCGACAAGCTCGGCATCGCGCCGATCGAACCGCGCAGCGGACGCCACAACGGCCCGCACCTGATCGAGGGCTGGCGCAGCTACGCGCAGGGATCGACCAACCCGCGCGACCAGCGTGCGATCGCCGACTGGTTCGCGAAGAATTTCGGTCCGCCGAACACCGTCAATGCCTGCGCCTATTGCGGCTATTGCAATTCGGGCTGCGCCTATGGCCGCCGCATGGGCATCGCGCAAACCTATCTGCCCGAGGCGTGCCGCGATTTCGGCGCGCGCATCCTGCCGGGGACGAAGGCCGAACGGATCATCTGGCAGACCGCCTACGACGGCCGGCGCGAGGCCGAGGCGGTGAAGCTGGTCCTCCCCGACGGGTCGAAGACGCTCGTTCGTGCGCGCGTCGGTGTCGTCGTCGCCGCGGGCACGATCGCCTCGTCGAAGCTGCTCGACCGCAGCGATATCGACCGCACCGGCTATCAGGTGTCGCTCAACGTCGCTTCGCCGGTGGTCGCGCTGATGCCCGAAGGTGCTGGCGGCGACGCGTGGGACGAGGATCAGATGTCGAGCTATGTCGACTGCGGCGACTTCCTGCTCGAAAGCCATTTTCAGCCGCCGATGTCGATGGCGTCGCTGATGCCCGGCTGGTTCGGCGACCATGCGGCGCGCATGAAGAATTTCGGCCGCGTCCATTCGGCGGGCATCTTGTTCCCCGCCGACCGCCGCGGGCAGATCGTCGACGGCAAGCTGAAGTTCAGCCTCGACGTGGACGACGATCTGCCGGTGCTGCGCGACGCGATGGCGACGCTCACCAAGGTCCATTTCGCCGCGGGCGCGCTCGAATGCTATCCAGCGCTGGCCAAGGGGCAAAAGATCACGCCCGACATGGATGTCGACGCCTTCTTCCGCGACGCGATCCGCGAACAGGACGATGTCACGCTGTCGAGCAGCCACCCGCATGGCGGCAATGCGATCAACGAGGATCCGTCGTACGGTGTCGTCGACCTCGACTGCCGCGTCCACGAAACGACCAATGTGTTCGTCACCGACGCGAGCACCTTCCCCAGCTGCATCCGCGTCAACGCGCAATGGACGACGATGGCGATGGCGCAATATGCGACGGGGCGCGGCGATCCCTTTCGTTGAGGCGCAATCGCGCCTACATGGCGCCCCCATGTTCCAGGTTGCCGCCCTTTATCGTTTCGCATCGTTCGACGATCCCGCCGCATTGCGCCAGCCGCTGATCGACCTCTGCGCGGCAGAGGGCGTGATGGGCACGCTCCTCCTCGCGCGCGAAGGCATCAACGGCACGATCGCCGGAACCGAGGCCGGGATCGCCGCGGTGCTCGGCCATATCCGGGCGCTTCCTGACTGCGCCGGGCTCGACGTCAAATATTCGACCGCCGCCGAGATGCCGTTCCAGCGGATGAAGGTGCGGCTGAAAAAGGAAATCGTGACGATGAAGGTGCCGGGGCTCGACCCCGCACGCGACGCCGCGCCTTATGTCGATCCCGCCGACTGGAACGCGCTCGTCGACGATCCCGACACCGTGCTGATCGACACGCGCAACGGCTTCGAGGTCGGCTACGGCAGCTTTACGGGCGCGGTCGACCCCGAAACGAAGAGCTTCGGCGAATTCCCCGACTGGTGGCGCGCCAATGCCGACCGTTTTGCGGGCAAGCGCGTCGCGATGTTCTGCACCGGCGGCATCCGCTGCGAAAAATCGACAGCCTTCCTGCGCCATGAAGGCGTCGAGGATGTCGTCCACCTCAAGGGCGGCATCCTCGCCTATCTCGAACAGGTGCCCGAAGCCGACAGCCGCTGGCACGGCAGCTGCTTCGTCTTCGACGAGCGGGTGAGTGTGGGGCATGGCTTGGTTGAGGTCGGCGAGAAGTCCGACCCCGACTGAGCCGTCAGGCGACCGTCAACGTATAGGTCACCCGATAATCGCTGGCGTCGCCGTCGAGCGTTTTCGTGAACGTCCCCGCCGCATCGCCGATGTCGATCGTCCCGATATTGTCGCTGCCGCCGATATCGTCGAACTCGCGCAGCTGGAAACTCACCGGCTGGTCGAACTCGAAGCTTTGGGGCACCGCCCAGCTCTCACCCTTCCTGATCGAATAAATCTCGCTCTTGCCCTCGGGAAAGCGCTGCCCCGTGTTGAAGCGCAGGAACAGCTGGTCGGGGAGGCCAAGCCCGAGGCGCCCGGTCAGCTTGACGCATTCGACGCGGATGTTCGACAGCGTGAATTTCCGCGCCGCCGGTCGGGCCGCGGGGGCCGGCTCCGTCATCGCTACCATCGTGACGGGCGGGATGACCGCACCGGGATCTTTCTCCAGGCGGGTGATATTCTCGCCTGCTTGCGCGGCATATTTGCCCGCCGGGAATTCGGCGAGATATGCGCTGAAGGCACGGACGCTGTTTTCGGCCATCGCGCCCTTCCACAGCAGCTCCTCCAGCCCGCTACGGTTGCCCGATGCTGGCGCACTCGCCGGCGTCGTGCGCGGCACCAGATAGACCGGCGTCCCGGTGATGCTCGCGCTCACGAACGGCCGCTGGCTGCCGCCGGTCGCTTTCAGCACATCGTCGCGGATCAGGCCGCCGAGCAGCTGCACCGGCATATCGGGCTGCGGCAGGCGTTTCGCGAGCGAGGTCGCGAACGGCGAATTGCCACTCGTTCCGTCGGCCGCGGTCTGCCCCGGCGCCGCGGCAAAGATCACCAGCACATCGTCAGCCTCGACCCCCGCGAGGCCATTCACCACCGCGCGCGTCCCCGACCGCCACGAGCGACCGAACGGATTGTTGCGGCACGAATCGAGCACGACCATGCGAATCTGCGCCCCCGACACCGATTCCATCAACCGGTCGAGATTGATCGCCTCATAGGGCAGGTCGAGGTCGGATTTCAGCTGCGCGTCGGTCGGGATCAGCCAGTTCTTCCCCTGCGCCTCGATCCCGTGCCCGGCGTAATAGACCATCGCGACCTCCGCCCCGTCGGCCTTGGCGCGAAAATCGCGCATCGCCTTCTGGAAGTCGTTGACCGCGAGGTCGGCAGCGATCGTCACGTCGTCGAACCCCGCCTGCTTCGCCGACGCGGCGATGATCTTGATGTCGTTCGCGGGGTTCACCAAGCGGCTGGTGTTCGCATAATCCCCATTGCCGATGATCAGCGCGACCTTGCGCGCTTCGGCGACCGACGGCGCGAGGAGGAACAGCGCGGTGAGGGTGGCAAGCCAGAATCGCATCATCTCGCAATCCTTTTTCTAGGCGGGGCGCGCCGCTCCATATTCGTACCAGCCGAACGGGCGCGGCGTTTTCGGGATATAGGCGGCCGCCTGCTGATCGACTGCAAAGCCCGCCTTTTCATAAGCGCCGCTGATCGGTCGGGTCAGGTGGCAGTTGCCGCCAATCCGCTTCCATACCGGCTCGATCCGCCGCTGCCATTTTGCGACCCCGGCATCGGGCGCGGCGCCATGTTCCAGGAACAAGGCAGTTCCGCCGGGCTTCAGCACGCGGCGGATCTCGCTCAGCACCGCAGCCTGATCGTGAACCGAGCATAAGGTGAAGGTGGTAACGACGGTGTCGAAAGAACCGCTCTCAAACGGCATCGCCTCGCCGATCCCTTCACGGATATCGGCGTCGATCCCGCGCGCCGCCGCCGCCGCGACGCTCATCGCGAGCAGTTCGGGCGAGGGATCGAGCCCGCTAAAGCTCTCAATCTGCCCCGGCCGGTAAAACTCCATGTTGATCCCGCCGCCGCAGCCGAGTTCGAGCACATGCCCGCGCGCATGCGGCACGACCTTGCTCCGCACCTTCATAATCTGCCCCTGCGAACAGGCACATTTGATCAGGCGCGGTACTCCGTGACGTTCCCACCAGCTTGCCATTCGCCAGTCTCCCCTTGGCGCGGAAGGTGACCCTTGCTAGCGCTATTGGCAACACCCATCTGTGCCTGCCCGCACAGTCAACGAAAGATCGCCATGCCCGCCGTCCACCACACCAAGATGCTCATCCTCGGCTCCGGCCCCGCCGGCCTGTCGGCGGCGATTTACGCGGCGCGCGCGGGCATGATGCCGATCGTCGTGCAGGGGCTGCAACCCGGCGGCCAGCTGACGATCACCACCGACGTCGAAAATTACCCGGGCTTTGCCGAGGTGATCCAGGGCCCCTGGCTGATGGAACAGATGACCGCGCAGGCGACGCATGTCGGCACCAGCATGATCTGGGACACGATCGTCGACGTCGATCTGTCGCGCCGCCCGTTCAAGCTGACCGGCGACGGCGGCGATGTTTACATGGCCGAAACGCTCGTCATCGCGACGGGGGCGCAGGCGAAATGGCTTGGCGTGCCGGGCGAGCAGGAGCTTGGCGGGAAGGGCGTCTCGGCGTGCGCGACGTGCGACGGCTTCTTCTATCGCGGCAAGAAGGTCGTGGTGATCGGCGGCGGCAACACCGCGGTCGAGGAAGCGCTCTACCTCACCAACCACAGCGAAGACGTGACGCTGATCCACCGCCGCGATCATCTGCGCGCTGAAAAGATTTTGCAGGACCGCCTGTTCGCCAATCCGAAGATCAAGGTCCTTTGGAACAAGCGCGTCGACCGTTTCGTCGCGGGCGAGGGCGTATCGGGCCTCGTCGGCGTCGACCTGATCGACACCGAAACCGGCGACGCGAGCTTTGAGCCCACCGATGGCGGCTTCGTCGCGATCGGCCACAGCCCGTCGACCGAGCTGTTCAAAGGCAAGCTGCCGCTCGATGCCGATGGCTATCTGGAAGTGACGCCGGGCACGTCACTGACCGCGATCCCCGGCGTCTTCGCCGCGGGCGACGTCACCGACAAAATCTATCGCCAGGCGGTGACCGCCGCGGGCATGGGCTGCATGGCCGCGCTCGACGCCGAACGCTTTTTGGCCGAGGCTGAATATCACGCGATGGCGGACGCCTGAGGCTATACGGTAGCCGTAGGGTCCGATCGGAAGCAGCGCTCCACTCCCTAATTCGTCATCCCCGCGAAAGCGGGGACCCAGCGAGCCGCCGTTGCTACTGGGTTCCCGCTTTCGCGGGAATGACGAACGTTAGGAATGTCTGCTTCCCACCCCGGCACCGGGATCGGGCACGCAACTATCGTCTCAATATGCCCAAAATCCGGTCAGCCAACCACGCGCCATCCTCCCCGGCAAAGCTGTGCGACGGGCTGGCAAGACGCTCGACCGGAACGCGATCCAGCGCAGCCGGGCAGTTTTCCATAAAAGCCTGTGCGGTCCGGTCGCCGGACGCGAGCAGGATCGTAGCGGGTGTGTCCAGCTCGGTGATAGCCCGGTCGATCCGCGCCGCGAGACTGTCGGGCGCAGCGGGCGTGGCCGATGCCTTGATCGCCGAAAGCCCGCGAAACAGTTTCCGGAAATCGACCTCGCCCTTGATCAGCCTGAGCAGGCTTTTCGGATCCTTCAGCCGCGCCAGATACCGCGCGCGTATCGCCGACGCCGGCGGTAGCGCCGGTTCCTCGGCGTCTTCCGCCTCGCTATCGTAGGTCCACGGATTGGCGACGATCAGCCCGTCGAGCGCCAACGGCTGGTGCAGCAACAACGCGCTCGCCGCATCGCAATTGCCGAACGCGACGATGCGCGTCACGTGCGGCGCCGCCCCGCGAAACGCAGCAATCGCCGCGCCGATATCGGGTCCGCTGCTCTCGAAGCCGCCATTCGCGCCTTCGCTGTCGCCGATCCCGCGCCGGTCGAAACGGAACACCGGATGCCCCGCCTCGGCGATCCGCGCCGCCAGCATCGCCATGCCGCGGTGCGCGCCGCTGCGTATCTCGTTGCCGCCCGACACGATCAGCAGGCCGCTACTGCCCGCCGCCTCGTCGAGGCTCGCGGCAAGCGTCGCGCCTTCGCAGACGAAACTCAGCTGATGCCGCATGTCGTGCTCCATGCAGATATGTCGGCAGCGATTGCCTTCGCCATCGCCGCATCTTCACCCGGTTCGGCGCGCAGCCAAAGCGGCGTTCCTGCAATGCCGTCGGCGCCGAGGCCGACATTGCGCAAAGGCTCGACCGTTTGCGCCTCGCTCGTGCCGAGCTGCGCGACCATTTCAGGGGACAATCGGTTGCCCGCGACGAGCAGCGGCTTGGTCTTCGCCTCCTCCTGCAAGCTTTCGAGCGAAGAGGTCAGACCGGCCTCGCGGTCGGCGCTCACCCGCGCACGCATCAAGGTGCGGAGCAGCGACGCTCCACCAACCGGCGCCAGCCGCCACCAGGCTGCGGCTTTCACCTGGTGGTCGATCAGCACCCCGCCGCGCACCGATGCGACAAGGATCGGCCCATCGATGCCCGCCGCAACCCCGGCAAGCGCATCGTGCCAGCGTGCCAGATCGACCTGTTCCAGCGGCACAAGGCTCTCATTCTGCCCCGGCAGGTCGGGTAGCACCGCCGCAAAACCCTCGGCCGCCAGTGCGCGCATCGCGAGCACCAAAGTGCGGCGCGTGCGGTTCGCTTCCTCGAACAGCGGCGGGACGATCAGGATGGTGGCGCGGGGCGTGCCCGCGGGGTCGATGCGCAATCGATGTTCGCTCATCCGCGCATCCGGGATCAGTCGGTCACTTTGCGCAGCGAAAAGGCGAGCAAATTACCATAGGTTTCAAAGATTTCGCCGTCGACTTCATCATCGTCGATGACGATACCCAGCCGGTCTTCCATTTCGGTCAGCACCGTCGCGACCGCCATCGAATCAAACTCGGGAAGTTCGCCGAACAGCCCGCTGTCCTCGGTCAGCGCCGCAGCGCGCGCTTCGCCGAGTCCAAGCACATCGGCGAGCAGGGCGCGAAGGGTGGCGTCGACGGTGTTGGCTTCGGTCATGAGTCTTTCCTGAGCAGCGAACGGGCAAATGCCTTCAATGCCGGTCCCCATGCCGCGACGCGCGACGGATTGAAAGCCTCGATGCGCCACAGCGGGTCGTGCCGGTTCATCCAGTCGCGCTTGTATCCGTCGTTGCCGGTGCCGAAATCGACGCGCTTCACGCCGTCGACCTCGATCACATGGCGGAACAATGCGGCCGACAGCAAGGTGCCCGGCGACGCTTTCAGGCTGTCCTCGACATGCGCGAGCTTGTGGATGAAGGCGGTGCCATCTTCGACGGTCCAGAACTGTGCGGCGACGGGGATTCCGTCGATACGCGCGATTCCCATGCGCAGGCGTCCGCCATCGCTCTCCGCCTCGGCAAAGGCGCGCAGCAGCGCGGGGTGGCCTTCTTCGGGCTTCCAGCTCGCGGCATAGATTTGTTCGTAAGCCGCCCAGCTTCCCGGATCGAAATCGGTGAGCAGCTGAATATCGACGACACCCTTCTTCGCCTTGCGCTGGACGGTATTGCGCAGCGCGCCGGGCCGGCTCGCCCACCAGGCGTCATGGTCCATCTCGCCGAGGTCGAGCCAATGGCGATCTCCGGTGGGCGTTTCTTTCACCCACCAGCCTGCAGCGCGGAGTGCCATGGCAAGTTCGGCAGTTTCGGCGACGGGGTAGAGCGTCAGGCGTGCAGCGTTCCGGCGAAGATCGGCAAAGAGCGTCCTCAAGGCGTCGCTTCGTTCGCCGTCGCCGGCGAAGAGCGGACGGATCGAAAAGCTGTACCAGTTGGTCAGCCCCGCGAAGTCGCCCGGCTTCTCGACCCGCAGCGGCAGCCATGCCGTCGTCGAACCGGCGATGCCCTGCGCATCGACCCGGCCCCGGCCTGCAAAGCCATGGGCTTCGAGCAGGTCGAACCACGCCGCGCGGTCGAACGGCGACGCAAAACCGGCCGCGCGCGCTGTGGCGGGCAACCGCTCATCATTAGCGTGATGTTCACCGTTCCCTTGCATGGTGCCGCCCTCTATCACTCCAGTCCTAACAGCCGATGACCAAAGCCGAAAACACATCTTCCAGGCCGATCGACCATCTCGCCCGCCGCGGCGCGCCGGATGCGGCTGCGCTGCTGATCGGCGACCGGGTCACGACATATGCCGATCTCGACGCCGGCGTCGGACGGCTGGCGTCATGGCTGCTCGAACAGGCGGGCGGCCCGGGCGAGCGCGTCGCCAGCTGGAGCGCGAAGACGCGGCTGGCGTGCCTGATGCCGCTCGCCGCGGCGCGCGCGGGGTTGATCCATGTGCCGGTCAATCCGCTGCTCAAGGGGCCGCAGGTCGCGCATATCCTTTCCGACAGCGGGGCAAAGCTGCTTGTCACCAATGGCGCGCGCGCCGAGATGCTTGGCGATGGCCTGCCCGACGAATGTATGGTGCAGGATCTGAAGGTCGGCGAGGAAGTGATTGATTCGAGCGGGCAGGGGCTGCCCCCGTCGATCGCCGAACCCGACGATCTCGCCGCGATCCTCTATACCAGCGGCTCGACCGGCCGGCCGAAGGGCGTGATGCTCAGCCATGCGAACCTGTGGCTCGGTGCCGAAAGCGTCGCCTCCTATCTCAAAATCGTCGCCGATGACCGCGTGCTCGCCGTGCTGCCGCTCAGCTTCGATTATGGCCAGAACCAGCTGCTTTCGAGCTGGTATGCGGGGGCCGCGGTCGCACCGCTCGATTATCTGACCGCGCGTGACGTCGTGAAAGCGGTGGCGCGGCACAAGGCGACGACGCTCGCGGGCGTGCCGCCGCTCTGGGTCCAACTCGTCGAAGCCGAATGGCCTGCCGACGCCGCGGCGCATTTGAAACGGCTGACCAACAGCGGCGGCGCGCTCACGCCGTCGCTGATCGGCGCGATGCGCAGCACATTCCCTGAGGCGGACATCTATCCGATGTACGGGCTAACCGAGGCGTTTCGTTCGACCTACCTCGACCCGAAATTCGTCGCCGACCATCCGACCTCGATGGGCCGCGCGATCCCGCATGCCGAAATTTTGGTGTGCCGGCCCGACGGTACGATCACCGCCGACGAGGAACCCGGCGAACTCGTCCATTGCGGCCCGCTCGTCGCCAAGGGCTATTGGCGGGACGAGGAACGTAGCGCGCAGCGTTTCAAACCCGCGCCGCGTGCGTCCGAATATGGCGGGATGGCGGTGTGGTCGGGCGACACGGTGCGCCGCGACGCCAATCATCTCCTCTATTTCGTCGGCCGCGACGATGCGATGATCAAGACCGCGGGCAACCGCGTCAGCCCGACCGAGGTCGAGGATGTCGCGGTTGCGTCGGGCTTGATTTACGAAGCCGTTGCGTTCGGCGTGCCCGATGCGCGGCTCGGCGCCGCGATCATCCTCATCGTGCGCGGCAAGGATGGCGTCACCGACGAGGAAGGGCTTTCGGGCTATCTTCGCCAGAATCTCCCCAATTTCATGCAGCCGCAGGCGATCGAATGGCGCGACGCCTTGCCGCGCAATCCCAATGGCAAGCTCGACCGGGTGGCGATTGCCGCCGATTGGACCAAGGAGTTGACGGCATGAAGCCCCATGGTCCGATCCCGCCCGGCTTCCGCGCCGATGTCAGCGGGATGTTGCTCATCGGCGGCGACCGCGCCGAGGCGCTCGCCGACGTCGCGGGCGACACCCCGCTGTTCGCCTATGACAGCGCGATGCTGACCGCGCGGGTCGCCGAGTGGCGCGCCGCGATGCCAACCGGGGTCCAGCTGCATTATGCGATGAAGGCGAACCCCTATGCGCCTTTGCTCGCCTTCATGGCGCGGCTGGTCGACGGGTTCGACGTCGCCTCGGGCGGCGAACTGAAAGCCGCGCTCGCCAGCGGGATGCCGGCGGGCGACATCAGCTTTGCCGGACCCGGCAAACGCGACCGCGAACTCGAAGCGACGATCACCGCCGGCGCGACGCTCAACCTCGAATCCGCGGGCGAGGCCGAACGAGCGCTGTCGATCGCCGAGCATCTCGGCCTCACACCCAGCCTCGCGGTGCGCGTCAATCCCGACTTCGACCTCAAGGGGTCGGGCATGAAAATGGGCGGCGGCGCCAAGCCGTTCGGGGTCGATGCCGCCGAGGTTCCGGCGCTCGTCCGGCGCCTGATGGACGCCGGTGCCGACTGGCAGGGTTTTCATATTTTTGCGGGATCGCAGGCGCTGGACGCCGCGGCCATCGCCGAGACGCAGGCGCAGACGGTGGCGCTCGCGGCGCGGCTCGCGAACGAGATCGGGGAGACCCCGCCGCTCGTCAACCTCGGCGGCGGGATGGGCGTGCCCTATTTCCCCGGTGATAAGCCGGTCGATGTCGCCGCGGTCGGGGCGGCGCTCGGCGAGACGCTGGCGGCGCGCGATCCGGTTCTCGCAAAGAGCCATTTCGCGATGGAACTCGGCCGCTGGCTCGTTGCCGAAGCCGGCGTCTATCTGATCCGCATCGTTGACCGGAAGACCAGCCATGGCGAAACCTTCCTCGTCACCGACGGCGGCCTCCACCACCAGCTCGCCGCGAGCGGCAATTTCGGCACCGTCATCCGCCGCAACTATCCGATCGCGGTCGCGGGTGCCTTCGGCGCAGAAGCCGAAGAGACCGTCTCGGTCGTCGGCTGCCTCTGCACCCCGCTCGACCGTCTCGGCGATCAGGTCGCGCTGCCGCGCGCCGAGGTTGGCGACCTCATCGCGATCTTCCTCGCCGGCGCCTATGGCGCGAGCGCCAGCCCCGCGACCTTCCTGGGGCAGGGGCCAGCGCGCGAAATGCTCGTCTGACGCGCCAGAATCTGTTCCTTATCGGGACAATTTCCGACAAGCGCGGTCCAAACTTAGTTCAATACTAACATTATGTTCACCCTTTTCGAGCAATGGCGGAAGCTGACGCAATGGCTGTCGCCGCGGAGTTTCCGGACCGCGGTTCCCCTGACGGCTCGAAAGGTTGATGGATTATGGCTTCGTTCCCCTCGCTCCGCATCGCGCGCGCCGCGCTCGTGTCAGGCATCGCCGCGACCGCGCTGACGGGCTGCATGGGCGCCGGCGGCAACGCGCCGCAGCTGCCGAGCGCGAACTTCGTCCAGAACCAGGAAGGGCCGGGCGAGGAATATATCATCGGCCCGCTCGACGAGCTTCAGATCTTCGTTTGGCGCAACCCCGAACTCGGCGGCAAGGTACAGGTGCGCCCCGACGGCCGCATCACCACCCCGCTGATCACCGACATGCCCGCGGTAGGGAAAACCCCCACCATGCTGCAGCAGGACCTCAAGCTCCAGCTCAGCCAATATATCACCGACCCGATCGTCAGCGTCATCGTCACCAGCTTCAACAGCACCTTCTCGCAGCAGGTGCGCGTCGTCGGCGCGACCGAGAAACCCGCGTCGATCCCGTTCCGCGCCAACATGACCGTGCTCGACGCAATGATTGCAGTCGGCGGCCTCGGCGAATATGCCGCTGGAAACAAGGCGCGACTCGTCCGTTTCGACAAGGGCAGTGGGAAGCAGCAGGAGTTTGGCCTGCGGCTTAATGACCTGATCAAGCGCGGCGATATCAAAGCGAACGTGCGGCTGCAGCCCGGCGATGTGATCATCATCCCCGAAAGCATGTTCTGACCCCAGGCCGCCAACCCACCCATCTCCCAAGGATAGATTGCGAGCGATGACCAGCCTTTACGACGAATTCAGGGTAGCGCTGCACAGCGTCTGGACGCGCCGGTGGCTCGTGCTGGCGGTGGCGTGGGGCATCTGCATCCTCGGCTGGCTGGCGATCGCGTCGATCCCCAACCGTTATGACAGCCGCGCGCGCCTGCTCGTCGACGTCAACGAAATCCTGCCCGACGACGCGCAGATCGGCGGCGGACGCCCGCAGATCGACCAGATCCGCGAAACGCTGACCAGCGCGCGCAACATGGAAAAGGTCGCCGCAACGACCGGCCTGCTGCCCGCTGGCGCGAACGAGCGCGAAAAGGCGGGCGCGGTCGGCATGCTGCAAAAGAGCATCAAGGTCATCCCGCAGCAGGACAATATCTTCGAAATCACCTCGAGCGTCGCGGTCGGCAGCCTGTCGGACGCCGACAACGCCAAGCTCGCGTCGGGCGTGCTCGACAGCCTGATCACCGTGTTTCGCGACGACCAGCTGCGCGGCGGCCGGATGAACGCGCGCGAGGGGCTGAAATTCCTCGACGCCCAGATCGCCGACCGCGAAAAGGCGCTGCGCGAGGTCGAAGCGCGCCGCGCGGCGTTCGAGGCGCAGAATATCGGCCTGATCCCGGGCGGCAGCGGGTCGCCGGCGCAGCGCGTCGAAGCGGCGCGCGCCGAACTCGGCCAGATCGATTCGCAGCTCGTGTCGGCGCAGGCGCAGCTTGCGGCGGCAAACGGCCAGCTCTCCTCGACCCCCGCGACGATCAACGTCCCCGGCATGGGCGGCGTCGGCGGCGGCGTCGCGCGCCAGCAGCTTGCGGGCGCGCAGAACGAACTTTCGTCGATGCGTGCGCGCGGGCTGACCGACGCGCACCCCGACGTCATCGCGCTGAAAAGCCAGATCGCCTCGCTGAAAGCCATGGCCGACCGCGAAGGCGCGGGCGGCGGGAGTGGCGGCAATTCGCAGAACCCCGCCTATGCATCGCTGTCGGCGATGCGCGCCGAGCGGCAGGCGACGGTCAGCGCGCTGTCGTCGCGCAAGGCGCAGCTCACCGGCGACATCGCCAAGATCACCTCGCAGCAGATCCAGAACCCGGGCATCGCCGCCGAATATGACCGGATCAACGGCGAATATACCGCGTTCAAGGCGCAGTATGACAAATTGCTCGCGCAGCGCGAGCAGGTGCGCATGCGCGGCGAGGTGCAGACCGAAACCGACGCGATCAAGATCGAACTGCTCGATCCGCCGTCGAAACCGACAAGCCCCGCCGCGCCCAACCGGCCGCTGTTCCTGACGCTCGTGCTGCTCGCCGGTATCGGCGGGGGTGTCGGCGCCGCCTTCGGCCTCGGCCAGGTCCGCACCAGCTACGCGACCGCGGCAAAGCTCGAACGCGCCAGCGGCCTGCCGGTGATCGGATCGATTACCGAAGTCGTGACGGCAGAACGCCATCTCGACCGGCGCAAGAAACTCGTCTGGCTGGCGAGCGGCGGGGGCGCGCTCGTCGGGCTCTACGCCTTGCTGCTGGTCGCCGAATTCATCCAGCGCGGCATGGTTGCGTGACGGGGGACGATGACATGAACGACCAACGCAAAGTCAAGCGCCCGCCCTCGCTCCTCGAACGCGCGGCCGACATGTTCGGCCTCGATCCCGCCGCCAATGCGCCGACGATCGACGTGTCGAAGCTGCCGCCCGAAGCGCCCAAAAAGGCGAAGACGGCGAAGCCAGAACCCGCCGCGGAAGCGCCGCAGCCCGAAATTCTCGACCCCGTCGTCGAGGCGGCACCGTCCGTCGAGGCCGCGCCCGCCGCGCCCAAGCCGTCGCCGCGCAAGGACGTCGCCAAGGCCGCGCCCGCCATCGTGCCGACGCGGCAGGGAACGATCGACCGCGCGCGCCTCGCTTCGCGCGGCATGATCGTGCCCGGTACGCCGGTGACGGGCATTTCTGAAGAATATCGCATCGTGAAGCGCGAGCTGATCCGCAATTTCGGCGGCGTCGGCAATCGCCCGATCCTGCCGCGCGGCCACCGCGTGCTGATCGCGTCGGCGAACCCGGGCGAGGGCAAGACCTTCTCGGCGGTCAATCTCGCGCTGAGCCTCGCGGTCGAGGCCGATCATGACGTGCTGCTGATCGACGCCGACATCGCCAAACCGAGCGTGCTCGAAGCGCTGGGTCTCGATGATGGCCCCGGCCTGATGGACGCGCTCGCCGATCCGCATCTGCCGCTTGGCGACTGCCTGATCCAGACCGACATCCCGGGCCTGAAGGTCATGCCCGCGGGCACCGGGCATATGCACGACACCGAACTTCTCGCGTCGGCGCGGACCGAGGCTTTGCTCGCGCAGCTCGAACAGGGCGCGCCGGGCCGCATCCTCATCATCGATTCGCCGCCGGTGCTCGCGGCGTCGCCCGCGGCGGTGCTCGCGGGGCATGTCGGGCAGACGATCATGGTCGTACGCGCCGACGAAACGCTCGAATCGGCGCTGCGCGACGCGATCGGCCTGATGGGCGCGTGCCCGCACATCCAGCTGCTCCTCAACGGGGTCAAATTCTCGCCGGGCGGACGCCGCTTCGGCACCTATTACGGACAGGGAGGCGCGTGATGCGCACTACCACCATGCGTCATGGCGCGACGCTGGCGGCCCTCTTGCTCGCCGGGACGGCGACGGGCGCGCACGCCCAAGTTTCGGGTGACCCCGGCACGGGCAGCGGCAACGCGCCTGCGGCCGGCGCGCCGGCATCCGAGGGCCGTGCGGCGAAGCGCGCCGAAGGCCGCCGGGCGCAGCGGCAGGTCGACGTCAGCCCCTATCTCGAAATCGGCCAGGTGCTGACCGCCGACCTCAAGAATGGCGGCGATGTCCTGACCTATACGAACCTCGCGGTCGGCGTCGACGCGTCGATCGTGACGAACCGCGCCGAACTCGCCGGCACGCTGCGCTACGAACATAATATCGGATGGAATGGCGGCCTCGGCGATTCGGACACAATCAGCGGCCTCGCCCGCGGCCGGATCGAGGCCGCACGCGGCCTGAATCTCGAAGGCGGCGCGCTCGCCACGCGCTCGCGCGCCGACGGGCAGGGCGCCGCGAGCGGTCTGTTGATCGGCGACGCCAGCAACGTCGCGAACCTCTATTCGCTCTATGCTGGCCCGACCTTCGCGCGCCGCATCGCCGGGCTCGACGTCGGCGCCGGCTATCGCTTTGGCTATACCAAGGTCGATGTGGACCAGCCCCCGATCCTCTCGCCGGGCTCGCAGCCGCAGGATATTTTCGACAGCTCGACGAACCATGTCGCGTGGGCCAGCGTCGGTGCGCGGCCGGGCGACCTGCCGTTCGGATGGCAGGTGTCGGGCGGGTACGAGCGCGAGGATGCGAGCCAGCTCGACCAGCGCTACGAGGGTAAATATGCCCGCGCCGACGTGACGGTGCCGATCGGCCCGACGGTCGCGCTGCTCGGCGGCGTCGGCTATGAGGATATCGAAATCGGCCAGCGCAATCCGGTGGTCGACGCCAATGGCGTGCCTGTGCGCGATGCCAGCGGCCGTTTCATCACCGATAAATCGACCCCGCGCCAGCTTTCGTTCGATACCGACGGGCTGATCTGGGACGCCGGTGTGATGTGGCAGCCGAGCCGCCGCACATCGCTTACGGCCAGAGTCGGCCGCCGTTATGGCGACACCATCTACACCGGCAGCTTCACCTATCGCGCCGACCATGCGACCTCGATCCAGGTTGGCGTCTATGACGGATTGTCCAGCCTTGGCCGCGGCCTGTCGGGCGGGCTTGCCGCGCTGCCGACGCAATTCGACCCGATCCGCAATCCGATCAGCGGCGACATCAATCCGTGCGTCTTCGGCCAGCAGGGCGGCGGCTGCCTCAGCAACCAGCTCGGCAACGCGACCTCGGCGCAATATCGCAGCCGCGGCGTGCAGGCGACTTTGTCGTCGCGCTTCGCCGGCTGGAGCTACGGCGTCGGCCTCGGTTACGACCAGCGCAAGCTGCTCGCGCCGTTGCTGTCGCCGATCGGCAGCCTCAACGGCATCAAGGACGAGAATTATTATCTCTTCGTGTCGGCGGCGCGTCAGCTCGACGTCGATTCCGACCTCTCCTTGTCGGGTTATGTCAATTATTTCGACAATGGCGCGCCGGGCGCCAGCGACGTCCAGTCGGCGGGTCTGACCACATCCTATTCGCGGCGCTTCTGGCGCGGCCTCACGGGGACCGCGGCGGCCAGCCTCAACGCCTTCGACCAAGAAGGCTTCAACAGTCAGCTTATCGGTTCAGCTTTGGTGGGACTTCGTTACAACTTCTGACCAAGCAACGGGAATTTTTGCGATGTACGATCAGTTCTATGGTTTCACCGGGCGTCCGTTCCAGCTGACGCCAGACCCGCATTTCTATTTCGAAAGCGGCACCCACCGCAAGGCGATGTCCTACCTGGGTTACGGCCTTGCGCAGGGTGAAGGCTTTATCGTCATCACCGGCGATGTCGGCGCGGGCAAGACGACGCTCGTCGGCCATCTGATGAACACGATCGACGCCAACCGCCTGACCGCGGTCAAGCTGGTGTCGACACAGGTCGAGGGCGACGATCTTCTCCGCCTCGTCGCCGAACAGTTCGGCATCGAATGGGAAGGGCAGAGCAAGGCCGAACTGCTGCGCTCGATGGAGCAATATCTGCGCGAACAGGCGCGCGCCGGCCGCCGCACGCTGCTGATCGTCGACGAGGGGCAGAATCTTGCGATCTCGGCGCTCGAAGAGCTGCGCATGCTGTCGAACTTCCAGCTCGGCGGCCATTCGTTGCTGCAGATCTTCCTGCTCGGCCAGCCCGAATTCCGCCAGACCTTGTTCCACTCGCCGGCGCTCGAGCAGCTTCGCCAGCGCGTGATCGCGACGCACCACCTCGATCCGATGGAACCCGAGGAGGTCGAACCCTATATCTTGCACCGTCTCGGCAAGGTCGGCTGGACGGGCAACCCCAGCTTCAGCCCCGACGCGTTCGAGGAAATCTTCGACTATAGCGAGGGCGTGCCGCGCAAGCTCAACGTGCTCGTCAGCCGCCTGCTGCTCTACGGCGCGGTTGAACAGATGAACCGCATCACCGCGCAGAATGTGCGCTCGGTGGTCGCCGAGATCGAGGCCGATCGCGGCATCGACGCGACGACACTCGCGCCGCTGCCCGTCGAAGAGGTTGTTGCCGCCGCCGCCGCGGCAGTGGCACCGACCCCCGCACCCTTCGCCGTTCCGACGCCCGCGAATGAAGCGCCGCTCGAATGGCCGCAGCGCGCCGCCGAGCCCGCCGCCGATGGCCGTCCGCCCTTTGCCGCGCCCGCCGAACCGGCGCGCGTTGTCCCGCTGACCCCGCCGAAGCCGGTGGAGCCCGAGGCCGAGGTTCTGGAGCTCGCGCCCGAGCCCGCGGCCGAAGCACCCGCTCCGGCGGCACCCGCGATCGACCCCGAACATCTTGCGGCGCTCGAAGGGCAGATCGCCTCGCTCGAGGCGCGGCTCGTCGAACAGGATGCCGCGCTCCGCCGCGTGCTCGACCTGTTGATCGAATGGGTCGAGCGCGATCCGGACAATGCACCCAACCCGCAGAATTCGCGGACCTGGGCTGCCTGACAACCGGGCCAAAATCGGCTATCCCGCTGATGAAGGTGAGGAAAAATGCAGAACGGCCTGTCGGTCGATGTCGAGGACTGGTTCCAGGTCGGCGCCTTTGAGCGCACGATCGACCGCGCCGACTGGCCGAGCCTCGAATGCCGCGTCGAGGCGAATTGCGACGCGGTGCTGCAAATTTTTGCCGATGCGGGCGCCAAGGGCACCTTTTTCACCTTGGGCTGGGTGGCCGAACGCTATCCCGCGCTGATCAAGCGCATCGTCGCGGCGGGGCACGAACTTGCCAGCCACGGCTATGACCATAAGCGCGTGTTCAACATGACCGCCGACGAATTCGCCGCCGACCTGAAGCAGACACAGGCGATCCTTGAAGACCTCGGCGGGGTCGCCGTGCGCGGCTATCGTGCGCCGAGCTTCTCGGTCGATACGCGCACGCCGTGGGCGCATGCGGTGCTCGCCGAACAGGGCTATGCCTATTCGTCGAGCGTCGCGCCGGTCGTCCACGACCATTATGGCTGGCCGCAAAGTCCGCGCCATGCGTGGCGCCCGCTGGCTGACAGCGCCCTCGTCGAATGGCCGGTCACCACCGCGCGCTTTGCGGGGCGGACATTGGCAGCGGGCGGCGGCGGCTTCATGCGGATGCTGCCCTATGGCTTCACGCGCTGGGCGATCGCGCGAATGAACGAAGAGGGGCATCCGGCGATCCTCTATTTCCATCCATGGGAAATCGATCCCGGCCAGCCGCGCGTCGCCGATGCGCCGATCCGGTCGAAGATCCGGCATTACAGCGGCTTATCAGCCATGGCTGGCAAGCTCAGGAAGCTGCTCGCCGACTTCGAATGGACCCGCGCCGACGACTTGCTCCCCGCGCAGCAGCAGCGCGCTTTGCCCTGGCGCGCAGCGGCGTGAACGCGCCTGTGTCGATCGACCAAAGCTTCACCGCCGCCCCGCTGTCCGACACGGCGGCGTGGGACGCCTATGTCGCCGCGCACGCGCAAGCGACGCCGTTTCACACCCGCGCGTGGTGCGAGGCGATCACCAAGGCGACCGGCCACCGCTGCCACCTCGTCACCGCGCGCGACGTCGATGGCAAGCTGACCGGCCTTCTCCCGCTCCACCATATCCGCTCGCCCCTGTTCGGTCAGGCGCTCGTCGCCAGCGGCTTCGCGGTGGGTGGCGGCATTCTCGCTGACAATGAAGCCGTGGCGGCAACGCTCGCGCAGGGCGCGGCCGACATGGCGCGCTCACTCAGCCTCCCGTCGGTCGAACTGCGCGGCGGCCCGCTGCCCGAAGGCGAGGGCTGGACTCGCGAGGACGGCGTCTACGCCGGCTTCGCCCGCGACCTCGCCGCCGCCGACGACGCAGAACTCCTCGCCATCCCGCGCAAACAGCGCGCCGAGGTCCGCAAGGCCCTCGAAAGCGGTCTCACCGTCACCACCGGCCGCTCCGAACAGGACCGCCGCGACCATTATCGCATCTATGCGACGAGCGTCCGCAATCTCGGCACCCCAGTTTTTCATAAATCATTGTTTTCATGTGTAATTGATGCCTTCGGCGATGACGCCAACATCCTCAATGTGCGCAACGATCGTGAAGTTGTGGCCAGCGTCCTCAGCCTCACTTGGCGCGGCACCGTGATGCCCTATTGGGGCGGCGGCACCACCGACGCTCGCCGCCTCCGCGCCAACGAACTCATGTACTTCGCCCTCATGCGCCACGCCCGCGAACGCGGCTGCACCCGCTTCGATTTCGGCCGCTCAAAGCTCGGCACAGGACCCTTCGCCTACAAGAAGAACTGGGGCTTCGAACCGCAACCGCTCGTCTACGCCCGCTGGCTCGCGCCCGGCGAAACCGCGCGCGACACCAACCCGAACAGCGCCAAATACCGGCTGCAAGTCGACCTTTGGAAGAAACTGCCGCTCTGGGCAGCAAACCGGATCGGCCCGCTGATCGCCCGCGGACTCGGCTAGTGGCCGAAATCCTGTTCCTCGTTCACCGCGCGCCCTGGCCCCCCGACCGCGGCGACCGGATCCGCAGCTGGCACATGTTCGAGGCGCTGGCGAAGCTGGCGCCAGTGCATGTTGTAGCGCTCGCCGACAATGCGGGCGAAGCCGCAACCGCGCAGGCAAAAATGGCGCCGCTTTGCAAGAGCCTGACGATCGAAGTGCGTAAAGCTTCGCGCCCTGTCGCACTGGCGCAGGCGGTGCTGCGCGGCGAGCCGGTGTCGAACCGTTTGTTCCGCAACGCCGCGCTGGCGCGCCATGTCGACGCGCTAATCGGGCAGGGCGCCGTCAGCCATATCGTCGCCTTCTCGGGCCAGATGGCGCAATATCTGCCCGCCCGGTTCGATGGCCTGGTGCTGATGGATTTCGTCGACGTCGATTCCGCCAAATTCGCCACCTACGCTGAACAGGACAAGCGCCAGCCGCTGAACTGGGTGCACAAACGCGAAGCGCGCGTGCTGGGCACCTATGAGGTAGGGGTTGCGCGCCGCGTCGATGCCAGCCTGTTCGTGAGCGAGGCCGAGGCGGCGTTGTTTCGCAAGCAGAGGGAACTCGGCGCGGACAAGGTCCGCGCTATCGAAAACGGCATCGACACCGACAGGTTCGACCCGGCGATCAAGTTCGATGCGGTCGGGGTGGGCGAGGGGCCGCTGGCGGTCTTCACCGGTCAGATGGATTACCGCCCCAATATCGACGCGGTGCGCTGGTTCGCGACCGACATCCTGCCGCTGATCCGCGAGCGGCATCAACACGCCCGCTTTGCGATCGTCGGTCGTGCGCCGACCGATGAAGTGCGCGCGCTCGCGGCGCTGCCCGGCGTGGCGGTCACCGGCGAGGTCCCCGATGTGCGGCCGTGGCTCGTCGCCGCCGATGCCGTGGTCGCGCCGCTGCTGCTTGCGCGCGGGGTGCAGAACAAATTGCTCGAAGCGATGGCGATGGCGCGGCCCGTCGTCGCGAGCGCCGCCGCTGCCGAGGGGATCGACGCGACGCCGGGCGAACATCTGCTCGTTGCCGATGGTGCGGCCGCGATGGCCGATGCCGTGTGCTCGCTCTTCGACGACCGATCCGGGGCGGCAAAGATGGGGCAGGCGGCGCGCGCGCGAATGATCGCGCGCTATGGCTGGGACGCCCGTCTTGCGCCGCTCGGCGAGTTGCTGGGGCTGCCCGCATGACGCGCTGGCAACGCCATCTTGCGGCGCTTGCCCTCTTGTCGGCGGCGATCTTCGCGATCTTCTGGCGTGAGGCGGCCGACGTGGCGGGTATCTGGTGGAACAGCTCGACCTTCACCCATTGCCTGCTGATCGTCCCGATGATCGGGTGGCTGGTGTCGCAGCGCGCGGCGTTGCTGCGGCCGCTGACACCGGTCTATTGGTGGCCTGCGCTGATATGGATGGCCGGCGCGGGGCTGGTGTGGCTGGTCGGTGAAGCCGCGGGGGTCGGCCTGTTCCGTCAACTGGGTCTTATTCTCATGCTGCAGGGCGCCGTCGCGGCGACGCTCGGCGAAAGGCTCGTGCGCGCTTTGCTCTTCCCGCTCGGCTATGCGCTGCTGCTGGTGCCGTTCGGTGAAGAACTGGTGCCGCTGCTCCAGACGCTCACCGCGCATATCAGCATGGTCCTGCTCCACCTGTCGGGCATCCGGGCCGAGATGGAGGGCGTCTTCATCACCACACCCGCGGGCTTCTTCGAGGTTGCCGAAGCCTGTTCGGGGGTCAATTTCCTGATCGCGATGCTCGCTTTTGCGGTGTTCGCGGCACATCTCTGCTTCCGCAGCTGGACGCGGCGGATCGTTTTTGTCCTCGCGGCGCTCGCGACGACGATCCTCGCCAACGCGCTGCGCGCTTATGGCACGATGGTCGCGGCGGAAATCTGGGGGATCGAGGTAGCGGGCGGGATCGACCATGTCTTCTATGGCTGGTTCTTCTTCGGCGCCGTGATCCTGCTCGTCATGCTCGTGGCGCGGCGCTGGTTCGATCGGCCGGCGAATGACGCTGCGGTTGACGTGCGCGGATTGGATGGGGTGCCGCGCTTTGCCGGGCGAGCAAAAACGGTATTGCCGGTCGCGCTCGCGGTTCCGTTGCTCTTTGCCGGCTGGGGCGCGCTGGTCGGCGGACGCAGCGCACCCTTGCCCGATACGATGGCAGTCGAAGCGCCGCCGGGCTGGAGCGAGGCGCGCGTCGCAACCATGGAGTGGCAGCCGCGCTTCGATGGCGCCGATCAACGGCTGCTGCGCCAGTTCGCCAACGACAAGGGGCAGGTGGTGACCGTCGCGGTCGGCGGGTACGAGCACCAGGCGGAGGGGCGCGAGGTCGTCGCCTTCGGGCAAGGCGCGATCGACCCCGACAGCAAATGGGCGTGGAGCGCCTCGCTCCCCGCAGTCGAGGGCGCGAAGACCGAGCGGCTGCTGCATCCCGGCCCGGTGTTGCGCGATGCGGCGACTTGGTATGTCGTCGGTGGCAGGGTGACCGGCGATCCGCGCCGCGCGAAGCTTGCGGGCCTCAAGGCGCGGCTACTCGGCGGCGATCCGCGCGCACTGTCGCTGATCATATCGAGCGAAGAGCGGAACGGCGGCCGCAATGCGATAGAGGATTTCCTTTCCGCGTCGGGCGGAGCCAAGGCAATGGCTGACCGCGCGCTGAAAACGCGTTAAGAGCGGTTCCTATATGTGTGGGATCGCCGGCATCTATCATCTGGAAACGGCGAAACCGGTCGACCCGGCGCGCCTGCGCGCGATGCTCCAGCCGATGCAGCATCGCGGCCCCGACGGATCGGGCGAGTGGACCGCGCCCGGGGTCGGGCTAGGCCACCTGCGCCTTTCGATCATCGACATTGCGGGCAGCCCGCAGCCGATGGCGAGCGACGACGAGATCGTCACGCTCACCTACAATGGCGAAATCTATAATTTCCGCGAGCTGCGCGCCGAGCTTGAGGATCGCGGCCACCGTTTCCGCACCAGCGGCGATACCGAGGTCATCATCGCGGCGTGGCGCCAATGGGGTCCCGATTGCCTGTCGCGCCTCAACGGCATGTTCGCCTTTGCGATCCACGATCATCAGCGCGGGTGCTTGTTCCTTGCGCGCGACCGGCTGGGCGTAAAGCCGCTCCATCATGTGCGCCTGTCGGACGGATCGGTGGCGTTCGCGTCGGAACTGAAAGGGCTGCTGCGCAATCCGCTGCTCAGGCAGGAAGCCAATCTGACCGCGATCGAGGACTTCCTCGCCTTCGGTTATGTCCCTGACGACAATTGCATCGTCGCGGGCGTCGAGAAGCTGCCCGCCGGCCATTATCTGATGCTCGAACGTGGCAAACCGGTGCCCAGACCGACGCGCTGGTGGGCGCCCGATTTCTCGAAGCGCGTCCGGGCTTCGGAAGGCGAGGCGGCCGAGCATCTCGTCCACCTGATGCGCGCCGCGGTGACCGACCGCA
This sequence comes from Sphingopyxis sp. CCNWLW2, assembly GCF_037095755.1. NCBI lineage: Bacteria > Pseudomonadati > Pseudomonadota > Alphaproteobacteria > Sphingomonadales > Sphingopyxidaceae > Sphingopyxis > Sphingopyxis sp. CCNWLW2. The sequence continues at coordinate 366,807 of NZ_JBAWKJ010000003.1, forward strand.
TGGTCGCCGACGTGCCGCTCGGCGCCTTCCTGTCGGGCGGAGTCGACAGCAGCGCGGTCGTCGCGCTGATGGCCGAGGCGAGCGCGAAGGCGGTCAAGACCTGCACGATCGGGTTCGATCAGGCGGCGCTCGACGAAACCGCCTACGCCCAGCAGATCGCCGAACGCTTCGCGACCGATCACCGGACGCGCACCGTGTCGTCGGGCGACTTCACGCTGGTCGACAAGATCGCCGACCAGTTCGACGAGCCCTTTGCCGATGCGAGCGCCCTGCCGACCTATCGTGTGTGCGAACTCGCGCGCGAAGAGGTGACGGTGGCGCTCTCGGGCGATGGTGCCGACGAAGCCTTCGCCGGCTACCGCCGCCTGGTGTTCCAGCATCAGGAGGAGAAGCTGCGCGGGCTGATTCCGGGCTTCCTGCGCCGCGGCGTGCTCGGGCCATTGTCGCATGTGTGGCCGCAGATGGATTGGGCGCCGCGCCCGCTCCGCGCGCGCGCGACGCTCGCCAGCCTGTCGAAAAGCGGGGCGGAGGGCTATGCCGAAGCGGTCGGGGTGACTGGGCAGGCGCAGCGTTCGCGGCTGTTCAACGACGCCGCGCATCATGCACTCGGCGATCATGTCGCCGAGACGCGATACTGGAAGGCGATGGCCGAGGCGCCCGCGCGCGAGCCGCTCGACCGCGCGCAATATGCCGATCTCCAGATATGGCTCCCCGGCGACATCCTGACCAAGACCGACCGGATGAGCATGGCGGTCAGCCTCGAGGCGCGCGAGCCGTTGCTCGACTATCGGCTGATCGAATTCGCCGCGAGCCTGCCCGCATCGATGCGCGTCAAGCGCGGGACCGGCAAGGCGATCATGAAGCAGGCGATGGAACGCTATCTGCCGAACGACATCCTCTATCGGCCCAAGATGGGGTTCGTGACGCCAGTGTCGCACTGGTTTCGAGGGCCGCTCGTCGAGGCCGCGAAGGGGTTGGCGACCTCATCGACGCTCGCGCGCTCGGGCTGGTTCGACATGGCCGAAATCGAACGCATCGTCGCGGCGCACCAATCGGGGCGGCGCGATCATGGACGGCTGATCTGGCAATTCTTCATGCTGGAAAAGTCGCTGGCCAAACTGTTCGGGATCTGATTCTTCCTCCTTGGAAGGAAGGAGGATGAGATGATTTGCCACCCATCCTTAACGCTTGGCTGCTAGGCTCGCTGCCGATGACGGTCCATCCTGCCTTTCCGACAAGCGCCGCCGAAGCCGCGCCGCTCACGGTGCGCGTTGTCGATCCGCTCGCGCTGTCACCCGACCTTGCCGCGCAGTGGGACCGGCTGGCCGACGCGACAAGCGAGCCCAATCCCTTTGCCGAGCGCTGGTGCCTGCAATCGGCGCTGCACCTGTTCGATCCCGAACGGCACGCGCGGCTGGTGCTTGTGCGCGACGGCAGTGACGGGCCGGTGATCGGCATCATGCCGCTCGCCCCCGCAACGCATTATGGCCGCGTGCCGCTGCGGCATGTCACGGGCTGGGCGCATCCCAATCATTTCCTCGGCAGCCCGCTCGTGCGAGCGGGTTTCGAAAGCCTGTTCTGGTCGATCCTGCTCGGCTGGTGCGACGCGGCGCCATGGGCGCGCACCCTAGTGCATGTGCCGCGGCTGACCGAAGGCGGCCCGCTGCACCGCGCGCTCGTCGATGTCGCACGGATGCGTGGCGGCGAGGCCGAGGTGGTGCACCGCGAGGAACGCGCGCTGCTCGAAAGCAATCTGTCGCCAGAGGAATATTGGGACGCCGCGGTGCGCGCGAAGAAGCGCAAGGAATTGCGGCGGCAGGCGAACCGGCTCGCCGAGCAGGGCATGGTGCAATTTCGCCGCTGGCAGCCGGACGAGGCAATCGATCCGTGGATCGATGCCTTCCTCGACCTCGAGGCGCGCGGCTGGAAGGGACGCGCCAAATCGGCGCTCGCGAGCCAGAGCGACACGCAGGCGTGGTTCCGCGCGATCCTCGTCGCGGCGGGCGATGCTGGCCGGCTCGACATGCGCGCACTCGATCTGGACGACCGTCCGCTTGCCATGCTCGTCAACTTCCTTTGCCCGCCCGGCGGCTTTTCGTTCAAGACCGCGTTTGACGAGGATTATGCCCGTTTCTCGCCCGGCGTGCTGTTGCAACAGGCTAACCTCGACCTGCTCGACGACCCGAAAATCGACTGGGTCGACAGCTGCGCGGCGCCTGGTCATCCGATGATCGACAGCGTCTGGCGCGAACGCCGCGCGCTTGTCTGGATCAACGTCCCTTTGTCGGCCGCCCCGGACAGGCTTCGTTTCGCTATGCTGACGAAGACCGAGCGGCTCTGGCGGCGCTGGAAGGGTGCCGCTGCGCCCGAAAATGAAGTAGAAAGCCCGTTATGACCGCGCTCCAGCCGATCACCCGCCCGGTATTCCCCGCCGAAACGCTCGAGCGGATGACCGCCCTCTATCCGCTGCAAGCGGGGCTGCTGCACCATCATCTGCCCGATCACCCGCTACTCACGCTCGAAGCGCTCGCACAGCTCGGCGAAAGCCTGCCCGCGAGCGAGGTCGAGTATAATCCGGGCAATGTCCCGATCGGCATTCGCCCCGAAGACATCCCTTCGAACGGCCTGTCGATCGGCGAGACGATCCGCACGATCGACAGCAACGGCAGCTGGGCGGTGCTCAAGAATATCGAGAATGTCGAAGCCTATCGAACGCTGTTGATGGACCTGCTCGGCGAACTGGAAGCCGTGGTCGAGCCGCGCACGGGCGCGATGCTGACGCCGCAGGGATTCATCTTCATCTCGTCGCCGGGGTCGATTACGCCGTTTCACTTCGATCCCGAGCATAATATCCTGCTGCAACTGCGCGGCACAAAGGTGATGAACGTCTGGCCGTCGGGCGACGAACGCTTCGCGCATCGCAGCGAGCATGAACGCTATCACACCGGCGGTCACCGCAACCTGCCGTGGCAGGACGATTATCATGGCGATGCACAGCAGGTGCCGCTCGGCCCCGGCGATGCGGTGCTGATGCCGGTGATGGCGCCGCATTTCGTCGCCAATGGCAATGCGCCGTCGATCTCGCTGTCGATCACCTGGCGCAGCGAGTGGAGCTATCGCGAGTCCGAGGCGCATGCCGCCAATGCGACCTTGCGCCGCCTGGGGCTCGACCCTGCGATGCCGCCGCGCTGGCCGAGCTATGCCTGGATGAAAACCATTGGCTGGCGCATCGCGCGCAGGCTCAAACTCGTCGCCTGAAACCGCCTGTGACAGATTGCTTTCAATTGGCACAAATTGGCGTTATGGGCCCGCATCCTTGATTTCGAGCCCATAGAGGACTGATGGCGAAAGAAGAACTTCTGGAAATGCGCGGCCAAGTGGTCGAACTGCTGCCCAACGCGATGTTTCGCGTCAAACTGGAAAATGACCACGAGATTCTGGGTCACACCGCCGGCAAGATGCGCAAGAATCGAATCCGCGTTCTGGTGGGCGACGAAGTGCTCGTCGAACTCACCCCTTATGACCTGACCAAGGGTCGGATCACCTATCGCTTCAAGTGAGCAGCGCGGCGAACTTTCCCGTGCTCGTGCTTGCTTCGACATCGCCGCGCCGGCGCGAATTGCTGGCGCGGATCGGCCTTGTGCCGTCACGCATCGCTGCGCCTGAAATCGACGAGACCCCGCTGAAGGCCGAGCTGCCGCGTGACTATGTCGCGCGGCTTGCCAAGGGCAAGGCGCTCGCGGTCGAGCGCGCGCCGGACGAGGTCGTGCTCGCGGGCGATACCACCGTCGCGGTGGGCCGCCGTATCCTCGAAAAGCCCACCGACGAGGCCGATCTGCGCCGGATGCTCGGGCTCCTGTCGGGGCGGCGGCACCATGTCTATTCGGGGATTTGCGTTGTCGGAACCGACGGAAAGGCCCGCGTGCGCGTCGTCGATACCGTCGTCGCGTTCAAGGCGCTGAGCGCCGCCGAGATCGACCGCTATATCGAATCGGGCGAAGGCATGGGCAAGGCGGGGGGCTATGCGATCCAGGGCCGCGCTGAAACCTTCGTCCGTTTCCTGTCGGGCAGCCATTCGAACGTCGTCGGCCTGCCATTGTTCGAAACGCGCGCGTTGTTGACGAGCGCGGGAATCGCGCTTGGCTGAGTGGCTCTACGAAGCCGGAATCGGCGAGGCGCGCGCGGCGCTGGTCGAGGATGGCGCGATCGTCGAAGCCCGGATCGAGCGTGACCATGAAGGACCGCCCGTCGGTACCGTGCAACATGCCCGGCTGATCGAGGCTGGGAAAAAGCCGCTGGCCATGCTCGACGGGTCCGGCGAACAGCTTGTCTCACTCGCCAGATTGCCGCCCGGCATCCCGATCGGCTCGCAGTTGAAGGTGGAAATCACCCGCGCGGCGCTGATGGAGCGCGGCCGCGACAAGCTCGGACGAGCGAAGATCGCCGATCCCGACGCGGCGGTGGGACCCGGCCCCGACCTGCGCGTGCGGATCGCGGCGAGCGGGGTGAAGGTCGTCGATCTCGGCGCACCCGGACCCGACCGTTTGGAAGAAGCGGGCTGGTCGGAGATCGTCGGTCATGTGCAAACCGGCCATTGGCCGTTCGGCGATGGCGCACTGTGGGTCGATGCGACCCCGGCGATGGTGCTGATCGACATCGACGGCGATGATGACCCGCTGGCGCTGGCCAAGGCGGGTGCGGCCGCCGCGGTCAGGGTGATTCGCTGCTGCGACATCACGGGATCGATCGGGATCGATTTCCCGTCGCTGGCGCGCCGGGCCGATCGGCTTGTGATCGATGCGCTGATCGATACGCTTTTGCCGCAGCCCTTCGAGCGCACCGCGGTCAACGGGTTCGGCCTGATGCAGATCATCCGCCGCCGCGTGCGGCCCTCGCTGATCGAACAGATACGGCTCGATCCCGTCGCCACCGACGGCGCCCTGCTGCTGCGGCAGGCGGAACGCGCGGTGGGGGCGGGGGTTCTGAAACTGACCGCGCGTCCGGCGGTCATCGATCATCTCGGCCGCCAGCCGCGCTGGATCGAAATGCTGCAAAGACGTACAGGCCGGCCGGTCGAACTGATCGCCGACGCCCAGATCAAAGGAATGGGCCATCCCCAATAACACATCCGCCAAATCGCAATCCTGCCCGCTGTGCGGCAAGCCGCGCGAGCCCGAATATAAGCCCTTTTGCAGCCGCGGCTGCCGCGATCGCGACTTGCTCACCTGGTTCGGCGAAGGCTATCGTGTGCCGGTCGACCAGGCGCCCGACGGCACTGCCGAGGACGATCGTTTCGACGAAGGCTGACCCCAAAATAGAGCGTCACAAAGCCTCTGGACAGGATGCAAAGCCCTGCCTATAGCCGCCGCTCGCCAGCGCGACCGACCGGTCGTAGCGGCCGTGCCCGGGTAGCTCAGTTGGTAGAGCATGCGATTGAAAATCGCAGTGTCGGCGGTTCGACCCCGTCCCCGGGCACCACTTTTCTCCTCCCGGACATGTCACACTCTGCACGCCGATTGCGATCGCCTGCAGACACCCGAATTTCGCCGGCAAGAAACGTCCTGAAAGGACGCAAATGCGTCGATTTTCGCCTCTACCAATGGGCTGTTCTGCGTGTTACTGCCGCGCGATGAACAGGATCGTGAACAAACTCAACCGGTTGTGGAAAGAGCGCGCGCACCGCGCCGCGGCACATGCGGTACTGGATACCCCCCCGATCGTGCCGGCCGATGACGGGCTGATCCTGTTTTCCATGATCGGCACGCGGGTGCTGCTGCCCTATCTGGTCGCGGTCAAATCGCTGCACGCACAGCTTCGCAAAGGGCGCATCGTCATTCTCGACGACGGGACACTCACTGACGCCGACCGGCAGATACTGGCGACGCACCTTGGAAAACCGCACATTGTGTCGATCGCGGATATCGATACCGCGCCTTGTCCGCGCGGCCAGGTCTGGGAACGCCTTCTCGCGCTTCTGGACATGCGGGCCGGCGATTATGTGATCCAGCTCGATTCGGACACGGTAACGCTGGGCGAGGTGCCGGAGATCGCCGCCGCGATCATGCAAAATCGCAGCTTCACATTGCGCGGCGATCCCGATTCCGAGCTGTTGTCCTTCGCTGAAATGGCGGCAAAGTCCGATGACGACGCGTTTCTCCACAATCCCGAGGCGCATGTGCAGGGTGCGATCGAATGTGGTCTCGACCGCGTTTCGCTGCCCACGCTCACGAACCCGCGCTATGTGCGCGGATGTGCGGGTTTTGCTGGTTTCGCGCGTGGCGGCGACGGGCGCGCGCTTGCCGAGGCGTTTTCACGCGAGGCCGAACGACTGCTGGGAGTCGAGCGCTGGGCGCGGTGGGGCAGCGAGCAGGTGACGTCGAACATCGTTATCGCCAACGAACCCGACCCGTTGCTGCTGCCTTACGATCATTATCTCAATTTCTGGGACGAAGGCGTGCCGGCCGACGCACGGTTCGTCCATTTTATCGGCAGTTATCGTTTTAGCGGCAATGCCTATATCGATGCGACGCGCGCGGCTGTCGCGGCACTCGGTCGCGCTTAGGTAGCGACGGCCGGAGCGGCCGGCATGCGTCGTCCGCGCACCAGTTCGATCAGGTCGCGCACCGTCTCGCGCGCGAACAACGCCAGCCACAGGCAATAGATCGGCCCTCCGGTTGCGACGAGCACCGCCAGCCGCAGGGGCTCGGGCAGCGCGGGCAGCATACGATCGACCAGCATCACCACCGCGGCCATGGCGGTGGCCGCGAGAATCGGCGGGGCGACCGCGCGCAACAGCTCGCTCGCCCGGACGCCGACAACGGGCAAGCTCCGGACGGCGGCAAAGATGAGCAGCAACGGATAGGCGACCAGCCAGGCCCATGCGATGCCGATGATTCCCCATTGCGCGCCGACCAGAAATACCGCCGGCATCAGCAGCGCCCCTGCCGCGGCATTGCCCGACGCGATGCCCGGGCGGCCGAGCGCGTCGGTTGCGGGACGAAGCAGGGTGAACAAGGTCCAGAAGGGCATGGCGAGCGCCAGCGGCAGCAGTAACGGCACAATCTCGCGCCATTTCTCGCCGAGCAGCGTGAGCACGAGCGGCTCCGCCACCGCGGCGAGGCCGAAGAAGAACGGCATGGCCGCGACCATGATCGCGCGCGTTGAGCGCGTGAAGCCCGCGGCCAGCGCGGGCCGATCATTCTGCATTCGCGAATAGGCGGCAAAGGCCACCTCGTTGAGCGGCGGCACGACCTTGTTGTTGAAGATCTGTGTCAGCAGCAGCGCGGTCGTATAGATGCCGACCAGATGCGCCTCGAACCAGCGGCCGGCGACCAATATGTCCGCCTGGCTCTGGACGAAGCCGAAAAACTGCGCGACCGCGATCAGCCCGCCATAGCGCGCGATCGAACCCGCGCCGCGAAAATCGAAGCTGGGCCACATCCAGCTGCGCGCCGCGATCGTCAGGCCCAAGGCCCGCGTCGCGAACATGGCGATCGGTGCCCAGACCAGTGCCCACACGCCCCAGCCGGCCAGCGCGCCGCCGAGCGCGACCCCCGCGCCGATCAGCGCGGAGACGAGGTTGACCTGCGCCTGACGCTGAAACTCCAGCGAGCGTGCGAGCTGCGCATAGGCGAGCGCCGAGAAGGGGATAGTGAGATAGATTAGCGCCTGCACCCGGAGCAGATCGGCGACCATCGGCTGGCGATAATAGGCGGCGGCCAAGGGAGCACAAGCAATCTGCGCGACCGCGAGCGCGCCGTTGAGCAGCAGCAGCAGCCCGAAAATCTGCCTCAGCTCGTGGGCGGCAACCTCGTCGCGCTGGATCACGGCGCTGGCGAGACCGTAACCGTTGAGCAGGTTGAACAGCATCAACATCACTTGGGTGAGCGCGAACAGGCCATAATCTTCGGGCGTCAGGATACGGATGACGAGGAAGGTGGAGGCCCAGGCGACGATCTGCCCCGCAATCTGCGACCCCGAGCGCCAGATCACCGCGCGGCGGATCCGCTGACCGAAATCGGGTTCGGTTGCGATATCCGGGCCGAGTGCCGTTTCGGGGGGGCTGGAGGGACCTGACATGGCGGCGAGCCTAGCAACTATTCGTTGGCAAAGCATTGCACGCGCGCGTCATCGCGGTGCGGCGCCGATTTTGCGCTCGGCATAGTCGCCGACCGGCGGCCGCGCCACCAAGGCGCGCTCGACCTTGACCCATATCGGCTTGCGCCCCAGCCGCGCGTTGAACAGGCTGTTGAATGTCGCCGGATCGGAAGCGGGGGAGTCGAGCGCTTCACCATATTCGCGGCGCACCGCTGCGCGATCATAGCCCATCGCATTCAGCAGCGTCGAAAAGATGCGGTAGTGGCTCGATGCATCGAAATGGCGCTTCGCGGCGGCTTCCCAATGACCGGGCGCGCCGATGATTGCGAGGGGGACCGCGCCCTCCTCGCTGACCGGCGACGGGCTGCAATGCGTCGTCGTTCCCGAATCGCCGCGCTCGTGCAGATTCTGACCGTGATCGGACGTATAGACGATCAGCGCGCCGTCGAGCCGGGCGCCGGCGAACAATCGGTCGAAGAAGCCGCCCACCGTCCACGCAACCGTGTTGCGATAGGCGTTGCGGTAGAGCCGCCAGCTTTCGGTGCCGCTGTACAGATTTTCCGGAAGCTGGGTTTCGGTCACGACCGCGGATTCGTCGCGCGGCAGCGCGGGCCGGAAAATATCGCCGCTGTCGGGATATTTGTCGGCGACAGGGAAATGCGCGCCCATCTTGTTGACGAGGATGAATTCGCGCCGGTCGTTGCCCAGCGCCGCGATCAGTGCATCCGCCGCCGCCATGTCGCGGTCGACGACGGGTATATCGTCAAACTGGACGATATGATCGATGTGCCGCCGCTCGGTATCGTCCATGCCGTTCTGATAGGCGCCGCCGGTTCGCTGCGCGTCGATGTAGATCGTCGCGAAGCCGGCGTGCTTCGCATAAGCGAAGATCGACGGCATCGTGGCATTGATCCGGTGATAGGCGTCGCGTGTCCCGCCGTAGCGAAGCGTCAGATTGCTTCCGAAACTGCAATTGGCGATCGACGCGGCGAGCCCGAAATTGCTGACGGCGATGCCGGGGGGCGGCGATGTCAGCCCGGATCGCACGCCCGCGGTATCGTTGATGTCGAGGTATCGGCCGGCGATGCTTTCGTCGACGATCAGGATGATGTCGCCCTGTTTCGGCTCCAGGCGATGCGCGATGGTCACCGGTTGGCGCGTCGTCGACGGCTGCGTTGCGGCTTCGAATGCCGCGAGCGCCGAATAGGCGGTTCCGACCCAGGCGTTCGGCAGCCCGCGGCCACCTTCGCCCCCGCGCACGAACAGCAGGATGGTTAGCATCGCGAGCCCCGCCAGCGGCGCGAGCGCCGCAGCGAAGTTGGGCAGGGCGCGCCGGGCGCCGGGCTTCAGCCCGACGCCGACAAAGAGGAAGAATGCACCGGCGGCGGCCCATGCGATCGACGCGCCATATTGCGCGACGGCATCGTCGGCGAAGCCTGCCGAATGGACCATGGTGACGAAGGCGTCGTAGCTCATCGCATCGGCCGTGGCATCCTGAAAGCTGCCGACGAAGATTGTGGCGAGCGCAAACACCACGGCCCAGCCCCAGCGCAGCAATGGCCGGCGGATGAAGGCCGCGCCCCACAGGCAAGCGATCAGGCCGCCATAGAGGCCGGCGTAGAGCAGGAGGGGCGGGGACAGTCCCAGCATGGCGATCCGCGCGGCGATGCCGGGAAGCTCAAAGGCCAGGCCGAATGCCAGCAGCAGTGTTTTGATCAGCGTGTTCGGGCTCGGCCGGGTCTGTGCCCGCATCGCTTGTCCTTCGTCTTCCGGGGCTGAGCCATTTGGCAGATTGCCTAATACACGTTTCGCATTTGACACATAACTGTAACCAACTCGAACGTTCGCCGTAACGTAAACTGTTGCTTTTTAGTCACGAATTCACGGAAAATCGGCCGTTTCGCGCGTGCGCGCGTTGACGCCGCCGGGGCGGGCGTTAGACCGGGAGCTTACCACCGGGCATCTCCCGATAAGCCTTTGGCTGCGCCTCGGTGGGTTTGGAGAGAGAGACTGACCATGACTTTGCGCAACATTCTGTTGGGCGCCACCGTGCTGTGCGCCGCCACCACCCCCGTCTATGCCTTCGCCCAGGATGCCGCGCCGGCCGACGCCGGAACGACGGCCGATGACACCGATTATGGCAACGACATCATCGTCACCGCCAGCAAGCGTTCGCAGACGCTGCAGGACACGCCGGTCGCGGTCTCGGTGACGTCGGCGGCGCAGCTTGAAGAATCGCAGATCCGCGACCTCATCGACCTGCAATCGTCGGTCCCCAGCCTGCGCGTGTCGCAGCTCCAGTCGAGCGCGAACACCAACTTCATCATTCGCGGCTTCGGCAACGGCGCGAACAACGCCGGTATCGAACCGTCGGTCGGCGTGTTCATCGACGGCGTCTATCGCTCGCGTTCGGCCGCCCAGATCGGCGACCTTCCGAACGTCGAGCGCATCGAAGTGCTGCGCGGCCCGCAGTCGACTTTGTTCGGCAAGAACGCATCGGCGGGCGTCATCAGCATCGTCACGCAAAAGCCGCAGTATGAATTCGGCGGCTCGGCCGAAGTCACCTATGGCAATTATGACGCGATCACAGTCAAGGGCGACGTCACCGGCCCGATCAGCGAAACCATCGCCTTCTCGATCGGCGGCAGCTACAACCGCCGCGATGGTTATGCGCAGGATCTGAAGCTCGGCACCGACGTCAACGACCGCAATCGTTGGGGCGTTCGCGGCCAGCTTTTGTTCGAACCGACCGACGCGCTGTCGATCCGCCTGATCGGCGACTATGACAAGATCGACGAAAATTGCTGCATCGCGGGCAATGTCATCGCCGGCCCGACCGTCGCGATCACCAACGCGCTCGCTGGCGGCCCCAGCGTCGATGCAAACGACCCCTTCTCGTACGAGGTCTACAACAACTTCCTGTCGTCGAATAAGATCAAGAATTATGGCGGTTCGGCGCAGATCGACTATGATCTCGGCAATCTCGCGCTGACCTCGATCACCGCGTACCGCAAGGTGCAGGCCGACACGAACCAGGATTCGGACTTCACCAGTGCCGACCTGATCGGCGAGAAGAGCGACAATGTCGGCATCGACACGTTCACGCAGGAAATCCGCCTGACATCGGACTTCGACGGCCCGCTCAACTTCCTGATCGGCGGCTATTATTTCAACGAAAAGGTCGACCAGCAGAGCGCGATCAAGTTCGGAAACCATTTCCGTCCTTACGGTGATGCATTGATTCGCGCGGCGAGCGGCAACGCGCTCAACGTCGCGATGCTCGAGGCGACGTTCGGTGCGCTTGAAGGGAACCCGGCGAAGTACGCGGGCACTTTCTTCCGCGCGGGCACCGGACTCGACGAAGATTATCAGATGAAGAACGAGGCCTTCTCGATCTTCGGCACTGTCGATTTCGAGGTCACCGATCGCCTGACGCTGACCCTCGGCGGCAACTATACGAAGGATCGCAAGCGTTTCTCGACCAATGTCGTCAGCAGCGATGTGTTCTCGGGCGTCAATCTTGACGCGGCTGCCTACACGCCGTTCCGTCAGGCGCTGCTGATCGGTCAGGGTGTTCCCGCACCGACTGCCGCCTTCTTGGCCGCAAATCCGACGCTGACGCTGCCCGATGGGCGCAGCGCGAATCCGCTGGCCGGCCTCAAGGCGTTCCAGTTCTTGCCGCCCTTCCTCAACATCCCGAACGCGGTCGAAAGCGGCAAGACGAACGACGGCGACTTCTCGTACAGCGTCCGCGCCGCCTATGAGCTCACCGACACGGTCAATATCTATGCAACCTATGCGACGGGCTTCAAGGCTAGCTCGGTCAACCTGTCGCGCGATAGCCGTCCGCTTGCTTCGGATCTTGCGGCGATTACCGCTGGGGGTCTGCGTACCCCGAACCTCGTGGCGGGTTCGCGCTTTGCCGATCCCGAAGAATCGACCGTCTATGAGTTCGGCTTGAAGGGCCAGTGGGACGTTGCGGCGGTGAACGTCGCGGTGTTCAAGCAGTCGATCAAGGGCTTCCAGTCGAACATCTTCACCGGCACCGGTTTTGCGCTCGCGAATGCCGGCAAGCAGTCGACGTTCGGGATCGAGTTCGACGGCTCGGTGCGTCCGGTCGCCGGGCTTAACCTGACGCTCGCGGCGACCTATCTCGACGCCAAATATGACAGCTTCGTCAATTCGGCATTCGGCGACATCTCGGGCAGCACGCCTGCGGGCATCCCCGAACTGTCGCTGTCGCTCGGCGGCACCTACACCCACGAATTCGCGGGCGGGACGAAGGCGATCGCGCACGTCGACTATGCGTATGAAAGCCCGGTTCAGATCGTCGAAGGCATGGGCGGCTTCCCGACGCAGGCGCAAGGGCTGCTGATCGCACAGAACCTGAAGCGCGAGGTCAACTCGCTCAACGCGTCGTTCACGATCCGGCTGACCAACGGCATCGACGTGGGCGTGTGGGGCCGCAACCTCACCAACGCGCAATATCTGACGACGGTCTTCCCGGCGGTCGCACAGGCGGGCAGCGTCTCGGGTTACCCGAGCCAGCCGCGCACCTATGGCGGGACTATCCGCTACAAATTCTGATCAGCGGGCCAAAGAGGGGCGGTCGCGGCCGTCCCGCTTACCCTGCCTGACAGGCAAGAAGGGCTCGGTCGTTCGCAGGAACGGCCGGGCCTTTCCTTTGATTTCCTGGCGATATGGCCGATGCCTGATGCGGGGGCGGGGTCATGTCGCTGGCGAAATCAAGGGCGTCTCTTCTGCCCGAATTTTCGATCGCGATGCCACCAAATGCTGCGCCAACCGTTTCGATAGCTGTTCAGGCGAGGAGATGCGTCATGCCTCTTTTCGGCGGAGCGCGCCCGGTGCCGGAGGCCGCGCGTAGCGAAGCTCTCCGCAGTGTGATGGTTGCGAGCCAACTTGCCGCGCGCGGGATCGCCGACCGCCGCGTCCTGCACGCCATGGCCATGGTCCCGCGCGAGCGCTTCGTGCCCGCCGCGCTCGCCGATTTTGCCTATGAGGACCGACCGCTGCCGATCGGTTTTGGACAGACGATTTCCCAGCCCTATGTGGTCGCGCTGATGCTGGAAGCGGCGGCGATTGCGCCCGACGACGATATTCTCGAGGTCGGCGCCGGATCGGGCTATGCCGCGGCGGTCGCGAGCCGGCTGGGGCGACGTGTCGATACGATCGAACGCCTGCCCGCGCTCGCCGAGGGGGCGCGGGGCGTCGTCGCGGCACTCGGCTACCCCAATGTCGCCATCCATATCGGGGACGGAAGCCGCGGCTGGCCCGACCGGGCGCCCTATGACGTCATATTGGTGGCGGCGCGTGCGTCCAGCGTGCCGCCGCCGCTGATCGAACAGCTCGCGCCCCGGGGGCGGCTCGTCGCGCCTGTCGGCATGGCGGACCAGCAGCACCTGCTGTGCATCCGCCGGACCGCCAGCGACGCGTTCACGCGCGACGATCTGGGCCTGGTGCGGTTCGTCTCGCTGATCGGTGCATATGGCGAATTCGATGCTAATGATCCGCCGGATCGGCAGGCCGGAAAGCAGGGGCCATAGCCGCCCATCAACAGACAAGAAGAAGCCCCGGCCTCTCTTGTCGAGAGACCGGGGCCTTGGTTGGCGTTGCCGCCGGTGAGGTTTAGAACTTCACGCCGGCCGCGATGCCATAGCGGCGCGGCTCGAGCGTGAAGATATTGGTGTAGTTACCCGACGACTGGTCGGTGATGTAGAGGCCGGTGACGCTGTTGGCGTCGAAGATGTTCTGGATGAACCCCCTCACATACCATTTGTCGTCGGCACCGTTGAGCTGGATCTGGGCATTGACCTGGGCATAGCCCTTGATCCGGTTCACATTGCCGTTGAAGATGCTGCCATAGCTTTCACCGGTATAGGCCATGTCAACGCGCGGGACGAGCGACATGTCGCCGTCGCCCAGCCGCATCGTATGCTGGATGCCCGCGCTGAACTTATAGTTCGGCGCCTGCGGTAGCTGGTTGCCCTTGATGTTGACCGGAACGCCAGCGGAGAAATATTCGATCCCGCCGAACGCGGTCGGATTCAGCCCCGCGGCGGCAAAGGCGCCGGCCGCGGCCGCTTCCATGACCCCGCAAATGCTGAAGGCTCCGGTCGAAGCGATGCCGCCGTCGGCCGGGAAAGCGGTGGTCGGCCGCAGGTTCGCACCCGCCTGTACGCCCGGGACGAAGCCGCCGTTGATGACCTGTTGGACCCCGTTCACAAAGGCGTTGACCCCCGCGACATTGCCCGAGCGCGATGCGACGGCGCAGTTGGCGGCGTTGGTGATATCCTTGATGATCACCGCATCGGAGCGGCCGCCGCCGAAATCGCGGGGGTTGCTCGTGAACTTGTCGTCGGACACCTTGCTGTGCAGGTAGCTGAAGCCCAGGTTGACGACCAGATCAGGGTCGGGGCGAACGATGGCTTCGGCTTCGAAGCCATAGATGTCGGCGCTGACATTGTCGTTCACCGCGGTACGCGCAACGATCTTGCTGAGCTGCAGATCCTTGTACTTATAGTAGAAGGCCGTCAGATTCAGCTGGAGCGCGCCGTTGTCGAAACTGTTCTTCGATCCGATTTCGAACGCGTCGACCTGCTCGGGTTTGAACGATTCGGGCACCGCGAAAATCGGCTGCAGCGGCGGGTTGATGCCGCCCGATTTATAGCCGCGCGAATAGGAAGCGTAGAGCAGATTGTCGTCGGTGACCTTGAAGTCGAGCACCGCGCGGCCCGTCAGCTTGTTGAATTTGACGCTGCGTTCCTGAATGATCTGATTGCCCGGCGTGCCCGGATCGGCGTCAAATGATCCGACGAACGGCGAACCGAAGACGGTGTCGGTTGTTCCAGCGTGCGGTGCGAGGAAGCTCGCCAGCGTCGAACGCGCCGACACACTCTTCTTGTCGTTGTTGTACCGCAGCCCCGCCGTGAGCTTCAGCCGGTCGCTGAACTCGAAATAGGCTTCGCCGAACAGACCCCACGATTTGATATTCAGGTCGTCGGTGTTGTTACGGAAGAAGGGTGTCGCGAGGAACGAAGGCGGCAGGGGGCCACCCGCGGCCGGCGGGTTCGTCGCCGCGGTGAACGCGCCAAGCACGCCCGTCAGATAATCGATCGGGAAGGCGTTCACATAATAGCTGTTCTCGGTCAGGTGGTAATCGGCATAAATGCCGCCGACCAGGAAGTTAAACGGCCCGTCGAGGTCGCTCGACAGGATGCTTTCGACCGACCAACTGCTGTTATACTGGTTCGAGCGGTCGAACTGCAGCGACTGGTCGCTACAGATTTTGTTGCTGCCAAAGCTTCCGTAGCCGCTTTCTTCCGCCAGCGACGTGCAAAGCTGGCCGGTCGGCCCATTGGGAATGATCGCCGCCGCGACGGGACGGAAATAGGGCGCGAGACCGGCGCCCAGCGCGCCGTTTGCCGCCGCCTGCAAGGTGGCGAGGCCGGTCGCATAGAGCGCGCGGTTGCCGATATTGCTGTTATAGTCCTGCGATGCGTCGAGCTTGACCTTCTGATACTGGCCCGACACCTGCAGCGACACCGGGCCGAAATTATGCTCGATCTGGCCCTGCAGCGTCAGTTCGCTGGTGAAATAGCTCGGCGTGTAAGCGGTATTCACCTCGCGGGGATCCGACGGGATCGTCGTGTTGGCATAGACGTCGGGGCCATAGAGGCTGCCGAGCGCAAACGCTTGCGGAATGCCGCGGATCGCGAGGAATTCGCGCGAGGTCAGCGCGGCGGTGAAGGTAGCGTTGCCGTTGAAGGGGGCATTGTCGAGGCGGCTGTTCAAACAGCCGAGAATGCCGGTCGGGTCGCGCTGGCAAAGCTGTTTCTGGATGCGCGTGCGCTTGTCCTTTTCGCGGAAATAGGATGCCAGCAGGTCGATCGTCGTGTCGTCGCTGGGCTCCCAGCGGAACGAGCCGCGGACCGAGTACAAGTCGCGGTCGTCGATGCGCGTGTCGAGGAAGCTGTTCTTCGTATAGCCGTCGCGGTTGAGGTAAATGCCCGCAACGCGAATGCCCATCGTGTCGCCGAGCGGGATGTTGACCATCGCCTTGCCCTTCATGGAATTATAATTTCCATATTCGGCTTCGGCGGCGGCTTCGAATGTTCCCAGTTTCGGCTTGGCGGTGATCACGTTGACCACGCCCGACGTCGCGTTGCGGCCGAACAGCGTGCCCTGCGGGCCGCGCAGCACTTCGACGCGTTCGAGGTCGAAGAATTCGGTTTCGAACAGGCGGGTCGAAAACAGCGGGTCGCCGTTCAGGTGGATCGCGGTCGCACTGTCGCAGGTCGTGCCGACGCAAAGGTCGCCGATGCCGCGGATCGTGAAGCTCGCGCCCGTGAAATTGGTCTTGGTGAAGGTGACGTTGGGCAAGGTCAGCTGAAGATCGGACGGTGTCTTGATCTGCTGCGCTTCGAGCGCCTCGGTCGAGAAGGCGCTGACCGCGATCGGCACGTCCTGCAGACGTTCCGACTGGCGCTGCGCCGTGACGACGATTTCGCCGCCGAAAGCATCGCGTTCCACTTCATCCGCCGCGTCCTGCGCATATGCCGGCGTCGCCACCGTCATCGCAAGGATCGAGGTTCCGATCAGTGCCTTGAACTTCATCTATAGCCTCCCTTTTTCGATCCCGCGCGATGCGGGGCCGCCCAACGTCAAATTGTGGTAAGGGGAGGGGAAGCGACCAGACATGGCAAAGGGCACCCGGCCAGAACGACCACGTGCCCTCGTGAATCCCACTTGCCAGCTGTGCTGGTCATCGTCCTCTCCCACCGGCGTCGGGGAAAAACGCCGGCCTCTCCGGAATACGACCCGCTTGAGCGAGTTCTGTATGACTTAAAGGTGCGCCGAGTTGACGAAAGCGTCAAGTGACTTGTTCGGCCCAAAAAAGGACGCGAAACTGCGCGTCTTGGAAAAGTGAAAAAGCCAAGATTCCGCAACGTAAAGTTGATGGGAGAGGACAATTTCTTCTTCGCCGGCCCTTGCTTATCGTCGCATTCGCCCCGAAATGTGCGACATGAAGGCAACAGTGAAAGCGGGGCAATGAGCGACAACGGACAAGAGTTGGGACCGGACGGCAAGGTGGTGGTCCCCGACCATGTCGCGGACGCCGTGCGCACGCTGATCGAGTGGGCGGGCGACGATCCGGCGCGCGAGGGACTGCTCGACACGCCGCGCCGCGTCGCGCGCGCGTGGAAGGAATATTGTTCGGGCTATGCCGACGATCCGGCGCTCCACCTGTCGCGCACCTTCGAAGAGGTCGGCGGCTATGACGAGATCGTGCTGCTGCGTGACATTCCGTTCCAGTCGCATTGCGAACATCATATGGCGCCGATCACCGGCAAGGCGTCGATCGCGTACCTTCCGCGTGACCGCGTCGTCGGCATTTCGAAGCTCGCCCGCGTGCTCAACGGGTTTTCGCGGCGGCTGCAGGTGCAGGAGCGGCTGACCGCCGAGGTCGCGAAGTGCATCTGGGACAATCTCCAGCCGCATGGCGTCGCGGTCGTCATCGATGCGCAGCATGGCTGCATGACCGGGCGCGGCGTGCGTACCCCGGGTGTCGGCATGGTGACGAGCCGTCTGCTCGGCTGTTTCCTTGAGGACCAAAGCAGCCGCAAGGAAGTGCTGAGCCTGATGGGCTATTGAAGAGCTTCGCCCGCCTTCGCGGGCCGGCAAAAAGAAAAAAGGCCGCGCTTCCGAAAGGAAACGCGGCCTTTTCCTATAGGCTTTGGCCTCGGGAAGCTTAAGCTTCTTCGGCTTCGTCCGCAGCAGCTTCGCCAGCGAGCTCCGAAGGCGGCGTTGCGTCTTCGAATTCGTCTTCGCTGTCGGGTTCCAGTGCCGTGG
This sequence comes from Sphingopyxis sp. CCNWLW2, assembly GCF_037095755.1. Taxonomy (NCBI): domain Bacteria; kingdom Pseudomonadati; phylum Pseudomonadota; class Alphaproteobacteria; order Sphingomonadales; family Sphingopyxidaceae; genus Sphingopyxis; species Sphingopyxis sp. CCNWLW2. Next base: position 384,774 of record NZ_JBAWKJ010000003.1, read on the forward strand.
CGACTGCCTCGGCCTGTTCTTCCTCGAACATCGCCGCAATAACGTCGATGCCCTGCTTCTGCATTTCGGCTTCGTCGGGCGAACGTGCGACGTTGACGCCGACGGTCACGACGACTTCGGGGTGCAGCTTGACCTTGACGTCGACCAGGCCGAGCGACTTGATCGGGCGTTCGAGTTCGACCATCGACTTGCCGATGCCTTCGACGCCGTCTTCGGCGAGCGCGTCGACGATGTCACGGACCGAAACCGAGCCGTAAAGCTGGCCGGTGTTCGATGCCTGACGGATCAGGACGATCTGCTTGCCGTTGATGCCGCTGGCGCGGCCTTCGGCGTCGGTGCGACGTTCGGCGTTATCGGCTTCGATCTTGCCGCGGTTCGCTTCGAACAGCTTCTTGTTGGCGTCGTTCGCACGAAGCGCCTTGTTGTTCGGCAGCAGATAGTTACGGGCAAAGCCGTTCTTGACGGTGACGACATCGCCGATACCGCCGAGTTTCTCGATGCGTTCGAGCAGGATGATTTCCATCGGTCAGCCCTCCTTACTTCACAATGTAGGGGAGCAGGCCGATGTGGCGCGAGCGCTTGATCGCTTTCGCCAGCTCACGCTGCTTCTTGGTGGACACCGCGGTGATCCGCGACGGGACGATCTTGCCACGCTCCGACAGGTAACCCTGGAGCAGGCGGACGTCCTTGTAATCGATGACCGGTGCGTCCTTCTGGCTGAAGGGGCAGGTCTTGCGGCGGCGGAAAAAGGGTCGTGCCATGGTCGTTTTCCTTATTCTTCGCCGTCGCGGTCACGGCCGCGGCCGCCACGACGTTCCTGCTTGCGCATCATCACCGACGGACCCTTTTCGAGTTCGTCGACCTTGATGGTGAGCCAGCGGATGATATCTTCGTTGATCGCAGCCTGACGCTCGATCTCTGCGATCGCTTCGCCCGACACTTCGGCCGACAGCATCACATAATGACCCTTGCGGTTCTTCTGGATCTTGTAGGCGAGCTGCTTCAGGCCCCAGGTCTCGGTCTTGTGAACCGTGCCCTTAAATTCGCCGATGACGTTGGTGACGGTTTCCGCCAGCGCGTCGACCTGAGCCTGGCTCAGATCCTGACGCGCGATAAAAACATGCTCGTAAAACGGCACGATGCGCTTCCTTCGATTTGGCCGATCGCTGGCTTCGCGCCAATCGCGAAACCCCTCCGGCTGTCGTCAAGCCTTGCGGATTGGTGCAAAGCAAACGGGGCGATGGCAATATGGCCTCGCCCCGAATGAGCGCGCCTATACAGATTCGCGGGGAGAAATCAAGCGCGGACGGCCAGATTTTCCAAGAGTTCGCGCCCGAATTCGGTGAGCGTATCGTCCCGCGCGCCGAGGATGAGGATGCGGTCGCCCGCTTTCGCCTCGTCGAGCATCGCCGCGCCGCACGCCGCGCGCGTCGTCATGTGCACCGCACCTGCGCCGCCCGCGACGATGTCGGCGACCAATGCCTCGCTGCCGATGCTGCGGTCGACGGTGCCACCGAAATAGACGGGGTCGCACACGAACAGCTTGTCGTCGGGGCGCATTCCGCTTGCGAAGCTCGCCGCGAGTTCCTTGCCCATCTGGCGGAGCGGGCCATAGCCGTGCGGCTGGAAGAAGAGCAAAGCGCGGCCCGGCAGTTCCGCCACGGCCGCCAGCGTCGCGGCCACCTTGTCAGGGTTGTGCGCGAAATCGTCGATCACCGTGATCCCGCCTGCTTGTCCGAGCACTTCATAGCGGCGCGCGAGGCCGGCGAAGTCGCCAAGCGCCTCGACCGCCTGCGCTACGGTCGTGCCCGCCGCGTGGGTGGCGGCGATGGCGGCGAGCGCGTTCGCGGCATTGTGGCGGCCGGGCATGCGAAGCCTCACCCGATAGGCGGTGCCATCGGCATGGACGGCGAAGCGGCAGCCGTCGGGCAGCGCCTCGAAATCGCTGCCGCGGATCGTCGCCGCATCGTCGAAGCCAAAGGTCACGACATTGCGCCCCGACAGCAGCGGTGCGGACTCGGCGTCGTCGGCGTTGACCACAGCGACGCGGGCTTTCGCGGCAAAGTCGCCGAAGAGCTGGTGCAACTCGGCGAGGCTCTTGTGATCGAGGCTGATGTTGGTGATCACCGCGATATCGGGGCGATAGAGCGCGATCGACCCGTCGCTCTCGTCGACTTCGCTGACGTAGATCGCGGCGTCACCGACCAGCGCGCTGGCAAAGGGCCTGTCATCGCCCGAGAAATTGCGCATCACCGCGCCGTTCATCACCGTCGGCTTTTTGCCTGCACTTTCGAGGACCCAGCCGATCATTCCCGTCACGGTCGACTTGCCGCTCGTCCCGCCGACGCCGATCGCGTTGTCGGCCGCGTTGAACAAGGCGGCATTCAAGTCGGCGCGCGTCATACGCGGCAGGCCGAGCGCATTGGCCGCGGCAATATCGGGAACGCTGTCCTCGATCGCCGCCGACGCGACGAGGATCTGGCCAGCTTTGGGACCGCTGCCGTCCTGCGGGTAGAAGGCGATGCCCTGGCTTTCGAGCCATGCGAATTTTTCGGGCGTCCGGCCTTGGTCGCGGCTGCGATCCGACCCCGAAACCGCGTCGCCACGCGCCGCGACGATCATCGCGAGCGGCAGCATCCCTGACCCGCCGATGCCGCAGAAGAAATAGGATTTGTTTTCGGCCATCGCGGCGCGATATGGCTTTGACGAAGGCTTTGCAACCGCACCCGCCGCAATAACCGCTCGTATCGGGCGGATCGAGGAATCAGCCAGTCCATGCGTATCGGCATTGTTGCCCCGTCGACCCCGATCCTGCCCGACGATGCGGAGGCGGTGCGCGCGCTCGCAAGCCTCGGCTACCCCGACGTCGAACTCGTCTTTGACCCGCAATGCTTCGCCGTCCACGGCCATTTCGCCGGCGAGGACGGCCATCGCTTCGCCGCGCTCGTCGAAATGGCGAACCGTCCCGACATCGACGCGATCTGGTTCGCGCGGGGCGGTTATGGCGCGTGCCGGATCGCCGAGGATGCGGTTGCGGCGATGACCGACGCGGCGCGGGCCAAGGCGTTTCTCGGCTATTCGGATCAGGGCAATCTGCTCGGTGCGCTCTATCGCGAGGGGTTCGACCATGTCGCGCACGGCCCGATGGTCGCCGATATCCGCCGCGAGGGCGGCGAGGCGGCGGTTCTGCGCGCGCTCGACTGGCTCGTTGCGCGCGATCCGGCGGCGTGCGAGGCGGGGTTGCAGCACGGCGCGCGCCATGCGGCGTTCAACCTGATGACGCTGTCGATGCTGCTCGGCACCCCGCTCGAACCCGACCTTGCGGGCCATGTCGTGCTGGTCGAGGAGGTGAGCGAATATCTATATGCCTTCGACCGCGCCTTCTTTCACGTCGCGACCTGTCTGGGCCCGCGCGGATTGGCTGGGTTGCGGCTCGGGCGGGTCGGCGACATTCCGGAAAACGACCGCCCCTTTGGCATGGAGGCCGACGAGATCGCCCGCGATTGGTGCGGTCGCACCGGCATCCCCTGGCTCGGCCGCGCGGACATCGGCCACGACGCGGCGAACAAGGTCGTGCCCTTCGGCTTGCATCGCGCGGGGTGAAGGAATAGGCGCGCGGTAACGAATATCACCGCAGGGGACGCATCATGCGCGCATTTATTTTTCCGGGTCAGGGCAGCCAGGCCGTCGGCATGGGCAAGGCATTGTCGGACGCTTCGCCGGTCGCGCGCGAGGTGTTTCAGGAAGTCGACGACGCGCTCGGCCAAAAGCTGTTCCAGCTGATGAGCAAAGGACCGGCGGAAGATCTGATGCTCACCGAAAACGCCCAGCCCGCGATCATGGCGAACGCCGTCGCGACGCTGCGCGTGCTCGAAAAGGAAGGCGGCGTGACGCTGTCGGCCAAGGCCGACTATGTCGCGGGCCACAGCCTTGGCGAATATAGCGCGCTGTGCGCCGCGGGCGCGTTCGACCTCGCGACCACCGCCCGCCTCCTCAAGACGCGCGGGCAGGCGATGCAGGCGGCGGTGCCCGTCGGCGTCGGCGCGATGGCCGCATTGATCGGCGCCGATATCGAATCGGCGCAGAAACTCGCCGATGCCGCCGCCGAAGGCGAGGTCTGCACCGTCGCCAACGATAACGACCCGACGCAGGTCGTGATCTCGGGCCACAAGGGCGCGATCGAGCGTGCGGTCGCGCTGGTCAAGGATTTCGGCATCAAGCGCGGGCTGCTGCTGCCCGTCTCAGCGCCCTTCCATTGCCCGTTGATGCAGCCCGCGGCCGACGCGATGGCCGAGGCGCTTGGCGCCAACGCACCCGCCGCACCGCTCATCCCCGTTGTAGCCAATGTCACTGCCAGCCCGGTGAGCGATGCCGAGACGATCCGCGACCTGCTTGTCCAACAGGTCACCGGCCGCGTCCGCTGGCGCGAAAGCGTCGCCGCGATGGAGAGCATCGGCGTCGGCCAGTTCGTCGAATTCGGCGGCAAGGTCCTCTCGCCGATGGTCAAGCGCAGCGCGAGCGAAGAGGTCGAAACGGTCAGCGTCATTTCGATGGACGACATCGAAGCGTTGCTCAAGACGCTCTAAGATTCAGATTTCAGGAGACTAAACATGTTCGATCTCACCGGCATGACCGCCCTCGTCACCGGCGCCTCGGGCGGCATCGGTTCGGCCATCGCGCAGGCGCTCGCGGCGCAGGGCGCGCGGCTCGCGGTGTCCGGTTCCAACTCCGACAAGCTGAATGCCTTTCGCGAGACGCTCGGCGGCGATCATGTCGCGTTGCCGTGCAATCTCGGCGATGCCGCCGCGGTCGATGCGCTCGTCCCCTCGGCGGTCGAGGCGCTCGGTCAGCTCGATATCCTCGTCAACAATGCCGGGGTGACGCGCGACAACCTGATCATGCGCATGAAGGACGAGGAGTGGATGGACGTCATCCGCATCAACCTCGAGGCCAATTTCCGTCTCGCGCGCGCGGCCGCGAAGCCGATGATGAAGGCGCGTTTCGGGCGCATCATTTCGGTCACCAGCGTCGTCGGTGCGACGGGCAATCCCGGGCAGGCCAATTATGCCGCGTCAAAGGCGGGCGTCACCGGCATGACCAAGGCGCTGGCGCAGGAACTCGCGAGCCGCGGCGTCACCGCGAACTGCGTCGCGCCGGGCTTTATCGCCACCGCGATGACCGACGATCTGCCCGACGCGCAGAAGGAAGCGCTCAACCAGCGCATTCCGGCCGGCCGGATGGGTGCTGGCGACGATATCGCTGCCGCCGTCGTTTATCTGGCATCGAAGGAAGCGGGCTATGTCACCGGTCAGACGTTGCATGTGAACGGCGGGATGGCCATGCTGTCCTGACGGGTCGCACCTTAAAGGGCGGAAGGATTCGTCGATGCATAAGGGTCTGATCGCGGGCGTTACGCTTGCCTTGGCGATGCTGCCGGGCGCCGTCCGGGCGCAGGAAGGCGAGAAGTTCGATTGCGTCGTCACATCGGTTACTGATGGCACCAGGAATTCGATCGGCGCCGCGATGGCCGGTGGCGGCGACGAAGCATCGCGTGAGGCTCTGTTCAAACAGCTTGGCGCGGTCACCGACGATTGCGTCACGCGCCATGGCATCGCCGCCGAACAAAAGCCTGTTTATTTCGACTACAGCCTCGCGCGCATTTCGCGCGAATGGCTGATGGGCGACATCGCAAAACTTGGTCTGGCGAGTGTGGTCGTCGACAAGGCGCTCGATTTCGGTCCCGGCGGCGCGAACCCCGATCTGTCGGGTGACATGACCGAGGATCAGATCATGAAGATCGTCCAGGCCTATATCGAAAGCGGCGTCGACATCGAAAAGGTCGACGGCGCGGCGTGGGAAAAGGTCGGCGCCTATGCTGCCGCGACGTCGATTTACTGGAACAAGCGCAAGCTTCTCGCCTTCTGAAACCGAACGGGCCGGATCCGGCTGAACCGGACCCGGCCCTCGGGACGAGCGGAGAGAGGGGTTAGAAGCTCGCCCGGGCTGTCAGCCGGAAATCGCGTCCGGCCAGTGGCACATAATCCTTGGTAAAGCTCGCGTGGCGGCGCGCTTCGACATCGAAGATATTGTTCGCCGACAGGCTCAGCGTCAGATTCTTCGTATCGGGAAGCGGGCGCCAGCTGATCGAGGCGTTGACCAGGGTGAAGCCGTCGGTCGGCGTTTCGAACTGCGCGACGCGTGTCTGGTCGTCGGTCCATTCGACCTCGACGCGCGCATCGACGCGTTCGCCTTGCGCCTCGAGCCCGCCGAGGACGCGGAGCGCCGGGATGCGCGGGACGTTGCGGTCGAGACCTGCATTCTTGATCTTCGCGCGCGTCATATCGGCGGTCACATCGCCGACGATGTTGAACCCGCCGATCTGCGCCAGCCGCGCGCTCGCCTCGGCCTCGAAGCCATAGACGCGTGCGTCGCGCTGAAAATACTGGAAGACGGGCAGTTCATCCTCTTCGGCGCCCGTCGCGGCCGAATAGATGAAATTGTCGAACCAGTTCGAATAGCCGGTGAGGCTGAGGTTGAACGCATCGGTCTTGATCTTGAACGAGGCTTCGGCACCCCAGTTCGATTCGCGCTTCAAATTCGGGTCGCCGAGCTCGAAGCTCTGCGTCGCGATGTGCGGACCGTTCGATAGCAGTTCCTCGGCCGACGGCGCGCGGACTGCCCGCGATATCGAGACGCCGAATTTCGCGCCCTCGAAGATGTCATAGGTCGCCCCGAGCGCGCCCGAGAAGCTGTCGAAATTGCGTTCGAAGCCCAGCGTTTGCGCGCGCACATTGGTCTTTTCATACCGCGCCGCGGCTTCGAGGCCGAGCGGGCCCATCGTATATTCCTGCAGCGTGAATAGCGCGAACTGGTCGGTCAGGTTACGCGGCACGAACGCCTCGGCACCGACCGCATCGAAGTCGCGGTGGCTGTACTGCACGCCGCTCGCACCGCGCCAGCCGCCACGGTCATTCTGCGCCAGCTCGATCCGGCCTTCGACGCCCTGATTGGTGAAGACGGTCCCGACTTCGTCGCCTTCGAACTCGGTGTGCTTGTAATCGGCAAAGCCCGCGCGGATGCGCAGCTTGTCGAAGAAGCCGTCGCCCAGCTCGACCTCACCGCGCAGGTCCGCGCGCCACTGCTTCAGGCCGATGGTGACGGGGCCTTCGCCATGCTCATGGCCGCCTTCTTCCTCGCCGCCATGATCATGCGCGGTGTTGGGGCGATCGGGCACGCCATAGTTGGTGTCGTAATAGCCGATCGAAATCCCAAGCTGGCCGCCGTCGTTGATTAGCGAGATTCCGCCGCCGGCTGTCCAGGTTTCGCTCTGCGTGTTGTCGATCTTGCCGCGCTTGCCCGCCTGTGCCGTCAGTTCGGCCGCTTCATCGAGATGCCCGTCCTCGACCGCATGTTCGGCGAGGTGGAGCAGGTCGCCGCGAATATCGGGGGCATAGACGAAGCCGCCGCTGCGGGTGTCGCCGGTCTTGCGCCAGCTGCCGTCGAGATGCGCGACGATCTGCGGGCTCAATGCGACGTCGATCGAGCTGCCGATATTGCGGTCGTTCGCCGCGGTCGCATAGCCGCCGATCGCGTCGATATGGACATGGTCGGCGGGGACTTTGCGGGGAATGCGGCGGTCGAACATGTTGACCGCGCCGCCGATCGCCTGGCTGCCGAACAGCAGCACCGCGGGGCCGCGCAGGATTTCGATGCGCTCGACGGTCAGCGGGTCGATGGTGACCGCATGGTCGGCGGAGGTGTTCGACGCGTCAATCGACCCGATGCCATCGGTCAGAACGCGCACGCGTTCGCCCGAAAAGCCGCGAAGGACGGGGCGCGAAGCGCCGGGGGAAAAGCTCGTGGCCGATACGCCGGGCTGGCGGGTGAGCGTGTCGCCGATCTGCCCGCGAATGTCGCGCGCCAGTTCGTCGCCCTCGAGCACCGACACATTGCCGAGAATGTCGAGGCTGCGGACATAGGGCGCGGTGACGACGATCGGTCCGCCGGCGTGCACATCGTCATCGCTGCTTGCTGCTGTGCTGTCTTGCGCAAAGGCGGGGGCGGCGAGGAAAAGGGCAAAGGTGAAACCGGCAGAGCAAAGCAAACGCATGAGGGGAGAGTCCTGTTGTTATGGCGACCTGTTGGCGCATCCAGTAATGATATACTGTTACAATCACAACCCTTGACGTGGCCGCCGGCTGTCGTTCGTCGGACGTCGATGCCCGTTGGTCGACAAAGGCCGAACATCGGCAGGGCAAGCGAAGCTGTCTTGCGGGGCTGCGGGCGGCGCCCTAGATCATGTTTATGACTATTGCTGCAAACAGCCTCGACCTCATCGGCAACACCCCGCTGGTGCTGCTCAAGGGGCCGAGCGAAGCCACTGGCTGCGAAATCTGGGGCAAGTGCGAATATGCCAACCCCGGCGGATCGGTGAAGGACCGCGCCGCGCTCTATATCGTCCGCGACGCAGAGGCGAACGGGAGCCTGCGTCCCGGCGGCACGATCGTCGAAGGGACCGCGGGCAATACCGGCATCGGGCTCGCTCTCGTCGGCAATGCGCTTGGCTACAAGACGATCATCGTGATGCCCGACAATCAGAGCGCCGAGAAAATGGCGACGATCCGCGCCTTGAGTGCCGAGCTGGTGCTCGTACCGCCCGCGCCCTTCGCCAACCCCGGCCACTTCGTCCACACCTCGCGCCGCATCGCCGAAGAAACCGACAATGCGATCTGGGCCAACCAGTTCGATAATATCGCGAACCGCAAGTCGCACATCTTCGGCACCGCCGAAGAGATATGGGAGCAGATGGACGGCCGCATCGACGGCTTCACTTGCGCGGCGGGCACCGGCGGCACGATCGCGGGCACCGGGCTGGGCCTGAAGGCGCATGATCCGGACATCGTCATCGCGCTCACCGACCCGCACGGCGCGGGGCTCTATAATTATTACCAGTGCGGCGAGCTGCGCGCCGAAGGCAACAGCGTCGCCGAGGGCATCGGGCAGAACCGCATCACCGCCAATCTCGACGGCGCGCCGATCGATACCCAGTTCCGCATTTCGGATGCCGAGGGGCTCGCGGTGGTCCGCCAATTGCTCGACGAGGAAGGGCTGTGCCTCGGCCTGTCGTCGGGGATCAACGTCGCCGGGGCGATGGCGCTCGCGCGGCAGCTGGGTCCGGGCAAACGCATTGCAACCATCCTCTGCGACAGCGGGTTTCGCTATCTCTCGACGCTTTACAACCCCGAGTGGCTGGCGAGCAAAGGACTGGAGGCCGCTGCATGAGCGTGCGGATCGAAATTCCCTCGCCCCCCAAAGAGGCGACGCCGCCGCCCGCTACGGCGCCCGTCAACGACACGATGCGCCGCTTGCAGATCGGCATCGCCGGGGTGCTCACGGTGCTGCTGCTCGTCGGCATGGCCGGGTTGATCGGCGATCGCGCCCGGGAAAGCGCTGCCGGAGACGCGACGGCTGCCGCCGAAGTCAAGATGCCGGGAGAGGAAGAGAAAACTAGCGGCGCGCCGCTCGAGGAACTGGGCGTCCAGGCGGTGTCGCCCTCGTCGAAGGATGAAAATGCTGCGACGCCGGTAAAAGTGCCGCAGGCGACGCCACCATCGTCGACCGTGCCTGACCTCGAGCCCGATCCCGCACTCCAGCGCGCGCGCCAGTCGAACCAGTGACCGCGGCATCGCGCCGGCCCAGGCTGCGCGCTTTCATCATCGCCGCCACGATCGTCGCGCTGGCCTGGGTCGCGGGCGGGCAGGCGCTGCTTGGCCGCATCGATCCCGCGCTCGCGCTCCCGCTGCTCGCGCCGCCGATGCTGCTTTTGGCCTGGTGGCAGCGCGCTCAGTCCGTCGCGGCGCGGCGTCGCGCCTGGCTTCTCACCCTCGCGCTTCTCGCGATATTGCAGGCCTCGCTCGGCATCATTTTTGCCGGATCGGCGGCGTGGTTGCAACTGCTCCTGACGATCCTGGCGGGAGGCGCCGCGGCCTGGCTCGCGGACCGGCTCATCCAATGGCGCAGCCGGTTCAGGCTGCTGCCGTGGCTCGCCGGATTTCTGCTTGTGGTCGGCTGGTTCGGGGCAGGGCACGCGCTGCTGGCGGCCCTCTATCGGCCAGCGTCGGCCTCGGCGGATGCCCCAGCCGTCACCATGCTCACGGGTCTGCCGCTGCGCTGGTCGGCAAGTCCAAGCATTGCGGCGATGATCGCCGAAGGGACGAATGACGATCCGGCGCTGGCGCGGCTGGCGGCGGCGGGGCGGGTGTCGCTGGTCGACAGCCTCGCCGATCATGTCCCGCGGCCGGGCGGGACGCTGCTGATCGCGCACCCGCGCGCGCTGGCGCCGCAGGAGCTGGTCGCGATCGATGCGTTCGTGCGGGGCGGCGGGCGCGCGGTCATACTCGCCGATGCGCTGTCGGGCTGGCCGGCGCGCCATCCGCTCGGCGATCCGCGCAACGCGCCGGTGACGAGCCTGCTCACGCAGCTGCTCGACCATTGGGGTGTGACGCTGGGCGCCGCACCCACGCAGGAGGGCAAGCCGCTGCCGGTCGATGTCGATGGCGCGCGCCTGCGCCTGTTCAGTGCGGGACGCCTCGATCGCCTGCCGCCGGCGTGCCGCGCCTATGCCGATCGCCGCGTTGCACATTGCCGGATAGGGCAGGGCGAGGTCTGGCTCGTCGGCGACGCCGATCTGCTCTTTGCCCCGCTCTGGCAACCGCTCGTTCCCGGCGCGGCGCACCTGCGGCAGGCCGATACGATGGAGTGGCTTTCGGCCCGCCTGTGGCGCGGCGCCGGAAACAGCTTGCTGCATCCGCTCTGGATTCGCGCCCGCACCGCCTGAGTCGGGCGTATCCGCCCCAATTTACCCCGATCGAAGCATGTCGCGCGGTGCCGCTGTGCGCCGTGGGACCGGTATTTACCCAATTCAGAGGTCATTTTGCGGTAAATGGGGATTAGATTCCCTATTTTACCCTAAATTACCCCTTTTCACCCCGATCTATAGTTGATACTCAGGAATCGGAGAGGGGCATTCTCCACCCGTGCCGAACTAGCTGGAATCATGCGATTCCGGGGACGGGGAAGTTTTGCCCGGTGGCGCGAATACGGGGGGCAGAGCGATGGCGATTGTGACGCCCGGCCAGTATGCGGGCACCAGTTTCGCCGCGATCGATGGCAAGGGGCGCATCGCCGTCCCCTCACAATTCCGCAACAATGTGCCCCTCATTGCGGACGGCCAGCGCGTGCTTTGGGTCGGCTTTCACGAAAAGCTGCCCTGCCTCGTCGCCTATGGCCAGGATCAATATGACCGGCTGAACGGCGAGATCGAGCGCGACCGTGAAACCGCGCGGCTGCGCAACCTCGACTTCGACGAGGATAGCGAGTTCAAGAAGCGCTTCAGCTATACCGAGCCCTATACGCTCGACGACAGCGGTCGCTTCCTTCCCAGCTTCATCCACCGCGACCGCGTCGGCGATGCCGGCGCGACCGCTTTTGTGGGCTCGGGCCGCCGCCTCGAAATCTGGTGGCTGCCGACCCTGGCCGAATGCGCCGAGGCGGATCCTGTCCTCCAGCGCCTCGCGGCGTCGTGGGACGCGACCAAAGGGAAGGGGCGCAAGTGACCGACCTTCCGCGCGATCCCCGCCACGATCCGGTCCTCCGTGAAGAAGTCCTCGCCGCACTCGCCATCGCCCCCGGCGAGCGCCATGTCGATGCGACCTTCGGCGCCGGCGGTTACACGCGTGCGATGCTCGCCGCGGGCGCCGATGTCATTGCCTGCGACCGCGACCCCGACGCGATTGCCGACGGGCAGGCGCTGGTCGAGGAAGCCGGCGGCAAGCTCACGCTGATCCACGGCCGCTTCGGCGAGATCGACCGGCTGCTCGCCGAGCGCGGGATCGACGCGGTCGACGGCATCACCTTCGACATCGGTGTCTCGTCGATGCAGCTCGACCAAGGCGAGCGCGGTTTCTCGTTCCAGAAAGACGGTCCGCTCGACATGCGCATGGCACAGGAAGGCGAAAGCGCCGCCGACTGGCTGAACAGCGCCGACGAAACCGAAATCGCCGACGTCCTTTTCCACTATGGCGACGAACGCCAGTCGCGCCGCGTTGCGCGTGCGATCGTCGCCGCGCGGCCGCTCACCCGCACCGGCGAGCTGGCGACGGTGATCCGCAAGGCGCTGCGCCATCCGCCGGGCGCGCCCAAGGATCCCTCGACCAAGAGCTTTCAGGCGATCCGCATCCATGTGAACGGCGAACTCGACGAGCTGATCGCCGGCCTCAATGCCGCCGAACGGCTGCTGCGTCCTGGCGGCCGGCTTGCGGTGGTCAGCTTCCACAGCACCGAGGACCGGATTGTGAAGAACTTCCTGCGCGAACGTAGCGGTGGCGATGCCGCGGGTTCGCGCCACCGGCCCGCGCCGCTCCCTCTGGCGCGGGCCGCAACGTTCGAAACCCCGGCGCGCAAGGTGCGCCCGGGCAAGGCCGAGGAAGCGCGCAACCCGCGCGCGCGTTCGGCGACGCTGCGCAGTGCGATCCGGACATCTGCTCCGGCGCATTCGACGATCAAGGAGGCGATGTCATGCTGATGGCGGCCCGCAAGCTCCAGGGGATCGGCCTGGTCCTGCTCGTGCTCATCTTCGCGATGATGCTCTATCCCGTGTCGCTCAAAGTCGCGGCGACGCGCAGCGAGCTGACGCGCATCGAAAAGCAGATCGACCGCACGCGCGACAACATCCGCTACCTCGAATCCGAACTCGCGGTGCGTGCGTCGATGCGCCAGCTCGAACAGTGGAACGCCGACACCTTCGGCTATTCGGCGCCCGATGCGGGGCAGTATCTGGCGAGCGAGCGCCAGCTCGCGTCGCTCGACCGCCTGCCGCGCGCGCGCGGCGCTAACGAAGTCGCACCGGTGCTGATGGCGATGGTTTCGCCCGTCGGCACGCCTGCCGTCAGTGCGCCGAAGGAAAGCCCGGTCGCCGGCAAGCCCGCCGCGGCGAAGCCCGCCACCGCCAAGCCGGTCGTGCTCGCGCAGGCCGACACCGCGATCCGCAGCGACGTGACGCCGCGGATGGCGCCGACGCGTCGCCGCGAACAGCTGAAGATGATCGAGGATCAGCTGCTCGCCGAATCGACGCTCGCCGACCTCAAGCGCGCGGCGGCGGCCGAAGCGGCAGGAGGCAAGCCCGGCCGATGAACACGCTGGTCGTCCGTCCAACGAGGGTCCGAACCGCCGGGGTGCGGCAGCAGATATTGCTGACCGCACAACAGCGTTTGATGATCCTGATGCTGCTGTTCATGGCGGCATTTTTCGTTGTGTCGGTGCGGCTGCTCTATTTCGCGCTGTTCGATACCTCGTCGAGCGCCAATGCGGCGACCGCCTTCGTCCCGGCGCGCGCCGATATCGTCGACCGCAACGGCGTGCCGCTCGCGCGCACAATCGACGGCTATTCGATCCGCGTCGTCCCGTCGAAGCTGCTCAACAACCGGCAATATCTCGCCGACGAGCTGCACAAGATTTTCCCCGACACGCCGCGTGAGGAGCTGCTGGCAAAGGTCAGCGGGTCGCGCCCGACCTATATCCGCCGCCGCGCGCTGCCCGATCAGGTCGCGGCGGTGAATGCGATAGGCGACGTCGGCTTCGACTTCCCGCGCGAAAAGGAACGTCTCTATCCGCAGCTGACCTTGGCCGCGCATGTGCTCGGCTTCACCAATGCCGAAGGGCATGGCGTCACCGGCGTCGAAGGCGCATTTGACCAGCGGCTGATCGACAAGGCGACGCGCGGCGAGCCGCTCGCGCTGTCGATCGACGCGCGTGTGCAGGGCGTGCTCGAAAGCGAGCTTAGTTCGGCGGTCGCGAACCTCGAGGCAATCGGCGGCGCGGGGATCATCCTCGACGTTCACACCGGCGAAGTCGCGGCGATGACGTCGCTCCCGACCTTCAACCCGAACAAGCTGACCGGCAGCGATCCGGCGACGCGCCGCAACGCCGTCACCTATAATCTCTACGAGCTCGGTTCGACCTTCAAGCCGCTGTCGATCGCTGCCGCCATCGACGATGGCACGATCACTAGTATGGCACGCCGCTACGACGCGTCGGCGCCGCTGCCGATCGCTGGTTTCCGCATCCGCGACAGCCATCCCGGCCGCTGGTACAATGTGCCCGAGACGCTGATCGAAAGCTCGAACATCGCAACGGCGCGTATCGCCGACGAACTCGGGCGCGAGAATCTGGAACGGCTGTTCCGCAACCTCGATTTCGACAAGCGTCCGCAGATCGACCTCAAGGAACGGGCTTTCCCGCTGTGGCCGAAGGATTGGGGCCGCGTGACCACGATGACGACCAGCTATGGCCACGGCATCGCGGTGACCCCGATGCATCTTGCGAGCGCCTATGCCGCGCTCGTCAACGGCGGCATCTATCGTCCCGCGACGCTGATGAAGCTCGGCGACAAGGCCCCGCCGCATGGGCGCCGCGTGTTCAAGGCGGCGACCAGCGCACGGATGCGCCAGCTCCTCCGCCTCATCGTTTCGGACGGCACCGGCAAGCAGGCGAACGCGCCGGGCTTCCGCGTCGGCGGCAAGACCGGTTCGGCAGAAAAGCCGGGCGCGGGCGGCTATCGCCGCCATTCGCTCGTCTCGACCTTCTCGGCGGCTTTCCCGATGGACAATCCGCGCTATGTGGTGATCGTGATGATCGACGAGCCGAAGGGGAACGCGTATAGTTCGGGCCAGCGCACCGCAGGCTGGACCGCAGCGCCCGTGGTGCGCAAGGTCGTGACGCGCGCGGGGCCGATGCTCGGGGTCTTCCCCGACGAAAGCCGCGACGTCGATGTCTCTGAACTCATCCCCTTGCTGCGGAGAAACGAGGAAACGCACTGATGCGTCTCGCCGCGCTGCTCGAAGACCAAGCGCTGGGGGGCAGCGATCCCGTCGTTACGGGACTTGCGATCGATCATCGCAAGGTCGCGCCGGGGACGATTTTCGGCGCCTTCGTCGGCGAAAAATTCAACGGCGAGGATTTCATTGCTGCCGCGATCGAAGCGGGCGCGGTCGCGATCGTCGCGCGGCCCGAAGCGCGGGTCGAAGGTGCGGTGCATATCGCCGACGCCAACCCGCGCCGCGCCTTCGCGCATATCGCGGCGCGTTTCTTCCACCGCTTTCCCGCGACCTGCGTTGCGGTGACGGGGACGAACGGCAAGACCTCGACCGTAGAGATGACGCGTCAGCTATGGCGGATGGCCGGGTTCAACGCCGCGTCGATCGGCACGCTGGGCATCACGACCTCGATGGACAGCGCCTCGACGGGGCTGACGACGCCCGACATCGTCACCTTCCTCTCGAACATGTCGGGCCTCGCCGCCGAAGGCATCACTCATGCTGCATTCGAAGCGTCGAGCCACGGCCTCGACCAGTATCGCACCGAGGGCTTGTCGGTGAAGGCGGCCGCCTTCACCAATCTCAGCCATGACCATCTTGATTATCATGGCACGATGGAAGCTTATCTAGCCGCCAAGTTGCGACTTTTCTCCGAAGTCGTCGAGCCCGGCGGCGCGGCGGTGATCTGGGCTGATGACACCTATTCGGCCGAAGTGATCGACGCGGTGACCGCGCGCGGCGTCCACCTGCTGACCGTTGGCGCGAAGGGCGAAACGCTCCGTCTCGTCTCGCGCGAGCCAACCCAGCTCGGCCAGTCGCTCGTCATCGCGGCGGGCGACCTCACGCAAAAGGTCGATCTGCCGCTGATCGGCGCCTACCAGGTCGCGAACGCGCTTGTGTCGGCGGGGCTCGTGATCGCGACCGGCGGCGACGCGGCACAGACGCTCGGCAATCTCGCGCGGCTGCAGCCCGTGCGCGGCCGCCTCGAACGCGCGGCGATCACCCGGACCGGCGCACCTGTCTATGTCGATTATGCGCATACCCCCGACGCGATCGAGGCCGCGCTCGACGCGCTGCGCCCGCACGCGACCGGCCGCCTGATCCTCGTTTTCGGCGCGGGCGGCGACCGCGACCAGGCGAAGCGCCCCGAGATGGGAAAGGCCGCCGCGGCCAAGGCCGAGGTGCTGATCATCACCGACGACAATCCGCGCGGCGAAGATCCCGCCGTCATTCGTGAGGCCATCGCCGCCGCTGCACCCGCTGCGCAGGTCATCGGCGACCGCCGCGCCGCCATTGCCGCCGCCATCGCCGAAGCGCGCGCCGACGATATCGTCTGCATCGCGGGCAAGGGGCACGAACAGGGCCAGATCGTCGGCCGCGGCGACGCGATGCGCGTCATCCCGTTCGACGATGTGACCGTTGCGCGCGAGGTGGCGGCATGAACCCGCTCTGGACCGCGCGCGCCATCGCGGCGGCCACGGGCGGCACCGCCAGCGTCGACTTCACCGTGCAGGGCGTCGCCTTCGACTCGCGTGAGGTCACGAAGGGCGACCTCTTCGTCGCGATGAAGGGCGAGGCGACCGACGGGCACAAATTCGTCGACAAGGCGATTGCGGCGGGCGCCGCGGGCATCGTCTGCGAAACCGCGATCGACTATCCGCACATTCGCGTCGCCGACAGCGCCGCCGCGTTGAACGCGCTCGGTATCGCATCGCGCGCGCGCAGCCATGGCCGGATCATCGGCGTCACCGGCTCGGCGGGCAAGACGGGGACGAAGGAAGCGCTGTTCGCTGCGCTCGACCGCTTCCGCCCGGGCAAGGCGCATCGCTCGGTCAAAAGCTATAACAACCATGTCGGCGTGCCACTCAGCCTTGCGCGCATGCCCTCGACCGCCGATTTCGGTGTGTTCGAAATGGGGATGAACCACGCGGGCGAGCTTGCCGAATTGACGCGTATGGTGCGCCCGCACGTCGCCATCGTCACCACCATCGCCCCAGCGCACATGGAATATTTCGGCAGCGAAGAAGCGATCGCCGACGCAAAGGGCGAGATTTTCGAGGGGCTCGAACCCGGCGGCACCGCGATCGTCCCATTCGACAGCCCGCATTTTGCAAGGCTGCGCGCCAAGGCGGAGCAGCACGCGGCGCACGTCGTCAGCTTCGGCCTGAACGAAGGGGCCGACGTGCGCGCGGTCGACTGGCTTTCGGACGGGAAGGGCGGTTCGCTCGTTACCGCGCAGGTGCAGGATTCGCTCCTCTGCTTCACGATCGCGCAGGCCGGCGCGCATTGGGTCGCCAATTCGCTCGCGGTGCTTGCCGCGGTCAAGACGGTTGGCGGCGACCTTCCCGCGGCGGGCCTTGCTTTCGCCGAAATGGGCGGTCTCACTGGACGCGGGGCGCGCCACCGCGTCGAGGTTCCGGGCGGGTACATCCTCGTCATCGACGAAAGCTACAACGCCAATCCGGCCTCGATGGCCGCGACGATCAACCAGTTCGGCACCGAATCCGCCGACCGCAAGGTCGCGATTCTCGGCGCGATGAAGGAGCTTGGCGCGGGCGGAGAGGCGTATCACGAGGGGCTCGCGGCTCCGCTCGTCGCGGCCGGAGTGCAATTCGCCCTGCTTGTCGGCGAAGAGATGGCGCCGCTCGCCAAAGCGCTTGAGGGACGCATCGATTTCGAGCATGTGCCCGCCCACTCGGCCGCGGTAGGGCGGCTGAAGGACCTGATCCGTCCGGGCGACGCCGTGCTGGTCAAAGGGTCGAACAGCGTCGGGCTGTCGCATGTCGTGACGGCGCTGACCAACGGGGACTATTGATGCTATATTGGCTGGCGGAATGGCTTGGCTTTCCGGGGGCTCTCAACCTCATTCGCTACCTGAGCTTCCGCTCGGGGGCCGCGGTCGCGACTGCGATGATCCTCGGGCTGTGGATCGGCCCGCGCTTCATCCTGATGCTGCGCATGCGGCAGGGGAAGGGGCAGCCGATCCGTGAGGACGGCCCGCAAAGCCACCTCGCGAAGAAGGGCACGCCGACGATGGGTGGGCTGATGATCCTCATTTCGCTGATGATCTCCGCGCTCCTCTGGATGGATCTGTCGAACCGTTTCGTCTGGGCCTGCCTGTTCGTCACCGCGGGTTTCGCGGTCGTCGGCTTTCTTGATGATTTCGACAAGGTGACCAAGGCCAGCCATCGCGGGATTCCCGGCCGTGTGCGGCTGCTGATCGAATTCGCCATCGCCGCGGTCGCGGTGCTGCTGATCGTCTCGCGCACCGGTACCGACCTGTATCTGCCCTTCTTCAGCGGAATCGTGATTCCGCTTGGGCCGCTCTATTATGTCTTTGCGATGGTGCTGATCGTCGGCTTCGGCAATGCGGTGAACCTCACCGACGGGCTCGACGGCCTCGCGACCTTCCCCGTGATCATCGCCAGCCTGACCTTCCTCGTCATCGTCTACCTCTCGGGCAATGTGAAGTTCGCGGGCTACCTCGGCATTCCGCACGTCCCCGGGGCCGGCGAGCTTGCGGTGTTCGCCGCGGCGATCATCGGCGCCTGCCTCGCCTTCCTGTGGTTCAACGCGCCCCCCGCGGCGGTGTTCATGGGCGATACGGGCAGCCTCGCGCTCGGCGGCGCGCTCGCGACGATCGCGGTCACCGCGCAGCATGAACTCGTCCTCGTCCTCGTCGGCGGGCTGTTCGTCGTTGAGGCGCTGTCGGTGATTATTCAGGTCTTCTGGTACAAGCGCACCGGCAAGCGCGTGTTCCGCATGGCGCCGATCCACCATCATTTCGAGCAATTGGGCTGGCCCGAATCCACCGTCGTCATCCGTTTCTGGATCGTCTCGATCGTCCTCGCGCTCGCAGGGCTCGCGACCTTGAAACTCCGTTGATCTCCTCGCGCGCCTTTGCCGGTCGCCGCTACGCGGTGCTGGGACTGGCGCGCTCGGGCCTGGCGACCGTCGAGGCGCTCGTCGCGAGCGGCGCGGGTGTGACCGCGTGGGACGACCGCGAGGAAGCGCGCGACGATGCGATGGCACTCGGCGCCGATATCGGCAATCCGCTCGAGATCGACCTGATCGGCTTTGCGGGGGTGGTTGTGTCGCCCGGCGTGCCGCTCAACCGTCATCCGATCGCCGTGCACGCGCGCGAGGCGCATGTTCCCGTTATCGGCGACATCGAGCTGTTTGCCGAGGCGCGTGACGAATTGCCCGCGCACAAGGTCGTCGGCATCACCGGCACGAACGGCAAGTCGACCGTCACCGCGCTGATCCAGCATATGCTCGAAAGCGCCGGGGTGCCGTCGCTGATGGGCGGCAATATCGGCCTGCCGATCCTTTCGCGTGACCCGCTCCCCGAGGGCGGGGTCTATGTGCTCGAACTGTCGAGCTACCAGATCGACCTTTCGCACAGCCTTGCGTGTGACATCGCGGTGCTCACCAACCTCAGCCCCGATCATCTCGACCGCTACGACGGCTTCGCGGGCTATACGGCGTCGAAGGCGCGGCTGTTCGGCCTCCAGCACCGCGATCAGGTCGCGATCGTCGCGGTCGACGACGATCCGTCGAAGATGATCGCGAGCCGCATCAATCACCGCCTCCACCGCGTATCGGCCAAGGATGTCGACCCGGTCGATCAGGCGCGCTGGCCCGCACTCCAGGGGCCGCATAATGCGCAGAACGCCGTGTGCGCGATCGCCGTGTGCCGCGTACTGGGGCTGAACGACGAACAGATCGAACGCGGTCTGGCGACGTACAAGTCGCTGCCGCATCGTATGGAATTGGTCGGCGAAGTCGGGGGGGTCAGCTGGTTCAATGACAGCAAGGCTACCAATGCGGCTTCCGCTGCACCGGCGCTGGCGGCTTTCCCGCCAGCGCCGGACCAGCGTCTTCACTGGATTGCGGGCGGCAAGGCCAAGGGCGACGGGCTCGCGGCGTGCCGGCCGTGGTTCGGCCATGTCAAACGCGCATATCTGATCGGCGAGGCGATGGAGCCGTTCGCGGCCGAGATCGGCGATGCGATTCCGGTCGAACGGTCGGGCGACATGGCGACGGCGGTGAAACAAGCCGCGGCGGCGGCGAAACCCGGAGATATCGTGCTGCTCTCGCCGGCCTGCGCGTCGTTCGACCAGTTCAAGGATTATGAGCAGCGCGGCGATGCGTTTCGCGCCGCCGTTCAGGCGCTCGGGGCATGAGCGGGGGGGACAATATGGAGAGCGCGACCGAAAGGCCGGTGATCGCCGCCACGCGCACCACGAAACGCCGCGGACCGCGCCTCAGCCGTGCCGACCGCACCCCGCTCGGCCTGTGGTTCTGGGAAATCGATCGCGTGCTGTTGCTGCTCGTGTCGATTCTCGTCGCGGTCGGGCTCGTCGCGGTGGCCGCGGCGTCGCCCGTCGCGGCGCAGAAACTGTCGACTTCGACCGCGTCGCTCGACCCGCTCTATTATTTCTATCGCCAGCTGATGTGGGTGATCGTCGGCGTGCCGGTGATGCTGATGGTGTCGATGCTGCCCAAGCCGCAGGCGCGGCGCTTCGCCATCTATGGCACGATCGCTTTTCTCGTCCTCCTCTTTCTCGTGCCGCTGGTCGGCACGTCGGTGAACGGTGCGCAGCGATGGATCGGCAGCGGGGTGTTCCGCCTCCAGCCCTCGGAATTCCTCAAACCCTTCTTCGCCGTGGCGCTCGCGTGGGTGTTGTCGCTGCGGCTGCACGACCAGAGCCTGCCCGTCGTGCCGCTCGCGCTCGCGCTCACCGGCGTCATCGCGCTGCTCCTGATGGGGCAGCCCGATCTGGGGCAGACGGTCATTTTCGTCGCGACCTGGCTGGTACTGGTCATGGTCGCGGGGCTGTCGATGCGCATCTTGGCCGGTTTGGCGGGAGCGGGGGTGGTCGGGCTCGTGCTAGCCTATTTCTTCTATCCCGTGGCGCAGCAGCGCATCAACATCTGGCTCTTTGCCGAGGGCGACAGCTTCCAGGTCGACAAGGCGCATGCGACGCTGACCGCAGGCGGGCTGATCGGCACCGGCCCCGGCGCGGGGCTTGCCAAGTTCCAGCTGCCCGAAGCGCACACCGACTATATCTTCTCGGTCATCGGCGAGGAGTTCGGGATGATCGCGTGCATCGCGATCGCCGTCCTCTATCTCGCGATCATCGTGCGCGTCCTCGTGCGTCTGCTCGACGAGGAGGACAGCTTCCTGATCCTTGCGGTCGCGGGCCTGATCGCGCAGTTCGGCGGGCAGGCGGTGATCAACATGGCGGTGAACACGCAGATCTTCCCGTCGAAGGGGATGACCTTGCCTTTCATTAGCTATGGTGGCTCGTCTTTCATCGCTTTGTCGATCGGCATGGGTTTGCTCTTGTCGCTGACCCGCCGGAACCCCTATGCGGCACGGGTGTCGATGACCCGAAACTGGAACAAGAAATGACCGCAACGCGCCACTTCCTTCTCGCCGCCGGCGGGACGGGAGGACATATGCTGCCCGCCTACGCTCTCGCGGGTGAATTGATTTCGCGCGGACACCGCGTCGCGCTGGTCAGCGACGACCGCGGGCTGAAGATTCCGGGTGCCCCCGCCGAGATGGAAACGCACGTCCTGCCTGCCGGTCGCGTATCGGGCGGACCCGTCGGCTGGCTCAAGGCGGCGCTCGCGATCCGCAAGGGCCGCCGCTTGGGCATAGACCTGATCCGCGAGTTCGACCCCGCGGTCGTTGTCGGCTTTGGCGGCTATCCCTCGCTCCCCAGCCTGCTCGCCGCGGGCGCGATGAAGCGGCCGCGTGTGCTCCACGAACAAAATGCCGTGCTCGGCCGCGTCAACCGGATGATGGCGCCGCGCGTCGATGCGGTGGCGGTCGCCTATCACAATATCCAGCGCTATCCCGCGGGGCATGAGCTGAAGAAGCATATCACCGGCAATCCGGTGCGCGACGAGATCATCGCGATCCGCGACGACGGCTTCCCGCCGCTGCCCGAAGATGGCATCTTTCGCCTGCTCGTCGTCGGCGGCAGTTTGGGCGCAACGGTGCTCAGCGAAGTCGTGCCCGCGGCGATCGCGATGCTGCCGCGCGCGTTGCTCGACCGGCTGCAGGTCGTCCAGCAGTGCCGCGAAGACGATATCGAAGCGGTGCGCGCCAAATATGCCGAGCTGGGCGTCGCCGCCGAATGCGCTTCCTACATCAAGGATTTCCCCGAACGGCTGCGCTGGGCGCATATGGTGATCGCGCGCGCGGGCGCCTCGACCGTCGCCGAACTCGCCTGTGCCGGGCGCCCGGCGATCTTCGTGCCCTATCCGCACGCGATGGACGATCATCAGACCTATAATGTCGTCGACCTCGTGGAAGCGGGCGGGGCGATCGCGTTTCAGCAGCCGGCCTTCACCCCGGCCGAGGTCGCGAAGCATATCCAGCGCATGGCGCTCGAACCCGGCGCGCTCGAAACGGCGGCCGAGCGTGCGGCGAGCTGCGGGCTTCCCGATGCGACGCGCGATCTTGCCGACCTCGTCGAATCGCTCGTCGCGCCGCCGATGATGGACGTGATCCGCGTCGGAGCGCCTTCGGGCCAGCGTGCGGCCGCAAGCGGCATGGCCTCCGCCCGCACGGGAGATAAATGATGCGCGGCGTTGCGACCGACATCGGCACCATCCACTTCATCGGCATCGGCGGCATCGGCATGTCGGGGATTGCCGAGGTGATGCACAATCTCGGCTATCAGGTGCAGGGCAGCGACATCGCCGATGGCTATGTCATCGAGGGTCTGCGCAAGCGCGGCATCAAGGTCGCGATCGGGCATGAGGCGTCGAACGTCGACGGGGTCGCGGTCGTCGTGACCTCGACCGCGGTCAAGCGCGGCAACCCCGAAGTCGAGGCGGCGCTCGCCGGGCGCATACCGCTCGTCCGCCGCGCCGAAATGCTCGCCGAGCTCATGCGCCTGAAATCGACCGTCGCGATCGCGGGCACGCATGGCAAGACGACGACGACCAGCCTCGTCGCGGCGCTGCTCGACGCCGGCGGGATCGACCCGACGGTGATCAACGGCGGAATCATCAACAATTATGGCTCGAATGCGCGCCTCGGCGCCAGCGACTGGATGGTCGTCGAGGCCGACGAAAGCGACGGCAGCTTCCTGCGCCTCGACGGCACGATCGCGGTCGTCACCAACATCGACCCCGAACATCTCGACCATTATGGCAGCTTCGACGCTATCAAGGACGCCTTTGTCGAGTTTATCGAGAATGTGCCCTTCTATGGCGCCGCGATGCTCTGCCTCGACCATCCCGAGGTGCAGGCGATTATCCCGCGCATCCGCGACCGGCGGATCATCACCTATGGTTTCTCGGCGCAGGCCGACGTGCGCGGCACGAACGTGACGCCCGGCCCCGACGGCAACCGCTTCGACGTCGTGGTGCGCGACCGCGACGGCAACAGCCGGACGATCGAGGGCATCCACCTGCCGATGTCGGGCCGCCACAATGTCCAGAACTCGCTCGCGGCGATCGCGGTCGCGCTGCACATGGGCGTTTCGGATGACAAGATCGTGTCGGGCTTCCACGGCTTTGCCGGGGTGAAGCGCCGCTTCACCAAGGTCGGCGAGATTGCGGCGGGTGAGGGCGTTGTGACGGTGATCGACGATTACGCCCACCACCCGGTCGAAATTCGCGCCGTCCTGTCCGCCGCGCGCGAGGGTGTCGGTGCGGGCCGCGTCGTTGGCGTCGTCCAGCCGCACCGTTTCACGCGCCTGCGCGATCATATGGACGATTTCCAGCAGGCGTTTAACGACGCCGACATCGTGCTTGCGCTGCCCGTTTATGCCGCGGGCGAAAGCCCGATCGACGGCGTGTCTTCGGACGCGCTGGTCGAAGGGCTGCGCGATCGCGGACATCGTCAGGCGAATGTCGTCGCCGACGCCGGCGCGCTCGCATCCGCCATCGCTGCGAGCATCGCCGCGGGTGACCTCGGCGCGGGCGACAAGATCATATGCCTCGGCGCGGGTGACATCACCAAGATGGCGGCGGCCCTCGCCGCTGCAGTGGAGGGGGCATGAGCGCCGTCGCAACCCTTCCCACGGTGCGCGGCAAGCTGACGGCCAAGGCGCCGCTCGCGCCGCTCGTCTGGTTCAAGTCGGGCGGCCCCGCCGACTGGCTGTTCGAGCCCAAGGACGCCGACGATCTTGCCGATTTCCTGCGCGATCTTGATCCCGCGGTGCCGGTGATGGCGCTCGGGCTCGGGTCGAACCTGATCGTTCGCGACGGCGGCTTTCCGGGCGTCGTTGTGCGGCTCGGCAAGGCGTTCGCCAAGGTCGAAGCGCTTGACGCCACGACGCTGCGTTGCGGCGGCGGTGCCTCGGGCATCCTCGTCTCCTCGACCGCGCGCGACGCGGGCATCGCGGGCATGGAGTTCCTCCGCTCGATCCCCGGCACCGTCGGCGGCTTCGTGCGCATGAACGGCGGCGCCTATGGCAGCGAAGTCAAAGACATATTGATCGATTGCGACGTCGTGCTGCGTTCGGGCGAGCGCCGCACGCTGCCGCTCGCCGACCTCGGCTACACCTATCGCCACAGCGAATTGCCCGAAGGCGCGGTCGTGATCGGCGCGACCTTTCGCGGCCAGCCCGGCGAGCCTGCGGTCATCCAGGCCGAAATGGACCGCATCTCGGCGAGCCGCGAAGCATCGCAACCGCTGCGTTCGAAAACCGGCGGCTCGACCTTCAAGAATCCCGACGGCCACAAGGCGTGGCAGCTCGTCGACGACGCGGGCTGCCGCGGTTTCGCGGTCGGCGGGGCGCAGGTCAGTGAGAAACACACCAATTTCCTCATCAACACCGGTGAGGCGACGAGCGCCGATATCGAGGCGCTCGGCGAGGAAGTTCGCCGCCGCGTGAAGGACAAGAGCGGCGTCGAACTGCAATGGGAGATACAGCGCGTGGGAGTGGCGAAGTGAGCCGGGGTCCGTGGCATGTCGCCGTCTTGATGGGCGGCTGGTCGGCCGAGCGCGAAGTGTCGCTGATGAGCGGCAATGGCGTCGCCGACGCGCTCGAAAGCCGTGGCCATAAGGTCACGCGCATCGACATGGACCGCGACGTTGCATTGCGGCTCGCCGAGGCGAAACCCGACGTCGTGTTCAACGCGCTCCACGGCGTTCCGGGTGAAGATGGCACCGTGCAGGGCATGCTCGATCTGATGGGCCTCAAATATACCCACAGCGGGCTCGTCACCTCGGTGATCGCGATCGACAAGGAATTGACGAAGCAGGCGCTGGTGCCGCATGGTATTCCGATGCCGACGGGGACGATGGTCGACAGCGAAAGCCTCTTTACAGTCGACCCCTTGCCGCGCCCCTATGTGCTCAAACCCGTCAACGAAGGCTCGTCGGTCGGCGTCGCGATCGTCAAGGACGACAGCAATTACGGCAACCCGATCGCGCGTGAGGCCGTAGGGCCGTGGCAGGAATTCGACCGGCTGCTCGCCGAGCCTTTTATCAAGGGCCGCGAGCTGACCGTCGCGGTGCTCGCCGATCAGGCGCTCGCGGTCACCGAACTGCGCGTCAAATCGGGTTTCTACGATTATGACGCCAAATATACCGATGGCCTGACCGAACATGTCTGCCCCGCCGACGTGCCCGACGAGGTGGCGCAGCGGATGAAGGATCTGGCGCTGCAATCGCACCGTCTGCTCGGCTGCAAGGGCGCGTCGCGCTCCGATTTCCGCTGGGACGACGAACATGGCCTCGCGGGCATCTTCCTGCTCGAGGTCAACACCCAGCCGGGAATGACGGCGCTCAGCCTCGTGCCCGAACAGGGACGCGCCGTCGGCATGGATTATGCCGAACTCGTCGAACGCATCGTGGGGGAAGCGTTGTTATGAGCAAGACACAGATCAAGCGTGGGAAGGCGTCGCCGCGCCGCCCGGCGCGCGCGCCGAAGAAGCGGCGGAAGGTCCAGACCTCGCGCCTCAACGCGATCATCAACGCGCTGCCGATCAGCCCGCAGCGGCTGCAGAAGGTTGCGAACTGGACGATCGGGCTCAGCCTGTGCGCCGTCGTCGCGATCGGTGCGCATGCCACCGGTGTGACCGCAAAGATTCACGAGGAATATGCGCAGGCGGTCGGCCGCGCCGGCTTCCAGGTCAAGAAGGTCGAGGTGGTCGGTGCCGACCGCATCGACCGGCTGAAAGTCTATGACATCGCGCTCGCGCAGAAGGACCGCTCGATGGCGGCGGTCGACCTCGAGGATGTGCGCGGCGACCTGATGCGCTATGGCTGGATCAAGGATGCGCGCGTGTCGCGGCGCCTGCCCGATACGCTCGTCGTCGACATCGTCGAGCGCACCCCGGCGGCGATCTGGCAGCATAACAACCGCCTGTCGCTGATCGACGAAAAGGGTGTCGTGCTCGAACCCGTCACCGTCGCGACGATGCCCGACCTGCCGCTCGTCATCGGGCCGAAGGCGAACCAGCGCTCGCAGGACCTCGACCGCCTGCTGACCGAGGCGAGCAGCCTCAAGGAATTGCTCGCGGGTGCGACGTGGGTCGGCAATCGCCGTTGGGACCTGCGTTTCCGCAGCGGCGAGACGCTGTCGCTTCCCGAGGGCGAGGTCGAAGCGAAGGCGGCGCTCGCCAAATTCGCGCATATGGACGGCGCCAACCGCTTGCTCGGGCGCGGCATATTGCGTTTCGACATGCGCGATCCCGCGCGGTTCGTGCTGCGCCTGCCGCACGAAGGGCAAGTAGCGCCCGCGAAGCTCGACGATGCGCGCGCCGCGGTCGACGCGGTCGCCGAAGCGTCGGCGGAGAAGGGGTAAGCCATGGCGCCGCCGCGCATTGAAAAGATCATCACCGCGCTCGATGTCGGGTCGTGGAAGGTCTGCGCGCTGATCGCGGGGCAGACCGCCGACGGCCAGCTTCACGTGCTCGGCACCGGCCAGCGCGAGAGCCGCGGGGTCCAGCGCGGCTATGTCGCCGACATGGAGCAGACCGAACATATCGTGCGCGAGGCGATCGAGCAGGCCGAACGCATCGCGGGCCTCAATATCGACGATGTCTGGGTCAGTTTCTCTGCGGGCGGGCTTTTGAGCGATGTCGCGCCGATCGAAAGCGAACTCGGCGGGCACCGCATCGAACAGGAAGATATCGACGACCTGCTCGCCGCGGGCCGCGCCGGCATCGACCCCGAAGGCCGCATGATCCTGCATGCGCAGCCCGCGCTCTACACGCTCGACGGGCTCAACGGCGTGAAGAACCCCATCGGGCTCCACGCCGACCGGCTGGGCGTCGATATCCATATCATCATGGCCGACGGTGCGCCGGTGCGGAACCTCGAGGCCGCGGTCCGTCAGGCGCATCTCGACGTCAACGCGGTGGTCGCCTCGCCGATTGCGGCGGGGCTCGCCTGCCTCTCGGACGAGGAGCGCGATCTCGGTGTCGCGCTCGTCGAACTCGGTGCGGCGGTCACGACGGTGTCGCTCTATGCCGGCGGCATGCTCGTCGAAATGGTGTCGTTGCCCTTCGGCGCCAGCGACATCACCGATGACATCGCTTCGGCCTTCGGCATTCGCCGCAGCCAGGCGCAGCGGCTCCAGAGCTTCTACGGTTCGGCCTCGGCCAGCCCGCGCGACAATAACGAGATCATCGAGCTGGAGCCCGGCGCCCCGACAAACGGCGACTCCCCGCGCATCACGCGTGCGCAATTGGTGTCGGTGATCCGCCAGCGGCTCGACGCGATGATGGGCGAGATCGGCCGGACGCTCAAAGACCTGCATTTCGTCGGTCCGATCGGGCGTCAGGTCGTGCTTGTCGGCGGCGGCGCCGACCTCAAAGGCATCGCCGACTACACGCAAAGCGCGCTCGGGCGTGCCGCGCGCGTCGGGCGACCGCGCGGCTTGCACGGACTGCCCGATGCGCATAGTGGCCCCGCTTTCGCGACGCTCGCAGGTCTGGTTCTCTATGCCGCATCGGACCCCGTGGACCTCCGCGATCTGCCGATGATGTCGCAGGACGTGTATAAGCCCGCGGGCACGTCGATCCTGCATCGCCTTATGGCAGCACTGAAAAGTAGTTTTTGAATGACAAGCGACGAAAAGGTTAATTTTTTGGGTGATTCCCACGTCACAATAGTGCAATGCGGGTGCAGAAAACCGGGCGGACGGACACCCGCCCGGTCGGGTCGCAAGGTTGGGGAAGCGGCACCTGTCCGCCGCTGCAGGGAGACTATTTGATGAGCATCAATATTGGCCCGCCGCAGGTCGACGAGCTGAAGCCGCGCATCGCGGTGATCGGCGTCGGCGGTGCGGGTGGCAATGCCATCGCAAACATGATCGCCGCACGTGTCGAGGGCGTCGATTTCATCGTCGCGAACACCGACGCGCAGGCGCTCAACGCTTCGCCGGCCGAACGGCGCATCCAGCTGGGGACACAGATCACCCAGGGGCTGGGCGCGGGTTCGCGGCCCGAGGTCGGCCGCGCGGCCGCCGAGGAAAGCATCATCCAGGTCGAAGAGGCGCTGAACGGCGCGCATATGTGCTTCGTCGCGGCTGGCATGGGCGGGGGCACCGGCACCGGTGCGGCGCCCGTGATCGCCAAGGCCGCGCGCGATCGCGGCATCCTGACCGTCGGCGTCGTGACCAAGCCCTTCACCTTCGAAGGCGCGCGCCGCATGCGTTCGGCGGACTCGGGCATTGCCGAGCTGCAGGATCATGTCGACACGCTGATCGTCATTCCGAACCAGAACCTGTTCCTGGTCGCCAACCCGAACACGACCTTCAAAGAAGCCTTCACCATGGCGGATGAAGTGTTGCAGCAGGGCGTGCGCGGCATCACCGACCTGATGGTCATGCCCGGCCTGATCAACCTCGACTTCGCCGACGTGCGCAGCGTGATGCGCGAAATGGGCAAGGCGATGATGGGCACCGGCGAAGCCGAAGGCGATGGCCGTGCGCTCGAAGCCGCCCAGAAAGCGATCGCCAACCCGCTGCTCGACGGCGTGTCGATGGCGGGCGCGAAGGGCGTCATCATCTCGATCACCGGCGGCGAGGACATGCGCCTGATGGAAGTCGACGAAGCCGCGAACCATATCCGCGAGCTGGTCGATCCCGACGCCAACATCATCTGGGGCAGCGCCTTTAACGACAACCTCGACGGCAAGATCCGCGTGTCGGTCGTTGCGACCGGAATCGACAGCAACGGCGAAACGGCGGCGCAGGCATCGCCCGCGACGCGCAGCTTCTCCTTCGCTCCCGCGCGCGCAGCGACCCCTGCTCCGGTGGTCGAAGAGACGGTCGAGCCGGCGGTTCAGGAAGAAGTCCTCGCCGAAACCGCGTCGGTGGAAGACAAGGATCCGGCCCCCGGCTTCTCGCTGGGCGACACCGCCGAGCGCGATGCTCCGGTAGCCGCGGCCGAAGAAGAACCGATGGAATTGTCGCAGGTCGCCGCGAGCTATGACGATACCGCCGACGAGCTTGTGCTCGATGCGCCCGAAGCGCCGGCCGAATATCGCTCGGCGCCTGCAGCGGATCCGACACCGGCGGACGAAGCGCCCGCACGGTCGGTCGGTGGCGGAACACTGTTCGAGCGCATGTCGCGCCTGTCGCGCGGGGCTTCGGCGCCCGACAGCGACGACGGCGGCAAGGAGGACGGTGTTGATATTCCGCGCTTCCTGGGGCGGCAGAACAACCAGTAACGGGGCTATCGAGGGGCCGCCCGCCGGGCACGGCGGGCCGGAAATCGGGATGAGTTGCCCATGCGGCAAGCGAAATTGACGGCGAAGCCGGCGCGCGCACGGCGGATCGTCGGCGCGCTCGGTGCGCTGCTGTTTGGAACGGCCGCACTGTCGTCCGTTCATGCGCAGGTGACGCCGCCCGATCCCGCGACCAAGGCGGCGATGGAGAAGCGGACCGCGGCGCGCGCGCTGCTGTCCTCCTCACTCGCGCGCATCGCGTCGAACAACAGCGACACGTCCGCGCTGCTCAATGCCGGCCGCGCGTCGATCGAGCTGGAGGATTATCGCGCCGCGCTCGGCTTTCTCGTTCGTGCCGAACAGGCGAGCCCGCGCGACGGCGCGGTCAAGGCCGCGCTCGGTTCGGCGGTGGTCCATATGGAAAACCCGACGCGTGCGCTCGATTATTTCGGCGAAGCGCAGTTGATGGGTGCGCCTGAGCGGTTGTTCCTCGCCGACCGCGGCCTCGCGCGCGACCTGCTGGGACAGCAGGACGCGGCGCAGCGCGATTACCAGCTCGCGCTGTCGATCGCGCCCAACGACGAACTGACGCGGCGCTATGCGCTGTCGCTTGGGATCAGCGGCGATGCCGATCGCGCGATAGCGTTGCTGACGCCGCAATTGCGCGCGCAGGACCGCGGCGCCTGGCGCCTGCGGGCGATGATCCTCGCGATGAACGGCCGCGACAAGGAAGCGACCGACATCGTCAACGCGACGATGCCGCCGGCGATGGCGCAGAACATCATGCCCTATCTGACCCAGATGGACCGGCTCAATCCCGCGCAACAGGCGGCGGCCGCCCACTTCGGGCGCTTCCCGAACGGGCAATTGGGGCCAAAGCGCAAGCCGGTGCAGGTTGCCGCCGCTACGCCGCCGCCGGCCCCGCCGAGCGCAGCGCCGGGCAAGCGTCAGGCAACGCGCGACCAGCGGCGAACCACCATGTCGGCGGCGCCCGCGCCGTCAGCCCGCAAACCTGTTTCGGAACCGGTCACCCGGCCGGCCGCCACAACGCCCGCCGCGGCTGTGTCCGCGCCTGCGACGTCGACACCGCCCGGAGCGTCCGCCCCGGTGCTGCGTTCGCCGTTTCAGCAGACCATTCGTAAGCCAATCGAAGCCCCCACGCCGAGTCCGACCCCGAGCCCGGCCCCAACGCAGGCGGTCGGCGCTGTCCCGCCACCCGCCTCGACACCCGCCGCCTCGGCGCCCGAGCCGATCGGCGTGGCGGTCGATGCCGGCAAGGGACCGGTCGGCCCGGGCTTCTCGATCGCCGACATGGGCCGTTCGACGGGCGCCGTGTCGACGGGCGCCGTGCCGCCCGCCGCGACCGAAGCCGTTGCGCCCGCCTCGTCGCCGGCGGTGAATATGGCAGCCGCCACGCCGGCATCCGTTTCGGCGGCGCCGCTCGCCTCGCTCGCCGACATCGTCGGATCGATCGAGATCCCGGCCGAAGAACTGGCGCAGAGTGACAATGCCGTCGGCGCCGACACGCTCGCCAAGCTGATGGCAGACAAGCGCAAGGCCGAGGCGGCCGAGGCGGCGAAGCGCGAAAAAGACAGTGCTGCCGCGAAATTGAAGGCAGAAGCCGACGCGAAAGCCAAGGAAGAAGCGGCCGAGAAGAAGGCCAATCCGGCGCGCATCTGGGTGCAGGTCGCGACCGGTGCGAATGCCAAGGCGCTCGCGACCGATTTCGGCAAATTTGCGAAAAAGAGCCCTGCCGTATTCAAGGGCAAATCGGGCGCGACGACCGAATGGGGCAAGACACGCCGTCTGCTCGTCGGCCCGTTCAAGGACCGCAAGGCGGCACAGGATTGGCTGGGCGACTATAAGAAGGCGGGCGGCGACGGCTTCCTGTTCAACAGCGAGGCGGGCCAGTCCGTCGATCCGGTCAAGTGAGCGTTGCCGACTGCGCCAGCGATCCCGCACATAGCCGCGGGCGGCGTCATGCCGAGCTCGGCCGCGTCGTCCGCGGACCGCGCGACGATTTCCAGCGCGACCGCGACCGCATCATCCACTCGATCGCCTTTCGCCGCCTGCGCCACAAGACGCAGGTGTTCGTCGCCCCGGACGGCGACCATTATCGCGTCCGGCTGACCCACAGCATCGAGGTTGCGCAGATCGGCCGCGGCATCGCGCGCGCGCTCAGGCTCAACGAGGATTTGACAGAAGCCTTGTGTCTCGCGCACGACATCGGCCATCCGCCCTTCGGCCATGCGGGCGAGGACGCGCTGAAGGCCGCGATGGCGGCGCATGGCGGCTTCGACCACAACGGCCACACGCTGCGGACATTGGCGCGGCTCGAATGCCCCTATCCGCGCTTCGACGGCCTGAACCTGACGTGGGAAACATTGGAAGGGCTCGCGAAGCATAATGGCCCGGTGACGAACCCCGGCTGGGCGCTCGCCGAAATCGACGGCGATTTCGGGCTCGACCTCGGCAGCCACGCCAGCCTCGAGGCGCAGATCGCGGCGGTCGCCGACGATATCGCCTATGACAATCACGACATCGACGATGGCCTGCGCGCCGGGCTGCTCGACCTTGACCAGCTGATGGAGCAGCCCTTCGTCGCCGCCAATTACCGCGCGGTCGAGGAGCGTTTCCCCGGTGCCCCGCGCGACCGCTTGCTTCGCGAACTCGTCCGCGACCAGATCGGCGTGATGGTCAACGACGTGATTGCGGCGACCGAGGCGAATGTCGCCGACGCCGGGGTGCGAAGCGTCGAGGAGGTTCGCGCCGCGGGCCGCGCGCTCGGCGGCTTTTCGCCCGAACTTGCCGCGCAGGAGCGCGATCTCAAGCGTTTCATGTACGCCAACCTCTATCATCACCCCGAACAGGTCGCCGCCGCCGAGGCGGCAAACAAGGTCGTCGGCGATCTCTTCGCCGCCTATGTCGCCGACCCGCGCCTGATGGGCGTGGACTGGTCGGGGCGCCTTCCGCATGAAGAATGCGCGACAAACCGGCATATCGGTGATTATATCGCTGGCATGACCGACCGTTTCGCCATCGACCGCTATGCCGAAATCTTCGGCCGCGATGCGGTGCCGCAGGCGCTGGCGCATGCCTGACGCGCTGATCGTCGGCGCGACGGGGCTGATCGGGCGCGCGGTGATCGAACGCTTCGGTTCCCATCCCGTCACCGTCCTTGCGCGCCGCGAAGTCGAAGGGCTGGCGGCGCAGCACAAGCAACTGGTCGCCCCGTCCGAGCGCTGGGCCGACATGATCGCCGCCGAAAAGCCCGCCGTCCTCATCTGCTGCCTCGGGACGACGATCCGGCAAGCGGGGTCGCAAGCCGCTTTTCGTGCGGTCGATCACGATCTCGTGCTCGCCGCCGCACGCGGCGCCAGGGCGGGCGGCACCGCGCACATGATTTCGGTGAGTTCGGTCGGCGCTGCGGCAAAGAGCGGCAATTTCTATCTGCGCACCAAGGGCGAGACCGAGGACGACCTCCGCGCGCTCGGCTTCGACCGGCTCGACCTGATCCGCCCGGGCCTGTTGCGCGGCGATCGGCCCGGGCCGCAGCGGCTGGGCGAGGGGCTTGCAACGATCGCGGCGCCGCTGACCGACGCGCTGCTGCACGGCTCGTTCCGCCGCTATCGCTCAATCTCTGGCGATACCGTTGCTGCGGCCATTGTCGCGCTGGCGGGGCAAGGCGGCTCGGGCGTGCATATCCACGAAAACGACGCGATCCGCGCGCTCGCCGATTGACTCCGTAAAAGGGCAGCGCCAAGGCTCGCAGCGTCTGTCGGGCCTCGCAAGAGATTCGACCGGCCGCGCGGGAGAGCGTGAGGGCAGGGCAACCGGCGCCTCACCACCGAAGGAGCAACCGCCCCGGAAACTCTCAGGTAAATGGACCGCGCAGGCTGGAACGGACACTCTGGAAAGCGTTCCGGCTGTATCGCCGGAACCACCGAAGGGGTAACCCCATGATATGGGGGAAAACTCTCAGGTTCCCGTGACAGAGGGGGCATGGCGCAAGGCGCGGCGATGGGCCGCGCATATGCCGTGCAACCGCGGGAGACTGGCATGACCGACACGGAATTTACGGGCGACGAAGCGGGACTTGAGACCGCGACGCTGCCGCTCGACGCCTGGCACCGCGCGAAGGGCGGCCGGATGGTCGAATTCGCCGGTTACTGGATGCCGATCCAATATGAAGGCATCATGGCCGAACATCTGTGGGTCCGCGAAAACGCCGGCCTGTTCGACGTCAGCCATATGGGCCAGCTGGCCTTGTCGGGCGACAATGTCGCCGAAGCGCTCGAAATGCTCGTTCCCGGCGACATCGCGGGGCTGAAGCCCGGCCGGATGCGCTATTCGCTCTTGCTGGACGAAGACGGCGGCATCCTCGACGATCTGATGATCACCAACGAAGGCGACCAGTTCGGCATCGTCGTCAACGGCGCGGTGAAGTGGGAAGATATCGGCCACCTGCGCGAAAATCTTCCCGACGATATCACGCTCAACCACAACGAAGATTATGGCCTCCTCGCGCTGCAGGGGCCGAAAGCGGTCGACGCGCTCGCGCGGCTGGTGCCCGAGGCTGCCAGCCTCGTCTTCATGCAGGCGACCCGCGCGACTTGGGCCGGCCACGCGATCGCGCTCAGCCGCTCGGGCTACACCGGCGAGGACGGCTTCGAAATCTCGCTGCCGAACGAGGCGCTGACCGCCTTCGCCGATGCGCTCTGTGCGATGGACGAAGTGAAGCCGATCGGGCTCGGTGCGCGCGACTCGCTGCGGCTCGAAGCAGGCCTGCCGCTTTACGGCCACGACCTCACCCCCGCGATCGACCCCGCCGAAGCCGATCTCGGCTTCGCGGTCAGCAAGCGCCGCCGCGAAGAAGAGAATTTCCCCGGCGCGGCGCGCATCCTCGGCCATCTCGCCGACGGCAGCCCGCGCAAGCGGGTGGGGCTGCTTGTCGACGGCAAGCTGCCAGTGCGCGAGGGCGCCAAGCTGTTCGACGGCGAGGACGAGATTGGCGTCGTGACGTCAGGCGGTTTCGCCCCCAGCGTCGGGGCGCCGATCGCGATGGGCTATGTTCCTCGCGATCATGCTGTGCCCGGCACCGCGGTCGCGGCCGAAGTGCGCGGGAAGCGCGTGCATTGCACCGTCGCGGCCATGCCCTTTGTCCCGCATAATTATGTTCGTAAAACAGGAGGTTGAGTGATGCCGCGTTATTTTACCGAAGAGCATGAGTGGATCGACGTCGACGGCGACGTCGCGACGGTCGGCATCACCGACTTCGCGCAGGGCCAGCTTGGCGACATCGTGTTCGTCGAAGTCCCCGACACCGGCGCCGAACTCACCAAGGGCGGCGACGCGGCGGTGGTCGAATCGGTGAAGGCGGCAAGCGACGTCTATGCGCCGGTCGACGGCACCGTGACCGAAGGCAATGGTCAGCTCGAGGAAGATCCCGCGCTCGTCAATTCGGATGCCGAAGGCGAAGGCTGGTTCTTCCGCATGACGCTGGGCGACAAGAGCCAGCTCGAAGGGCTGATGGACGCGAAGGCGTACAAAGTCTTCTGCGACGCCCTTTGAAGGATTCCCCTCCCGCTTGCGGGAGGGGGAGATAATGTGATCGCGACCGATCCTGCCCTTGCCAATTGCCGCCTGATGGTGGCGACGCCCATCTATGAGGGGGCGCAGGGCACCTATGTCCGTGCAGCGCTCGACCTCGCGTTGCGCGCGCAGGCGATCGGCATGGCGGTGCGGTTCGAATTCATCCTCTATCAACCGTCGATCACGCGCGCGCGCGACATGCTGACCGCGATGTTCCTCGCGAGCGACTGTACGCATCTGCTGTTCGTCGACGCCGACATCGACTTTTCGGTCGATGATGTTTTTTCGCTCATCAAGGTCATGGCGGAGCATTCCGAATGCGGCGTCCTCGGCGGGGCCTATCCGCGCCGGACGATCAACTGGCGCAATGTAGCGCGCGCGGTCGAGATGGGTCTCGCTAAGGATGACCCCGCCGACCTTGCCCGTTTTTCGGGCGATTTCGCGCTTCATTTCCTGAACGCAGACCAGAGCTTCAAGATGACCGACCTTGTCGAGCTGTCGCGTCTCGGCACCGCGATGATGCTGATCCGGCGCGAGGTGCTCGACGGCATGCGTGCGGCCTTGCCCGACCTTGTCTTTCGTCCCGACCCCGCCGAACGGCAGGCGCATGGTGTCGGCGAACTCGAACCCGCCTTTTTCTGCCCGCTGATCGAGCCCGAAAGCCAGGCTCTGTTGTCGGACGACTATGCTTTTTGCCGCCGCGTTCGCGATACGGGCTTTCGTATCTGGCTCGCGCCCTGGATTCGGACGACCCACGCGGGCCCGGCGATCTTTTCGGGTGCGCTCGCCGACACAGTACAGCTTTTTTCTGCAAATTCTGCCTCTTCCCCGGAGTAGTTCATGCGTTATCTGCCTTTGACCAATGACGACCGCGCGGCGATGCTCGCGACGATCGGTGCCGCCACGATCGACGACCTGTTCGTCGACGTCCCCGCCGAGGCACGCCTCGATGGCCCGATCGCCGGCTTGCCGAACCATGCGAGCGAACTCGCGGTCGAGCGCCATATGGGCGCACTCGCGCGCCGCAGCCGCGCCGCGGGCGAGGGGCCTTTCTTCCTTGGCGCCGGCGCCTATCGCCACCATGTGCCGGCGAGCGTCGATCATCTAATCCAGCGCGGCGAGTTCCTGACGGCCTACACGCCGTACCAGCCCGAAATCGCGCAGGGCACGCTGCAGATGCTGTTCGAATTCCAGTCGCAGGTTGCGCGGCTGCTTGGCACAGACGTTGCCAATGCGTCGATGTACGACGGCTCGACCGCGTGCTGGGAAGCGATCGTCATGGCACGGCGCATCACCAAGCGGGCGAAGGCTTTGCTTTCGACCGGCCTCCACCCGCACTACCGCAGCGTCGCACGCACGATGGCGAAATATACCGGCGATGTGCTGGTCGACGGCGATCCGAGCCTCGAAGCCGGCACCGACTGGGCCGCGCTCGCGGACAGCATCGACAAGGACACGAGCTGCGTCGTCGTCCAGTACCCCGACATTCTCGGCCGTATCGACGACATGACCGCGCTCGCTGAGGCCTGCCAGGCCGCCGGCGCGCTGTTGATTGCGGTGGTGACCGAACCCGTTGCGCTCGGCCTGATCAAATCGCCCGGCGAGATGGGCGCCGATATCGTCGTGGGCGAGGGGCAGTCGCTCGGCGTCGGGCTCCAGTTCGGTGGGCCCTACGTTGGCCTCTTCGCGTGCAAGACCAAATATGTGCGCCAGATGCCGGGACGCCTCTGCGGCGAAACCGTCGATGCGAACGGCAAGCGCGGCTTCGTGCTGACGCTGTCGACACGCGAGCAGCATATTCGCCGCGAGAAGGCCACGAGCAATATCTGCACTAATTCAGGACTTTGTGCGCTGGCATTCAGCATCCATATGACTTTGCTCGGCGAAGCGGGCCTTCGCCAGCTCGCCGCGATCAACCATGGCCGCGCGAAAGCGGCCGCCGCTGAACTCGCGAAAGTGCCCGGCGTGTCGGTGCTGAACAACAGCTTCTTCAACGAGTTCACACTGCTGCTGCCGACCGCGGCGCGCCCCGTGATCCACAAGCTCGCTGAAAAGGACATATTGGGCGGCGTCTCGCTCGGCCGTCTCTATCCCGACAACGCCGGCCTCGAAAATGGCCTCGTCGTCGCCGTGACCGAAACCGTGACCGAGGCGGATATTTCCGCCTTCGCCGCGGCCCTGAAGGAGGTGCTGGCATGACCGCGCTCAACCGCGCCGGCTGGCGCCCCGAAATGAACGTCGCCGGCGGTGCCGACGATAGCACGACCTTCACCGGCAACCGCGCGCTGATGCTCGAGGAAGCGCTGATCTTCGAGATCGGCGGTAGCGAGACGACCGGCGTCGACTTCGATGAAACCGCACCTGTCACCGACCTCGGCGCGCTCGCGCGCACCGCGCCGATCGGCTTGCCGGGGCTCAGCGAATCCGAAACGGTGCGCCATTATACCCGCCTGTCGCGGCAGAATTACGCGATCGACCTCGGGCTGTTCCCGCTTGGCAGCTGCACGATGAAGCACAACCCGCGCCTCAACGAAAAGGTCGCGCGGATGCCCGGCTTCGCCGACGTCCACCCGCTCCAGCCGCAGGAGACGGTGCAGGGCGCCTATGCGGTGATCCACGAGCTCGCCGAATGGCTGATCACGCTCACCGGCATGCACAGCGTCGCGATGTCGCCCAAGGCGGGCGCGCATGGCGAGCTGTGCGGCATCCTCTGCATCAAGGCGGCGCTCGAAGCGCGCGGCGAGGACCGCCGCGTGATCCTCGTCCCCGAAAGCGCGCACGGCACCAACCCCGCGACCGCGGCCTTCGCGGGCTTCACAGTCGAGGATATCCCGGCAACCGAGGCGGGCCGCGTCAACCTCGAAGCCTTGAAGGCGCGCCTCGGCCCCGACGTCGCGGGCGTGATGATCACCAACCCCAACACCTGCGGCCTGTTCGAGCGCGAGATGAAGGCGATTTCGGACGCGGTCCATGCGGCGGGCGGCTATGTCTATTGCGACGGCGCGAACTTCAACGCCATCGTTGGCCGCGTGCGCCCCGGCGATCTCGGCGTCGATGCGATGCACATCAACCTGCACAAGACCTTCTCGACCCCGCATGGCGGCGGCGGTCCGGGTTCGGGTCCGGTCGTGCTGTCGGCAGCGCTCGCGCCCTTCGCGCCGCTGCCCTTCGTCACGAAGCAGGGCGATGACTTCCGCCTGATCGAAGAGGAGAATGCGGGCGAGGATCATCCGCAGACCTTCGGCCGCATGACCGCTTTTCACGGCCAGATGGGCATGTTCACGCGCGCGCTGACCTATATCCTGAGCCACGGCGCCGACGGGCTGAAGCAGGTCGCCGAGGATGCGGTGCTCAACGCCAATTATGTGCTGCGCAGCCTCGACGGCGTGCTCGACGCGCCGTTCGCGGCGTCGGGCCCGTGCATGCACGAGGCGCTGTTCAGCGACAAGGGCCTCGCCGAAGGCTTCTCGACGCTCGACATTGCCAAGGGGCTGATCGACGAGGGTTATCACCCGATGACGGTCTATTTCCCGCTCGTCGTCCATGGCGCGATGCTCGTCGAGCCGACCGAGACCGAGAGCAAGGCCGCGCTCGACCAGTTCATCGGGGCGCTGCGCAGCATCGCGATGCGTGCGAAGAACGGCGACCCGGCGCTCAAGACCGCGCCGCATTTCGCCCCCCGCGCGCGCCTCGACGAGACGCTCGCGGCGCGGAAGCCCATACTCGCCTGGGAGGGCTGATGACCGAACCCGCGTCCGGCCCCGAACGCCCCGAAACGCGCTCCGGCGCGGGGTGTTTGGCGGCCGCCGCGCTGTTCGCCATCGTCGCGATCCTCGGCTGGCTGATCGCGATCACCGCCTATGGTCTCGTCGTCGAGCAATGGGAGATGATCGAGGTCCGCCGCGAGTTCAGCTATGACTGGGCCTTTGTCTATGCGCCGCTGTTTGCGATCGGGCTGTGCGCGGCGGCGGCGTTCGCGGCGTCGCGGCGCGCTTCGGCGGCGCGAATGACCTTGCTGATCGTCGTTACGGGGGCCATTGCGCTGCTCGGCGGCGTCGTCCTGTTTGGGCTCGGCGGGCTGATCTGAACAGGTGAGGGGCAAGACATGAGCTGGGACACGATTTTTCTGCTGGTGAATTACTGGGCGTTCGCGAGCTGGATCGCGCTCGT
The DNA here is from genome assembly GCF_037095755.1 of Sphingopyxis sp. CCNWLW2. Lineage (NCBI taxonomy): Bacteria > Pseudomonadati > Pseudomonadota > Alphaproteobacteria > Sphingomonadales > Sphingopyxidaceae > Sphingopyxis > Sphingopyxis sp. CCNWLW2. Next base: position 424,062 of record NZ_JBAWKJ010000003.1, read on the forward strand.
TTTTCTACCGCGCGGCCCGAAAATCCTTGCAGCAATTCTCTATGTCGGCGTGTTCCTCCTCTGCCTTGCCTATACGGTGATGATCGTGGGCTACCTGACCGGCAGCATCGATCCCGGCGGGCCAAGCAGTAACGATTTCACGACATTGTCCGGGGTGATGAAGCTGTTCGACAGCCCGGGCGGCGCGACGCTGGGGTGGACACACTATCTGGCCTTTGACCTGTTCACCGGCATGTGGATCGCGCGCGACGCCGACCAGAAGGGGTTCAGCCGCATCGTGCAATTCCCCTTCCTGTTCCTGACGCTGATGGTCGGTCCGGTCGGGCTGTTCGCTTGGCTGATCGTCCGCGAACGCCGCGCGCGGGCGCAGGCGAAAAAGTGACGTCGCAGCCCTGGATGCCGGGCGATGGCGCGCTAGGCGACAAGCGCCATGCTCCCGCGACGCTACGCAATCGTGACGCTATCGTTGCGGTGCTCGCCGATTGGTTGCCCGCGACGGGAACGGTGCTGGAAGTCGCGAGCGGGTCGGGCGAGCACGCCGTCCACTTCGCCGCCGCCTTCTCGCAGCTCGACTGGCAGCCGAGCGACCCGGATCCCGCCGGGCTGGGCTCGATAGCGGCGTACCGTGCCGACGCCGGTCTCGCGAATATCGCGCCGCCGGTCGCGCTCGATGCGGCCGCCGCCTATTGGCCCGTCGACCGCGCCGATGCGATTCTCTGCATCAACATGGTCCATATCAGCCCGTGGGACGCCACGCTGGGCCTGTTCGCGGGCGCGGCGCGGCTGCTCGCCCCCGGCGCGCCGCTGGTCCTCTACGGCCCTTATATCGAACCCGATGTTCAGACGGCGACAAGCAATCTCGCCTTCGATGACAGCCTGCGCAGCCGCAATCCCGCATGGGGCCTGCGCGATACCGATGCCGTCAAAGCCGCCGCCGCCGATGCCGGTTTCGCCTTCGCCGAGCGCCGCGCGATGCCCGCGAACAATCTGATGCTGCTGTTCCGCCGCACCTGACGGACCTGACAGGATTGGCGATCGGCGCTTTACCTCGCGGGTACAGTCGCTAGCCTTTCCTCGATTGCGCGCAAAAGACGCGATTCGAGGAGAGAGAGCCGATGGGCCGCGACGTTTCGGAGCTGTTTACGTTCGACGAATTCCTGACCCATTGGGCCAGCGAGCGCCCCGACCGGGTGGCGCTGCGCGAAGAGGATCGCGTCTATAGCTACGCCGAACTCGACGATCGCACCGCGCGCGCAGCATCGGCTTTGATCGCGGCGGGGCTGAAGAAGGGCGACCGCATCGCGTGGATCGGCAAGAACAGCGACCTCTATTTCACGCTCTTCTACGGCGCAGCGCGCGCGGGCATTGTGATGGCGCCGATCGGCTGGCGCCTGTCGCCAACCGAATGGGCGTTCATCGTCAATGACACGCAGGCGAAGATCGTGTTCGCGGGGCCGGGGTTCGACGGGCTAGCCGAACAACTCGCGGGCAAGTTGCAGAACGACCCCGCGATTGTCGGCGCCGCCGATGCATGGGCGATGATCGACGCGGCCGAGCGCGTACCCTTTGACCCATCGGGCGCCAACGACGCGGTGCTCCAGCTCTACACCTCGGGCACCACCGGCAATCCCAAGGGCGCGGTGCTGTCGAACCAAAACCTCTTCGCGCTGCGCAAACATTCGAGCACGCTCGACCTCCCCTATACCAAATGGGAGGATGACGAGGCGGTGCTGGTCGCGATGCCGTGCGCGCATATCGGCGGCACGGGGCTCGGCATCATGGCGCTCGCATCGGGGCTCCCCGGCATCATCCTTGCCGAATTCAACCCCGACGGGGTGTTCGACGCGGTCGAGCAGCATGGCGTGACGCGCTTCTTCATCGTCCCCGCGGCGCTGCAGATGCTGCTCATGCACCCGCGCTGCGCCAGCGTCGATTACAGCCGCCTAAAATATATCCTCTATGGCGCCGCACCGATCCCGCTCGATCTGCTCCGCCAGTGCATCAAGATGTTCGGCGCCCAGTTCATCCAGGCCTATGGCATGACCGAGACGACCGGCACGATCTCGATGCTACCGCCCGAGGACCATGACCCCGAAGGCAATGCGCGCATGCGTTCGGCGGGCAAGGCGCTTCCCGGGGTCGAAATCGTCATCCTCGGGCCTGACGGCCAATCGGTCCCGCTGGGCGAGGTGGGCGAGGTCGTCACGCGCTCGTCGAACAATATGCTCGGATATTGGAACCTGCCCGAAGCGACGTCGAAGACGATGACCGACGACGGCTGGATCCGTACCGGCGACGCGGGCTACCTCGACGCGGACGGTTATCTCTTCATCCACGACCGGATGAAGGACATGATCATCACCGGCGGCGAGAATGTCTATCCGGCCGAGGTCGAAAGCGCAATTTTCGGTCATCCCGCGGTGCAGGAGGTCGCGGTGATCGGCATTCCCGACGCAAAATGGGGGGAGACGGTGAAGGCCGTCGTCGTCGCCAAGCCCGGCGCCACGGCCGACGAAGCCGACATCATCGCCTGGGCGCGCGAGCGCATCGCGGCGTTCAAATGCCCGCGCAGCATCGACGTGATCGACGCATTGCCGCGCAATGCGAGCGGCAAGATTCTGCGCAAGGACCTGCGTGCGCCCTATTGGGAAGGCTATGCGCGGATGGTGAATTGAACGATTGACGTTTCTTTTGCGTCATCTGCTGCCGGTAACAACAGGTTCATTTATCCTGTGTTCTAGCGCGTGCCGATGGAAAGCCTCATCGAATTCTACCGTCCGCTGAGCTCCGCGCTCGGTATAAGTACGGGTGCATCGGACAGCTTGCTGCATGTGCACGGCGGCATGGTCGTTCTGTTTCTCGCCCGGATCGTGACCCGGCGTTCGCTTGCAACATGGACGCCGTTTCTGTTCGTCCTGGCTGCGGCCCTTGCGAAGGAGGTTGCCGACCGCATCGCGCACGGCGCGTTGCGGATGCCGGACAGTGCGCTCGACGTCCTCAATACGATATTCTGGCCCTTCGTCCTGATGGTCGGGCTCCGGTGGCGCCGTGCGCATCCAGACAAGCCTCGGGGTGGATCCCGATTGGAACGCGATGGCAGCTAACGATTGATTGCGGACATTTTTCATCGTCACTCCGGACTTGATCTGGGGTCCAGGCAACCGAAGTGGTCGTGGATGCCGGATCACGTCCGGCATGACGAAGGTGGAAAATCGTTGTCCGCTTCCCACCCCTGAGTTGATTTGGTTGCAGGTTTGGATTGCCAACCGCGGCCGTGAGAATGTGAAAGCCAACCTCTCCCGCGCACCATAAATTGGCCCCACATTCGGCCTTTCACGCGACCTACACCCCGAAAGGCCGATGCGTTTTCTCCGTTGGCGTTGCCATGCACGGGGGGCACGAAGGGCTTCACCTGATGGTGGAGCCCTTTTCCGTCAGGCGGCGGCTTTCTGCCGCGCGCGAGCGCGCCGGAAGCCGTCGCGCGCCATGCAGCGGTCCAGCCACGCCTTTGTCGCATCGCCCAGGACATCGTCGGCGCCCAAAGTCGTCGCAAGGAAGGCGGCGTAGCCGATCACGATATCGGCGATCGTGAAGCGCCCCGCGACCAGCCACTCGCGCCCGTCGCTCAGCGCCGCCTCGATGCTCTTTGCACGGCCGCCGAAGAAAGCTTTGTAATCCTCGACCGCTTGGGCCAGTCGACGCTCCTCGGGTTCGACGCGCGTGTAGCGGATCATAATCGCGAGCGGGAAGGTCAGCGTCGCGTCGCTGCGGTGGAGCCAGTTGCGCCACGCCCAATAATCCGCCTCATCGCGGCGCACTTCGAGCGGCGTCCCTTCGGCGATCCGCTCGCAGATCGCCGCCGATTCGGTCATCAACTGCCCGTCCTCGACCCAGCCTGGGATCGTCATCAGCGGATTGACCGCGCGATAATCGGGCTCGAACGCGCGCGGCGGGAATTTGAGCAGCTTGAGGTCGACGTCGATCCCGGCTTCCTCGACCGCCCACAGGCAGCGCAAAGAGCGGGCGTCGGGGCAGTGATACAAGATCGGACGCGTCATGCGGCAACCTCCTTCGGGCGGTCGATATGGCGGCGATGTTCGCGCCAGGCGATGAACAGGCCCGACGCGATGATCAGCGGCGCGCCGACCCATGTCGTGTCGGCGGGCAAGGTCCCAAAGAACCACCAGCCCGCGGCGATCGCCCAGAGCAGGCTCGAATAATCCATCGGGATCACGACCGACACCGGCGCGAGGCGCAGCGCGCCGGTCAGCGACATCTGGACGACCGCGCCGAGAAAGCCGAGCCCGATCAGGAGCAGCCATTCATGGCCGTCGTGCGGCGTGATGACGAAGGGCAGGGCGATGCCGAGCGGGATCATCGACAACAGGCTGAACCAGAAAACGATCGTCCCCGCATTTTCGGTGCGGCCGAGGTCGCGCACGGCAATGGTGATCAGCGCGGTCATAATCGCGCCTGTGAGTGCAACGATCGTGCCGAGGCCGTGCGTGCCGCCGAATCCACCCGCGAAGCTCGAAATGGGATCGAGCACGACGAGGACGCCGATAAAGCCGACGATCACCGCGCTCCATCGCTGCCACCCCGTCGCCTCGCCAAGGATCAATGCGGCGAAGATCACGGCAAAGATCGGCACCGACAGGCTGATCGTCGTCGCCTCGGCCATCGGCAGCAGGATCATCGCGCCGAAATTGCACGCCATGCCGGTCAGCCCCATAAGCATTCGCCGCGCGTGCGCGCCGATCCGCTGCGTCTTGAGCGACGACAGGCCGCTGGTCGCCTGCACCCAGAGCAGTAAGAAGGGCAGGACGAGCGCCTGCCGCCAGAACAGGCTCTCGACGATATGAATGCCCGCGGCGTCGATATATTTGACGAGCACGAACATCAGCGACAGGCTGACCATCGCGAGCAACCGCAGCCCGATGCCGCCCAGATAATTCTGCGGGGGCCCGTCGGACGGGGCAGGGGACGGCGCTACGCTCATGCGAAATTGCGCATATCAGCCCGGCCCGCCCACGCAACCCGTGATCCCTCTTGCCCCGCCTTCGCAATCCGGCTAGTGGCGCACTCCGGCCTAGGGGTATAGCTCAGTTGGTAGAGCATCGGTCTCCAAAACCGAGGGTCGTAGGTTCGAGTCCTACTGCCCCTGCCAGGTCGCCAAAAAGAGGCCACGTCCTCGCCTGCGCCGCGCGCGGGCTTGCAAGTCCGGGACGGCCCGGCAGCCTTTAAAGGAGGCTGTCATGGCCTGGATATATTTGACGATTGCCGGAATTTTCGAAATCGTGTGGGCTTATTCGATGAAGCAGTCCGAGGGCTTCACGCGCCCCGGCGCGACCGCCGTCACGATTGTCGCGATGATTATAAGCTTCGCGTTGCTGTCGTTGTCGATGAAGTCGCTGCCGCTCGGCACCGCCTACACGATCTGGACCGGGATCGGTGCGGTCGGGGCGTTCCTTGTCGGCATCTTCGTCCTCGGCGAACAGGCGAATGCGATGCGGATTACCGCCGCGCTGCTGATCGTCAGCGGACTGGTGATGATGAAGCTGTCCGCGCCCGCCTGACCGGCGCGTCCTGACAAGTGAGGCCACGTCCTCCCCGGCGCATCCGGCCCAAGGGGCGGTGCGCCGGCATCAGGTCCGGGACGGCCCGGCGACTTCCAAAGGAGGCCGCCGTGCTGTCCAAATCCGTGTCCGGCGTGAATGTGGGATCGTCATCCGCGCTGTTGATCGAATATCTTCCGATCCTGATTTTTATGGGCGTCGCGCTGGCGCTGTCGCTTCTGTTCGTCTTCCTGCCGATGGCGGTGTCGCGCTTCACCGGAACCCACGCCCCGGACAGCGAGAAGCTTTCGGAATATGAATGCGGCTTTCCGGCCTTCGAGGCACCGCGCAAGCCGTTCGACGTCCGTTTCTATCTTGTCGCGATTCTGTTCATCATTTTCGACCTTGAGGCCGCCTTCCTCTTCCCTTGGGCCGTCGTCGTGCTCGACCTCGGTTGGGAGGCGTGGGGCGCGATGATGGTCTTCCTCGGCATTTTGACGATCGGTTTCATCTACGAATGGAAAAAGGGCGCGCTCGACTGGGATTAGCCGTGGGACGGGAAGGCGCCCGTCCTATGTCATAGCAGGATGTGACAGATGTCGGGTCGCGGGCGGACGATCCCGTGCGTGATCCGGGCGAGCGCGCCCTCGTCGACGCGCCCCGCATCGGCGAGTTCGACCCGGAAGCGCCCATGGAGCGCGTGGACGGTGCGGACATTGGCATCGCCGCCGAGCGCGCCGACAATCTCCGCCGGGAGCCCCGAGGCGTCGGTGCCACCAGCTATCACCGGGGTCAGCGTCGCCGCCGCCGCGGCGCCGCTCCACGCCAGCGCGCCGCGGATTTCCTCGGCGACCAGGTCGGCGATCGGGCCGAGCACGACCTGCGCCGCCTTTTCCGACGGGCGGATGATGCCGCGCGCGCCGAGCGCGGTCAGCGCGTCGTCGTCGATGGCCTGCTGGTCGGCGACGATCAGGCGCAGGCGCGTGGTGCAGGCATCGACGCTGACCAGATTGGCCGCGCCGCCGAGTGCCGCGACAAAGGCTCCGCCGCGCGCGCCGCCCGCCGATTGGGTGGCGGTTTCGGCGACGACGCCCTTTTCGCGTCCCGGCGTCGCGAGGTCGAAACGGCGGATGAAGAAGCGGAACAGGCCGTAATAGAGCGCGGCATAGGCAGCGCCCACCGGCAGCAGCATCCACGGCCGCGTCGCGAGGCTGAAGTTCAGCACATAGTCGAACAGCCCCGCCGAGAAGCCGAAGCCGAGCTTCACGTCGAGCGCGTTCATCAGCGCCATCGCGACGCCGGTGAGCAGCGCGTGGATCGCGTAGAGCAGGGGCGCGACGAACATGAAGGTGAACTCGATCGGCTCGGTCACCCCGGTCAGGAAGCTGGTGAAGGCGAGGCTGAAGAGCATGCCGCCGACCGCCTTGCGCCGCTCGGGCCGCGCCTCGTGATACATGGCGAGGCACGCGGCGGGCAGGCCGAACATCATCACCGGGAAAAAGCCCGACATGAATGCGCCCGCATTGGGATCGCCCGCGAAGAAGCGGCGAAGATCGCCCGTCGCGCCCCCGAAATCGCCGACGAGGAACCAGGCGGCGTTGTTGATGATGTGGTGGAGCCCGGTGACGATCAGCAGCCGGTTGAGCGCGCCATAGACGAAGAGACCGGCGCTGCCGCTTTCGACCACGGTGCGGCTCGCGGTATCGATCGCGCCGCTGATATGCGCATAGCCATAGCCGATGACGGCGGCGAGCAGCAGCCCCGCGACCCCGCTGGCGATCGGCACAAAGCGCCGGCCGCCGAAGAAGGCGAGATATTCGGGGAGCGCGATGGTCGCGAAGCGGTTGTAGAAATTGCCGCCGATGAGGCCGGAGAATATGCCTATCGGCACCTCAAGCTTGTCGATTTGCGTGAGCGCCCAATTCTTCGCAGCGAGCGCCGCCGCCGCCTCGGGCAAACCCGCACCAATATCGGGTGGTGCCGTCAGGAAGGTCTGTGCGCCGGTGGTGGTGACGAGGTAACAGACGACGCCCGCGAGCGCCGCGGCGCCATTGCCGTCGCGCGCAAAGCCGACCGCGACGCCGATCGCGAAGAGGATGCCGAGGTTTTCGAAAATCGCGCCGCCCGCCGCCGAGATGAAGGCGATATCGAGCAGGTCGGGCTGGCCGATGCGCAGCAGCAGACCCGCGATCGGCAGCACCGCGATCGGCAGCATCAGCGCGCGGCCGAGCGGCTGGAGCGTTTCGAGCATCTTTCTCATCGCCGTGTCTCCTCGAATGCGCGGGCGAGCGCGCGAACCTCGGCCGCCGACTTGCATTGCAACGCGAGTTCGGCATGCGCGCGTGCTTCGATCAGGGTGAGGCCGCGCCCGATCTGCTTCGCCTCGGCGACGAAGCCGGGGACGGCCGAGAGTTCGGTGGCGCCGAGCCCGACCAGGATTGGCAACGCCGCGGGATCCGAGGCGAGCCCGCCGCACACGCCGACCCAGCGTCCACGCGCGGTGGCGAGGCGGCAGGTTTCGCCGATCATGCGCAGCACCGCGGGGTGCATCGCGTCGACCCCGGCGGCGACCGCCGGATTGCCGCGATCCATCGCGAGCACATATTGGGTCAGGTCGTTGGTGCCGATCGACAGGAAATCGGCCTCGGCGGCGAGCAGGTCGGCGGTCATCGCCGCCGCGGGGGTTTCGACCATCACGCCGACCTCGACCGGTGTTGCTATCCCCATTTCGCCGCGCAGTCGCTCGACGATCGCGCGAACCTGGCGCAGCTCGTCGAGGCTCGCGACCATCGGAATCATGATCTTGCACTGGCCGGCGGGCTGGACGCGCAGGATCGCGCGAAGCTGCGTTTCGAGCAGGTCGGGCTGTGCGAGCGCGACGCGGATACCGCGCTGGCCGAGCGCCGGATTTTCCTCGTGCGCGATAGGGATATAGGCGGCGGGCTTGTCGCCGCCGATGTCGAGCAGGCGGATGATCACCGGCTTGCCGGCGAGCGCGTCGGCGATGCCCTGATAGGCGGCGTGCTGCTCATCCTCGGACGGCGCGGTATCGCGAGCGAGGAACAGGAACTCGCTGCGGACGAGTCCTGATCCCTCGGCGCCCTGTTCGGCGGCCAGCACGGCGTCTTCGACCGTGCCGATATTGGCGAAGATTTCGATGCGCGTGCCGTCGGCCGTTTGGCAAGCATCCCGCGCTGCCGCCTTTGCGGCTTCGCGCCGCGCATCGCGCTTGGCGAGGCGCGCCGTGAAGGCTTCGCTATCGGCGGGTGAGGGGGCGACCGTGGCATGCCCCATCTCTGCGTCGAGCAAGAGCGGCGCGCCGTCGGCAACCGCATCGAGCGCGTCGCCCATCGCGACGAGCGCAGGCAAGCCCATGCCCGCGCATAGGATCGCGACATGCGAGGTCGGGCCGCCGCGTGCGAGGCAGATGCCGGCAGGTTTCGCGGCTGCGAGCGTCACGAGCTGCGACGGCAGTAGGTCTTCGGCAACTATGATTGCTCCGGCCGGAATGGCATTGCCGTCGAGCGGAGTGCCCGTCAGCGTCGACAGCAATTGGCGCTCGATATCGATCAGGTCGTCGATGCGTTCGATCAGATGCGCGTTGCCCGTCGCGCGGATAGCATCGACCTGGTCGTGGATCGCCCCGCGCCACGCGAAGCCCGCGCTGCGTCCCTCGACGATGCGCTTCTCCGCGCCCGCAAGCAGTTCGGGATCGTCGATCAGTGCCAGATGCGCGTGCATGACCGCCGCGACGCTGCCGTCCGCGCTGTCGGCGCGCGCCGCGATCCGGCCGCGAACGTCGCTGCGTGCCGCGAGCAGCGCGGCGCGCTCCTCGACCGGGCCCGAGCCATCGCGCGCGACCGCAATCTCGGCCTGCCGCAACCGCGCCGCGGGGCCCATCGCAAGGCCGGGCGACGCGATAACGCCCCCGATCTGTCCCGCGCGCAGCACCTGCTCGTTGATCGGCGCGACCGATGTCGCTGCCGGCGCGCCTTCGCCCATGTCGGTTGCGAGCAGCGCCACGACGGCGGCGAGCGCCGCCTCGGCATCGCCGCCGCGCGCTTGCACGATGACGTCATCGCCAAAGCCTGTGCCGAGCGCGAGCAGCGCCACGGTGCTGCGCGCATCGCCGCGCTTGTCGCCGTTCAGCAGATGCACGTCGGCCTCGAACCGCCGTGCCGTCTCCCCGATCCGTGCCGCGGGGCGCGCGTGGATGCCGTGCGGCAGCGACAGCGTCACCGCCTGTTCGACCACCGTGCCGTCATCCGACCGGCGGCGCGCCTCAGCCTGTACCGGGACCAATGTCATCAGTGCTTCGCATGCGCCGATCGCGCAATCGACGGTGCGGCGGCTGATCGCAAACGCCTCGGCATTGGTCACGATCACCGGGGTGATCAGGCTCGTCGCGGCTAGCGCGACGGCGTCGAGATCGAAGTGGATCAGCGGATCGCCGCGCGACACCTTGTCGCCGATCGCGACGAGCGGGGTGAAGCCTTCGCCCTTCAGCATCACGGTATCGAGCCCGATATGGATCAGCACCTCGGCGCCCTCGGCGCTGCGCAGCGAAATCGCGTGGCCCGCGTCGTGGAGCGTTACCACCTCGCCGTCGAACGGCGCGACGACGGTATCGCCGAGCGGCTGGATCGCGACGCCGTCGCCCATCATGCGCTGGGCAAAAACGGGATCGGGAACGCTGTCCAGCGTCGTCGCCCATCCTCTGAGCGGAGAGGTGATGATCAAGCTCATCGGCTTATTCCCCAAAACTTTCGCCGCTTGTTGTTGTGCGGCTTGTTTATCATTGTGCGGCTTGGACAAGGTCCGATGCGGTTTCCGGAACGATCCGCCCGCCGATCCATGTGGCACGCGGCGCGAGCTGCGCACTCAGCCACACCCAGTCGGCGCGCTGCCCGGGTGCGATCGCGCCGATACTGTCCTGCAGCGACAGGAAAGCGGCAGGCGTCGCGCTCGCCATGGCCGACACATCGGGCACAGGCAGCCCCGTCACCTCCACCGTCTTGCGCAGCGCCGACGCCATGTCGAGGTGCGTGCCCGCGAGCGTGCCATCCTCGAAAATGCAGACGCCGTCCTTCACCGCGATGCGCTTGCCCTGCAGCGTGAATTCGCTGACATCGGTGCCGACGCTCGGCATCGCGTCGGTGACGAGCATGATGCGGTCCTTGCCCTTCGCATGGACCGCCAGCCGCACGACCGCGGGGTGCAGGTGGACGTCATCGACGATCAGTCCGCACCAGGTATCGGAGTCGAACGCCGCGCCGACCGCGCCCGGATTGCGGTGGTGCAGCGGCGACATCGCATTGAACAAATGGGTGAAACCCGACAGCCCCGCGCCGATCGCGCGCTGCGCTTCGTCATAGGTCGCATCGCTATGCCCCGCGCTGACGATCACCCCGTGGCGGACGAGCGTGCGGATGTCGTCCTCGTCGCACAGCTCGGGCGCCAGCGTCAGCATCACGCGCCCGCGGTGCGGCGCGGTGAGCGTCGTAAGGATGGCGTCGTCGAGGCGGCGGATACGATGCGCCTCGTGGATGCCGCGCTTCACTTCGTTGATGAACGGGCCTTCGATATGGATGCCGACGACGCCCGGAACCCCTTGCTCGATCGCGGCGTCGACCGCGGCGAGCGCGGCGGCGATCTGCGCCGGTGTGTCGCTGATCAGCGTCGGCAGGAAGGCGGTGGTGCCATAGCGCGCATGCGCGGCGCCGATCGCCGCGATCGCTTCGACATCGACCTGGTCGTTGAACAGCACCCCGCCGCCGCCATTGACCTGGGTGTCGACGAAGCCGGGGAGGAGCCAGCCGCCGTCCAGATCGATCTCCCGGTCTGCGGGCGTGTCGGCCGCTTGAGTGACGGCGGTGACGGTGCCGTCGGCGACGGCGATGTCCACCGCGCCGACGACGCCGGACGGCAGTGCGACCCGGCCGTTATGGAAACGAAAGATCATAGAGTCTCGGTAACCTTGTTGAGATGTGGAGGCGAGTCGGGGTTGTGCCCCCGGGCCAGCGCCAGCGCGCTCGCCATGCGGTAAAAGCTCTGGATCAGCATGATCGGCTCGATCGCCGGATGCGCCGCGATAGCGGGCAGGTCGCCGCCCGCGGGATCGGCGAGCAAGACGGTGGCGCCGCGCCCGCGAAACTCGTCGGCGACCTCGCGAACGCCGGCGGCGGCGCGGTCGGTGCCGCCGAGCGCGAGGACATGAAAGGCATCGCCGACGATCGCCATCGGGCCGTGGCGCACCTCGGCAGCGCTGAAACTTTCGGCATGGAGCCCCGAGGTTTCCTTGAATTTAAGCGCCGCCTCCTGCGCCACGCCAAGGCCATAGCCGCGCCCGAGAACGAACAGGTTCGTGGCACCCTGAAAGGCGCCGACCGCGGGCGACCAGTCGAGCGCGAACGCCCGTGCAAGCTGATCGGGCAGGGCGGTCAGCGCACTTTCAAGCGCCGCGTCTTCCGACCAGGCCGCGACGAGTGCGGCGATCGCGGCGAGCGAGGCGATATAGGATTTGGTCGCGGCCACCGACCGTTCGACCCCGGCGGACAGCGGGATCACGACGTCGGCGAGGGCTGCGAGTGGCGAGCCTTCGGCATTGACCAGCACGACGACAAAGGCGCCGGCATCGCGCTGCTGTTCGACGGCGGCGAGCAGGTCGGGGCTTTTCCCCGACTGCGAAATCGCGAGGCAGAGGCGATTGCCTGCGACCGCGGGGACGTCATAGAGCGACGCGATCGACAGCGCGGCCGACGCGGTCGGCGTCCCCGTCATCGTCTCGATCAGATATTTGGCATAGGTCGCCGCATGATCCGACGATCCGCGCGCGCAGGTGACGACCGCCGCGGGGGGCGAGGCGCGCAGGCGCCGGGCGATCGCGGCGAAGGCGTCGCGATTCGCCTCCAGCATCCTTGCGACGCCGCCCGCCGCCTCGCCTGCTTCCTGCTCCATCAGCGTCTGTCGTCCGTCCGATGCGGCGTTCGGCGTCATAGAATCTTGTCTCCCGGTCGGTGCTGTGCAGCCCTCGATATATTGGTACTATATAGGTTATATATGTCCTATCAAGATATATGTTTGCTACTATCGGATTTTGACCGTCCATCCCTTGTGGCGCGCCCATTTCAGCGCGCATAGCCTCCCTCGATTGCATTTTGCATGACCACGGCCCGCCACCGACAGCGCGCGGGCTTGTAGCTTATTGGTAATGAATTTCGGCTGCTATTGGTCTTGTGCAGATCATGCAGGCTGCGAGGATTCGGCTGCGCATCTCGCGTTGCGCGGGGCGAGTCGCCGCGCGGCTTAGCCAGGATCTGCGTAGAGGTTTTTTGCGCGGCCTATCCGTTGAGCTCCGCCACGACGTCATAGGCGTCGCCGCGATAATAGCTCTGGGTAAACTCGGCGGTGCGGCCGTCGGGCAGGAACCCGCGCCGTTCGATGAACAGGCCGGGCGTGCCAGTCTCGATCCCCAGAACCTCGGCTTGTTCGGCGCTGAAGGCGACCGCGCGCAGTCGCTGGAGCGCACGCACGGGCAGATGCCCCGCCGCTTCGAGCGCCTCATAGAGCGACGCGCCGACCGTCTCGACCGATGGCAGGCAATAAGCCGGGATCGTCGCATATTCGAGCGCCATCGACGTGTCGTCGGCATAGCGGATGCGGTGGAAGCGATAGACGAGCGAGCCCGGCGACAGGCCGAGCGACAGCGCTTCCTCGGGCGTCACCGCGCCCGCGGTCTTGCTGATCCACTTGCTGTGCGGCTTGCGTCCGCGCGACACCATGTCTTCCGAAAAGGAAGTGAGCTTGGAGAAGCTTTTCTCGACGCGCGGCCGTGTGACGAAGGTTCCCGCGCCGCGGCGCCGTGCAACGATTCCATCGGCGACCAGCCCGTCGATCGCTTTGCGCACGGTGATGCGCGAGACATCAAATTCCTCGGCGAGGTCGCGTTCGGTCGGGATGGCCTCTTCGGCCTTGACCAATTGTCCCTCGATCGCGTCGCGCAGGACCTTCTGCAACTGAAGGTACAGCGGGGTGGGATCGTCCTTTTGCAGCGGACCCACGCGTTCGATCAGTGACAAGGACGTTTGCTCCATCCGGTTGTAAAGGCGCTTCAGCCGATAGGGCCAGCGCCGCAGCCTTATGTGTTGCATTGGTATCGTCGCGTCAATCTTTGTTGCCAACCGTTCGCGCAAAAGGGGCCACCCGATTGCGTGCGCCTCACGCGATTGAGATAGGACCAATTCGGCTTTTCGCCGTCAGGGTCGTAACGGCCAAGGCGCCACCCGGCACAAGGCGCGACGATCGCGCTCTAGCGACACCAGGTTGCAATACTAATATAAAACCAATTTGGCGGTCGCCACGAGGAAAAATTCGAACCTTCCAGAAACTTTGCTATTTTTTCCTATAAAACAGCCGAATGGAAAGGCGTTGACCGGTTAGTTTCTACATGACAAATTAGATACAAATTATCGATCGGGAGAATGGGAATGCGGGCCACGGGGTTGATCGGGATAGCGATTGCGGCGCTGGCCGCCCCTCAGGCTCTGGCGGCAGACACGTCGTCGCAAGCCGCGCTCGACCGTTTCGCCGACACGCTGGGTTATCGGCTCCAGGTGGTCGACAACCGCCCGGTGTGCCCGGTCGGGATCGAGGGTTGTTTTCTGTCGACGATCACGCTGACCCTTCCCGAAACGCTGCCCGCCGACCTGCCGACCAAGGGACTCGCGCTCACTTTCAGCTTCGTCAATCCGCTGCCACGCGTCGAAAGCGACATTTTCATGCACCGCCACGTCAATGGTGACGTCCAGCAATTGACGCTGAAACCCGGCGTGACGCTGCGCCCCGGTTCGACGCACGAGATCAGGCTGTGGGGCGTCGGCTCGAATTTTTCAAAGGCGTTCGCGATGCCCAACGCCTATCTGGTTGCCGACGGGCTGAAACCGCGCACCATCGCGGCGACGCGCGCGGTGATCGATCCCGAGACCGGGCTCGAGACGCTGCCTTTTGTCGCGCCGATGACCGATGAGGCGAAGCTCGCGACCAAGGGCGATGCCGACAAGACGCGCTGGCTGACCGCCGAACGCGCCTTCGATGTGCAGGCCGCACGGCTGGCGCCCGAAGCGAAGGGCGTCGTGATCCTGCCGAAGCCCGCGAAAGCGATGCAGGGCAGGGGGCGGGCGGTGGATCTTACCCGCGGCGTCGCGCTGACACTGAACGGCGTCGAACGCAGCGCGGTTGCGCCTGCCTTGGCGGCGCTCGGGTCGCCCGAGGGCGGCGCGCTGCCGCTGACGATCCGCATCGATCCCGCCGCCGCGAAAAAGGCCGAGGGCTATATTCTCGACGTCAAGGCATCGGGCATTGCCATCACCGCGCACGACGCGGCGGGGGCGAGCCACGCGCTGCGCTCGCTGGCGCAACAGGCGGCGTTCGACAAGGGCAAGCTCGCGCCGCTCCACATCGAGGATGCGCCCGAATATGGCTTCCGCGGCCTCCACATCGACCTTGGCCGCAACTTCCATGGGCGCGACCAGATTTTGAAGCTGGTCGAAGCGATGGCGGCATACAAGCTCAACAAGCTGCACCTCCACCTCGCCGACGACGAAGGCTGGCGCATCGAAATCCCGGCGTTCCCCGAACTGGCCGCGGTCGGGTCGAAACGCTGCCACGATCCCGCCGAACAGACGTGCCTCCTGCCGCAGCTGGGCGCGGGGCCCGACGGCGCCGGGGGCGTCAACGGCTATCTGAGCGTTGCCGACTATGTCGCGATCGTGCAGGCGGCGGCGGCGCGGCAGATCGAGGTCATCCCGTCGATCGACATGCCCGGCCACTCGCGCGCTGCGATCAGGGCGATGGAGGCGCGCTATGCCCGCCTGGCCGCCGCGGGCAAGAAGGCTGAGGCCGAGACGTACCGGCTGATCGACCCCGCCGACGCCACCGAATATCGCAGCGTCCAGCATTACAACGACAACACGCTCAATGTCTGCCTGCCCGCCGCCTATCGCTTCGTCGACACGGTGGTCGATGCGCTCGCCGACATGCACCGCCAGGCAGGCGTGCCGCTCAAGACCTTCCACCTCGGCGCCGACGAGACCGCGGGCGCTTGGGTCAAATCGCCCGCCTGCAAGGCGATGATCGCCGAAAATGGCGGTGATGCGGGCAAGCTCACCCCGCGCTTCATCGAGCGCGTGAGCAAAAACCTCGCCGCCAAGGGGCTGCAGGCCGCCGGTTGGAGCGACGGCATGGGGCATACCGAAACCGCGCGCATGCCAAAGGAGGTGCAAACGAACATCTGGGGCGTGCTGCACGCCGGCGCGATTCGCGAGGCGCACGACCAGATGAACCGTGGTTGGGACGCCGTGCTGTCGATCCCCGACCTTGGTTATTTCGACATGCCCTATGCGCCGCACCCCGACGAGAGTGGTTATAACTGGGCGTCGCGCGGCGTCGACCCGTATCAGGTGTTCGGCTTCATGCCGGGCAACCTGCCCGCCAACGCCGCGACGATCCGCAACATCCAGGCCGAAGGCAAGGCGATCGAGGACAAGCCCGTTCTGCAACCGGGCCGCCGCGTCGCGGGACTGCAAGGGCAGCTCTGGAGTGAGACGATCCGCACGGACGCGCAGGTCGATTATATGCTCTTCCCGCGCCTGCTCGCGCTCGCCGAACGCGCGTGGGCGCCGGCGCCGTGGACTCCGGCCTATCAGGCGGGGGCGAGTTATGAATGGGGCGACACACGCGTCGACGCCGTGAAGCTCAAGGCGGGATGGCAGGATTTCGCCGGGCGCACCGCGGCGCAGTTCCCGATGCTCGAAAAAATGGGCGTCGCCTATCGTGTCGCCCCCCCGGGCGCGCGGATCGCGAACGGCAAGCTTCAGGCGAACAGCATGTTCCCCGGCACCGCGATCGAATATCGTGTCGAGGGCGGCGCGTGGACGCGCTATGCCGGGCCGGTGGCGGTCAGCGGCGCCGTAGAACTGCGCAGCCGCTCCGCCGATGGCAAGCGCGCCAGCCGGACGGTTCGGGTCGAACCCGCGCGGTAGGACGGGCCGCGGCGGACCGGGTCAGGCGGCCTTCATCCATATGACGAGCGCAAAGCGCGTCGCGCGCGCGGGAAGCGTGCGGTGCGGGGTGAAACGATCGAGGAACAACACCGTGCCCGCCGGGCATTCGGGCTGAACACGCGGCAGGCCGGCAAGCCGCCATTCGGAGATTTCGAAGCCGTCATCGCCGTCGCTCGCCAGCGGTGCGGGCTGGCGCCCCGCTGCGATCTCCAGTCCGCCGTTTTCGGGGCCCGCATCGCTCAGCGGGATCCACGCGGTCACCATGACCTTGCCGCATCCGGTGCCGTCGTCGCGCGCAACGTCGCTGTGCCAGGCGTGGCGATGCTCGGGAAAGCAGGCGATGCTCGCGCGGACGCGTGCGATCTTTCCCGACAGCGCGCGGCCGCCGAGCCGCTCGGCGGCCTCGATCAGCCGCGGGTCGTTCGCGAGTGCCTGAAGCTTCGGCCCGCGATGCGCGTCGGTGCAGACCGCGACGCGCAGCAAATTCGCGACACTGCGCTCGTGTGCGTACACGCGGTCGATCCGTTCGCTCGGCGGGGCGTCGGGGCAACTTTGTTCGAACGGCAGGTACAGCGCACGCGACACGCGGTCGACATGCTCGGCGATATCGGCCGCGGCCGCGCGGACAACCTCCGGATCGAACAGCGGCACCGCGGCATACCCCTGCTCGGCGAACAGCGTTTCGGCGCTCATCGGGCGCGGCCGAACAAAGTGATCGTCGGCCACTCGCCGCCCGTCTCGACCTCTGCGTCGATGCCATAGACCGCACGCAGTCGCTCGGCGGTCAGCACTTCGGCGGGCGTGCCGTCGGCGACGATCCGGCCTTCGTCGATCAGCAGTAGCCGGTCGCAATAGCGCGCCGCGAGCGTCAGGTCGTGCAGCACTGCGATCACCAGCGCGCCGGCCGCCGCCTCGGCGCGCAGCATATCCATCACGTCGATCTGGTGCCCCGGGTCGAGGCTCGCGAGCGGTTCGTCGGCGATCAGCGCCGGCGCTTCGACCGCCAGCGCACGCGCGAACAGCACGCGCGCGCGCTCGCCGCCCGATAATTCGGTCGCGATCCGCTCGCGCAGGTCGAGCACGTCGGCACGCTCCATCGCGCGCTCGATCGCCGCGGTGTCGGCATCGGCGATCCGTGACATCGGCGCGAGATGCGGCAGCCGCCCCAGCCCGACAAGCCGCTCGACCGTCAGCGGCCAGTGTAGCGTCTGCCCCTGCGGCACATAGGCGATGCGCCGCGCGAGGTCGGCGCGCGGCATCGCCGCGGCATCGGCGCCGTCGACGCGCACCGTCCCGTTTGCCGGCACCAAGGCAAGCATCGCGCGTGCCAGCGTCGACTTGCCCGCGCCATTGGGGCCAACGATCCCCGTCAGCGTGCCGGGACCGAATGTGGCACTGACGTCGTGGACGACGGCGCGGCGGCCGAGCGTCACGCCAACATGGTCGAGGGCCAGGCTCACCATAGCCGTCGCTCCCGCATCAGATGAACAAGGAAGACCGGGACGCCGAGGAACGCCGTGACGACGCCGAGCTTGAGTTCGTTTGTCGTCGGGATGATCCGCACGCCAAGGTCGGCGAGCGTCAGCAACGCCGCGCCGCCGATCGCCGAGGGCAGCAGGATCGCCGAGGGGCTGCGGTCGGTGAGCGGACGGATCAGGTGCGGAACGATCAGCCCGACAAAACCGATCGCGCCCGTTACGGCCACCGCACCGCCGACCCCGATCGCGGTGCCTATGAGCAGCCGGAGCCGCGTCTGCCGAAGATCGGTGCCGAGCGCCTGCGCGGCATCCTCGCCGAGCGTCAGCGCGTCGAGCGCGCGGCCGTTCCACAGCAGCATCGCGGTGCCGATCGCGATGCACGGCAGCGCGATCCACACATGGTCGAACGAGCGGTTTTCGAGGCTGCCGAGCAGCCACGTCATAATCTCCATCGCCGCAAAGGGATTGGGTGACAGGTTGAGCGCGAGGCTCGTCCCCGCCACCGCCAGCGTCCCGACCGCGATGCCGGCGAGGATCAAGGTCAGCGGGCTTTCGGCCTTGCCCGAAAGGATGAAGAGCAAGGCGAGCGACAGAAGTGCGCCGCCGGTGGCGAGCACCGGCAACACGATCGGATGAATTTCGGCCAACCCGAAATAGATCGCGGCGACGCCGCCGAGCGCTGCCGCGTTCGACGTGCCGAGTACCGACGGTTCGGCGAGCGGATTGCGCAGATAGCCCTGCAGCGCCGCCCCCGCGAGCCCGAGCATCGCGCCGACGGCGAGCGCGAGGATGGTGCGCGGCAGACGGAGATCGAAGAGGATGATCGACGCAACCTTGTCGTTGTTGCCCATCGCGGCATCGACGAGCCGCGCGACCGACAGGTCGACCGCACCGAACAGCAGCGATGCGACTGCGGCAACGAGCGTGAGTGCCGACAGCGCGGCGATCAACGACCAGCGGGGCATGGCGAAGCGGCTCATGCGCCTTTCCCTTCGAGCTGCGCGATTTGCGCCGCCATGCTGCGCGCTGCCTGCGTGTAAGCGGGGCTGCCGCACACCGTCCACGCTTGCGGCACGCTGATACGCGGGATGTCCTTGAGCGCCGGGTGATGCAGCATTTCGCTTCCCTGGTCGGTGATTTTGTCGGTCGCGCTCTCGACGATCAAAAAGTCGGGCTGGGCCGCGACCATCTCTTCAAGACTCAATTGCGACAGCGGCGGTTTGCCGAGCTTGCCGGCGAGGTTGATCAGCCCGACGCGCGTCATCAGCTCGTCGATCAGCGTACCCGTGCCGGTCATATAGCCGCGCCGCTGGTAATAGGCGGCGACGCGGCCCTTGCCGGGCTTCGGCAGGCCGGCCAGCTCGCCCTCCATCCGCGCGATCAGCGCGGTGCCGCGCTCGGGATGGCCGACCGCGCCGGCGGTTTCGCGGATCGATGTGTAGATTTCACCGAGCGTGTTCGGGGTTGCGAGGTCGAGCAGCGGGTAGTTCTGCTTCGGCAGCGCCGCCAATGCTGCGCTGCGGCTCGCGGGCATGCCGACGATCAGATCGGGTTCGATCGCGAGGATCTGCTCGGCCGAATTGCTGAGCAGCGGGATGCCGTGCGCCTTGGCTGCCTCGCCCGACATTTCGCGGTCGGTCGCATTTTTGGTCAGCCCCGCGATCTGTTCCCGATCGGCGAGCGCAAGCACAAGCTGGTCGGCGCACATGTTGATCGACACGATGCGCTGCGGAAGCGCGGGCGCCTTCGCAGGCGGGGCGGGGGAGGCCGCCCATAACAGGCCCGCGCCGCCCGGCAGCGCGGCAAGCGCCAGAAGGAAGCGGCGCGACATCAGAACTCGATCCCCCGCTGCGCCTTCACATTCTGTTCGCGGAACGGATGTTTCACCTGCGCCATTTCGGTCACCAGGTCGGCGACGTCGGTCAGCTCCTGCGGCGCATTGCGGCCGGTGATGATGACATGCGTCATCTCCGGCTTGGCGGCGAGCGCTTCGAGCACCTCACCCACCGGCAGATAATCGTAACGCAGCACGATATTGAGCTCGTCGGCAATGACCATCGCATAGCTTGGGTCGGCGATCATCCGCTTGACCTCGTCCCACGCTTCACGCGCCACCGCGATGTCGCGCGTGCGGTCCTGCGTGTCCCAGGTGAAGCCTTCGCCCATCGGCTTGAATTCGATCAGGTCGGGGAAGCGGTCGAACACCGCTTTCTCGCCCGTCGCCATCGCGCCCTTCACGAACTGGATGACGCCGACCTTCATCCCGTGTCCGATCGCGCGCACCGCCATGCCGAGTGCGGCCGACGTCTTGCCCTTGCCGGGGCCGGTGTGGACGATGATCAGGCCCTTTTCGACGGTTTTCGTCGCGACCTTCTTCGCCCGCGCGGCCTGGATCTTCTTCATCTTCGCCGTGTGTTCGGCGTCGGTACGCGTTTTCATGGGAAGACCCCCGCACGCCGGCAACGAAGGCGGAGCCTGCCGATGCGCGGGCGCGATCGACCGATGCTGGCGTCGCAAGCGGCGTAATGCCTGCGCCTCCGGCACCGAAGCGGCTCCAGCCGCCTGGTCGTCGCTCGACGGAAACCTCCGTGCCGCGGCCTTTCCCTGGGCCTTGGCATTGAGCGACCCACGCCGGCAGGTCTCCTGGCTCGCGGGTCAGGGCTTGATGCACGCCTTCCCAGGGTGGCCCCAGTGGCTGTTCGGATCGGAACCCGAACGGTGCATCGCGCTCGCCGCTTACAGTTGCAGGGACAGCCTCGGCTTCGGGGGGTCAGGACGAACCCCGTTACCGCGTTCCCATTTTAAGCCCTCTCGGGCACCGACGCGATCATGCGCGGGGCAAGCCCCGCCTGCGCAGCCCATAAAGGAGCCGCGCTTTTTCGCAATGCCTATTGGCGTTCGACGGGCCCCGTCGCGCCGCGGCTGCTTACCCTATTCGTGCTGTCGGCGCTCTATGCGCGTTATGGAAGGCCGCGCGTCTAGGGCAACAACCTGCCTTCGTCGCGCCGCGGCATCGGCGCGACGAAGCGCAGCACCAGCGCTGTCAGGATAAGCCAGCCAGCCGAAATCAGGATCGCGGTCGGCAGCGATGCCAGATCGGCGATCAGCCCGAGCGTATAGGCACCAAGCGCCATCGCGCCGAAGGTGACGGCCTGATAGATCGACAGGCAGCGGCCGAGGATTTCCTCGGGCGAGCGCAGCTGCATCGCGACGTTGAGCGTGGTTAGCGTCGACACCCATGCGCCGCCCGCGACAAAGGCGGCGACGATGACCCACGGCAGGCTGGCGGTCAGCGCGACGGGCAGCATCGCGGCGGCAAAAATGAGCGAGGCGGCGGTCACCACCCGGTCGCTGCCCCAGCGGTGCCGCGCCGAACTCACCAGCAGCGCACCGAAAATCGACCCCGCCCCGAACGCGGCAAGGCATAGCCCATAGATGACCTCGGTCCCGTGCAGCCGGTCGCGGACGAGCGACGGCAGCAGCGCCTGAAACCCCGCCGCGCCAAAGCCGAAGGCAAAGCCACGGATCAACACGCGGCGCACCGGGTCCGAATGCGCACAGAAACGGATGCCCGCGGCGATCGCGGTCATCATCGAGGTGCGGCGCCGCGGCGTGGTTTCTGGACGCCAGCGCAGCAGCACGACGATCAGCACGATATAGCTGATCGCATTGAGGCCAAAGGCCGCGGCGGTGCCGACGATCGAGATCAGCAGCCCGCCAAGCGCCGGACCGACGCTGCGCGCGAGATTATAGGCGATGGTGTTGAGCGCGATCGCCTGCGGCAGGTCCCTTGGTCCGACCTGCAACCGCACCGACGCTTGCCACGCGGGTCCGTTGAGCGCGGTCCCGCACCCGACCGCGAGGGTGAAGAAGAGCAGCGACAGCGGCGTGATCGCGTCGAGATACGTCGTCAATGTCAACGCCGCCGAGACGATGAGCATTCCCGTCTGCGCCGCGAGCATCACCCGCCGCCGGTCGAAATTATCCGCGATCGCGCCCGCAAAGACGGCGAGCAGCAGGATCGGGATCGTGGCGCTTGCCTGCACCAGCGCGATCAGCAGGTGCGAATTGGTGAGTTCGGTCATCAGCCACGCGGCAGCGACCGACTGGATCATCGACCCCATGTTCGACGCGAGGTTCGCGATCCAGATCGCGCGAAACGCCGGGTAGCGGAATGGCGCGAAAGACGACGGCGGGGATGGCGTGTCGGGACTCACTTGTCTGCGCCTAACCCCGCTTGGTTCCCACGACAAGTCGCCGGCTTAGATCGAGGGTCCGCTATCGTCCTGATACTGGCGGCGAAGTTCGACCAGCTTCCGCTTCATCGTCGCGATCGGCGCCTTCATCGCCGGGTCGTCGATGCGGTTGTGCATTTCGCCAGGGTCTGTCTTGAGGTCGTAGAATTCCCAGGCGTCGATGTCGGCGCCATAAAAGCGCACGAGTTTGTAGCGCTCGCCGCGCACGCCATAATGCGCGCGCACCGCGTGGAAGCCCGGATATTCATAATAATGATAATAGACGTCCTTGCGCCAGTCGGCGGGCGGGCGGGCGCCGAACAGCGCGCGCATCGACCGGCCCTGTATGGTGCCCGGACCCTTCACCCCGGCAAAATCGAGGAAGGTCGGCGCATAGTCGATATTCTGGATCGGGGCGGTCACGCGGGTGCCGGGGCGGATATGTCCGGGATACTGGATCAGGAACGGCGTCCGCATCGATTCTTCATAGATGAAGCGCTTGTCGAACCAGCCATGTTCGCCGAGGTAAAAGCCCTGATCCGACGTATAGACGACGATCGTGTTCCGATCGAGGCCGCTGTCCTTCAGATAGTCGAGCACCGCGCCCACGCCCTCGTCGACCGCGGCGACGGTGCCGAGATATTGCTGCATGTACCGCTGATATTTCCAGCGCGCCATGTCCTGGCCCGCGAGCTTTGCGGCGTTCATCCGGTCGTTGTCGGGCTGCATCAGCGCGTCCCATTCGGCCTGCTGTCTGTGCGTCATGCGGTCGAACGCGCCGGGCCAGCGGTTGTAGCGAAGTTGTGCCGATCCCGCGGCGACCGTCATCTTGAGGTCGTGTCCCTCATACATGTCGCGATAGATATTCATTTCCTGCGCCGCCGCCGCGCGCCGCCCGGCATAATCGTCGAAATAATTGGCCGGGACGGGGAAGGTCACTCCCTGATATTTCTGCACATGGCGCAGCGCGGGCATGAAATTGCGGTGCGGCGCCTTGTGATGGATCAGGATCGCGAAGGGTTTCGACTTGTCGCGGCCGTTCTTCAGCCAGTCGAGGCTGTACTGTGTGATGAGGTCGGTCGCATAGCCTTCGACGACGCTGCGGCCCTTCGGTGTGATGATGTCGGGGTTATAATATTCACCCTGATCGTCGAGCACCTTCCAATCGTCGAAGCCGATCCCCGCGGGCGAATGGTTGATGTGCCATTTGCCGAACATCGCGGTGGTGTAACCCGCTTGCGACAGCGCGCGGGGCCACACCCAGACATTGTTGTCGAATTTGTTGCCGTTCTGCCTGAAGCCGTGCGCGTTGCTCTGGCGCCCGGTGAGCAAGGTCGCGCGGCTGGGGCCGCAGAGCGAATTGCCGACGAAGCTGTTCGTGAAGATCGCGCCGTTTCGCGCGATCCGGTCGATGTTCGGCGTCGGCGCGAGCTTCGACACCGGCGATCCATAGGCCGAGATCGCCTGATAGGCATGATCGTCCGACATGATGTAGACGATGTTCGGGCGCTCGGGCCCTTGCGCGCGCGCCGGTGCGGTGAAGGCTAGCGGCGCGGCGGCAAGGGCGATCAGGTTCCGGAAACGCATCGGCGTCATCCTATTCGGTCAGTTCGAAACTCGCCTCCGACCCTTCGGCCGACGACGGACCGACCCATAGCTTGAACTGGCCGGGTTCGCTGCCCCAGCTCATATCCTGCCGCGTGAAGGCGAGGTCGGCGTCGATCAGGGTGAAGCGGATCGTGCGTTTCTCGCCCTTTTTGAGCATCACCTTCTCGAAACCCTTGAGCTCCTTCACCGGGCGCGTCACCGACCCGACGAGGTCGCGGACGTAAAGCTGCACGACCTCCTCGCCATCGCGCGCGCCGCTGTTGGTCACCGTGACGCTCGCGGTCAGTTTCTCACCCGGACGGATTTTCGCCTTGTCGAGCGTCACCGGCGAGTAAGCGAAGCTGGTGTAGCTGAGCCCGTAACCGAACGGATAAAGCGGGGTGTTTGGCGTATCGAGATAGCGCGAGACATATTTGGCGTTCGGATCCTCGGGCTTGATCGGCCGCCCGGTGTTTTTCATGTCGTAATGGATCGGCACCTGCCCGACGTTGCGCGGGAAGGTTACGGGCAATTTGGCCGACGGGTTATAGTCGCCATAAAGCACATCGGCGATGGCATGGCCGCCCATCGTGCCCGGATACCAGGCCTCGAGGATCGCATCGACATTGGCGTCGGCCCATTCGATGCTGTTCGGACGCCCGCTCATCAGCACGAGGATGATCGGCTTTCCGGTCTTCTTCAGCTCTTCGAGGAGCGCTTGCTGGTTGCCCGGCAGGTCGAGCGACGTGCGGCTCGCCGCTTCGCCGGTCATGTTCCAATGCTCGCCCATCGCGGCGATAATGACGTCCGATTTCTGCGCGAGCGCGATCGCCTCGGCAAACCCGTCGCGCTTGCCCGCGTCGGCGAACTGATAGCCGGCGCCCTTTGCGAAGGCGACCGTCGTGCCCTTGGGTGCGCGCGCCTGCATCCCTTCGAGCAATGTCACCGGGCGCGTCTTGCGGTCGCCCGCGGCGGACCAGCTGCCGATCATATCCTCCTTGCTGTTGCCGAGCGGGCCGATCACCGCGATCGACTTCGCCGCCGCGGCGAGGGGCAGGGCATTGTCCTTGTTCTTCAGCAGCACGACCGACTTGCGCGCAACGTCGCGCGCGGCCTCGAGGAAGTCGGGGCGATAGATGGTCGCCTTTTCGCGCGCCTCGTCCGAATAGCGATAGGGATCCTCGAACAGGCCGAGACGATATTTCATTTCGAGGATCGTTTTCACCGCCTCGTCGACGCGTTTCACGTCGACCTTGCCCTCGGCGACCGACTTGGCGAGGTGATCCATGAACACCGCGCCCTGCAAATCCATGTCGACCCCGGCGTTGATCGCCTGTTCCCCCGCCTGCTTCAGGTCACGCGAATAGCCGTGCGGGACCATTTCGTTGATCGACGTGTAATCGGTTACGATGAAGCCCTTGAAGCCCCATTTCTTGCGCAGCACGTCGGTGAGTAGATAGTGGCTGCCCGACGCCGGGACGCCGTCATATTCGTTGAACGAGGTCATAAAGGTCGCGGCGCCCGCGTCGGCGGCCGCCTTGAACGGCGGCAGGTAGATGTCGCGCAGCGTGCGTTCGGAAATGTCGACGGTGTGATAGTCGCGGCCCGCCTGCGCCGCGCCATAAGCGGCGAAATGCTTGGCGGTCGCGAGCACGGTGTCGACGCGCTTCAGATCGTCACCCTGGAAACCGCGCACGCGCGCGACCGCGATCTTGCTGCCAAGATAGACATCCTCGCCCGCGCCCTCGGACATGCGGCCCCAGCGCGGGTCGCGCGCGACGTCGACCATCGGCGCAAAGGTCCAGTGAATGCCCTCCGCCGATGCTTCGGTTGCTGAAATTCGTGCTGCCTTTTCAATAGCTTTAAGGTCCCAGCTCGCCGCCTCGCCGAGCGAGATGGGGAAGATGGTGCGGTGGCCGTGGACGACGTCATAGCCGAAGAGTAGGGGGATCTTGAGCCGCGTTTCCTCGACCGCCAGCCGCTGCAGTTCGCGCGTATATTTGGCGGTGAAGGCGTTGAAGATCGACCCGATGCGGCCCTTGCGGATATCGTCCTGATAGCCTTTGCGCATCGTCGGACCGGTCGAATCCCAGTCGCTGGTCAGCAGCGACAATTGCCCGACTTTCTCGTCGAGCGTCATCTTCGCGATCAGGTCGGCGATGAAACGATCCATCTTCGGATCGGGGCGCATCCAGCCCGCCGAATCCATCGGCGCCGCCTCGTTCGCGCTGGTCGCGGGCTTGGCCATCAGCGGGGCGGGGGAGAGCTGTCCTGCCACCATCAGGGTGGCCAGCGTCAGGCATGTGAGGTTGCGCGTCATCGGCGGCATGATTCGTCCTTCCCGGTCGGGTTTGCTTATACATTGTCACGAGGATTGGCCGAAATCGGCCGAAAATCGGCTGGCCCCCGATTGCATCCTCTGTGTCGCTTCCCCCTATACAGCGATCGTGAAACCGGTTACAAACTAAAAAACAACGACGCGATTTCCCGCGACTCGTCGCTGCACCGGAGGCAAGGCCGGCCAGCGAAGAAAACGAGCGCGGGGATGTCGGGGGCCAAAAAAGGGAGGATGCCGTGAAGTTTCCGCATGAATTTAAGACCGTTTCCGCGCGCCGGTCGCGCGCTCGTTCGCTTGCCGCTGCGCTGGCATGGAGCAGCGCTGCCGCGGCGCTCGCGGTGGCAGTCGCCGCACCGGCGCACGCACAGGTTTCGGGCGCTTCGCTGCGCGGAACGGTAAAGGCCGAGGGCGGCGTGTCCGAAGTCACCGCCGTCAACGTCAAAACCGGCCTGACGCGGACCTCGACGGTCAGCGCAAGCGGCGGTTACAGCTTCTCCTCCCTGCCCGTGGGCACCTATCGTCTCGAACTGACGACCCCGCAGGGCAAGCGCCAGACCGACGAATTTGCGCTCAATGTCGCGCAGAACGCGGTACTCGATTTCGACTTTTCGCAGCCCGATATCGCCGAAGGCGGCGACGATGCGATCATCGTGACGGGCAGCCGCCTCCGCTCGATGGAGGGCGGCGAAGTCGGCAGCAATATCTCGCAGCGACTGATCGAAGTGCTGCCGCAGAACAACCGCAACTTCCTCGCCTTTGCGGACCTTGCCCCGGGCGTCCAGTTCCTCACCAACAGTGCGGGCCAGACGAGCCTGCGCGGCGGCGCGCAGGGCGCCAACGCGATCAACGTCTTCATCGATGGCATCGGGCAGAAGGATTATGTGCTGAAGGGCGGCATCAGCGGCCAGGATTCGACGCAAGGCAACCCGTTCCCGCAGCTCGCGATCGGCGAATATCGCGTTATTTCATCGAACTATAAGGCCGAATTCGACCAGGTCAGCTCGGTCGCGATCACCGCGGTGACCAAATCGGGCACCAATGAATTTCATGGCGAAGGCTTTTTCGACTTTACCAACCAGAGTCTCCGCGATCGCTTGCCGCGCGAGAATTTCCCGACCCATATTCCCAAGGTCCGCACCAAGGACATGCAATTCGGCGGCGCGCTCGGCGGCCCGATCGTCAAGGACGTCCTCCACTTCTTCGTGACCTATGAAGGCAAGCGCCGCGTCGAGCCGCGCGAGGTCAGGCCCGGTCTCGACCTGCCGGTCAGCTTTTTCCCCGACAAATATCAAGGGGCTTTCGGCGCGCGGACCTCGTCGTTCAACGAGGATCTCTATTTCGGCAAGATCAACTTCACCCCTACGTCGAACGATCTGTTCGAGTTTTCGCTGAAATATCGCGATGAAAGCGGCGAAGAACTCAACAATGGCTTCAACGCTGCCGAGACGGCAACAATTACGAAGGTCAAGGAATGGCGCGGTCTTGCGCGCTGGGAGCACACCGCCGACACCTGGGTCAATGACTTCAAGGTGGCCTACGAAGATGTGACCTGGGGGCCGAAGCCGGTCAATTTCGGCAATGTCTCGCTGTTCAATGCTGTTTTGCCGGCGATCCCTCCGGCAACGGGAACACGGCGCGGCGACATCTTGCGCATCGGCGCGGGCAGCAATTTCCAGGACAAGGGGCAGAAGGGCTGGCAGGTCTCGAACGACTTCACCTGGACGGGCCTCGACAGCCACACGTTCAAGGTCGGCGTGAAGGCGAAATGGATCGAACTCAACGCCAACACGCAGAATCTGAACCCGCTTTTCACCTATAATGCGACCTTTGCCCCGGCGGGCACCCCGCCCGGCACGTTCAACGACACCATCCCTTACCGGATGACGTTCAACGCCCCCGTGAACGGCGGCGATCCGAACATCACGTCGAAGAATTTCCAGTTCGGCATCTATGCGCAGGACGATTGGGAAATCGATGATCGCCTGACGCTCAATATCGGCCTGCGCTGGGATTATGAGCGGACGCCGGCGTTCCTGAACTATCAGCACGATCCCGCGATCGCGGAGTTCGTCGCCGGTCGCGCGGGATACACCAACCCGAACGGGACGGTCACGCCGCCGTACGCGAACCTCGCAAACGCCAATTACGACATCGACGACTATATCTCGACCGGCAACGAACGAAAGGCATTCAAGGGGGCGTGGCAGCCGCGCCTCGGCTTCACCTATGCGCTCGACGACGAAAAGCGGTTCGCGATTTTCGGTGGCTATGGCCGTTCCTATGACCGCACGCAGTTCGATTTCATCCAGCAGGAACTGGCGCAGGGTTTGTTCGCCGGTCGCACGTTCAACTTCAACAACGGCGACGCTTCCAACCCCTGCACGCCCAGCGCGACCTGTATCCCCTGGAATCCGGTCTATCTGACGCCGGAAGGCCGCTCAGCGCTGGTTGCCGGCCTCGCGCCGGGCGCCGGGCGCGAACTGCGCTTTATCAAGAATGACCTGAAGACGCCCTATTCGGACCAGTTCAGTCTGGGCGTTCGCGGCCGGTTCAACCTGCTCGATCTCGAAGCCGGCTACTCCTATGTCGAGAGCCACGACGGCTTTGCCTATGTGCTGGGTAACCGCAAGCCCGACGGGTCGTTCTTTGTCATCAACGCCCAGACAGGCCGCCCCGATTCGCCGTTCAGCACCGGCCCTGCGCCCTTCGGCAGCATCATCCTCGGCACCAACGGGATCGAAACGCGCGCCAATACGGCCTATTTCAAGCTGACCAAGCGCTACACCGAATTTTCGCCGTGGAGCCTCGACGCGACCTACACCTTCACCGATGCCGAGGAAAACCGGCAGCTCGGCGAAGTGTTCGCGCTCGATTTCCCGGGGATCGAGGAATATCCCTTCATCACAGCGACGGGGACGCGCAAGCATCGCTTCGTGATGGCGGGATCGGTCGACATGCCGATGGGTTTCACCCTGTCGGGCAAGCTCCAGATCGCATCGCCCAAATATCTGGCCGAACTGGTGAGCACCGCCGCTACGGGTACGACGCCGCCGACCCGCACCGTCACGTCGATCGAGACCGAGGGCAACGGCGATCGCTGGGGCTATCGCCAGATGGACCTGTCGATCACCAAATATGTCCCGCTGCGCTTCCTGACCGAGGAATCGCGACTGCGCTTCCGCGTCGACATCATCAACCTGTTCAACGATCGCAACTATGGCGGCTTCAGCGCCGCGACCGGTCTGCGCAATCAGAACGATCTCAGCCTTGATGGTCCGCCGCGGACGATTAAGCTATCGGCCGGCTTCCAATTCTGACCGGCTGACAGGCGCCCGGTCCGCACCCCCTCCCGCGGGCCGGGCGCCTCACTTTTTTGGAGTATCGCATGTCGTTTCGTATCGGGGCATCGCTCCTGCCCCTGGTCGCGCTGACCGCGGCATGCACCGCCACTCCGGGGCCGTCGGCCGTCGCACCAGTCGCAACATCGGTCGCGAAATTGCCGCCGCTCACCGAGGCGGCCTTTTCCGAAGAATTGACCGAGCGGACCTTCCGCTATTTCTGGGACACCACGGACACCGAGCGGTGCCTCGCGCCCGATCGCTGGCCGAGCAATCCCTTCTCGTCGATCGCGGCGACGGGTTTCGCGCTGACCGCATACGGCATCGGCGCCGAGCGCGGCTATGTGACGCGCGCCGAAGCGGCAGTGCGCACGCGCGATTGCCTGCGTTTCTACTGGACCGCACCGCAGGGCGCCGAAGCGGCGGGCAACACCGGCTAC
This sequence comes from Sphingopyxis sp. CCNWLW2, assembly GCF_037095755.1. Taxonomy (NCBI): domain Bacteria; kingdom Pseudomonadati; phylum Pseudomonadota; class Alphaproteobacteria; order Sphingomonadales; family Sphingopyxidaceae; genus Sphingopyxis; species Sphingopyxis sp. CCNWLW2. Next base: position 454,093 of record NZ_JBAWKJ010000003.1, read on the forward strand.
AAGGGCTTCTTCTATCACTTCCTGAAGAATGACGACGGCACGCGCCACAAGACGACCGAATTGTCGACCGTCGACACCAGCCTGTTCCTCGGCGGCGCGCTGTTCGCGCAAAGCTATTACGACGGGAACGATCCGGTCGAGGCCGAAATCCGCGACCTTGCCGAGAAAATCTACACCCGCGTCGACTGGCGCTGGGCCCAGCGCAACACGACGGGCACCGAGGCAAAGAATCTCGCCAATTCGCATGCAATCACGATGGGCTGGAAACCGGAAAAGGGCTTCGAGACGCACGATTGGGTCGGCTATAACGAGGGAATGCTCGTCTACGTCCTCGCGCTCGGATCGCCAACGCACCCGGTCGGCAAGGACGCGTGGGACAAGGGCTGGGCGGCCGAACTCGAAAAGGACTGGGGCAGCTATTACGGGCAGCAGCATCTGCAGTTCGAGCCTTTGTTCGGGCACCAGTACAGCCATGTCTGGGTCGACTTCCGCGGCATCCGCGACGATTTCATGCGCGGCAAGGGTATCGATTATTTCGAGAACAGCCGCCGCGCGACCTTGTCGCAGCGCGCCTATGGCGCCGACAATCCGAACAAATGGGCGGGCTACAGCGCCGATATCTGGGGCTGGACCGCGTCGGACGGACCGGGATATTCGAAGGATAAATATAGCGTCGGCGGAACGCCGCGCTTCTTCAACGGCTATATGGCACGCGGCGTCAGCGCGATCCGCGTCGTCGACGACGGGACGGTCGTCCCGACCGCAGCGGGCGGCTCGGTCGCCTTCGCGCCCGAGGTGGCAATCCCCGCGCTGATGGCGATGCGCACGCAATATGGCGCGCGCCTTTACACGCGTTACGGCTTCAAGGACGCGTTCAACCCCAGCTTTACCTTCGCCGATCCGAATATGCGCAGCGGCGCGGTCGATCCGGTCCACGGCTGGGTCGCGAACGACTATCTTGGCATCGACCAGGGACCAATCCTCGCAATGATGGAAAATCATCGCAGCGGCTTCGTGTGGAAGGTGATGCGGGGGAACCCGCATATCGTCCGCGGGCTCCAGCGCATCGGCTTCACCGGCGGCTGGCTCGACAAGGCGAAAGCGGACTAGGCTCGCTCCCTCATCCCGGCTTTCGTCGGGATGAGGGGTAGCGGTTTCAGCAGCCCTTGCCGATGCACAAATCCGCGACCACCGGATAATGATCCGACGGCAGCTTGCCGCCATTCTGGTCGGTCAGCGTCGCGTGGCGCAGCACCGTCACATCGTCGCTGACAAAGATATGGTCGATCGGGCTTGGGTCCATCTGCGCGATCTTGAAGCCGGTGAAGGTGCCGAGCGGGCCGTAATGCGGCGTGCGGCTGATGATGCGGCTGTCGCGGAGCGCGCCTTTGCCCGGCTCGACGATCGCGGCATAGGGATTGCTCGTCGCGGGGCTGTTGAAGTCGCCCAACAGCACAGCGGTTTCACCCGGCTTGCGCTGTCCGTCGATCCAGCGGCGGATCTGGCGGGCGCTTTCCTGCCGCGCGACTTCGCCGATATGGTCGAAATGGGTGTTCACGACGAGCAAATTACGCTTTGCGCTCTGGTCGTGCAGCCGCGCCCAGGTGGCGATCCGCGGCAGCGCGGCGTCCCAGCCCTTGCTCGGCGTATCGGGCGTCGGCGACAGCCAGAATGTCCCCGATCCGACGAGGGTAAAGCGATCGCGGCGGAAACCCAGCGGCGAATATTCGCCCTTTTCCTTGCCGTCGTCGCGCGCGACGCCGACGAATTGATAGCCGGGAAGGTCGGCCTCGACTGCCTGTTTCTGGTGCTGCAGCACCTCCTGCATCCCCACAAAATCGGGCGCCTGATAGGCGACGAGCGCGATCAGCGCGCTGCGCCGGTGTGGCCAGGCGTTGTCGCCGTCCGACGCGAGATCGAGGCGAATATTGTACGTCATCGCCTCATAATGATCGGCGCGGTCTTTCGCGGCGGCGGGGAGGGCCAGCAGCGCGCCGACCGCGAGGATCAGTATTTTTTTCATCCGAGGTTCCCTCCATTAGCGGCGATCACGCTGCTGTAGAAACGCGCGCTGCGCTTCGGCGTGCGGACCTGTGTTTCATAATCGACATGCACGATGCCGAAGCGTTTCGAAAAGCCCAGCGACCATTCGAGATTGTCGAGCAGCGACCACGCCATATAGCCGCGCACATCGACGCCTCTTCTAATCGCGTCGCCGATCGCCGAGATATGCGTGCGCAGATAATCGCAGCGCAGCGGATCGTCGATCCCATCGGGGCCGGCGGTCGGCGGGTCATAGAAGGCCGCGCCATTTTCGGTGATATAGACGGGGATATCGCCATAGGTGTCGCGGAACCAGACGAGCATGTCGGTGAGCGCGGGCGGATAGACTTCCCAATCGGTCGTCGTGTGCGTCGCGATCTGCTTCACCGGTGAGGCGCCGACGGGCCACTGGCTCGGGTCGGCCTTCACGACGTTGCGCGTGTAATAGTTGATGCCGATGAAATCGACCGGCTGGTTGATCGCTTTCAGATCTTCGGCGGACCATTCGGGCCATGCCTCGCCGAACACTTCGGCGAGTTCGGCAGGGTAAGAGCCTTTCAGCGCCGGATCGAGATATTGGCGGTTCATATAGGCATGCGCGCGTGCGGTTGCGGCGATATCCTCGGCGCTGTCGCTCGCCGGATATTTGGGCTCGATGTTGACGACGAGGCCGATGTCGTGCGCGCCTTCGCTGCGATAGGCCTCTACCGCCGCGCCGTGCGCGCGCATCAGATTGTGGCTCGCGATCGGGGTCTCGAACAGGTTGCGATGCCCGGGGGCGAGCGCGCCGTGGAGATAGCCACCGTCGGTGATCACCCACGGTTCGTTGAGCGTCACCCATTTCTTTACGCGCCCGTCGAGGCGGCGGTACATCACCGAACCATAGTCGGCGAACCAGCCGGCGATATCGCGGTTGAGCCAGCCGCCCTTGTCGTCGAGCGCGGCGGGCAGGTCCCAATGGTGCAGCGTCAGCAACGGTTCGATGTCGTTCTTGAGCAATTCGTCGACCAGCCGCTCATAGAAATCCAGCCCCGGCTCGTTCACGCGCCCGACGCCCTCGGGCAGCACGCGGCCCCAGTTGACGCTGAAACGATAGGCTTTCAGCCCCAATTCCTTCATCAGCGCGACGTCGGCGGGCATGCGGTTATAATGGTCGCATGCGACATCGCCGGTGTCGCCCTTGACCGCCATCAGCCGCGGATCGTGGCTGAACCGCTGCCAGATGCTCGCGCCCGCGCCGTCGGCGAGCGGCGATCCTTCGATCTGATAGGCGGCGGTCGCCGCGCCCCACAGGAAACCGTCGGGGAAGACACTCTTGCTCATTTTTTGTCCTTGTTGGTGATCGTTGGGGAGGGGAGCTTTTGCTCAAGCAACCAGGCGTAGAGCGCCGGGTCGTCATAGGCGGGGTCCCAGGCGTTGTGGCCGAGGTCGGGATAGATGGTCAGGCGGATCTTGCGGCCGCCGCACGCGCGGATCGCGCGCGCCATGGCGAAGCTGCCCTCGGGGATCACGACATCGTCGCGGTCGCCGTGAAACGCCCAGACGGGCAGGTCCATCAGGCGGCACGCCTCACCCGGATTGCCGCGCCCGGCGACCGCTGCCACCGCGGCGAACCGCTTGGGCTCGGCAATCGCCCAGCGCCAGCTGGCATAGCCGCCGCGGCTGAGGCCGGTCAGGTAGATGCGTGCAGCATCGACGCGATAGGTCTTGGCGATATGGTCGACGAGCTTGTCGAGCTTGTCGATGTCCCAGTCCTGATCGGTGCCGAGCAACGGCGACACGGTGAGGAAGGGGAAGGCGGGATCGCGTTCAGCGATCTTCGGCGGACCATGGACCTTGACCTTCGCGACATCGTCGCCGCGCTCGCCCGAGCCGTGGAGGAAGATCAGCAGCGGATATGGCTTCGCGGTGTCGGTCAGATAGCCCTTCGGCACGAACAGCTGATAGGGATAATTGCCGGGCTCGATCGGTCGCTGCGGCGTCTGCCCTTCGACCGCAGGCGGCGCCTTCGTTTTGGCATGGGCGGGAGAGGCGGCGAGGGCGAGGCCCAGCAGCGCCGCGGTCCAATGTCTCATTCGGGGTTCCTCGATTGAGCGCGTCATCCCTTCACGCTCCCGGTCAGAAGCCCGCTCAGATAATAGCGCTGGAGCGCGAGAAAGAGGATGAGAACGGGGAGGGTGGTGACGACCGCGCCGGCCATCATGGTCTCGTAATCCTGCACATTCTGCCGGCTGTTCACCGCGAGCGCGACGGGCAGCGTGACAAGATCCTGATCGGCGAGGATAATCAGCGGCCACATGAAATCGTTCCAGCTCGACAGGAAAACATAGACCGCAAGCGTGACGATGATCGGGGTCAGGATCGGCAGCACGATCCGGCGCAATATCTGTCCCTCGCTCGCGCCGTCGATGCGCGCCGCCTCAAGCATCTCGTCAGGTATCGACAGGCAATATTGGCGGACGAGGAAGATGCCGAAGATGCCCGCCAGCCACGGCACCAGCGCGCCCGCATAGCTATTGACCAGCCCCATCGCCTTCAGTTCGAGGAACAGCGGCAGCATCCCGACCTGTCCAGGCACGACGAGCGCGGCGACGAGCATGCGGAAGATCGCGTCGCGCCCCTTGAAGCGCAGCTTGGCAAAGGCATAGCCCGCAGGGATGGTAAAGAGCAGCGCAAGGCTCGTCGCCAGCGTCGAGATCAGCACACTGTTGAGCAGGAAACGCCCGACCCCGAAGGTGCCGAACAGCAGGCGATAATTTTCGAGCGTGGGGTTCGCGGGCCACAGGGGCGGCGGGAATTGCGCCGCCTCGCCGCGCACCATGAAACTGACCGAGACCATCCACAGCAGCGGCGCGATCGTGACCAGCGCAACGAGCGCGGCGAACAGCGTAACGGACCAGCGACGCAGGCTCATATCGCGCCACTCCGCTTGGCGAGCCTGAGTTGCACGAGCGTAACCGCGAGGATGCAGAGGAAGAGGAGGAAGGCGACCGCCGCGCCCGAGCCGAGATTCCACCATTTGAACCCCTCCTCATACATGAAATAGAGGATGGTGACGGTCGACTGGGCGGGGCCGCCCTGCGTCATCACATAGGGTTCCGCGAACAGCTGGAACATGCCCGCGACGGTCAGCACCGAGACGAGCAGCACCGTCGGGGCGATCGCGGGCAGGGTGACGTGGCGCAGCCGCGTGAACCAGCCCGCGCCGTCGATCCGCGCCGCCTCGTCGAGCTCGCGCGGCACCATCTGCAGCGCGGCGAGGAAGATGATCATATTATAGCCGAAGGTCTTCCACCCGACGAAGATCAGGATCGCGGGCAGCGACGCATGCGGATCGCCGAGCCAGTCGATTGGCGGTACGCCGAAGAAGGAGAGCAGATAGTTGATCAGGCCGTAGCGCGTGTGGAGCAAGTAGCGCCACACCACCGCGGTCGCGACGAGCGTGGTCACATAGGGTGCGAAGAGCGCGACGCGCCACACGGGACGCCATTTCAGCCAGCGCGAATTGACGAGCATCGCCGCGAACAACGACAGCGCGACGATGAAGGGCGTGCCGGCCGCGACGAACAGCAAGGTGTTCGTCATCGCTTTCCAGAACAGCGGATTTTCGATCAGGCGCGCGTAGTTGGCGAGCCCGACGAAGCGGAGGTTTCCGATGTCGGCGAGCGCATAGATGTCGAAATCGGTGAAGCTCAGGAACAGCGACGCGATCGCAGGCAGGACGAAGAAGAGGATGATCGCGGCGAGCGCGGGCGACGACATCGCCCAGCCCGCGCGCGCTTCGCTCGCTCGTCCGGCCGCGCTCACCGCGCACGTCCCTTTTCCAACATCCAGCGCCGCTTTTCGAGCAGGCGGTCGGCGCGGACGTCGATCTCCTTCGCCGCCTCATCGACGCTGTACTGGCCGCGCACCATACGCTCGGCGACGATCTGCATCTCGGTGACGATGCGCTCCCATTCGGGCACCTTGGGCAGCGGGGTCGCATGGTCGAGCTGCGTTGCGAAGGGGGCGACGATCGGGTCGTCCGCGAGCCCCGCTTGCGCCCAGACCGACCGCCGCGCGGGAAGGTCGCCGGTGAGTTGCTGGAATTTGAGCTGCGCGGCGGGTGCCATCAGCCGCGACACCAGATCCCATGCCGCATCGCCATGGTCGTTACCCGCGAATACGACGAGGCTCGATCCGCCCGGTGCCGCCGATCCGATGCCGTCGGGGCCGGGATTCGGCGCGGTCGCCCAATTGCTTTGCATCGCGGAGGCGAGGCGGGACTTCATATCGCCGATCGTCCACGGGCCCGACAGGAACAGGCTGAAATAGCCTTTCGCGAACTCGTCCCACACGTTGGAAATCTGCGCCATCGATGCCAGCGGCGCCAGCCTCTCGTCGAACAAGGATTTGTAGAACGCCAGCGCGGCCTTGAATTCGGGGTCCGAAAAGGCACCGCGCGCGCCGTCGTCGCGCAGCATCCGCGCACCCGCCGACAGCGCGAGCGTCGTCAGCTGCTCATATTCGTTGAGCGGGTAGAGCAGCGCGTAATTGCCCGCGCCGGCCACGCGCTTCACCTTGTGCAGTGCGGCCTTCCATCCGGCCCAGTCGGACGGCGGCGCATCATATCCGGCGCGCGCGAACAGGTCCTTGCGGTAATATTGCAGCCGCGTGTCGACATACCAGGGGATCGCCCACGCCAACCCCGCGATGCGGTTGGTTTCGACCACCGCGCCGAACTGGTCGTCGAGCAGCCCGAGCGCGCGATCGGGGACCGGCGCGATCGCGCCGATCGCGGCCAGTTCGGCGATCCAGCTGTTGCCGACCTGGCCCACTGTGGGCAGCGACCCGCCCGCAAAGCCGGTGAGCAATTTTTCGTGCGCCGCGGTCCACGGCAGCGGCTGGATGGTGATCGGCGGCGCGCCCGCAGGCCAATCGATCGTTTTCAGCAGTGCGGGCAGGCTCGCGGCCTCATTGCCCATCGCCCAGACGGTCAGGGCGGCATCGCCGCGCGCGCCGCAGCCGGTCAACAGCGAAGCAAGGGGCAGCGCCGCGAGCGCGCCCGTCAGATGGCGCCGCGTCAGCTGCATAGGCATGGCCGCGCCGGCTGCGTCATGTCGGCAAGGCTCCTGCCGCAGCAACGGCCGCAGGGATCGCCGCCCCGCCGGTCGTACCGCGCGCGATCAGCGTCGGGGTCAGGATCGTCGCGCTCGCGCCGCCCAGCGTTTCGCCGCGAAGGATGCGCAGCAACATCATCATCGCGGTCGACCCCAGCCGGTCGATCTTGACCTGCATCGTCGTCAGCGACGGATTGAGGTGGCGCGCGAGCGGGATGTCGTCGAACCCCGCCACCAGCACGTCGCCGGGAACCGACTTTCCCGCATTGGCAAGCTCCGCCATCAGCCCGACCGCCATCTGGTCGTTCGCGGCAAAGACGGCGTCAGCGGGCAATTGGCCCTGCACCAGCAACCGGCCGGCCTGTGCGCCGCTTTCCTCCGAAAAATCGCCGGGCAGGATCGCGGGGTTCGAAATCTTCGCGATCTTCGCCATCGCATCGACAAAGCCGCGCTGGCGGTCGCGCGCGTCGCGGTTATGCTTCGGCCCCGCGATATGGACGATTTGCCGCATGCCGCGCGCCAGCAGCGCCTCGGTCATCGCATAGGCGCCGCGATAATTGTCGACTGCCACAAACGGGAGGTCGAGTGACCCCGCGTCATAGTTGAGCAGCACCGTCGGGAGCGCGGGATCGAGATAATCGGCGAGCAATTCGGGCTTCAAATCGGGCGGCATCACGAGCAGCCCGTCGACACGCCCGCGCATCGCCGCGATCGCGGCGGCGGTCTCGTGCGTGCTGCCATGCATGTTGCCGAGCAGCAAGTGCATACCCGATTCATGCGCGACGAGGTCGATGCCGCGGATGATTTCGGAGAAGAATTCGCCGAACAGGTCGGGCAGGATGACGCCGACGGTATCGGTCTTGCGGCGCGTCAGGCTGCGCGCGCCGCTGTGCGGGACGAAGTTCAGTTTCTTGACCGCCGCCATTACCGCGGCCTTTGTCGGCGCCGTGACGTTGCCGAGCCCGTTGATGGCCCGCGATGCCGTCGCCACCGAAACCCCCGCTTCGCGGGCGACGTCCCTCAATGTAGCCATGCCGTCGGGCCCCTTTCCCTCATATGGCGCCAAGCCGCTGTTGCGACTCTGTTTTTTTATCCATGCCGGGCGCGGAAACCGTCACACCGTAACCGGTTACACGAGCAAAATGCAAGGTCATTCCCCCACCGTCCGGAGCGCCTGACCGTCGGCGCCGAACAGGTGCAGATGCGCGGGCGGCAGCGAGGCCAAGACCGTGTCGCCTTCGTCGAAGCTGCCGTCGTCGCGCAGTTGACACGCGATCGGCTCGTCACCCTCGCGTCCGCCCAGATGCAGCGTCGCGAGCCCGCCCAGCCGCTCGATAAAGCGGATCGTGAAAGGCAGCGCGTCCGGTGCGTTGCCGATCGCGATATCCTCGGGCCGGATACCGATTGAGAGCGGCGTTCCCGCCGTCAGCGCCGCCGCGAGCGGGGGCAGGGCGATGCTGCGGCCATCTTCGAGCGCCGCGCGACCATCGGCGGCGATGGTCGCGGGCAGGATGTTCATCCGCGGCGTGCCGAGGAATTGCGCGACGAAGATGTTCGCCGGCCGCTCATAGAGTTCGCGCGGGGTGCCGACCTGCTCGATCCGTCCGTCGCGCAGCACGATGATCCGGTCGGCGAGCGTCATCGCCTCGACCTGATCGTGCGTGACGTACAGCGTCGTCGTGCCGAGCTGGCGGTGCAGACTGGCGAATTCGTATCGCATCCGCACGCGCAAATCGGCGTCGAGGTTCGACAGCGGCTCGTCGAACAGGAAGATCTGCGGCTGGCGCACGATCGCGCGCCCGATCGCGACGCGTTGCCGCTGCCCGCCCGACAGCGCGGCGGGCTTGCGATCGAGCAGCGCCTCGATGTTCAATGTCTCCGCCGCGCGTCGCACGGCGGCGTCGATTTCGCTCTTCGCCGCCTTCGCGATCTTGAGACCGAACGCCATATTCTCGCGCACCGTCAGATGCGGGTAAAGCGCGTAGGATTGGAACACCATCGCTATGCCGCGCTCCGACGGGGGCAGGCTGGTCACGTCGCGGTCGCCGATGACGATGCGGCCGCCGGTCAGCTCTTCGAGCCCCGCGACCGACCGGAGCAGCGTCGACTTGCCGCACCCCGACGGGCCGACGATCACCGTGAATTCACCGTCGGCGACGTCGATGGACACGCCTTTCAGCACCTCGGTGGTGCCGAAGCTCTTGCGCGCGCCGTTGATCGACAGTCCGGCCATGGCCCCCTCGTTTTTAATGCCTCAGTGAACGGTCACGCCCGCGCCCGCCTGTCGGGCCGGAGCCCGTCCGGCGGCGATGGCGAAGACGCAGAGCGCGGCATAGCACGCGGCGGGAAGGATCAGCGCGGCGGTATAGCCGACCGCGCCCGACAGCAGCCCGATGAAATAGGGGATCACCGCTCCGCCGACGATCGCGGTGCAGAGCAGCCCCGATGTCGCCTCGGCGCGCGCGGTCGAGCGTTCGAGCGTCAGGGTGAAGATCACCGGGAACATGATCGAATTGAACAGGCCGATCGACAGCACGACGAAGCCCGCCGTCACGCCGCCGACAAGGACGATATAGAGGCAGAGCAGCGCGGCGATGGCGGTGAACGCCACGAGCATCTTCGATGCCGAGAAGCGCGCGAGCAGCACCGATCCGATCGCGCGCCCGACCATCGCGCCGCCCCAGTACAGCGCGACGGCCTTTCCGGCCTCCTGCAGCGAAACGCCGGGGACGCCGTCATTTCCCATGATCCAGCCGAAGGTGCCAAAGGCGGCGTCCGACTGCCCCCAGATCGCATCGCTGTTGAGGAACAGCGCCATCTGCGTGCCGATCGCAACCTCGGCGCCGACATAGAGGAAGATCGCGAGGCCCCCGAGCAGCGCCCAGCGTGACGAAAAGGCTTCGCGGATCAGCTCGCCCATTCCGGCGCGCTCGCCGATCGGCGCGGGCGGGACGGCTTCGTTGACGATCCGCCGGCTGACCCAGAAGAACAGCAGAAGCGCGACGATCAGCCCGCAGATCCAGAAATAGGCCGAATCGATCCCGGCGAGCGCCTGCGCGCGCACGGCTTCGGTGACGACCGTGCCCTCCTTGACCTCGACGCCTTCGAGGAACAGGTGCGCGCCGATCAGTGGGCCGAGGAAGGTGCCGAAGCTGTTGAACGTCTGGCTGAAGGTCAGGCGGAAATGGCTGCGTTTCGGATCGCCCAGCGCCGCCGCGAGCGGGTTCGCCGCGACCTGCAGGATGGTGATGCCGCTCGCGAGGATGAAGAGGCCCGCCAGCACGAGCGGATAAATCGCGAGGTTCGCCGCCGCGAGCATGACGAGGCAGCCGACGACCATCGTCGATAGCGCGGTCAGGATCGAGGGCACCGAATGAAAACGCGCGATCAGCGCGGCGGCGGGAAAGGACATCAGGCCATAGGCGATGAAGAAGGCCGAGGCCGACAGCTGCGCTTCGGCGTCACTCAGCGTGAAGATGCCTTTCACCGCGGCGACCAGCGGATCGATCAGCGAGGTGATGAAGCCCCAGGCGAAGAAGAGCACGGTCACCGCGGCAAAGGCCGCCATGGCATTCGAGCGACCACCGCTATGGGTGGCCGCCTGGCTGGGCACGTTCATCCGGAATATCCTCTTCGCCGAAACTATGTTATGCGCAGCGGTCTAACGAGCGGCCCGAGGCAATGCAACCGGTTACATTTTTGTGGCCCTTGCCTGCCTTTCCCATGTCTCCGCCAATGATCCCGCATCACGCGAAATAATCGTTCGTCACCCACTGGCGCGCTCGCGCGCGACTGGTTACATGGGCCGCCACCAAACGAATCGCGTGTGCCGCCCGGAAAACCGGGGCAGGCGCCGCCCGCACCAGAAAGTGGCACCCATGGAAATCATCACCGGCCTCACCTTCGACGATGTGCTGCTGGTGCCCGGCGCGTCGGATATCCTGCCGTCGGACGCGAACCTGTCGACCCAGCTCACCAGCGAAATCAGCCTCAACATCCCGATCCTCTCCTCGGCGATGGACACGGTGACCGAGGCCGACATGGCGATCCTGATGGCGCAGATCGGCGGCATCGGCGTCCTCCACCGCAATCTGACGATCGAGGAACAGGCCGCGGCAGTGCGGCAGGTCAAGCGCTTTGAAAGCGGCATGATCGTCAACCCGATCACCATCACCCCCGACGCGCCGCTCTCCTATGCGATTGCGTTGATGGACCAGCACCGCATCTCGGGCATCCCCGTCGTCGAGACCGGCGGCAAGCTCGTCGGCATCCTCACCCACCGCGACGTGCGCTTCGCCGACAATCCCGGCCAGCCGGTGCGCGAGTTGATGACCGCCGAAAATCTCGCGACGGTCCGCGCCGGGGTCGGGCAGGACGAGGCGCGCAAGCTGCTGCACCAGCGCCGCATCGAAAAGCTGCTCGTCGTCGACGATGATTATCATTGCATCGGCCTGATCACCGTCAAGGATATGGAAAAGGCGGTCAATTTCCCCGACGCGACGAAGGATAGCAGCGGCCGCCTGCGCGTTGCCGCGGCGACCAACACCGGCCCGACGGGGATCGAACGCGCCGAAGCCTTGCTCGACGCCGAATGCGACCTGATTGTCGTCGATACCGCGCACGGCCATAGCAAGATGGTCGGCCAGACGGTCGAGGCGATCAAGAAACTGTCGAACCGCGTTCAGATCCTGGCGGGCAATGTCGCCACCGGCGATGCGACCAAGGCGCTGATCGACGCCGGCGCCGACGGCGTGAAGGTCGGCATCGGCCCCGGCTCGATCTGCACGACGCGCATCGTCGCGGGTGTCGGCGTGCCGCAGCTCACCGCGATCCTCGACAGCGTCGAGGCGGCGTCGAAGTTGGGCGTCCCCGTGATCGCCGATGGCGGCCTCCGCACCTCGGGCGACATCGCCAAGGCTCTGGCCGCGGGCGCGTCGAGCGTGATGGTCGGATCGATGCTCGCGGGCACTGCCGAGGCACCGGGCGAAACCTTCCTCTATCAGGGTCGCACCTATAAAAGCTATCGCGGCATGGGCAGCGTCGGCGCGATGGCGCGCGGCTCGGCCGACCGCTATTTCCAGCAGGACATCAAGGATCAGATGAAGCTGGTCCCCGAGGGCATCGAGGGCCAGGTTCCGTTCAAGGGTCCCGCCAAGGACGTGATCCACCAGATGGTCGGCGGCGTGAAGGCGGCGATGGGCTATACCGGCAGCCGCACGCTCAAGGATTTCCGCGAGCGCGCGAAATTCGTGCGGATCACCAACGCGGGCCTGCGCGAAAGCCATGTCCACGACGTCGCGATCACGCGCGAAGCACCGAACTATCCGGCGGGTTGAGGTTTTTCGCTTCGTCATTGCGAGGAGCGAAGCGACGCGGCAATCCAGAGCCCGCGTAAACCGCCACTGGATTGCTTCGCTTCGCTCGCAATGACGAGATAAAGGAAAAGCCATGACCCCCGCAGCCCGCGTCCAGACCGCTATCGAAATCCTCGATGCCATCGCCACCTCCGCACGCGACGGCGGGGCACCTGCCGACGCGATCTTTGCCGAGGCGATGCGCGCGCGCCGCTATGCCGGATCGAAGGACCGCCGCGCGATCCGCAATCATGTCTATGACGCGATCCGCAGCGTGCGGTCGGTGCCGGTCTCAGGCCGCGCCGCGATGCTGGCGCTAGCCGATACCGACCCCGAACTCGCCGCGCTGTTCGACGGCACACCCTATGGCCCTGCAGCGATGGCCGCCGACGAACCGCGCGCCGAAACCGGGGTCGCCACCACCGCGCTGATGAAACTCTTCGACCCGCTCGTGGGAAAGGCGGAGCGCGAGGCGATGCTGGTGCGCGCGCCGCTCGACCTGCGCGCCAACCGGCTGCGCTCGAGCCGCGACGAACTCGCGCTGATCTTTCCGGACGGCGAAGCGATTACCGGTCTTGCCGATGGCTGGCGCCTGCCCGGTGAAACCGCGGCGGTCCAGCATGCCTCCTACGCCGAAGGGCAGTTCGAGGTGCAGGACGCCGCGAGCCAATATGCCGCCGCCGCGCTTGACGCTGAAGCGGGACAGGTGGTCATCGATCTGTGTGCCGGCGCCGGCGGCAAGACGCTCGCGATCGCTTCGGCGACGGGCGACGAAGCCGCGATCCTCGCCTGCGACACCAATCGCGCGCGGCTTCAGCAATTGCCGCCGCGCGCGCACCGCGCCGGGGCAACGGCGATCGAAACGCTGCTGCTCAATCCGGGGCAGGAACGCGCGATGCTCGCCGACCGGATGGGCAAGGCCGATCGCGTCATCGTCGACGCTCCCTGTTCGGGCAGCGGCACCTGGCGGCGCAGCCCCGAACTGCGCTGGCGCTCGACCCCCGCGCGGCTCGACCGTCATGTCGCCGAACAGGCGAAACTGATGGACATCGGTGCCGATCTTGTGGCGCCGGGCGGCAAACTTCTCTATGCTGTCTGCTCGATCATCACGCGCGAGGGGCGGGCACAGGTGGACGATTTTCTGAACCGGCATCCCGGCTGGACGGCCGACGACGGCTATCTGCCGAACGGCGTCGGGCGCGCCGCAGGGGCGGGCTATCTGATGACTCCGGGCCACGACGGCTGCGACGGATTTTTTCTCGCACGACTGACGGCGCCATGTTAGCATCGCCTGCAATGAAGCGATGGGAGAATGCGATGCGTGTCGGCTTTCTGGCTCTTTCGGCGGGATTGATCCTCGCCAGCCTGCCCACAGCGTCCGATGCGCAACGCGCCGATAACGACATCTTCCCCCGCTCGATCGCGCTCCAGCAAGACGGTCACAAGGCGCAGGAAGCCGGCGATCTCGACGCCGCCATCGGTTTTTACGAATCGGCGCTCGCCGCCGACCCGCGCAATCGGTCGGCGATCATCGCGCTGGCGCAGGTCGCGCGCGCGCAGGGGCTGCCGGGCAAGGCGATCGGCCTTTATCGCGAGGCGCTTGTCCTCGAACCCAACGACGTCGTCGCGCTGACCGGGCAGGGCGAGGCGCTCGCCGACAAGGGTGCGCTCGAACTCGCGCGCGAAAAGCTCGCCGAGGCGCAGCGCGTGTGCAGCGACAAATGCCCGCAGGTCGCCGCGCTCGAAAAGACGATCGCATCGAGCGCATCGAAGCGCGTCGTCGCCGCCGAAGTGCTGGTGCCGAAGCCCGTTGTCGCAACCGTGGGCGCGACCAGCAACAAGAACTAAAACTAGGCGCCGAGCGCCCGCGCCAGTGCCACCCATTCGGCGACGCCGACCGTCTCGGCGCGCCGCGTCGGCTCGATCCCCAGCGCCTCGGCCGCGGCAACCGCGCCCTCGACACCCTTCAGGCTCTGCCGCAGCATCTTGCGCCGCTGGCCGAATCCCTTTTCGGTGAGCTTCGACAGCAGTTTCGGAGCGACGCCTTCGGGCTGCTCGGCCGGCGTTACATGGACGATCGCCGACATCACCTTCGGCGGCGGCGTGAAGGCCGAGCGGTGAACTTTCATCGCGATCTTCGCGGTCGAGCGCCACTGCGCGAGCACCGCCAGTCGCCCGTAGGCGTCGGTCCCGACCGGCGCGACGATCCGCTCGGCGACCTCGAGCTGGAACATCAGCGTCAGCGACAGCCAGCGCGGCGGCCAGGCCGCCGGCTCCAGCCAGCGCGTGAACAGCGCGGTGCCGACATTATAGGGCAGGTTGGCGACGATATGATATGGCGCGCCGCCTGTCAGCGCGTCGACATCGACCGCCATCGCGTCGTCGGCGATCACCGTCAGCTGCCCCGGAAACGCCTCACCAAGCTCGCCGAGCAAAGGCAGGCAGCGGTCATCGCGCTCGACCGCGATCACCTTCGCGCCTGCGCGCAGCAATGCGCGCGTCAGCCCGCCGGGACCCGGGCCGACCTCGAATACCGTCGCGCCGTCAAGATCGCCAGGAATTGCCGCGATGCGATCGAGCAATTGCTCGTCGAACAGAAAATTTTGCCCCAGCGCCTTGCTCGCCGACAGGCCGTGCGCGCGCACCGTCTCGCGTAGCGGGGGCAATATGGGCGCGGGCCGGGCCGTCACTTCGCCGGCGCGTAGCTGCGCTCGCGCGCCGCGGCGAGCTGGGCGGCCATCGCGATCGCCGCGATCGTCGGCCCCGGATCGGCGGCGCCGGTGCCCGCGATATTGAACGCCGTGCCATGATCGGGCGACGTGCGGATGATCGGCAGGCCGAGCGTCAGATTGACGCCGTCGTGGAAATGCAGCGCCTTGAACGGGGTCAGCGCCTGATCGTGATAAGGGCAGAGCAGCGCGTCATAGTTCGCGCGAATGGCGGGTGCGAACAGCCCGTCGGCGGCGAGCGGGCCGTCGACGATGATCCCTTCCTCGGCGAGCTGCGCGACCGCGGGCGCCATGATGCGCTCTTCCTCGCTGCCCAATTGCCCGCTCTCGCCCGCGTGCGGGTTGAGCCCGGCGAGCGCGATGCGCGGCGCGTGGATTCCGAAATCGCGCTTCAGCCCGCGCGCGACGATCCGCGCCTTGGCGACGATCAGTTCGACGGTCAGCCGCTCGGGCACTTCGGACAGCGGAATATGCACCGTCAGCGGGACGACGCGCAGGCTCGGCCCCGCCAGCATCATCACGGCATTGGTCGCGGTGACGCCGCAGCGTTCGGCAATGAATTCGGTCTGCCCGGGATGCGTATAGCCGATGCCGTGCAGCGCATATTTTGATACCGAACCCGTGACGAGCGCCGAGCTCGCCTGATTGCGGGTCAGCCCGATCCCCGTCTCGAGCGCATGGAGCGCGCAGGTTGCCCCCGCCGGGGTCGGTACGCCGGGGGTCAGCGGGCCGCTATCCTCCAGATGCCAGACGGGCAGAGCATCGCCAAAGGCCCGCACCACCTCGTCCATGTCGCCGACGCGCGCGACCGGGCCGTCCCAGACGGCGGCGATCGCCGCGGCATCGCCGATGGCGACAAAGGGGGGCAGGTTGTGTTCGCGGCGCGCGGCCCATGCGCGGGCCGTGACTTCGGGGCCGACGCCGGCCGGGTCACCCATGGTAACCGCGATCGGCTGTCGATTGCTGAAATCAGGCATAGGGTCAGCTATATTCGATCACGGCATCCCGGCGCAGGTCGCGCAGATAGCGCTGGGCCCGCTTGTTGACCTTGTCTTCCAGCAATTTCTGTTCGATCTGCTCGAGGTTCGGGGCGGTCGCGGTCTGCGGCATGTCGCGGCCGCAGAGCACGAGGACGCTGACGCCTTCGTTGGCAGCGCCGAACGGCTGCGTCGTCTGCCCGATCTGCAGACTGGCCAGCGTCGCTTGCAGCGGCGCCGGCAGCGCGCGCATCTCGATATTGTCGCGCGACACGACGGTGGCGCCCAAGCCCTGCGCCACCGCGTCGGCTGCGCCGCAACCGGCGATGCCGCGAGTCTTTTCGGCAAATTGGCCTGCCAATTCGGAAGCCTTCGCGGGCGTGGTGCCCGCCGGGAAGTCGAGCGAAATCTGCTTGAGGCTGAGGATCGCGTCACGCGGGTCGGCGGTCAGCACCTGGCGCCGGTCGATCATCAGCATGATCGAAATGCCGCCCGGAACCTCGATCGGGCCGACGAGCTGGCCCGGCGCCATCTGCGTTGCCGCTTCGCCCATCGATCCGGGCAGCTGCCCGGCCTTTACCCAGCCCAGATCGCCGCCAACGACGGCGGTCGAGGCTTCCGAAAACTGGCGTGCATAGGCGGCAAAGCTGCCGCCCGCCTGCAACGCCTGAATGATCTTCTTGGCATTTTCGGTCACCGCAGCGGCGGTTTCCGGGGTCGACGACAGATAGATTTCGCCGAGGTGGAACTCGTCCTGGCCCTTGGTTCCGGTCATCTGGTCGGCGACGATCTTGACCTCTTCGGTCGACACGTTGGTCGTCGACTGGATGTTACGCGACAGCAAGCGGTCCCAGGCGAATTCGCCGCGGATCTGCTGCTTCACCGCCGCTGCCGACGAGCCTTTCGACGTAAGATAGGTCGAAAACTGCTCGGGCGTCTGCTTGAAACGCGTGGCGAGGCGAGCGAACTGCTGGTTTACGACATTCTCGTCGATCGTGATTTCGGCCGCCTTGGCTTCCTGAATCTGCAGTTTTTCGTCGATCAGGTTGCTGAACACCTGGCTGCGCAGCCGTTGGACTTCCTCGGGCGGCAGTTCGACATTGTTGTTGGCGATGCGGATCAGCGCCATGCGCTGCTCGATATCGGTCGCGGTGATGATCTCGCCATTCACGGTGGCGGAAGGGCGATAGACGTTCGGCTTGGCATCGCCGAAAAGCTGCACATTGCCCGGGATGTTGAGGCTGGTCGTCGGAACGTCACTGTCGGCAACGGTCTGGGCCAGCACGGGCGTTACGCCAACGGCAGCCAGCGCGATCAGGCCGGTCATGGTCGAAAATTTGGTCATCTTTACCCTATTCGAGAAAGTCCGGACGCTCCGTATCAGCGGAAACGCCCGATGGTCCAGCGCAATCCGCCATATAGACCGTTTGATGCCGGGACATAGGCCGCAGACGCTGAACCTAGGCTGAGCGAACGGCCTCAGAACCCGAGGTTGCGGAAGGCGATGCGGAACGAGAAGCTGTTGCCGCGCTTCGCGTCGCCGGTGTCGGCATAGTCGCGCCGCCAGGTCAGCGCGATCGACAGGCATTCGTCGTCATAGGCGACGCCCAGGCGATGGCGAATCGGCTCGAAGCCGTCGGCGCCGCTCAGCGGATCGTCGCTTTGCTTGGTCAGATCGACGATTGCCGACCCGAACACCGACCAGTGTTTCGCGAACGCGACGCGGCCGCCGGCGCGCACCTCCTCGCGGTCCTGCAAATCCTCGCCGAGCAGCAGGATGTCGCGGTTGAGCCGCGAATAGCCGAGCACGGCATAGGTCGAGCGGCTGCCGATCGTCGCGTCGAATTCGTTGCGGCGGATCGCGAAATTATCCTTGTCGAGCCGGTAGCGGTGGGTCAGGCGCAGGAAATCGCGATAGGCAACCGTCGTGCGTCCGACGATGTCCGACGTCCGGTCGGTCAGCCCGGTGCCGTCGGGAAACAGGCTGGGCTTGTCCGACAGCCGATAGCTCTGGCCGACGACGCTGCTGATGTTGAAGCCCGGCCGGCTGTAATTCCATTCGACGCCGTAGGTGATGCGCGCGCCATCCTCGAACCGGTCATGGCCGTTGAAGCGGTTGATCGCGAACAAATTGCTGTCTTCGAGATCGAAGGCGCGCGAATCCTCGTTCGGGATGTCGATATTCTCGATCGGCGGGGTGGCGACGATCTGGACGCGCGGGGTCAGCGTCTGCGTGCCGCCCGCGAATTCGCCGACGAAGGGCCAGCGCATGTCGGCGGCGACCGCAGCGATCGCGCGCGCCTGCCAGCCCGATTTGCCGCGATAGCCGGGGATCGCGGTCAGCAGATTCTCGTCGCTGTGATAGACGTCGCCGCGCACCAACGCGGTCAGCGTCACTTCCTGCCCCAATCCGGTCAGCCCACGCAAATCCCAGCGCGCGCCGGCAAAGGCGCGCTGCGTGTCCTGCCCCGCAGTGCGGCCGATCGCGAGCGTGTTGAGCTGCAATTCGAACTGCCCGCCAAAGATCGGATCGGCGAGCCGCTGGCGATAGTCGATGATCGGCAGCGCGATCGGCTGCTGGCCCTGTTCGTCGTTGCGGCGCAGCGTCTGCGTCGCCCAGCCGGCGATCGACAGATATGAATTGCCCCCGATCCGCTCGAGCTCGAAGGTCGAGCGCAGCCGGTCGTCGCGGCTGATGTCATAGCGCCGCATGAAGGTGCGGTCGGTCGCGATGCGGCCCGAATAGGTCAGGCTCCAATGCGGGTCGAACTGGAACTTGCCCGCGCTCTCAAGATAACCGCGAAAGCGCTTTTCGCTGTCGGGATCCTCACCGGTCAGCGGGACGAGCGAGCCATAGGTCGCATAGCCGTTGATACGGAACGATCCGATGTCGGTCAGCGCGCGGAACTCGCCTTCCAGCATCGGCGCCGCGCTGGTGTAGAGGTGCGGGGTGATCGTGATGTCGCGGTCGGACGCAAGCCGCAAATAATAGGGCACCGCGATTTCGAACCCGTTGCTGCGGTCCAGCCGGATTTCGGGAACCAATATGCCGCTGCTCGGCTCGTTGTTGATCGAATGGCTGAGACCGGGGAGCGGGATCAGCGGCAGGCCGAAAATCTCGACGCGCGCGCCCTTGTAACGGACCTTGTTCTTCGCCCGGTCGTACATCACCTTGACCGCGCGAATCTGCCAGCTCGGGTTCTTGGGGCAGCCTTCGTCGTCCTCGACCGGGCAGGGAGTATAGGCCGCGTTTTCCAGCTCGATATTGCCATTGTCGAAGCGCGTGCCCTTGATCGCGGCGAGGCGCGATCCATTGTCGAGCACGACGAGCATGTTTTCGACGACGCCGTCGCGCAAGCTGTCGGTCAGCTCGATCTTGTCGCCATAGGCGGTGTCGCCTTCGGGGTTTTTGATGACGACATTGCCCTCGGCGAAGACCTGACCCGTCTTCCGGTTCCAGGTGACCTTGTCGGAGCGCATCTCGACCGCTTCGCGGTTCATCTGGACATTGCCCTCGGCCACGACGACTTCGGTGTCGCTGTCATAGTTGAGGTTATCGGCGGCGAAACCGATCTGGTCTTCGTCCTTGACCGCGGGCGCATCCGTGGTGGTCGGGACGACGTCGGGCGTCTGCAGGTTGGGCGCGCCCACGACCTCTTCCGGCTGGGCCGGATTCGCTTGGGTCTGGGCCAGCACGGGGCACGCGGCCAAGGCCGCGCCGCTCGCCGTCGCCAGCCAGAACGGCCGTGCGCGCGCTGCTTGTTGGAACAAAGCCCAGCTCATTTTGATATCTTTGTCCCGCACCTTATTTAGCGTCCACCCGGCTTGGACCGGCAGCTTTGTTTTTGCAACTCGCAAGCGAAACCCCTATCGGTCCGCCACGTTCCAATCAATCATCGCATAAGAAAGTTAAGGCATGGACATTCAGTTTGTCGCGCAAATCGATGCGTCTGCCGACGTCGTCGCATTTCCGGTCCGCAAGGGCGAGGCGGGCACGCTCGGCGCATTGCTCGGCGCCGCGGCGGCGCAGGCACGCTTCGACGGCGCGGCGGGTACGATCGCCGAAACCGCGGCGATCGACGGCGAACAGGCGAAGCGCCTGCTCCTCGTCGGCATCGGCGAGGGCGGCGAGCAGGATCTCGAGCGCGGCGGCGCGGCGTTGACGGCAAAGCTGCAGACGAGCGGCGCGACCGCGGTCCATGTCGATTTCGCGAGCGCGGGGCAGAGCGACGCCGACGATGTCCTCGCCTTCGCGATGGGCGCGCGTCTTCGCAACTGGCGCCTCGATACCTATCGCACGCGCCTTGCCGACAAGGCAAAACCGAGCCTGAAGACGGTGACGATCGCGTCGCCGCACGGCGATCTGTCCGGCCGCTGGGCCGAAAATGAAGCGATTGCCGATGGCGTCGCGCTCACCCAGACGCTCGTCGCCGAGCCGCCGAACATCCTTTACCCGGAGACGTTCGTCGAACGCTGCCAGCACCTGACCGACCTTGGCGTCGAACTCGAAATACTCGACGAACGCCAGATGAAGGCGCTCGGCATGGGCGCGTTGCTCGGTGTCGCGCAGGGCTCGACGCGTCCGCCGCGGCTGCTCGCGATGCGCTGGAACGGCGGCAATCCGGGTGAAGCGCCCGTCGTCTTCATCGGCAAGGGCGTC
Organism: Sphingopyxis sp. CCNWLW2; assembly: GCF_037095755.1. NCBI lineage: Bacteria > Pseudomonadati > Pseudomonadota > Alphaproteobacteria > Sphingomonadales > Sphingopyxidaceae > Sphingopyxis > Sphingopyxis sp. CCNWLW2. The sequence continues at coordinate 474,955 of NZ_JBAWKJ010000003.1, forward strand.
ACCTTCGACACCGGCGGGATCAGCCTGAAACCGGGCGCCGGCATGGACATGATGAAATGGGACATGGGCGGCGCGGGCGCGGTCGCGGGCGCGATCAAGGCGATCGCGGGCCGCAAGGCGAAGGCGAACGTCGTCGGCGTCGTCGGCCTCGTCGAAAATATGCCCGACGGTAATGCGATGCGCCCCGGCGACATCGTCACCACCATGTCGGGGCAGACGGTCGAGGTGCTCAACACCGACGCCGAAGGCCGCCTCGTCCTCTGCGATGCGATCAGCTGGGCGCAGAGCGCCTATAACCCCAAGGTGATCGTCGATCTCGCGACGCTGACCGGGGCGATGGTCATCTCGCTCGGCCACGAATATGCGGGCATCTTCGCGAACGACGATACGCTCGCGGCCGATCTGCTCGCAGCGGGTGAGGCCAGCAACAACAAGCTGTGGCGTTTCCCGTTGTCGCCCGCCTACGACAAGCTGATCGACAGCCCGATCGCCGACATGAAGAATATCGGCCCGCGCGAAGGCGGCTCGATCACCGCGGCGCAGTTCCTGAAGCGCTTTGTCGACGAAGGCGTCGCCTGGGCGCATCTCGACATCGCGGGCATGGCGTGGGCCGACAAGGACGGTCCGGTGTGGGCGAAGGGTGCGACCGGATACGGCGTGCGCCTGCTCGACCGCTACATCGCCGCCAACCACGAAGGCTGAACGAAACGGGGCAGGGGAGCATGGCGCGCGTCGACTTTTACCGGCTGACCCGCGACCCGGTCGAACGGGTGCTCCCCGCGCTCGCGACGCGCATATTGGCAAATGGCGACCGCCTGCTAGTGGTCGCCGCGCCCGCGATGCAGCGGCAGGCGATCGACGAGGCGCTATGGACGCTGCAACCCGCCAGCTTCCTGCCGCACGGAAATGCGGGGTCGCCCGACGAGGAAATCGAGCCGATCCTGATTTCGGGCACGCTCGACCCGTCGCCGCCCAACCGCGCGACACTCGTCGCGCTCGCCGACGGCGAATGGCGCGAGGAAGCACTCGGCTTCGAGCGCACATTCCTGCTCTTCGACAACAGCCGCATCGACGACGCGCGTGCGCTCTGGCGCACGCTGGCGGCACGCGAAGACGTCGACAACCGCTTCTGGAAACAGGACGAAAACGGCCGCTGGTCCGAAGGGCCCTAAGCGTCCGGCGCTCTGTCCTTGCAGTGCAGCAAAAGCGCGGCTAGAGGCGCGCGCATCGCAGACAATAACAACACAGGAGCTTCCCCCATGGCGGTCACTCGCACCTTTTCGATCATCAAGCCCGACGCCACGCGCCGGAACATCACCGGCGCCGTCACCAAGATGCTGGAAGACGCCGGCCTTCGCGTCGTCGCGTCGAAGCGCATCCACATGAGCCGCGAACAGGCCGAAGGCTTTTACGCGGTCCATAAGGAACGCCCCTTTTTCGGCGAACTCGTCGATTTCATGATCAGCGGCCCCGTCGTCGTCCAGGTCCTTGAAGGCGAGAACGCGATGCAGGCGAACCGCGACATCATGGGCGCGACCAACCCCAAGGACGCCGCCCCCGGCACGATCCGCAAGGAGCTCGCCGAAAGCATCGAAGCGAACACGGTCCACGGTTCGGACAGCGACGAGAATGCCGCGATCGAGATCGCCTATTTCTTCAAGCCCGAAGAAATCGTCGGCTAAACACCCTTTGCCGCAAGGCACGAAGAGGCCGCCGGAGCGATCCGGCGGCCTTTTTATATGGTGGAACAAGCCAGCGAGCGTCGCGTTGTCCCGGCAGGACGGGAGCGCGCATATGGCCAGGCAACCTGACGGATATCATACGCTGAACCCGATTTTGCGGGTCGGCGATGCGGCTGCGGCGCTCGGTTTCTACAAGGCGGCCTTTGGTGCGAGCGAAGATTTCCGGCGCGAGATGGACGGACGGCTGCTGATCGCGGTGATCCTGATCGGGGACTCGCGCGTGATGATTTCCGACAGGTCGAACGAGCCTGCGAAGGATTTCGGTCCCGATACGCCCGCCAGCAGCCTCGAACTCAAAATCTATGTCGACGATGTCGACGCCGCCTATCGCCGCGCGCTCGACGCGGGCGCCGCCGCGGAAGAAGCGGTCGGCGAAAAATATTGGGGCGAGCGCATGGGATCGCTCACCGACCCGTTTGGCTTCACCTGGCGTCTCGCGCAGTTCATCGAAGAGGTGCCGCACGATGAAATCGAGAAGCGGATGCACGCGGATGCGCGCGAATAATTCCTAAAATTCGTCGGCGACGCCCATCAGCCCCGCCAGCTTCTTCGGCGCGACCGACAGCCAGCTCTTGCGCAGCCATTCGCCGATCGCGTCCCAATCGGTGTCGCCAAGGTCGAGGCGGATGCCGACCCAGCCGTCGCCGAAATAGGCGGGGCGGTAATAGCGGTCTTCGTCGAGTTCGATCAGCGCCGCCTGTTCGTCGCCGCCGCTGATCTTGACGAGTATCGCAATCTTGCCGTCGCCATGATGGTCCTCGGTGAAATAGGCGAATTTCTTGCCCTTCACGATCCCGAAGCAAGGCATGCCGTGCGACGTCACCTCGTCGGCCTCGGGCAGCGCCATCGCCAGCTCGCGGACGCGGCCGCGCAGATAGTCGGGCGACCGCTCGCGCGTCACGAAGGCGGCGAGCGTGGCGGGGTAAAGCTGATGTTCGGCGAACTGCACGCGCCGCGCCAGCGTTTCGACCGTATCGCCGGGCAGGATCGCGACCGGCGTCTGCGCGAGCACCGGACCCTCGTCGACCCCGGGCGTCACGATATGGACGCTGCATCCGCCGAATTTGTCGCCCGCGTCGATGGCCTGCTGGTGCGTGTTCAGCCCCTTGTAGAGTGGCAACAGGCTGGGGTGGATGTTGATCATCTTGCCCGTCCAGCGGCCGACGAAATCATCCGAAAGGATGCGCATATAGCCGGCGAGCGCGACGAATTCAGCGCCCGCCGCGCGCAATTGCTCGTCGACCAGCGCGTCGAACGCATCGCGGTTCATGCCCTTGTGCGACAATCCCCACGTCGCGATGCCCTCGGCCTCGGCAATCTTCAGCCCCGGCGCGTCGGGATCGTTGCTGCCGACGAACACCAGCTCATAAGGGCAGTCGGCGGCTTTCGCGGCATAGAGCAGCGCCGCCATATTGGTGCCGGCGCCCGAAATCAGGACGGCGACACGCGCTTTAGCCATTATGCGTGGCGCTCCATGCCCCCATCGCGCTCCACGTTTCGGCGCTGCCCGTCACGGTGCAGCCCTTTTCGCCGTCGGCGATATGGCCGATGCGGAACACCGTCTCGCCCGCGGCTTCGAGCGCCGCCATCACCTCGGCAACATCGCCCTCGGCAACGACGACAGCCATGCCGATCCCGCAGTTAAAGGTGCGCGCCATTTCCTCGGGCTCGATATTGCCCTGCGCTTGCAGGAACGCCATCAGCCGCGGCTGTTCCCATGCGTCGGCATCGACATGCGCATGAAGGGTTTTCGGCAGGATGCGCGGGATATTCTCGAGCAATCCGCCGCCCGTGATATGCGCGAGCGCGTGGATCTTGCCGGTCTTCACCAGCGGCAGCAGGCTCTTCACATAGATGCGCGTCGGCGCCATCAGCGCGTCGATCAGCAGGATGGTCTGGTCGAACAGCGCAGGGCGATCGAGCTTCCACCCCTTGTCGGCGGCGAGGCGGCGCACGAGTGAGAAGCCGTTCGAATGCACGCCCGACGAAGCGAGGCCGAGAATCACGTCGCCGGCCGCGACCTTGTCGGCGGTCAGCACCTGATCGCGCTCGACCGCGCCGACGCAGAAGCCCGCAAGGTCGTAATCGCCGTCCGAATACATGCCCGGCATCTCGGCGGTTTCCCCGCCGATCAGCGCGCATCCGGCCTGCTTGCAGCCCTCGGCGATGCTCGCGACGACTTCGGTCGCGACATCGTTATCGAGCTTGCCGGTCGCATAATAATCGAGGAAAAGCAGCGGCTCGGCGCCCTGAACGATCAGATCATTCGCGCACATCGCGACCAGGTCGATTCCGACCCCGTCATGCTTGCCCGATTCGATGGCGAGCTTGAGCTTGGTGCCCACGCCGTCGTTCGCCGCGACGAGCAAAGGATCGTTGAACCCCGCCGCCTTCAGGTCGAAAAAGCCGCCAAAGCCGCCAAGATCGGCGTCGGCGCCGGGTCGGCGCGTCGCACGGGCGAGCGGAGCAATGGCACGGACCAGCGCATTGCCGGTCTCGATCGATACGCCGGCCTGCGCATAAGTGTAGGAGCCGGGTTGGTTGTGCTTGGAATCCATGGCCCGCGCGACTAACGCTTCCGGCCGACAAATGCCATGATTTCCTTGTCGGGGCCCGCGCTTTTGGGCAAAGCATAGAGAAGATATGATTTCGGCTGCTTTCCCCCGCTTCGCTCCCACCTTCGCCTTCGACGCCCTGCGTGGCCGCGATTGGCGCTGGGTCGCTCTTTTCGGCCTTTTCTTCGCGATTCTGCTCGCCGGCATCGTCGATGGCCAGATCACCCGCGGCAATCGCGGCATCACCCCGATCAACAGCAGCGGTGATTTCCTTACGAGCGGCATCATGGTCGATGTCACCGGCGACAATGCCGACGATGCGCGGACCAAGGGCTGGCGCGAGGCGCAGCGCCTGGCCTGGACCCAGCTCTATCGCAAATTGAATGGCAGCGACGGCCCCAAACTCGGCGATTCGGTGCTCGACGGAATCGTGACCGCGATCGTCGTCGAGGAAGAACAGATCGGCCCGCGCCGCTATGTCGCGCGGCTCGGCGTCCAGTTCGACCGCGTGCGCGCGGGGCAGATTCTCGGCGTCAGCGGCCGCACGCTCCGTTCGCCGCCGTTGCTCGTCATCCCCGTCTATTCGATCGACGGCATCCCGCAGGTGTTCGAACAGCGCAGCGCCTGGCAGCGCGCGTGGGCCGAATATAATACGGGGCAGAGCGCGATCGATTATGTCCGCACCGCGGGCACCGGCGCCGATACGCTGCTGATCAACGCGGGGCAGACCGGCCGCCGCGGCCGCGTCTGGTGGCGCGTGATCCTCGATCAATATGGCGCCGCCGACGTACTGACGCCGATCGCGCGCGTCGAATATTCCTATCCCGGCGGCCCGATCAAAGGCTATTTCACCGCGCGCTTCGGCCCCGACAGCAAGCTGATCTCCAGCTTCACCATGACCGGCCCCAGCCCCGCGGCGCTGCCCGACATGATGGAAAAGGCGGTCGCGCGGATGGACCGCATCTATATCGACGCACTGGCTGCGGGCGTGCTGCGCACCGACACCTATCTCGTGCTCGAAAAGCCGGTCGAAAAGGAAGACCTGCCCGAAGAGGCCGCGACCGACGAAGAGGTGCTGCCCAGCGAAACCGACGCCAGCGTGCCGACGACGGCTGCGCCCGGCGTGCAGAGCTTCACCGTCCAGTACAGCTCGCCCGACGTCGATTCGGTCACCGCGACCGAACGCGCTGTGGCGGGCGCCGCGGGCGTCCAGTCGGCCTCGACCACCAGCCTCGCGCTCGGCGGCACCTCGGTGATGCGCGTCAGCTTCCGGGGTGACCTCGCTGCTCTCAGTGCGGCGCTCGCCGCACGCGGGTTCAAGGTGCAGGAAGGCGGCGGCCAGCTCAGGATCAGCCGCTGATGGCGCGCGCGCCGGGACAGATCGCCCTGCCGCTCGACTGGAGCGCGGGCGGGTCGAACGACGGTCCGCTGATCGTCGGCACCAGCAACGCCGATGCCGTGCGCTATCTGCGCCATGTCGCCACCTGGCCCGTCCGTACCGCGGTGCTCACCGGACCGCGCGGTTCGGGGCGCAGCCTGATGGGCCGCCTCTTCGCGCGCGACACCGGCGGGAAGGTCATCGACGGCCATGACAGCGTTTCGGAAGAAGAGATTTTTCACGCGTGGAACGCCGCGCAGGCCAGCGGCTCACCGCTGCTGATCATCGCCGATGCGCCGCCCACGGATTGGAATGTCGCGCTTCCCGATCTTCGTTCGCGCCTTGCGGCCGTACCCGTGCTGACGATCGGCGATCCCGACGACTGCCTCGCGCGCGACCTGATCGAAGCGCTGTTCGCACAGCGCGGCATGGCGCTTGCGCCCGGCGTCGCCTCCTATATCGTGCCGCGCATGGAACGCAGCTATGCGATGATCCACCGCATCGTCGGCGCGCTCGACGCCGCGTCGCTCGAAAAGGGCGGCGGCATTAGTATTCGTCTTACGCGTGAAACATTACTGTCACAGGGGCTCATCGATCCCGATTTGCTCGAACGACAGGATGACGCGACATGTCGATAACCGGCGGCCCCTTACGCGCAGACAATGATGCCGATACCGCGGCGACGCCGCCCAGCTTTGGCCCCGAACGCTTCTTCAACCGCGAACTCTCCTGGCTCGCCTTCAACCGCCGGGTGATGGAAGAAGCGCGCAACCCCGCGCATCCCTTGCTCGAACGTCTTCGCTTCCTGTCGATTTCGGGCAGCAACCTCGACGAATTCTTCATGGTCCGCGTCGCGGGGCTGAAGGGGCAGCAGTTGCAAGGGATCGACGACCCCTCGGCCGACGGCCGCTCGCCGGGGCAGCAACTCGCCGAGATCGAGGCCGAGGTGAACCGCCTCGTCGACCAGCAGCAGAGCGAATGGCAATTGCTCCATCGCCAGCTCGGCGAACAGGGCATCGTCGTCCACGGCACCGGGTCGGACAAGGAAGCGCTGCGCACCGCTCTGCGGCAATATTTTATCGACCAGATTTTCCCGATCCTGACGCCGCAGGTTCTCGATCCGGCACATCCCTTCCCCTTCATCCCGAACCGCGGCCTCGGCGTCATCTTCGACCTGCAGCGCAAGGCGACGGGGGAGACGATCCGCGAACTGGTGATGATCCCCGCTTCGCTCGCGCGTTTCGTGCCGGTGCCGGGGCAGCCGGGCGCGTTCGTACCGATCGAATATCTGATCGAGATTTTCGGCGATCTGCTGTTCCCCGGCTTCACGATCCGCTCGCTGGGCGTGTTCCGCATCATCCGCGACAGCGATATCGAGCTGGAGGAAGAGGCAGAGGATCTCGTGCGCCTGTTCCGCACCGCGATCCGCCGCCGCCGCCGCGGCCGCGTGATCCTACTCGAACTCGAAGCCGACATGCCCGGCGAAATCGCCGAGGTGCTGAACGCAGATATTCAGGGGCACGAGGCGATCGTCGCCAAGATCGGCGGCTTTATCGGGCTTGCGGCGCTTTCGGCGCTGGTCGATGTCGACCGGCCCGACCTCAAATTTCCCGCTTACTCGGCGCGTTTCCCCGAACGTATCCGCGAACATGGCGGCGACTGTTTCGCGGCGATCCGCTCGAAGGACATCGTCGTCCACCACCCCTATGAGAGCTTCGACGTCGTCCTATCCTTCCTGCGGCAGGCGGCGGCCGATCCCGACGTCGTCGCGATCAAGCAGACGCTCTACCGCGCGGGCAACCAGTCGCCGGTCATCCGCGCGCTGATCGAGGCGGCCGAGGCGGGCAAGTCGGTGACCGCGGTCGTCGAACTCAAGGCGCGTTTCGACGAGGAGCAGAATCTCCTCTGGGCGAACCAGCTCGAACGCGCGGGGGTGCAGGTCGTCTACGGCTTTATCGAGTGGAAGACGCACGCCAAGATTTCGATGGTCGTGCGCCGCGAGGGGCAGGGGTATCGCACTTACTGCCACTTCGGCACCGGCAATTATCACCCGGTGACCGCACGCATCTATACCGATTTGAGCTTCTTTACCGCCGATCCGCGCGCGGGGCGCGATGCGGCGCAGCTGTTCAATTACATCACCGGCTATGTCGAACCCGAACGGCTCGACCTGATCACCATGTCGCCGCTCAACATGCGCGCGCATCTGTCCGAACTGATCGACGCCGAAATCGCGGCGGCAAAGGCGGGCCAGCCGTCGGGCGTGTGGGCCAAGATGAACAGCCTCGTCGACCCCGACATCATCGACAAGCTTTACGAGGCGAGCGCCGCGGGGGTGCCGATCGAGCTGATCGTGCGCGGTATCTGCTGCCTGCGCCCCGACGTTCCGGGGCTGTCCGAAACGATCCGTGTGAAGTCGGTCGTCGGGCGCTTCCTCGAGCACAGCCGCGTCTGGGCTTTTGCGAACGGCGCGCCGCTGCCGCATCGGGCCGCAAAGCTCTACATCAGCAGCGCCGACTGGATGCCGCGCAACTTCGACCGCCGCGTCGAATATATGATCCCGATCGAAAATCCGACCGTCCACGACCAGATTTTGGACCAGGTGCTCGTCGCGAACCTCATCGACAATGAACAAAGCTGGATTCTTCAGCCCGACGGCACCTCGATACGCGTTGCTCCGGGCGACAAGCCATTTAACTTGCACCATTATTTTATGAACAACCCGTCATTGTCGGGCCGTGGCACCGCGCTTCACAAGCGTCAGGACGTGCCGACGCTCGCCTTCGACGTACGCGAAGATTGACCAAATTGTCCCCACAGCGCTCCTCCAAACAGGCGGTCAGTCGATCCGCCGTGATCGACATCGGCTCCAACTCGGTCCGCATCGTCGTCTATGAAGGACCGGCGCGCGCACCCGCCGTGATCTTCAACGAAAAAGTCGCTGCCGGCCTCGGTCGCGGGCTCGCCATCGATGGCCGCATCGCGCCCGCGGACGCGACACGCGGCCTGGTCGCGCTGCGGCGCTACGCGCTGCTCGCCGAGCATATGGACGTCCAGGACGTGCAATGCGTCGCCACCGCCGCGGTGCGCGATGCGGTCAACGGCCCCGACTTTATCGCCGCCGCGGCCGAGGCGGGGCTTCAGATCCGGCTGCTGTCGGGCGAGGAGGAGGCCGAGGCCGCGGGGCATGGCGTGTTGTCGGCGATCCCCGACGCGCACGGCGTCGCAGTCGATCTTGGCGGCGGCAGCCTCGAACTCGCCGAAGTGTTCCGCGGCAAGGTCGGCCGCCGCGCATCCTTCCCCCTCGGCGTGCTCCGGCTTCCGGCGCTGCGCAAGGATGGCGAGCAGGCATTCGAACGCGCGATCCGCAAGATGCTCCGCGGCGCCGGCTGGCCGGGCGAGGGGCTCACCGGGCTGCCGCTCTATCTGGTCGGCGGGTCGTGGCGCGCGCTCTCGCGCCTTGATCTCGAACTCACCAAGGACCCGCTCGCGGTCCTCGATCAGCACACATTGCCGCGCAGCGCGCTTCGCCGCCTGATCCGCGCGACCAAAAGGTTGAGCTTTGAAGAGCTCCGCGCCATCCCCGGCATGGCGTCGAACCGCGCCGCGGCCTTGCCCGATGCGGCGGCGCTGCTCGCGGCGCTCGTCAACATTCTCGATGTGCCCGAAATGACCGTGTCGTCGTCGGGGCTTCGCGAAGGCCTGCTCTATCAGGCGCTCGATGCCGAAACGCGCGCGCAGGACCCGCTGATCGTCGCTGCCGAATTCGAGGGCCGACGCCTCGCGCGGTTCGCACCGCACGGCCGCGCGATCGCCGAATGGATCGCGCCGCTGTTTGTTGACGAGGTTCCCGCCGACAGCCGCGTTCGCCTGGCGGCCAGCCTGCTCAGCGATGTCGCCTGGTCGGCGAATCCCGATTTTCGCGCCGAGCGCGGAACCGAGATCGGCCTGCACGGCAACTGGCGCAGCATCGATATTCCGGGCCGCATCCTCCTTGCCCGCGCGCTGTACGCAGGCTTTGGCGGCACCGACGCCGAGTTTCCCGCGATGGGCAGTCTCGTGACGCCCGAGCGCCTGGCGCGGGCGCGCCAATGGGGGCTCGCGATCCGTTTGGCGCAGCGTCTGACCGGCGGCATCCAGGCGCCGCTGGGCGGCAGTTCGATCGCGCTCAGCGGCGACAAACTACGGCTCACCCTCACGCGCGAATGGCATCATCTGATGGGTGAGGCGGTCGAGCGGCGCCTGCGCGCGCTCGCGAACGCGCTCGACGCCGAACCCGTGGTGGATTTGCTCGAAGGTGGCTAAGCGACTTAGGCCGCCGGCGCGGTGCAGGTCGTCCCGGCCGCCGATGCGGTTTCTTCACCGGGCTTGATCGGCGCCAACATGCCGTCGGTCATGCCCTTGGTCCACCATTGCCAGCCGCCACCGACATAGCGGGCGCCGCTCGCCGACATTGCGCTCTTCATCTCGACCGTCTTGCCGGCGACGACGATCTGCGCCGTGTCGGTAGTCGGATAGCGCGCTTCGACGGTCGTCCCATCGGCGCAGCTGTAGCGAACGGGCTCGGCGGCAGCCGCTGCGGGTGCTTCGGCCTTGGGCGCGGTCGATTGCGCGATGTCCGCAGCGGGGGTTTCGGTTTTTGTCGGCGCGGTGTTGCAGCCTGCAACACCGATTGCGAGGGCGATGGCGACGGGAATGCGCATGACCTGCTCCTTCATAACATCACTGCCGCCCGATTATGGGGCAACGGCCAATGCCGTGCAATAGCAAGGCTGTAGCTTCTCAGGCGGCGCCGTCGATCTCGCTCATCACAAGCTTGCCGTTCTTGACCGCAAAGCCCATCCGGCCTTCGACCAGATCGAGCGCCGCGTGGCCGAACACGTCGTAACGCCAGCCGTCCATCATCTGGATTCCCTCGCGTGCGCCCGCCGCGAGCGCTTCCAAATCGTCGCTGCGCGCAATCAGCCGCGCCGCGACGTTCAGTTCGCGCGCGCGAATTTTCAGCAGCAGCTTGAGCAGGTCGGCGACCAAAGTGCCTTCTTTACCCAGCCCCGGGCCGCGCGGCGCGCGCTCGGGCATGTCGTCCTTCGACATCGGCTTGGCATTGGCGATCGCGTCCATCAGCCGGCCGCCGATATCGTTCGTGCGCCATGTCGCTGACAGGCCGCGCACGCGGCCCAGCCCATCCTGATCCTTCGGCGGATGTGCCGCGAGGTCGGCGAGCGTTTCGTCCTTGACGATGCGGCCGCGCGGCAAATTCTTTTGCCGCGCCTCGCGTTCGCGCCACGCCGCGAGCGACTGCAGGCGGCCGAGCACGTCGAGCTTGCGCGTCGGGACCTTGATTCGCTGCCACGCCTTGTCGGGATCGACGCTGTAGTTCGCGGGATCGGCGAGCTTTTCCATTTCCTCGTCGAGCCAATGACCGCGGCCGGTCTTGATCAGCTTGTCGAGCATCATCGGGAAAATCTTGGCGAGGTGGGTGACGTCGCCGACGGCATAGTCGATCTGGCGCTTGTCGAGCGGGCGGCGGCTCCAGTCGGTAAAACGCGCGCCCTTGTCGAGCTGCAGCCCGATCCATGCTTCGACGAGGTTCGAATATCCGACCTGTTCGGCCTGACCCAGCGCCATCTGACCGATCTGTGTGTCGAAGATCGGGTGCGGCGTCTTGCCGGTCAGGTTGAAGATGATTTCGACATCCTGCCCGCCCGCATGAAAGACTTTCAGCATATCCTCATTGTCGACGAGCAGGTCGAGCAGGGGCTTCAAATCGATCCCCGGCGCCATCGGATCGATCGCCGCGGCATGGTCGCGGTCGGCCACCTGGATCAGGCAAAGCTCTGGCCAGAAAGTGTTTTCGCGCATGAATTCGGTATCGACAGCGATGAAATCGCTGTTCCGAATGAGGTCGCAGAATTCGACGAGCGCGGCGTTGGTTTCGATCAACGGATGGACTTGCATAGCGCGCCTATACAGCTAGTTGATGGGAACGGGCAGGAAAAATTGCCCGTGCTCTTCGGGTCGCGGAGCCGGAACACCGGCTGGGGAAAAAGACGAAGGGATTTGGGGCATGATGTGGCTCGGTTGGGCGCTCGCCGCGCTCGGTTTTGTGCTGCTTTTCGGGCAATATGCCGCGGGGCAGGCGGATATATTCGTATCGATCGCCAACCCGCGGCCGCTCGATGAGGAATCGATGGTGGTCACGCTGAAGGGCTGGGGCTTCGCCGCCCAGGCCGCGCAGCCGTTCGTGACGCCCGAATCCGATCACGGCCTGTGCGATGTGCGGCTGTTCGCGACGCGGCGCCAGATGCTGGTGGCGATCGCGACCTTCGGCTTCCTCCGCCCGGTGACCGTCGCGTGGCGGGCGAATGCCGGCATCCTGCCGCTGGGAGACGCCTGATGCCGATCGTGAAGCTCGGCGAGGAAGGGCGCTGGACCAATTATCACGGCACCGGCACCTGCGAGGCGGCGACGCGCTTTGCCTTGCGCAGCGGCGACGCGGAGCGCGGCCGCGACGAGATCGCAATCGCTGCGAAGTCGGTGCAGGACTGGCTCACCGCAGCGCAGACCGCAAGCCGCCGCGTTCGGCCGCTCGGCGCGGGCTGGTCGCCGTCGAACGTCAATATCAGCTCGCAAAGCTGGTTGCTCCACACGCGCCGCTTCAACCGCTGCTTTCGCATCGGCGCCGATGACGTCCGCCCCGGCATCGACGCGGGCGCGTTGATGCTTGTCGAAGCGGGCGCGCTCGTCGACGAGGTATCGGACAAGTTCGAGGAGCAGGGCCGCTCGCTATGGACCAGCGGTGCGGGCAATGGACAGACCTTCGCGGGAGCCTCTGCCACGGGCACCCACGGATCGATGATCGCGCGCGGCGGCATCCAGGACCATATCCGCGCGCTGCAGATCGTTACCCCCGCGGGCATCCGCTGGATCGAGCCCGACGCGGGCGTGATGAGCGACGCCTTCATCGCCGCCACCGGTTCGACGGCGCTGCGTGACGACAATATATTTGCCGCGGCGCAGCTTCCCGTCGGCTCGCTCGGTATCGTGACGGCGCTCGTCGTCGACAGCGTGCCGAAATTCCTCGTCCGTCCGATCCAGAATTTGCGCAAGGTCGATCGGGCGGCGCTGGACTGGCTCGCCGCGGGCGATTTCCGCCGCTTCTCGGCCGCCTATGCGCTCGATCGCGATCCCGATTTCGTCCAGATGATCGTCAATCCGTACAAGCCGTTCAAGCGGCCGGCGATGCTGCGCTTCCTCTATCGCGAGCCGTGGCGCGACGATTATCCACGCGCGACCCCCGGCCAGCTCGGCGCGGGTTATGACGCGCTCAGCCTGCTCGGCCGGTTGCTCAACGATTATCCATGGGCGCGGGGCCCCTTGCTCCAGTTCGCGATGAAGCAGGGCTATGCCAGCGGCCCCGATATCGACGCTCCGCCGGTCTATGGCAGCTGGGGGGAGGGGCTCGACACGCATCGTCCCCTGGCAGACCTGTTCAATGCCTCGGTCACCATCGACCGCGCCGACCTTGCGCGCGCGTTCGAACGCATTTGTGCGGTCTATGCGCGCCACGGCGGCTCGACCGTCGTCACCATACGTTTCATGGAGCGCGCGCAAGGGCTGCTCGCGCCCGCGCGCTTTACGCACAATGCGGTGATCGATTTCGACGGCCCGCGTAGCCAGCGCACCGCCGACGCCTATGCCCGCGTTGTCGAATGCCTCGATGCCGAGGGGATCACCTTCACCCGCCACTGGGCCAAAAGCTGTCGCCTCGACGCCGCACGCGTTGCCGCCGATTATGGCGAGGATTTCCGCCGCTGGCGCGCCGCGCGCGACCGGCTGCTTCCCGATCCGGCGCACCGCGCGCTGTTCGGCAGCGAGGTGCTCGATAACCTCGGCCTGACCCGTTGATTTGCGCCCTCCGCCCTTGACAAATCGCTCGCCGCGCTGCCTTAGGCGCGGCCATATCGGCGCGTTTTCCTGCGCGCCTCTCCGGACATTTGAAAGACGAACATAATGCACGCCTATCGCACCCACACATGCGCAGATCTTCGCGCCGCCAACGTCGGCGAGGAAGTCCGTCTTTCGGGCTGGGTGCATCGCACGCGCGAGCATGCGAATGTGCTCTTCGTCGATCTTCGCGACCATTACGGGATTACCCAGATCGTGGTGGAAACCGGTTCGGACCTCTATCCCACCGTCAACGCCCTCGGTCCCGAATCCGTTCTGACCTTCACGGGCAAGGTCGCCGCGCGGTCGCCCGAGACGCTCAACCCGAAGCTGGCGACCGGCGAGATCGAAATCTATCCGAGCGCGGTGACCGTGCAGTCAGCGGCCGATCGCCTGCCGCTGCCCGTGTTCGGCGAAACCGACTATCCCGAAGAAATCCGCCTCACCAACCGTTTCCTCGATCTCCGCCGCGAGCGTCTGCACAAGAATATCGTGCTGCGTTCGAACGTGATTTCGTCGCTGCGCCGCCGGATGATCGATCAGGGCTTCACCGAATTTCAGACGCCGATCCTGACCGCGAGCAGCCCCGAGGGCGCGCGCGACTATCTGGTTCCCAGCCGCGTCCACCCCGGCAAATTCTATGCGCTGCCGCAGGCGCCGCAGATGTTCAAGCAGCTGCTGATGGTCGCGGGCTTCGACCGCTATTTCCAGATCGCACCCTGCTTCCGCGACGAGGATGCGCGCGCCGACCGTTCGCCCGGCGAATTCTACCAGCTCGATTTCGAGATGAGCTTCGTCACGCAGGACGACGTCTTCAACGCCATCGAACCCGTCCTGCACGGCGTGTTCGAGGAGTTCGCCGATTTCGACGGCAAGGGCCGCACCGTGTCGCCGTTGCCGTTCAAGCGCATTCCGTACCGCGAATCGATGCTGAAATATGGCAGCGACAAGCCGGATCTGCGCAACCCGCTGCTCGTCCATGACGTGGGCGATTTCTTCAAGGGATCGGGCTTCGGCCGCTTTGCGTCGATGGTCGAGGAAGGTCAGGTCGTCCGCGCCGTCGCCGCGCCCGAAACGCACGAGAAGAGCCGCAAATTCTTCGACGAGATGAACAGCTGGGCGCAGTCGGAAGGTTTCCCGGGCCTTGGCTATGCGACGCAGAAGGACGGCGTGTTCGGCGGTCCGATCGCCAATAACCATGGCCAGGAAGGCATGAAGGCGATCGCCGACGCGATGGGCCTGGGCCCGAACGACGGCATCTTCTTCGCCGCGGGCGCCGAAGCCAAGGCGGCGAAGCTTGCCGGTCTCGCGCGCACGCGCGTTGCCGATCAGCTCGACCTGATCGACAAGAGCCGCTTCGAATTCTGCTGGATCGTCGACTTCCCGATGTTCGAGGCGGACGAGGACACCGGCAAGATCGATTTCAGCCACAATCCCTTCTCGATGCCGCAGGGCGAAATGGACGCGCTGACCGGCAAGGACCCGCTCGATATTCTCGCTTACCAGTACGACATCGTCTGCAACGGCGTCGAACTGTCGTCGGGCGCGATCCGGAACCATCGCCCCGACATCATGTACAAGGCGTTCGAGATCGCGGGCTATTCGCAGGCCGATGTCGATGCGAACTTCAGCGGCATGATCAACGCCTTCAAGTTCGGTGCGCCGCCGCACGGCGGATCGGCACCGGGCGTCGACCGCATTGTGATGCTGCTCGCCGACGAACCGAACATTCGCGAAGTGATCGTCTTCCCAATGACCCAGAAGGCCGAAGACCTGATGATGGGCGCCCCGGCGCCGGTCAGCGAAAAGCAGCTGAAAGAACTGAGCATCCGGCTCGTCGACGGTCCGAAGAACTAAAGCGTGCGCGAATCCCGGGAGCACCGGCTGGAAACGCCGGAAGGCGATATCTGCTGGTTCGAATGGGGCGAGCGCGGTGAGGGCGCTTCGCTGTTCCTGCTCCATGCGACGGGCTTTCACGCGCGGCTTTGGGATCAGGTCGTGGCGGCGCTGCCGCCCGGCACGCACGTCATCGCGCCCGACCATCGCGGGCATGGGCGCAGTTACCGTCCCGCGACGCTCGCCAACTGGGCGGCGACATCCGACGCGCTGTTGCCGCTGCTCGACGGGCTCGGCGGGCATCCGCTCGTCGGCTGTGGGCATAGCATGGGCGGCTATGCGCTGACGCGGCTCGCGTCGCAGCGGCCGGCCGCCTTCCGCCATCTCGTGCTGATCGATCCGGTGATCATGGACCCGGCCTTTTATCCGGTCGAAGCGAGTCCGATCCCCGATCCCGCGGACCATCCCGTCGCGCGCCGCCGCAACAGCTGGATGAGTGCCGAAGAGATGCGCGCGCGCTTCGCCGACCGGCCGCCCTATGCGAACTGGGACCCGCGCGTGCTCGCCGACTATTGCACCCATGGCCTGCTCCCGGCGACGGACGGCGAAGCGCTGGAGCTGGCCTGCCCCCCGGCGCTCGAAGCCTCGGTCTATCAGAATGCGCTGCGCACCAGCCCGCACGAGTGGCTCCACTATCTCGCGGTTCCCTCGACGGTGATCCGCGCCCCGACCGGTGAACGCGGCGGCGAACTCGATTTCTCGCTGAGCCCGACCTGGACGGGGCTTGGCGCGGCGATCGGCGCAACGCGCGACGAACTATGGGCCGAGCACAGCCACTTCATTCCGATGGAAGATCCCGCGCGCGTCGCGGCGCTGCTCGCCGGCCTGACCAAGTAACGAAACCCACGCACCCTGTGCCAGAAAATGACACCGGCCATCGCCGGCTTGGTGGAAGGCGCCCGCTTGCGCTAGGGGAGGGGGCATGACGATCTCGCTCTCCGACTATGAAACCGGCGCCAAATATGAGGGCGACTATTCCGACGATCTCGCGGCGCTCGAGGATCGCCTCGAACGATTGCAGGCGGCGCACATCATCCATGGCCAGCGCAGCATCATCATGTTCGAGGGCTGGGACGCGGCGGGGAAGGGCGGGATCATCCAGCGGCTGACCGCGTCGCTCGACCCGCGCTTTTTCGAGGTGTGGCCGATTGCCGCGCCGAATGAGGAGGAAAAGGCGCGCCATTTCCTGTGGCGTTTCTGGAAACGCCTGCCGGGCAATCGCGAAATCTCGATCTTCGACCGCAGCTGGTACGGCCGCGTCCTCGTCGAGCGCGTCGAGGGGTATGCGAGCGAGGCCGAATGGCGCAAGGGCTATGACGAGATCAACGAGTTCGAGGCGCAGCTGACCGGCAGCCGCACGAATCTGGTGAAACTCTTCATCCACATCACGCAGGACGAGCAGGACAAGCGCTTCGCCGACCGCCTCGACGATCCGTGGAAGCGGTGGAAGACGGGGACGGAGGATTATCGCAACCGGTCGAAGCGCAAGGCCTATCTTGCCGCGATCGAGGATATGTTCGCGCAGACGAACACGCGCTGGGCGCCGTGGAAGGTGGTCGACGGCAACAATAAAAAGGCCGCGCGCATCGCGGCGCTGACCCATATCGCCGAGGCGCTCGAGGCGATGGTGCCGATGACCCCGCCCGATCTCGACCCTGCGGTCGTCAAACTCGCGGGCAAGGCGTTCCGTTACAAGCCCAAAGACTAGGTTTTTCGGCCTCCTCGGCTAGCAATCGCGCGCCCCAGCCGCTACATGGGGGTGATGAGCCGCGCCAAGAGATCCGATGATTGGGGTTTTCCCCGCTGGCGCCCCTATGGCTCGTCGCGCGAGACGCAGAAGGTACGCCTCTGCGATCGCCACGGCTGCACTAACCCCGGCAACTGCCCTGCGCCCAAATCGCCGAACAGCCCCGAACGCTGGTATTTCTGCGAGACGCACGCCGCCGAATATAATCGCGGCTGGGACTATTTCGAGGGTTTGAGCGCCGAGGATGCCGCCGAGCGGGCTGCTAATGAGACGCGCGACGCGGGGGCATATGCCAAGGCCCAGCATTATGCCTGGGGCGGGTCGGGCGACGGCAGTCGCAGCGCCGACGAAATGCGCGCGCTCGAAATCCTCGACCTCGAACCCGACGCCGATTTCGAGGCGACCAAGAAAGCGTGGAGGGGCCTTGCCAAGGAATGTCACCCCGACGTAAAGCCCGGCGATGCCGAAGCGGCAAAGCGCTTTGCGGCGGGGCAGGCGGCGTTCGAGGTTCTGAAGCAGGCGGAAGAGCGCAAGAGCTGGAAGCCCGCGTAGTGGGACGTCACTCGCGCATCTGAATGCGCAGCACAAATGGCGCCCCGACTTTCTCCCCAGATGCGGCGACTGCCGGAACAAGGCGCGCATTCTTTGCGGCCAAGGCGCAGACTTTGGTATCCAGCTCCGCCGACCCGCTTGACACCAGCGCCTTGCACGCTGTGGCCTTCCCCGAACCGTCTATATCCAGGCGGACCGTCATCCATTTCCTGTCTTTGGGCACGTCGCGCGCCCACCCATTTTCGAACACGCGCCAAGACCGGATGTCGACCGGTTCAGCCGGCTTTTTGAGGTCGCGGATTCCTGCTGGATCAATGCCCCATGTCGTCAGGAGATCGTCGTAACAGGATTCCAGCGCAGCGAACGGCTGTTCGAGATTTCCAACGGCGAGTTGCAGGGGCTCGGCGCCATCGACCTCCAATGCAAGCATTCGGGTCGAGGCAATTTCATCAGGTTTCAATCCAGTCTCGCCAAAGATCTGAAGCGCGGTTTCGCCTGTGGGAAGGCGATACCATAGTATCGGCAATTTATAGGACGTCCCGCCCGGTCCAAGTCGCAGCAAGACATTGTAATTCCAGTCCCTGATTTTGAGCGACTTGCTGGCGACCGTATATTCGACAGCTTTCAAATTTGCCCCGCGACTAATGCGAAGGGTTAGTGCTTCGGCGCCCGTGCCAAACGTCCGTGCGAGCCGGCATTCGGATTCGGCATAATCGATGTTCCATGGCGACGATGGGGTCAGTATCTCGCGACCCGGATCGGCATTTGCGGCGGGCACGAGCGCGGCTGCGATCGGCGGCACGAGCGCGAGACGTTTCAGCATGGAATGATCATGGTTTGGACCTGCCCCTAGTTATAAATGCACCCATCCAGCCCGTCACGCTTGACCACGCCGATGCGCGCGCGGATCGTATTGCCGTAACGGCGCGTGAAGCCCGACGGGCTCACCGCCTCACGTTTCTTGGGCAACGGCAAAATCGCGGCGATCCGCCCCGCCTCGGCAGGGGTCAGCTTGCCCGCGCCATGGTTGAAATAGCGCTGCGCGCCCGCCTCGACGCCATAGGTGCCGATGCCGGTCTCGGCGACGTTGAGGTAAACCTCCATGATCCGGCGCTTGCCCCAGATCTTTTCGATCAGGAAGGTGAACCAGACCTCGGGCACCTTGCGGACGTAGCGCGTCCAGCCGGTTCCTTGCCACAGGAAGACATTCTTCGCGGTCTGCTGGCTGACGGTCGATCCGCCGCGCATGCGCTTGCCCTTGGCGTTGCGTTCGATCGCCTGCTCGATCGCGTCGCGGTCGAAGCCGTTATGGCTGCAGAATTTGCCGTCCTCCGCCGCGATCACCGCGCGCACCATGTTGCGGTCGATACTCGAGAGACTTTCCCAGTCCTTGGTGATCCCGTTGCTGTCCGCCAGCATCGTGAACGTCACGGGGGGCGGCACCACGGCATAGAGCAGCACCCACAGCACGGAGGCGGCGATGAACCAGAACAGCCATTTGAACGGCCGCAGATACCAGGGGAGCTTGCGCTTCTTCGCGCGGGAGGGAGTTACCATGCGGGCAAATTAGCCGCTTGCAGTTTCGAGGCAAGCGGGGCTTGATCTTGCGGAACAAAAAACACTGCTGTCCGGCGAAGAAAGGACCCGCATGTCGCTTCGATCCCTTTTGCTGCTCGCCGCCGCGGCGACCGCTGCGCCGGCCTTCGCGAACGAGGGTCGCCGCGACCTTTGCCCCGACCGGCCGGGGCTCGGTACACCCGCCTGTACGGTCGAGCCGGGGTCTATGCTGTTCGAGATCGGGCTGGCCGACTGGACGCTCGATCGCACCGCCGACAGCCGGAGCGATAGCTGGACCTTTGGCGACGCCCTGCTGCGCGCCGGGCTGACCTCGTCGCTGGAGGTGCAGCTTGGATGGACGATGCTCGGCCATGTGCGCGAGCGCGACCGGGCGACGGGGGACGTGACCCGCCGGACGCGAACCGGCGACGTGACGATCGCATTGCGGCAAAATCTGAGTAATCCCGACGGGTCGGGCTTTTCAGTCGCGCTGATGCCCTATGCGACGTTGCCGCTGGGCGGGGAGGGCGTCGGCGCGGGCGATTGGGGGGCGGGGATGATCGTGCCGGTCAGCTTCGAACTCGGCGCCGTGTCGCTGGGCTTCACGCCGCATGTCGACGCCGCCGTCGATAGCGACGGCAATGGCCGGCATACGGCCTATGGCTCGGTCGCGGGGGTGGGGTTTGGTCTGTCCGACGACGTCTCGATGGCGGCGGAAGTGTCGCTGACCCGCGACCGCGACCCCGGCGGCCACACAACCGAGGCACTGGCCGGGCTTTCGGCCGGCTGGCAGCCCAATACCGACAGCCAGTGGGATTTGGGCGCGAACGTCGGCCTCAATCGCGACAGCCCGGATATCGAACTCTATTTCGGCTTCGCGCGCCGGTTTTGAGGCTCGATCATTCTCGCCTTAGGTTGAATGCTATTCCCCCTTCGGCCGGTCCGGGGGAATGGGCGCCGATCAGGCGCCCACCAGCCGCCGGTCGCCGGCGAGCTTCAGCATCGCTTTCTGCAGCTTTTCGAACGCACGAACTTCAATCTGGCGCACGCGTTCGCGGCTGACGTCGTAAACCTGGCTGAGGTCTTCGAGCGTCTTCGGGTCGTCGGTCAGGCGGCGTTCGGTCAGGATGTGGCGCTCGCGCTCGTTGAGCGATTCCAGCGCCTCGTTCAGCAGGGAATGGCGCACATCGCGTTCCTGCGCCTCCGCGACGCGCTCGTCCTGCAGCGGGCCTTCGTCGCCGAGCAGGTCCTGCCACTGGCTGTCGCCATCCTCGCCCATCGGCACGTTCAGCGAGGTGTCGCCGCCCATCGACATGCGGCGGTTCATGCTGGTGACTTCTTCCTCGGTAACGCCGAGGTCGGTCGCGATCTTGGTCAGATGTTCGGGCGACAGGTCGCCGTCCTCGAACGCCGCGAGGTTGTTCTTCATCCGGCGAAGGTTGAAAAACAGCTTCTTCTGCGCCGCGGTGGTGCCCATCTTGACGAGACTCCACGAGCGCAGGATGAACTCCTGAATCGAGGCGCGGATCCACCACATCGCATAGGTCGCGAGGCGGAAGCCGCGTTCGGGGTCGAACTTCTTCACGCCCTGCATCAGGCCGATATTGCCTTCGCTGATCAGCTCGCTGACGGGCAGACCATAGCCGCGGTAACCCATCGCGATCTTTGCGACGAGGCGGAGGTGCGAGGTGACGAGCTGCGCCGCAGCTTCATTGTCGCCATGCTCCTGGAAGCGGCGCGCGAGCATATATTCCTGCTCGGGGGTCAGCAGGGGGAATTTGCGGATTTCCGCCAGATAGCGATTCAGGCTGGCTTCGCCGCCAAGCGCTGGAACCGTGGCCGGAACGTTGCTTTTAGCCATTGGAGAGCGTCTTCCCTTTAGAATCTTGAGTCAGAATATGCCGCGGTTGCTTCCGGCGGTCGAGATAGATTTTCATTCGAAACCTAAACGCGCAATTCATCGATCAGTTCCCGCATGTCGCTTGGGAGTTCGCTGTCGAGCGCGATGTTGTTACCGGTCACCGGATGAATAAAGCCCAAATGGGCCGCGTGCAATGCCTGCCGCACGAAATTCCGCGCTTTCAGCACTTCCGACAACGGCTTTCTGACGCGTCCATAGACCGGGTCGCCGACGAGCGGATGGCCGATATGCGCCATATGGACGCGCACCTGATGCGTCCGTCCGGTTTCCAGCCGGCACTCGACCAGAGTCGCATTCTTCAGCGGCTCGATCGTCCGATAATGGGTGATTGCATGCTTGCCGCGCCCTTCGGCGACCACCGCCATCTTCTTGCGGTTCGTCGTCGAGCGGCCGAGCGCCGCGTCGATCGTGCCGTTCGCCGGCATCGGCCGCCCGGTCGCGATCGCGAGATAGCGGCGGTCGATGCTGTGCGCGGCGAACTGTTTCGCGAGGCCTTCGTGTGCCTTGTCGTGCTTCGCGGCGACGATCAGTCCGCTGGTATCCTTATCTATACGGTGGACGATCCCCGGCCGCGCGACGCCGCCGATCCCCGACAACTGCCCCGCACAATGGTGGAGCAAGGCGTTGACCATCGTGCCGTCGAGATTGCCCGCGGCGGGATGGACAACCATGCCCGCAGGCTTGTCGACCACGATCAGATGCTCGTCCTCGTAAGCGATGACCAAGCCCATATCCTGCGCGACATTATGCGCGGGCGTGGCGGCGGGCAGGCGAACCTCGACCGTCGCGGGCGCGGTCGCCTTTGCCGAGGGGTCCCAAAGAATTTTGCCGTCGGCGCCAACGACGCGGCCGCCCTTGATCAGGCTCTTCAATCTCTCGCGCGACAGGCTGGGCAGCGCTTCGGCGAGCGCCCGGTCGAGCCGCAGCCCGGCCGCGCTATCGTCCAGCGCTACGGTCAAAATGTCGTCATCCCCCTGCATTGATAGGAATGTGGTTTTCGGGCGTTGAAATTCAAGGGCCACGGCTCGCCGTATCGCGCTTGCTCTGGACGGGGTCCGTGCCGTAGGAGCGGCCCATGCCGGAAATGTCCGGACACTGCGCTGGGGAGCCTTTTCATCCATGTCCGACGATCGCGTCGATTTCGCCTCGATGCTGGCCTCGCGCCTGTGTCACGACCTGCTGAGCCCTGTCGGCGCCTTCGCCAACGGTCTCGAACTGCTCGCCGATGAGAAAGACCCGGCGATGCGCGAGCGTTGCTTCGAACTGCTCGAACAAAGCGCGCGGACCTCGGCGAACAAGCTCAAATTCTTTCGCCTGGCGTTCGGCTCGGCGGGCGGGTTCGGCGAGCTTGTTCCCGCCGATGAGGCGAAGTCGGCGATTCAGGGTATCATCGGCGACCGCGCGATCGAACTCAACTGGATGATCGGGACCGATCCGCTGCCCAAGCCCGCGGTGAAGATCATCCTCAACCTGTCGCTCCTTCTCGTCGATGCGCTGGTACGCGGCGGACGGCTCGATATCGGCTGCGAAAAGCAGGGGGAGGGCATCGAGATCGCGCTGCATGTCGAGGCCGAGCGCATCTTCCTCGACGCCGACGTCGAACGCATCCTTGCCGAAGGCGAGGGCGCAAGCCCGATGACCTCGCGCACCGCGCCCGCGGTGCTGGTGCAGGCGGTGGCGCGGCAGAATGACGGCACGGTGATGCTGGCGCGCGAAACGCCGACGTCGCTGCTTGTCGGCGCCGTTCTCCGCGGCCGCTAACCCCCAACATCGTGTTGCGGCGCTGATTTTTCCCTTCGCCGTACGCACCAGTAAAACCCTCCTTAACCATTGTGCGCCATGGTGGAGCCTCGATTTCTGGGGCGAACCGACACCTTCATGGACGATCTGCTGAACGACTTTCTGGCCGAAACGGCGGAAATCCTTGCCGAAGCCGGCGGGGCCATTGTCGCGTGGGAGGCGGACCCCGCTGATCGGGCGCAGCTCGACGCGATTTTCCGGCTCGTCCACACCATCAAGGGCAGCTCGGGCTTTCTGGCCCTGCCGCGCGTTACCGCCTTGTCGCATGCCGCCGAGGATGCGCTCGATCAGGTGCGGCGCGGCAACCGCCTGGCGAACGCTACGCTCGTCACCGGCGTGCTTGGTATCCTCGACCGGCTGGGCGACCTTTGCACGGCGCTGAGCCAGAATGGTATCGAGCCGGCCGGCAACGATCGCGATGTCATCGGCGCGCTCGCGGGCGATGTTCTCGAAGAGGCGCCGTTCGAGGTCGCGGGCGTTCCGCTCCGCCGCGACGATGATTTCAGCGCCGAACTGCAAAGCTGGCGCTCGATCCGCGTGCCCTTGCCGTTGCTCGACAGCGTGATGACCGGGGTCACCGACATCGTGCTGGCGCGCAATGAATTTGCGCGGATGCTCCGCGAATCGGGCGCCGATCTGTCGGTCATCGCCTCGTTCGACCGTCTGTCCGACTCGATCGCCGGGATGCGCCAGTCGGTCAGCCAGATGCGGATGCAGCGGATCGATAAGCTCTTCGCCCCGCTGCCGCGCATCGTCCGCGATCTTGCCAAGGATATGGGCAAGAAAATCGCCTTCCAGACGAGCGGCGGCGAAGTCGAGCTCGACCGCGAGATGATGGAGAATATCCGCGATCCGCTGATCCATATCGTCCGCAACGCGATCGATCATGGCATCGAGCCGCTCGAGGACCGCGTCGCTGCGGGCAAGGACATCACCGCGACGATCTCGGTCTCGGCGCGCCAGTCGGGCAACCAGATCGAAATCGAAGTGCGCGACGACGGCCGCGGGCTGTCGCCCGATGCCCTGACCGCAAAGGCGATCGCCTCGCGCCTCCTGACCGCGACCGAGGCGCGCGCGCTGGCGCCGAAGGAAAAGCTCGACCTGATCTTCCGCCCCGGCTTTTCGACCGCGGCGAAGGTCACCGCGGTCTCCGGCCGCGGCGTCGGCATGGATATTGTGAAGGCGAATGTCGAAAAGATCGGCGGCATCGTCGAACTGCGCAACGAAGAGGGGCGCGGGCTCGCGATCCTGCTCCGCGTGCCTATGACGCTGACGATCATTTCGGGGCTGATGGTCCGTGCTGCAGGGCAGTATTTCGCGATCCCGCGCGGCGCGGTGCGAGAGATTCTGCTGGAAAACGGCGATACGGTGCGCATCGATCAACTCGGTGGCGGCGAACTGGCGACGGTACGCGGCGAGCAATTTCCGCTCCTTCGCCTTGAAAATATATTGGGCCGCGAGCGCGACCAGGGTGACGACAGCGACGACCGCGCGCTTGTCATCGTCCGTCCGGGGCAGGGGCAAAGCTATGCGCTCAGCGTTGCGGCGATCCACGACCATGAGGAACTCGTCATCAAACCCGCGGCGCCGATGATCATGGCGACGGGGCTCTATGCCGGCACGACGCTGCCCGACAACGGCCGCCCCGTCCTGTTGCTCGATGTCCAGGGTCTGCTGGCCACCGCGGCGATCGACGCCAGCGAAGCGGGTCGCAGCCATGACCGGATGGCCGAAGCAGAGGCCGAAGCCGCGGCGGCGCGCAACGCCGTGCAGTTGCTGCTGTTCCGCGACATGAACAGCCGCGTCCGCGGCGTACGCCTGTCGGTGATCGAGCGGGTCGAGGAAGTTCCTGCATCGGCGCTGTTCGAAAGCGCGAGCCGCGTGCAGGCGCAGATTGGCGACGATATTTTCCCCGTCCATGCCGCGGCGCTGCCCGGCGGCGAGGGGACGCTGAAGCTCCTTCGCCTCTACGACGGCCGCTCGGTGCTCTGTTACCCGATCGCCGAGGTGATCGACATCGTCCGCTTGCCCGACGCCGTCCAGCCGTCGGCGGCGCCCGGCCTGATCGCCGGCGTTGTGCTCGTCGGCGGCGAGCCGGTCGAACTGATCGATCCCTTCTGGCTGATGGAACAATATGCCGCGGGCGTCCCTGCATCCGCGCAGCGTCAACCGCTCTGCCGCCTTGCCGACGACCATGACGGCTGGGGCGGCAATTTCCTCGCGCCGATTCTTCGCAACGCTGGCTACCGCGTCGTCCTGGGCGACGATCCGTCGGATGAAACACCCGATGTCCTGTTGTGCCTCACCGAAGAGAACGAGCCTTTCGGACATGTCGACGGCGACGTACCGGTGATCCGCCTGCGCACCTCGATCGCCGCCGCGGGACCGGAAGACGAAACCGTCTATCGCTATGATCGTCAGGCGCTGCTCGACGCGCTGCGCCGCCAGGTCGGGGGAGAGCGCGCATGATGGACAAACTCTATCTGATCGCGCGCATCGCCGATACGCGCGTCGCCTTGCGCAGCCGCGCGATCAATTCGGTCGTCACCGTCGGCACGCCCGTCGAAGTGCCCGCCGCGCCGCCGCATGTCGCCGGGCTCTTTGCGCTGCGCAGCCGTGTCTTCACCCTCATCGACCCACATGTCGTCATCGGCCTGCCCGCGGTGCCCGTCGCGCCGGGACAGCGCGTGATCGTCGTCGACGTCGCCGAGCATGGCTATGCGCTGCTCGCCGACGAGATCGAGGATGTCTGTTTCATCGACGCGCCCGAAACGCGCATCGCCGGAAAGCTGCTTCCCGGCTGGGCGCGGGTCGCCGACGCGATGATCGAACATCAGGGTAGTTCGCTGCTCGTTGTTGATCCATCCAACTTTATCACGCTGCCGGCCTTAAAAGCGGCATGAATTCGGTCGTTTATTAACGGGCTGCACACGCCTTCACCGTATACATGGCCAAATCCCGGGGGTCGGAGTTAACTGAATGTCGAAATCTTGTCTGGTGGTCGATGACAGCAAAGTCATTCGCAAGGTCGCACGTCATATCCTTGAAAGCATGTCCTTCGCCGTCGAAGAGGCGGCTGACGGGCAGGAGGCACTGACCTTCTGCCAAGCCAATCGTCCCGACGTCATTCTGCTCGACTGGAACATGCCGGTGATGAGTGGAATGGAGTTCCTCGGCGCGTTCAACGATCTCGATTATGGGCGCGAAGAACGCCCGCGCGTCGTTTTCTGCACGACCGAAAACAGCATCGACCATATCCGTGCCGCGATCGAAGCCGGCGCGGACGAATATGTGATGAAGCCGTTCGACCGCGAAACGCTCGAAGGAAAGCTGCAGCTCGTCGGCATTGCCTGAGGTTTTTTAGGTGGCCCGTCCACAACGCCTGATATCCGATCCCGAACCAACCGCCCGCACCGTGCGCGTGATGCTCGTCGACGACAGCCTTGTCGTCCGCAGCATCCTCGAGCGGATCGTCGATCAGCGGCCGGGGCTCAAGATCTGCGCCTCCGTCGCCTCGGCGCATGACGCGCTCGAATATCTGGCGCGCGAGCCCGTCGATGTCGTCGTGCTCGATATCGAGATGCCCGGGATGAACGGCATCGACGCCTTGCCGCACATATTGGAGCGCGCCGAAAAGGCCCGCGTCCTCATCCTCTCCTCGAACTGCGTCGAGGGCGGTCCCGCCGCGATCGACGCGCTCGCGCTCGGCGCCAGCGACACGCTGGCCAAACCGGGGCGCGGCAGCTTCTCGGGGCGTTTCGCCGAGGTGCTGACCGAGCGGATTATCACGCTCGGCCATCAACGCGACTTTCCGGCGCCGGTCCCGGCCGCCGAACGCCCGGCGCCGGCGCCCGCCGCCTTCGCGATCGACACCGACCAGCCAATCGACTGTATTGCGGTCGCGGCATCGACCGGCGGTATTCCCGCCTTCGCCAATTTCCTCGCGCACCTCGATCCCAGGATCAGCGCGCCGATCCTGCTCACCCAGCATCTGCCCGACGCCTTCATGGAATTTTACGCCAAGCAGATCGCGACGATGACGACGCGCCGTGTCCGCGTTGCCGAAGCCGGCATGGCCGTCGAGCGCGGCTGCATCTATCTCGCGCCGGGCGATGCGCATCTGCTCGTCGTCGCCAATGGGCGCCGCCGCGAAATCGCGCTCGATCGCCGCGTCGTCGACAATGGCTGCTGCCCGTCGGCCGACCCGATGCTCGATTCGGTCGCCGACATCTTCGGCAAGGGCGGCGTCGCGGTGATCCTTAGCGGCATGGGGCGCGACGGCGCGATCGGCGCGGCGCGGCTGAAAGAGGCTGGCGGCACGATTTTCGCGCAGGCGCCCGAAAGCTGTGTGATCTGGGGCATGCCGGGCGCGGTCGCGAAGGCGGGCATCGCCGCGGCGACGCTGAACCCCGACGCGATCGCGCTGATGCTCGGCAGCTTTCTGCAAGGGCGCGGGCAGGGGCGCCGCAAGCCATGATGGACGGAAGCGCCAGCGAATCGGCCTACCGCGTCCTGATGGGGGTGCTCGAATCGCGGACGGGGCAAGCATTGTCGCCGAACCGCATTTGGCGGATCGAAATGTCGCTGAAACCCGTGATGCAGCGCCACGGCATCGCCGATCTCGATGCGCTCGTCGCGGCGCTGGTCACTTCGAACAGCCGGCAGCTGCTCGACGACACCGTCGATGCGATGCTCAACAACGAAACCTATTTCTACCGCGAATATAGCGTGTTCGACGAGATTGCTGCGACCGCGCTTGAACAGATTCGCGAGATCAACAAACTGCGCCGCCGGCTGACCATCTGGCATTGCGGTGTGTCGACCGGCCAGGAAGCCTATTCGCTGGCAATGCTGATCGCCGAACAGGGCACGAAATGGGCGGGCTGGCAGGTCGATATCGTTGGCACCGACGTCAGCTATCATGCGATTTCACGCGCGCGCGTCGGCCTTTACAGCCAGTTCGAGATCCAGCGCGGCCTGCCCGTGCAGCGCATGGTGCGCTGGTTCGACCAGACCGAGGGCGGATGGCTCGCCAAGGCGGACCTGCGCCGCCGCGTCGATTTTTCGGTGCAGAATATGCTCACCGACCGGCCGCCGCTGGCGAGCCCCGCCGACCTGATCTTCTGCCGCAACCTGCTGCTCTATTTCTCGGCACCGATGCGCCAGAAAGCCTTTGCACGGCTCCGCGCGGTGGCGGCGCCGCAAAGTTTTCTCGTGCTCGGCGCGGGCGAGACGGTGCTCGGCCAGACCGACCAGTTCGTCGCGAGCCCGCGCCTGCGCGGCCTTTACGAGCCCGCCGATCAGCAGGGGCGCCGCGCCGCCGCGGCCTAGGACAGGCTCCGCCTTGCTTTTTGCGCGCCAGTGGCGCAATCGACGGCTTGGCAAGCACAGGACGGGTCCCCCGAGCGCATGAGCGATTTTATCGAACGCTGGTCTCCCAATTTCGACGAGCGCGCGCTGCCCATCTCGATGATCGTGCTGCATTATACCGGTATGAAGAGCGGTGCCGAAGCCATTGATTGGCTTGCCAATCCTGAATCCAGCGTGTCGGCGCACTATGTCGTCAGCGAGGACGGGCAGATCACGCAGATGGTGCCCGAAGAGAGGCGCGCCTGGCACGCGGGCAAGTCGCACTGGCGCGGCATCAGCGACATCAATTCGGCGAGCGTCGGGATCGAGATCGTCAATCCGGGGCATGAATGGGGCTATGTGCCGTTCCCCGACCCGCAGGTCGCCTCGGTCGTCCGCCTCGTCCACCAGATCAAGGACCGGCATTCGGTCACGCGCGGCAACGTCATCGGCCATTCGGACATCGCCCCGACGCGCAAGCAGGACCCGGGCGAGCTGTTCCCGTGGGAGGAGCTTGCACGCCGCCGCCTCGCGCTGCCGCGCCCGACCAAGAAGCTTACCGATCCGTTGTGGACCGACGCGGGCTTCCTGCTCGCGCTCGAACGCTTCGGTTACGATGTGACCGACGGGTTCGCAGCGACCGTCGCGTTCCAGCGCCGCTTTCGTCCCGAACTGATCGACGGCACGATCGACGGCGAATGCCGCGCGATATTGCTCGCGCTGCTGCTTCCCCAGCCCGAAGGCAATTGATTCCTCGTCAAAGCGCCCGATGAGGGCTATACTCGCTCCCGCCAGAGGGTCGGGCGATCGCCGCTTTCGCAAGAAAGGGGAGGAAAGTCCGGGCTCCACGGAAATCACGGTGCCGGATAACGTCCGGCGGACCGGGCTTCGGCCAGGTTCAGGGAAAGTGCCACAGAGAGCAGACCGCCAAAGGCTTCGGCCCGGCGAAAGGTGAAAGGGTGCGGTAAGAGCGCACCGCGCGGCTGGTAACAGGCGCGGCACGGCAAACCCCACCGGGAGCAAGGTCGAATAGGGACGGTACGAGGCAACTCAGGGCTGATTCCGGCCCAGCCGTCCGGGTTGACTGCTTGAGCGTTCGGGTAACCGTTCGCCTAGAGGAATGATCGCACAGTCCCCGCAAGGGGATGGACAGAACCCGGCTTATAGACCCTCTGGCACCTCTCCCCCAACGCCGCCTGCGGAACCGCCCGCGCGCGGACCGCGTTCTAAGCGGACCAGTAGGAAGGGAAGCGCATCATGAAAGTCGTCGATGACCATGTCGAAGTGACCGAGACCGAGGCGAGCAGCGGGGTCAAAGGACATAATGTCCGCTATGTGCTGGCTTTCTCGCTGGTCGCGGTGATTATCGTCATGTCCGCGATCTGGATCATCCCGGTTCTCCTGCAACCATAGGAAAGCCTCATTTCGCCTTCGTCAGACGGATGAGTTCCTCTTCTGCGCCCGGCGTGTCCTCCATATAGATGGTACGTACGGGCTGCCTGAACTTGCGGGTGTGGAGCTTGTCGTAACCGCGATCGTCCGCCGCCGCGACCTTGAGCAGACTCGTGATGGTGTCACCGGTCGCCACATTCCAGCTCATCTCGTCGCCGTCGTGCGCAAAAGTGCGGCTATAGACCGTCGCGTCGAGCCCGATCAGCCGCATGCGCGCGCCCTCTTTCGTCGCGGCGGCGCGATAGCGATAGGTTGCGGACAGCGCGGTCGTTCCGCCGGTCAGGTCGCGGATCGTCAGCACGCCCTTGTCGATCGTCAGCCCTGCCGCGCCCAACGGGTCGGTTTCGAGTTTCAGTTCGCCCGCGGGGGAGTGGCCGATATCGACCTCGCTGCGATAGCTCAGCATGACGTGGAGCGTGCGTGCATCGGGGCTCGCGACGATATAGGCCGTGTCCGTGTCGCCATCGCCGTTGAGATCGCCGTCGACGCGCGCCTCGATCTCCTCGCCGGGTTCCAGCCAGCCGTTCAGTATCGCGTCGGTGATCGGCGGCATCGCCGGCCGGTCGGGCGCGGCTTGGGCCACACCGCACAGCGAAAGGGCCGCGATCAATCCCAGGCTGCGCATCGCTCGTTCTCCCCCTCGGTTATCGACAGATTATCAGCTGCTATCATATCGTCCAGCCGCCGCGGGTGATCCGGCGCACAGGCCAGTTTCCGCTTTCCTGCATCGCCGTGCTGACCTACCTTTGCCTCGGGGTCGCCTGAGGTCGCACATATGCGACTTCGGCGTGAAGTTGCGCAGTTTTCCGTCATTGCTCGCGCGGATGGGAAAATGCGTCGAGGGGGGCAGACAGTTGGGAAAAATGTGGTGGATCGGCGCGCTGGGCGCCGCGTTCCTCGGGCTCGTCCATTTGGCTCCGGCCGCGATGGCGCAGCCCTCGGGCTCCTGCGGTGCCGCGCCGCTAAGGGGAGACCGCGTCGCGCTACTCATCGGCAACAGCGCCTATAACGACTGGGAATGGCCGTCGCTCAAAAATGCCGTGAACGACATCGATTATGTTTGCGATGCCTTCGCGAAGGCGGGCATTTCGCCGCGTATCATCCGCAACGCCGACAAGGCGGCGCTCGATGCCGCACTCGCGCAATTCGCCGGCGAAGCGAAAGGCGCGAAGTCGGTCGTGCTCTATTATGCCGGGCACGGCTTCGAATATGGCGGCCGTAACTGGCTGGTGCCGATGGACGCGCCGCCCGCGACGCGCCGCGCCGACGTCGAGAAACGCTATCTGTCGATCGAGGCGCTGGTGAAGCACGTCGTTCCGCAGGGTGCCTTCACCCTGTTGTTCGTCGACGCCTGCCGCACCGCCGAGCCAGTGGTGCGCGTCGAGGACGTCGATATCTCGGGCGGCGAGGCCGGATCGGCGCCGCTCGGGCTGCTCGATATCGGGCAGGGGGCGGTCTTCTATTCGACCGCCAAGGGGCGGCCCGCGCTCGACTTCGCGCCGGTCGGCTCGCCCGTCAGCCCCTTCGCGGCGGCGGTGGTCAAGGAACTGGCGATCCCGGGCCTTGAAATCTCCGACTATTTCAAGGTCGTGTCGCGCGAGGTCTACAAGCGCACCTATGGCATGGAACTGGGGCCGCAGCAGCCCTTTCACTATGGCAGCTGGTTCGACGATTATTATCTCGTCGCGCCGCCCGAGGTGCCCGGGCGGGAGGGGCGTGGCGGCGGCTTCGGCACGCTGTCGGCCGCTCCGCCCGCGCCGCCGATTCCGAGGCTGGTACAGGGCGGGCCGGTCGCCGATCCGCTTGCCGACGTGGCGCTCGACCGGCTCGCGATCGAGGATGAGCCGGTCCTGATCGCCGACGTGCTGTCGCGCCATCCCGCCGCCGAGCTGATCGGCTTTGCCGACGCCGGCCATCCGCTCGCGCAGCATCTCGCGGGCTATATGTTCTCGCTCGGCGTCGGGGTGAAAAAGGACGTGCCGCGTGCCCGCGCCTATCTCGAACGATCGGCGGCGCAGGGCTTTCCCGCGGGGCAGCAGGAACTGGCCTGGCTGCTGCTCGAAAACGACCCGACGCCCGAAAATGTGAAGCGCGCCTATGACCTCTATGTCGCGGCGTCGAACGCGGGTTTCTCCAAGGCCAAGACGCATCTCGCCTACCGGCTGGCGTCGGGCACTTTCGGCCCCGCCGACTTCGTGCGCTCGCAGGCGCTTTATGCCGAAGCGGCGGCGCAGGGACATCCCGCCGCGATCTTCGCGCTCACCTATTTCGCCGACACCCGCACCGCCAATCTGGTGCGGCTGCGCAGCATCGCAAGCAGCGGCAATCCCGAGGGCAACCACTGGCTCTGCGAGGCGCATTTCGCCGACAAGACGCTAGGGGCGGCGATCGCGGATTGCGGCGTCGGCGCCCGCGCGGGCTTCGCGGGCTCGCGCGCGATCCTCGCTTATGCCTATGCGAAGGGCGAGGGGATCGCGGCCGATGCACGGGAGGCCGCGCACTGGGCAAAACTCGCGCGCGACCTGCCCGAACTCAGGAAAGACCAGCGCGCGCTGGTCGCGGGGATCGGCGAATGACTGTCAGGGATAGCCGACCGCCATCACTTCCCATTCCTTGGGCCCGGCGGGAAGCTGCACGGTCCTGAGGTCGCCTACCGCGGCGCCGCGCAAAGCACGGGCGAGCGGGCTGTTCCACCCGATCCGGCCCTCGCCCGCCTCGGCCTCGTCGTCGCCGACGAGCGTGACGATGCGGCGTGCGTCGTCATCGTCGGCGAGTTCGACGGTGGCGCCGAACCAGATGCGGCTCTTGTCGGGCTGCTCGGCGGGATCGACGACGCGCGCCGCCTTCATGCGGCGGGCCAGGAACGAGAGGCGCCGGTCGATCTCGCGCAGCCGCTTGCGGCCATAGATATAGTCGCCATTTTCGCTGCGGTCGCCATTGCCCGCCGCCCAGCTGATCACCTCGACCAGCTTCGGGCGCTCGCCGCCGAGCAGCGCGTCATATTCGGCGCGCAGCGCGGCAAAGCCCGCCGGACTGATGATGTTCGTCTTGTCCCCCGCCATGCGGATTTAGCCGGGCGTGCGTTTGCCGAGGTAGAAACTCAGCGGCGCCTGCTGCCGCGACCCGCCGCCATCGCGCAGCGTGTCGTAAACGACGGCATTTTCCAGCACACGCTGGACATAATTGCGCGTCTCGAAAATCGGGATCGCCTCGATCCAGTCGACCATCTCGATCCCGCCGCCGCGCGGGTCGCCATTGGCGCGCAGCCATTTGTTCACATTGCCTGGCCCTGCGTTGTACGCCGCGACGGCAAGCGGATAGCTGCCGCCGAAATAGCGCAGCATCTGCTGGAAATAGGTCGAGCCCAGCATCATATTGTAATTGGTGTCGGTGGTCAGCGAGCCCATGTCATAGCTCATGCCGAGCTTGCCCGCGACTTCGCGCGCGGTGCCCGGCATCAACTGCATCATCCCGCGCGCGCCGGCGTGGCTGATCGCCTGCCGGTCGAACTGGCTTTCCTGCCGCGTGATCGCGTGGATGAAAGTCCAGTTGCCTTCATGCCCGGCGGGAACACGGACGGTTGGGAAACCCGAAACTTCGACGGCATCAAGGCTGTTCGCCTGCGCGCTGCGGCCGATCATCACGCCAAGGTCGGGGCGTCCGATTTGCGACGCCAGCTTGCCCGCAAGAACATGGTCGGCGGGCGAGGTCGCCTGTTGCGCGAGTGCGCGCAGGAACTGCGACTGTTCGCGCCACGCGCCAATCTCGCCGAGCGCGCGCGCGGCGCGGACCAGCCGGTCGTCCTCGAACGCGCGGCGCTCGTCATTACTGACCTGAATGGTCGGATCGGGGGTCGGCTTGGGCTGCGGACGGTTCAGCCGCTCCAGCGACAACTGGCCATAATATTGGTCATAATGCTGCGCGGCATCGGCGAAATGCGCATTCGCTGTCGAGCGGTCACCCGCCGCCAGCGCCGCGCGGCCGGCCCAGTAGAAGCCCTTCGTCCGTGTTTGCGCCGAGCGCGCGGCTTCGCCATACGCGCGATAGAGGCGCACCGCCTCGGCGGGACGACGCAGGTCGCGATAGGCGAGCTGCCCCGCGAGCCAGGCGAGCGAGGTATAATCGTCGCGCACGCTAAGCGACGTCTCGCGGATCACCGTTCCGGGCGCGAAGGCGTCGTCGATCTGGCGCGCGATATTATAGGCGGTGGTCTTGTCGCCGCCTTCGCTCGCCTGCCGCGCGTTGGTAAGCAGCGTTTCCAGCCATTCCTCGGGATCGGTCGGCGGCTTGGCGAGCGAGCGCGGCGCGGCGAGCAATGCGCGCGCTTCGCCAACGCGGCCCGCCTTGCGCAGCCAGGTCGCCTTGTCGGTGATATAGCCCGCATCGGTGCGGGTCAGCGCCGGGTTGGCGCTTTCGGCGGCCGATGCCTGAAAGGCCGCGTCGACCGAGGCATTGCGCATCGCGAGCCGTGCCGCGAAGACATTGCGCTTGTCGGGCGAGGTATAGGCGAGCTGGCGGCTCGCGGCGGGGGTGGCGCCGAGCCAGAGCAGCCGGTCCATGCGCGCGTCATGGTCGGCGGGGGTGATCGCGCCGGGGAACATAGCGAGCGCGCGGCTCGTTTCGTAATCGTCGAGCGGCCCGCTGGTCCACGCGCGGCGCACTGCGGCATTGGCGTCTTCGCGGCGCCCCGACGCGTTGAGCGCGAGCGCATAGCGGAGCTGCCCGCTCGCGGTCTGCGGCGGGTAAGCCTGGAAATAGGCGAGGGTGCGCTGCGGATCATAGCTGTCGAGCGAGATGGCTTTTTCGGCGCGCGTGCGCATCTTGTCATTATCGGGCCAGCCCTTGTTCGCCATCAGGAAGCGCGAAAGCTGGTCGAACGAGGCGCCGGTATTCGCCGTCAGCCGCCGCCATTCCATCACCGCATCGCCGACCGAGCTCGTCGACGGCGGCGGACCCGATGTCGCCGCCAGGCCCATCTGGGCGCGATACCAGGCCATTTGTTCGGGAGTGAGCTCGCTGGCATGCGCGGTGGTCGGAATGAGGAGGGCCGCGGCGAGCGCGAGGCGGGAGATACGGGTCAGCGAGATCATAGCTGCCATAGTAATGCCAAACTCCTTGCGGGGCGCTGAATAGACGTCCAATAGCGGCGCGCTGGCCGGATTCTATCGGCTGAGGCATGTTCTTGTAAAGGAGCGGTGCATGTTTTCGGGGTCGATTCCCGCTTTGGTGACGCCATTTCGCGATGGGGCGTTCGATGCCCCGGCCTTCGCGCGTCTTGTCGATTGGCAGATCAAAGAGGGGACCAGCGCGCTCGTCCCATGCGGCACGACCGGCGAAAGTCCGACGCTCGGCTACGACGAACATTACCAGGTGATCGACGGCTGCATCGAGGCTGCGGCCGGGCGTGTCCCCGTCATCGCGGGCTGCGGGTCGAACGACACCGCGACCGCGATCCGGCATATGCGCCATGCGCAGGCCGCGGGCGCGACCGCCGCGCTGATCGTCGCGCCTTATTACAACCGGCCGAGCCAGGCTGGTATGATCGCGCATTTCCAGTCGCTCGCCGACGCGAGCGACCTGCCGATCGTCGTCTATAACGTCCCCGGCCGCACCGTCGCCGACATCAGCGCCGAGACGATGTGCAAGCTCGCCGAAATCCCGAGCGTCGTTGCGATCAAGGATGCGAGCGGCGATCTGGCGCGCGTCACGATCCACCGCGCGGGTGCGGGTGCCGACTTCTGCCAGCTCAGCGGCAACGATGACTTGTGGCTGCCACATGCCGTGATGGGCGGCGCCGGCTGCATTTCGGTCACAGCCAACGTCGCGCCGCGCCTGTGTGCCGATTTCGCCGCGGCTTGTGCCGCGGGCGACTGGGCGCGCGCGCTGGTGCTGCACGACCGGCTGTTTGATCTGCACAAGGCGATGTTCTCCGACACCTCGCCGGGGCCGGTTAAATATGCGCTGTCGCGCATCCACGACTGGTTTTCGCCCGAAGTGCGCCTACCTATCATCCCGGCGAACGATGCATCTCGCGCCGCCGTCGATGCCGCACTGTCCGCGGCCGGAGTAATCTAGGTCCCGCAATGGCTCGTCCCCAGTCCGCCGCCGAATTCGACAAGAAGAAAGTCGTCGCCGAGAACCGGCGCGCGCGGTTCGACTTTGCCATCGACGAGGTGTTCGAGGCGGGGATTGCGCTGCAGGGGACCGAGGTCAAGTCACTGCGCTTTGGTGAAGGGACGATTGCGGAGAGTTATGCCGAGGTGAAGGGGCACGAGGTGTGGCTGGTGAACAGCAATATCCCCGAATTCAGCCACGGCAACCGGCACAATCATGAACCCAAGCGCCCGCGCAAGCTGTTGCTCAGCGGCCGCGAAATCAACAAGATGCACGCTGCGGTCGCGCGGCAGGGGATGACGCTTGTCCCGCTGTCCATCTATTTCAACAGTCGCGGCCGCGCCAAGGTCGAACTGGCGATCGCCAAGGGCAAGAAGGCGCACGACAAGCGGGAGTCGATCAAGGAGCGCGACTGGAAGCGCGACAAGCAGCGGTTGATGAAAGAGCGGGGATGAGCGGCGGCAAGCCCAAGAATCCTAAAGTGCACGACAAGGCGGCAGTGATGAACTGGATCCGCCGCAATTCGCCGACGCGCGAAGAGTTGCTCGAGAGCCGCTTCGTCAAGCCCTTTGCCCACCGCGTCGCGCACAGCCATTTGTGGCGCTTCACCCGCACCTCGGTGCCGCGCGGCACCGCGCTGGGGCTGTTCGTCGGCATCTTTTTCCTGATCCCTGGCGTGCAGATATTGGGTGTCGCGCTGCTCGCGCTGCCCGTTCGCGCCAATATCCCGATCGGCGCGGCGATGACCTTCCTCTCCAATCCGGTGACGACGCCGTTCATCATCCTCGCGTCGGTGTGGCTCGGCGACTGGCTGTTCGGGCTCCATGCCAACAGCGCGACCTTCTCGGCAATGATCGAGCATGGCGCGTCGGCGGGCGAATGGGCGCGCTGGGTCTTTTCGGACGCCGCGCCCGCGATGCTCGCCGGGCTGTTCGTCATTTCGCTCGTCTCGGCGGTCGTCGGCTACATCCTCGCCTCGATCTTCTGGGACAATTGGATTCGCCTCCGCTGGCGGCGCAAGCTGGCGCGGGCGCGCGACCAACGACATGAGGCATCGACCAGCGACACCGCGGCCGGTTGAACCCCCAAACAGCAGGCGTATAGCTGTCGCATCGCTAATCTGCGCCGTGCCAGCGCGGCGCGGATTTTCGCTTCATATCGAAAACTGGGGAATATCATGACTCTGCATATTTCTTCGCGCCTGATGGCGACCGCCGCGCTTGGGGCGCTGATGCTTGCCGCCGTTCCGGCGACCGCCAAGGAAAAGGCCGCGACCGCGCCCGCCACGGCGTCAGCAAAACCCGAAATCGGCGATTTCGGCTTCGACCTTACGGGCATGGACAAGAGCGTCCAGCCGGGCGACGATTTCTACACCTACGCCAATGGCGCCTGGGCGAAGAACACGAAGATTCCGGACGATAAGTCAAACTATGGCATGTTCACCGCGCTGAACGATCTGTCGCAGACGCGCACGCGTGAAATCCTCGACGCCGCCAAGGGCGACCCGAATAGTATGATCGGCCGTGCCTATGCATCCTATCTCGACTCGGCGACGGTCGAAGCCAAGGGGCTCGCGCCAATCCAGCCGTGGTTGAACAAGATCCGCGCCGTCGAAAAGCCGGGTCTCGCCGCGCTGCTCGCCGAAGCCGATCGCAGCGGCGTCCAGCATTTCTTCGGCGGCTATGTCGGGCAGGACGACAAGAACCCCGACGTCTATACCTATATCATTTTCCAGGGCGGAATCGGCATGCCCGATCGCGATTTCTACCTGAAGGACAATGAGCGTAACACCGCTCTGCAGGCGGCGTATCTCAAGCATCTCGAAAATGTCCTGACGCTCGCGGGCGAGGCCAATGCGCCGGCGCGCGCCAAGGCGATCTATGATTTCGAAAAGCAGGTCGCGACGGTCCACTGGGACAAGAACGACAGCAGCGACGCGACCAAAGCCTATAACAAGATGACGATCGCCGAGCTCGCCAAGGCCGCGCCCGGTTTCGACTGGCCGACCTTCATCCGCGGGATCGGGGTCAAGGAAGACACGCTGATCGTATCGCAGCCGAGCGCGTTCACGGGCGAGGCGAAGCTGCTCGCCGACGCGCCGATCGCGGTGATCCGCGACCTGCTGATCGTGCGTAGCCTCGACGGCTTCTCGGGCGTGCTTCCCGATGCCGTCGCAAAGGAAGCTTTCTCCTTCTACAGCACGGCGCTGTCGGGCACCCCGCAGATGGAAGAGCGCTGGAAGCGCGGCGTCGACTTCACGACGGGCAACCTCGGCGACGCCGTCGGCAAGGATTATGTCGCGAAATATTTCCCGCCCGAAACCAAGGCGGCAATGGATACGCTGGTGAAGAACGTCCTGGCCTCCATGGGGAGCCGAATTGACGGGCTGACCTGGATGCAGCCGACGACGAAGGTCAAAGCGCGGAAGAAGCTCGCCAATTTCACCACCAAGATCGGCTATCCCGATCAGTGGAAGGATTATGGCAAGCTGGAAATCCGCGCCGACGACCTGTTCGGCAATGCGCTGCGGTCGAACCAGTTCGCACATGACGACAATATCGGCCATCTCGGCGGCCCGATCCGTCGCTGGGAATGGTTTATGACGCCGATGACGATCAACGCCTATGCCAATTTCGGCATGAACGAGATCGTTTTCCCCGCCGCGATCCTGCAGCCGCCCTTCTTCGATCCGCATGCCGACGCAGCGGTGAATTATGGCGGCATCGGCGCGGTGATCGGCCATGAAGTCAGCCATCATTTCGACGACCAGGGCGCGAAATATGACGAGACCGGCAAGCTCGCCGATTGGTGGACGCCCGAGGATGTGAAGGCGTTCGAGGCGGCGGGGCAGGCACTGATCGCGCAATATAACGCCTATGAGATCCTGCCCGGCGAACATCTCGACGGCAAGTTCACGCTCGGCGAGAATATCGGCGATCTGGCGGGCCTGACCGTCGCCTATGACGCCTACAAGAAATCGCTCGGCGGCAAGGAAGCGCCGGTGATCGACGGGCTGACCGGCGACCAGCGCTTCTTCCTCGGCTGGGCACAGGTGTGGCGCCGCAACTATCGCGAGCAAAATCTGTCGCAGCGGATCACGACCGATCCGCATTCGCCGTCGATCCAGCGGACTTGGGTCTCGCGCAATCTTGACCCTTGGTATAAGGCCTATCAGATCAAGCAGGGTCAGAAGCTCTATCTGGCGCCCAAGGACCGCGTTCGCATCTGGTGATGCGCCACTAAGAAAGACAGCCGTTGACCGTGCAAAGCCTGCCCTCCGCTGATGGTGATTTCATCAGGGGGGCGGGCTCTGCCGGGCCGTTGTCGGCCCCGGCGGGCCTGTCGCACCTCGACAAGGCGGTGCTCGGCGGGCTGGCTTTGCTGTCCGCCGCGCTGCTGTTCTGGGCGACGCGCGATACGGTATTGGCGGTCGGCTTCCTTGCCGGGCTTGCGGTTGCCGTGGGCGGCGTGCTCCTCGCGCGGCGGTTGTTTCCGGCGGCGGTGACGGGCGAGGCGGTCGCACCCGACTGGACGATGCTGCGCCAGGCGGTGAACCACGACGATGTCGCGATTGCCGTTACCGATCGCGGCGGCCGGATGGTCTGCGCGAACGACCTGTTCGGCACCTGGATGGGCGGCTTCGTCACGCCGCCCGGCCTGCCGCTCGAAGGGCGCGGCGCTGAATTGCTGAAAAATGCCGGCCGCATTGCCTGGCGCGACGGCGAAGGGTCGGTCGACGATATCGCGATCGGCCCGCTGCAACTGCGTGCGCAGGTGACGCGTACGGGGCAGTCGGAGGATTATCTCGTCTGGCGTTTCTCGGCGATCGAGCGGCTTGATCTTGTTTCGGAAATCATCCGCCATCTCGACGGTCCCGCGGGCCGCACGCTCGGCCATGCCGGGGTGATGGCCGCGCTCGTCAGTGCCGAAGGGCGCCTCCGCGTCGCGAACAAGGCCTTCCTCCTCCGCGCGCTGGGTGAGGATGATGCCGTTCATTATGCCGGCCGCGACGTTGCGCCGATGATCCGGCTCGATGACGCCGGTGCGCTCTATTTCGCGCGCGAGGGCGACCGCGCGACACCGGTACGCCTGATCCAGATCCCGCTCGCGCCTGCCGACAGCAACACGCCGATGCTGCTCGCGATGCTCGATGAGGAAATGGGCCCGACCGACCGCGGCACTGCGCAGACCTATGTCGAAACCTTGCTCTCGTTGCTTCCCTTCGGTCTCGCCATGGTCGATCGCGACGGGCGCTTCCTCTATGTGAACCGGGCATTCGTTCGGGCGGCTAACCTTCCCGAAGGCAAGATGCCGCGTTATCCGGGCGACATAGTCGTTGGCGAGGACAAAGGGCCGCTTGCCGACATGATCCGCCGGCACAGCAGCGGCCAGCAGGTCGGGGGCGACCTGTCGATCCGGCTCGCGGGGCAAAGCGGCGATCCGGTGTCGATGCGCATCGTTGGCGTGCGCGGACTGGGTGAGGCCGCGGTGCTGCTCAGCCTCAAGGATTCGAGCGAGGAATCACGCCTGAAGCAGCAGGTGGCGCAGGCGTCGAAGATGCAGGCGGTCGGTCAGCTTGCCGGCGGCGTCGCGCATGATTTCAACAATATCCTGACCGCCGTTCTCGGCGCGTGCGACCTGATGCTGATGCGCCATACACCCGGCGACAGCGACTATGACGATATCCAGCAGATCCGCAGCAACGCCAATCGCGCCGCCAGCCTGACGCGGCAATTGCTCGCTTTCTCGCGGCAGCAGACGTTGCGCCCGCAAATCTTGCAACTGCCCGATGTGATTTCCGAAGTGTCGCACCTCTTGAAGCGCCTGATCGGTGAGACGGTCCAACTGGCAGTGCATCACGGTCGCGGGCTGGGCGCGGTGCGGGCCGATCCGGGGCAGCTCGAACAGGTGATCATCAATCTTGCGGTCAATGCGCGCGACGCGATGCCGGGCGGCGGGACGCTGACCATGGAAACCTATCCGGTGTCGGCCGCCGACGTCCGGCAGATGGGCAATGAGTTCATGCCGCCCGCCGATTATTGCGCGCTGAAAGTCAGCGACACCGGCACCGGCATTCCCGCCGACGTGCTGCCCAAGATTTTCGAACCTTTCTTCACGACGAAGGATGTCGGCAAGGGAACGGGGCTCGGGCTCTCGACCGTCTATGGGATCATCAAGCAGTCGGCGGGCTATATCTTCGCCGAAAGCAAGCCGGGGCAGGGGACGAGTTTCTTCATCTATCTGCCCGTCCACCGTGCCGACGGCGATGCCCCCGTTGTGGTGCCGCCGCCCGCCAAGCCCAAGAAGAGCCAGTGGGGCACCGGAACGATCCTGCTCGTCGAGGATGAGGATATGGTGCGTGCGGTCGCGGAACGCGCATTGACCCGTGCGGGTTATAGCGTCGTCACCGCCTCGCAGGGCGAAGAGGGGCTTGAGCGTTTTGCGCAAATGGAGAAGGTCGATTTGATCATCAGCGACGTTGTGATGCCGACGATGGACGGTCCGGCGATGGTGCGTGCGATGCGCGCCAAGCGGCCCGACCTGCCGGTCCTGTTCATGTCGGGCTATGCCGAAGAGCAACTTCGCCAGTCGATCGACATCGACGATGTCGCCTTCCTCCCCAAACCCTTCTCGGTCGCACAACTCGCCGAGGCGACGTCGGCGGCGCTCGACGACGCCGCGCATCGGGTGTCCAATGGCCAGTAACCCCCGCATCCTGCTCGTCGAGGACGATGTGCTGATCGGCATGATGCTCGCCGACATGTTCGACGCGCTCGACCTTCCCGAACCCGCGCAGGCGACGAGCAACGAAGAGGCGCTGGCGCTCATCGCCGCCGAGCCGCTGGCCGGAGCGCTCGTCGACATCAATCTCGGCGAGGAAAAGGGCTGGCCGATCGCCGACGCGCTTGCCGAACGCGGTATTCCCTTTGCCTTCACCTCGGGCGGCGGCGACGTCATTCCGGCCGCGCACGCACATCGCAAGCTGATCACCAAGCCGTTCCGGATCAGCGATATCGAGGCGGCGCTGGAGGAATTTTCGGCTGCCTAAACATTCCGTCATCCCGGCGGAGGCCGGGATCTCCACGTTGATGCCCCACGTGAAGTCGAGATTCCGACCTTCGCCGGAATGACGGAAAAGAGGGGGTAAATATATTTTGTTCCACTCTTGTTCCATGAGAACAAATGTGGCACATAGTTCCGGCGTTGCGATGCTTCTGCTGTCGCTCTAGAGCTGGAAAGGGACGGTCATGGCCGGACAATTGTCACTCGTCGAATCGGGGAAATCAGTGAACAACACGGACAGGCAGAAGGCGCTCGACGCCGCGCTCGCGCAGATCGATCGCGCGTTCGGCAAGGGCTCGGTAATGAAATTGGGCTCGAAGGAAGCCATGCAGGTCGAGGCGATCTCGACCGGCTCGCTCGGCCTCGACATCGCGCTCGGCGTCGGCGGCCTGCCGCGCGGCCGCGTCATCGAAATCTACGGTCCTGAAAGCTCGGGCAAGACCACCCTCGCGCTGCACACGCTCGCCGAAGCGCAAAAGACCGGCGGCACCGTCGCCTTCGTCGACGCCGAACATGCGCTCGACCCCGTCTATGCCCGCAAGCTTGGCGTCAACATCGACGAACTCATCGTGTCGCAGCCCGACACGGGTGAGCAGGCGCTCGAAATCGTCGACACGCTCGTGCGGTCGAACGCGATCGACGTGCTCGTCGTCGACTCGGTCGCCGCGCTCGTTCCGCGCGCCGAAATCGAGGGCGAGATGGGCGACAGCCACGTCGGCCTTCAGGCGCGTCTGATGTCGCAGTCGCTGCGCAAGCT
This sequence comes from Sphingopyxis sp. CCNWLW2, assembly GCF_037095755.1. Taxonomy (NCBI): domain Bacteria; kingdom Pseudomonadati; phylum Pseudomonadota; class Alphaproteobacteria; order Sphingomonadales; family Sphingopyxidaceae; genus Sphingopyxis; species Sphingopyxis sp. CCNWLW2. The sequence goes on from NZ_JBAWKJ010000003.1 coordinate 517,785, forward strand.
CACCGGATCGATCAGCCGCTCACGCTGCATGGTGATCTTCATCAACCAGCTGCGCATGAAAATCGGCGTGATGTACGGCAACCCCGAAACCACGACCGGCGGCAACGCGCTCAAATTCTACGCGTCGGTCCGCCTCGACATCCGCCGCACCGGCCAGATCAAGAATGGCGACGAGATCGTCGGCAACACCACCCGCGTGAAGGTGGTGAAGAACAAGGTCGCGCCGCCGTTCAAGCAGGTCGAATTCGACATCATGTACGGGCAGGGCATTTCGAAGATCGGCGAGATTCTCGATCTCGGCGTCAAGGCCGGCATCGTCGAGAAATCGGGCGCCTGGTTCAGCTATGATTCGATCCGCATCGGGCAGGGCCGCGAAAATTCGAAAACCTTCCTCAAGGATAATCCCGAACTGATGGAGCGGCTCGAAACCGCGATCCGCGGCCGGACCGAGGCGGTCGCCGAAGAAATGATGGCCGGCCCCGACGACGAGGGCGACGACGACAATTGATAGCCATCCGGCCGGTTCGCCTTGCTCGAACCGGCCGGCCGACGGCGGCGGGCCACCAGCCCCTTTGACCTGCGCTCCCCTCTCCCAAGCAGGTCGGCCCGCCCGCCGTTGATCCTTGCGCGGACCTTGGCAGCGGCTACAAGCGGCGAATGCCAGCGATCCGCCTCTTCGGCCTTCCGACCGACATCAACAGCAGCTTCGAACGCGGCGCCGCCGCCGGCCCCGCCGCGATCCGCGCCGCGCTATGGAGCGACCGCGGCAATATGGCGAGCGAGCTCGGCCCCGAAATCGGCACCGACATCGCGCTCACCGACGACGGCGACCTGCCGCTGACCGAAGACACGCCGAGCGACGACGCGGCCATCCGTCGCTATCTGGCCATTGTGCGCGAAGATGGAGAAGTTCCGCTCGCACTCGGCGGCGACCATGCGGTGACCTTCCCGCTCGTAGAAGCCGCGGCAACCTGCTTCGGGCCGGTGACGATCCTCCACTTCGACGCGCACCCCGACCTCTACGACGATTTCGCGGGCAACCCGCGCAGTCACGCCTCGCCCTTCGCCCGCATCTGCGAGGCGGGCCACGCCAAAAGGCTGGTGCAGGTCGGCATCCGCACGCTCAACAATCATTGCCGCGAACAGGCCGCGCGCTTCGGAGTCGAGATTATCCCGATGGCCGATTTCACCGCCGCTATGGTGCCGGTGCTCGACGGGCCGCTCTATATCTCGATCGACCTCGACGGGCTCGACCCGTCGGCGGCGCCGGGTGTCGCGCATCCCGAGCCGGGCGGGCTGACGGTGCGCGAAATGCTCGCCATATTGCACAAGCAGACTGCGCCGATTGTCGGCGCCGATATTGTCGAGCTTCATCCGGGCCGCGACATCGGCCACGTCACCGCGATCCTCGGTGCCAAGCTCGTCCGCGAGCTCGCCGCGCTGATCGACCGCAACGGAAGCCCCCACACTGCCAGCTAGGAGAGCGCCATGAGCCTGATCGTCCACCATCTGAACAACAGCCGCTCGCAGCGGATCCTGTGGCTGCTCGAGGAAATCGGTGCGCCGTACGAGATCAAATTTTACGATCGCGACCCGGTGACCAACCTCGCGCCGCCCGAACTGATCGCGGTCCACCCGCTCGGCAAATCGCCGGTGATCGAGGTGTTCGACGATTCCGCCTCCGGCGGAAAAGGTCGCGTCGTCACTGAATCGGGCGCGATCACCGAATATCTGTGCGAGCGGCACGGCGGCGGTCATCTGGTCCCCGAACGCGGCACCGACGATCATATCAGCCATCTCGAATGGCTGCATTTCGCCGAGGGGTCGGCGATGACGCCGATCCTGCTGCGCATCTATACCGCGCGGCTCGGCGACGCTGCGGCGCCGATCGAACCGCGGATTTCGCAGCAGCTCGATTCGCATTTCGCCTATATGGAAAGCCGCGTCGGCGAAAACGGCCACTTCATCGGCGACAGCCTGTCGGCGGCCGACATCATGCTGAGCTTTCCGGCCGAAATCGCGATCATGCAGGGCATGGCGCCGCGCTATCCGAAGCTTGCAGCCTTCGTGAACGCCTGCCACGTCCGCCCCGCATGGCAGCGTGCGCGCGAAAAGGGCGGCGCCTATTATGGCTATTGAACGCGCGGTGCGCGGCCGCCTGATGGTGGTCGCGGCCTTGATTCTCCCTGTTCCGGCTGCGCTTGCCGCGCCGCCGGTGGTTGCGCCCGAAGTCGAGCGCGAGGTCATCGCTCCCGAAGGCGTGACATTCAAGCCGGCTCCGGCCGATGAGGAAGGCGCGATCGATCGGCTCGCCGCCTATACGATGGCGCTCGCGAAGCGCGACTATGAAAGTGCCTATGCGATGCTGCGGCTGTCGTTCCAGGCGTCGAACCCGCGGCTGGAATGGGAAATGAACCAGCGCAAACGGACCGGGCTGTGGGCCGACGGCACGATCCGTATCTTGCGCCTCAGCTGGTATCTCGACCCCGCGGGCCAACCCCCCGGGCTTTACGCGGCGTTTGATTTTCGCGGCGATCGCGCGGACAAGACGATGGATTGCGGCTATGTCGTCGTCCACCGCGCGACGCCGGATGCCGGCTGGACGGTGGTGCGGACCGACACATCCGAGGTGCCTGCCAACTTGATCGAAGACGGGGTTCCCAAGGCCGATGTGCTGCGCGAACTGCCCTGCTATCTGGGCAAGGGGATCGCGACCAACTTCTGACCGATTGTCCCGATGATCGTCATCGACACGAACCGGCTTGTCGCATCGCCGCAAAATCCCTAATTCGCGCGCATGACATCGACCAATGACATTCGCCGCTCGTTCCTCGACTATTTCGCGGGGACCGGCCACCATATCGAACCGTCGGCCCCGCTGGTGCCGTACAACGACCCGACGTTGATGTTCGTCAACGCCGGCATGGTGCCGTTCAAGAATGTCTTCACCGGGCTGGAAAAGCGCCCGTACAGCACCGCGGCCTCGTCGCAGAAATGCGTGCGCGCCGGCGGCAAGCATAACGACCTCGACAATGTCGGCTTCACCGCGCGGCATCACACCTTCTTTGAAATGCTGGGGAACTTCTCCTTCGGCGACTATTTCAAGGAACAGGCGATCCATCACGCGTGGACTTTGGTCACCAAGACCTGGGGCCTGGCGCCCGAGAGGCTGACGGTCACCGTCTATCACACCGACGACGAGGCGTTCGACCTGTGGAAGAAGATCGCGGGCCTGCCCGAAGAGCGGATCATCCGCATCGCGACGAGCGACAATTTCTGGTCGATGGGCGACACCGGCCCGTGCGGTCCGTGCAGCGAAATATTCTATGACCATGGCGACCATATCTGGGGCGGCCCCCCGGGATCGCCCGAGGAAGACGGCGACCGCTTCGTCGAAATCTGGAACCTGGTGTTCATGCAGTATGACCAGCGCGGTCCGGGCGACCGCGTCGACCTGCCGCGCCCGAGCATCGACACCGGCATGGGGTTGGAGCGCGTCGCGGCGGTGCTGCAGGGCGTCCACGACAATTACGACACCGACACGTTCAAGGCGCTGATCGCGGCGTCGGTCGACCTGACCGGGGTTCCGGCCGAGGGCGCGACGCAGGCGAGCCACCGCGTGATCGCCGATCACCTCCGCGCATCGAGCTTCCTTGTCGCCGACGGCGTACTGCCGTCGAACGAAGGCCGCGGTTATGTGCTGCGCCGGATCATGCGCCGCGCGATGCGCCATGCGCATCTGCTTGGCGCCAAGGATCCGCTGATGTACCGGCTGCTGCCGTCGCTGACCGCCGAGATGGGCGCCGCCTATCCCGAGCTGATCCGCGCGCAGCCGCTGATCGCCGAGACGCTCGAGCGCGAAGAAACCAAGTTCCGCCAGACGCTCGACAAGGGCCTCAGGCTGCTCGACGAGGCGACGGTCGACATGAGCGCGGGCGCGACGCTGCCCGGCGATGTCGCGTTCAAGCTCTACGACACCTATGGTTTCCCTTACGATTTGACCGAGGACGCGCTGCGCACGCAGGATATCGCGGTCGATCGCGCAGGTTTCGACGCCGCGATGGCGCAGCAGAAGGCGGCGGCGCGCGCGGCGTGGAAGGGCAGCGGGCAGAAGGCGTCCGAGGAAATCTGGTTCGACCTCGCCGAAGCCAATGGCAGCACCGAATTCACCGGCTATGGCGCAACCGCGGGCGAGGGACAGGTCATCGCGCTCGTCAAGGATGGCGTGCCCGTCGACGAAGCCAAGGCCGGCGACGAGCTGGTCGTGCTGACCAACCAGACGCCCTTTTATGGCGAGAGCGGCGGTCAGATGGGCGACGCGGGGACGATTGCGACGCTGGAGGGCGCCAAGGCTTCGGTCAGCGACACCGGCAAACCGCTCGGACGGCTGCATGCACATCAGGCGAAGCTGGAGGCCGGCAGCCTGAAGGTCGGCGATACCGTCCAGCTGACGGTCGATGCCGCACGGCGCGACCGCATCCGCGCCAATCACAGCGCGACGCACCTCGTGCATGCGGCGCTGCGCAATCGGCTGGGCGGGCATGTGACGCAGAAGGGCAGCCTGGTTGCCGAAGACCGCTTCCGGTTCGACTTTTCGCATCCCAAGGCGCTGACTCCCGAGGAAATCGCTGACGTCGAGGCTGATGTGAACGCGCAAATCCGCGGCAACGAAGCGGTGACGACGCGGCTGATGACCCCCGACGACGCCGTCGCGGCGGGCGCGCTGGCGCTGTTCGGCGAAAAATATGGCGACGAGGTGCGCGTGCTCAGCATGGGTGCGGCGGACGATCATAGCTATTCGGTCGAGCTTTGCGGCGGCACGCATGTGCGGGCGCTTGGCGATATCGCCTTGTTCAAGATCATCAGCGAGAGTGCGGTCTCGTCGGGCGTGCGGCGTATCGAGGCGCTGACTGGCGATGCGGCGCGCCAGTGGCTGAACGGTCGCGACGAGGCGCTGAAGGCGGCGGCGGCGGCGCTCAAGACCTCGCCCGACGATGTTCCGGCGCGCGTCGCGCAGCTCGCGGAGGCGCTGAAGAAGGCCGAGCGCGAACTGGCAGATGCGAAGAAGGCCTTGGCGATGGGCGGCGGTGGCGGCGCGGCGGCTGGGCCGGCGGTCGAACAGGTCGGCGATACGGCGTTCCTTGCGCAGGTGGTCGAAGGGCTCGATCCCAAGGATCTGCGCGGCACGGTCGACGGGCTGAAGAAGCAGGTCGGCAGCGGCGTCGCGATGCTCATCGCGGTCAATGACGGCCGCGCTTCGGTCGCGGTCGGAGTTACCGAGGGCGTGGCGCACAATGCCGTCGACCTCGTCAAGGCCGCGGTTGCGGCGCTTGGCGGGCAGGGCGGCGGCGGGCGGCCCGACATGGCGCAGGGCGGCGGACCCGACGGCGGCGCGGCGAACGATGCCGTCGCGGCGGTCAAAGCCGCGCTCGCTTGAAACCGACCAAGAAGACGCGGCGCATCGATCATGCCGAACGGCTGATCGCCGCGCCGCTGGTCGATGTCTTCGCGGCCTTCACGAGCGCGGCGAAGCTCGCGATATGGTTGCCACCCGAGGGGGCGACGGGGACGTTCGAGCATGTCGACCTGCGCGCGGGCGGCGGCTTTTTGATGCGGCTGACTTTTGACGACGCCGATGTCGAGACCAAGAGCGACGACGATAGCGATGTTGTGGAAGTCTATATTCCGACGCTCGACGACGGGCGGCTGGTGGTGTGGCAGGTCGAATTCGAGTCCGACGACCCGCGCTTTTCAGGGACGATGGAGATGCACTGGTATCTGTCGCGGCAGAGCGGCGGCACGCTGGTCACGATCGACGCGCATCATGTGCCGCCGGGGATTTCGGCGAAGGATCATGTCGAGGGGTTGAATAGCTCGCTCGCGAATTTGGCGGGAGTGGTGGAAGGCAGCCGTTAGAAGGCTGCGCGTGTCCCCGCGAAGGCGGGGACCCATCTCCCGCCGGTTCAAAATGGCGCTGGCCGGAGATGGGCCCCTGCCTTCGCAGGGGCACGGGGAGGTCAGCCCTCGACGCCCTTCGCTTTCCCCCACGCCCTTGCGGCGGTGTACCCCAGATAGCCCGTCCCGAAGAGCGCGTAGAGCGACTCCGGGATGCCTGCGAGATAGGCGTTCATGCCGTCGGCGATGCCCTTTGCCATCTCGGGGCGCGCCGCGGCGATCAGGCCCATCGGGATCGCCCAGAGCAGCAGCGCATACATGACATAGAGGAAGCTCGGCCGTGCGCGGCTGGTCCACGGGTCGGCGCTGTTCGCCTCGGCGACGATCGCGGTCATTCGGGTGCGGATCGCCTCCATCTCCTGGCTGCCCTCCATCTTGAGGAGTTCGAGCTTGGCGCGGTCGCGCGCTTCGGGGTCGGGGATGATCTTGTCGATTAGCTTGGCGATGGGGCCGATCAGGCCTTCGATAATGCTCATGTCTGAACGTCCTTTTTTCCGGAAAGTCTCAAAAGTCACACTGCGTTGCGGTATAATGATACCCGTCAGTCATCTCCGACCCGATTTGCGAGCCAGCCGTAAAGGAAGGCCTCCTGGCTCGGGCGGCGTTCGGCGAGGGCGATGTAGCGTTCGCCCTGCAGCGCCTCCAGCGCGCGGAGGAGGACGGTTTCGCCGTCCTTGCCGCGCGCTTTCAGGAAACCGTCGAGCGCCGACAGCGTGCGCGGGCCGACCTCGCGATCGACCGCGATATCGGGATAGTCGCGCGCCGCGCGGTTGAGCGCGTTGAGCGCGCGCTGAAGAAAGCCCGCGGCGGTGCCGGTGCCCATGTTGACGCCGGTATCAAAGAGTTCGGCGGCAATCCTGGATGCACGCAGCGCGACCTTGTCGAAGCCGGGGCGCAGCCAATAGAGGCGGCGATAGATCGACGCGGCCTCGCTGCGCGGCAGCTCGCGCATCGCGCCCGCATAGCCCTGCGCGCGCGCGACCGCTTCGGTGATTCCCCAGCAAGTCGGGCCACCGCGGTCGGCGGGGTGGTTTACATATCGCCCTTCGCGGTCGATGACGGCATCGATCAGCGCGTCGGCGGCGCAGGTGGATGGATCAGGTCTTGGCATGATTCGCTCCTGTGGTTTGTTGAACAGGTGAAACGAACCATATAGGAATATTGTAGGAAAGGGTTTTCGCCATGCGGGCATTGCAGGTACGCGAATTGCTGTCCGACCATGCGGGGGCGGCGCTTGCGGATTTGCCCGTACCTTCGCCCGGTCCCGGCGAAGTTCGTGTGCGGGTGCGCGCGGCGGCGGTGAATTTCCCCGACCTGCTGATGACCGGCGGCGGCTATCAGTTGAAGCCCGACCTGCCGTTCGTGTCCGGGCTGGAATTCGCGGGCGAAGTCGATGCGGTGGGCGAGGACGTCGACGACTGGGCGCCGGGCGACGCGGTGATCGGCGGCAATCGATTCGGCGCGATGGCCGACTATACCGTCGTTCCGGGGGCAAGCCTGCGCCGGAAGCCCGAGCGACTGAGCTGGGACGAGGCCGCTGCCTATCCGGTTGCTTATCTGACCGCTTATGTCGCGCTGGTCCGCTGCGCGCGGGTCGAGCCGGGCGAGTGGGTGCTGGTGCATGGCGCCGCGGGCGGGGTCGGGCTGGCGACGGTCGATCTGGCAAAGGCGCTGGGTGCGCGCGTCATTGCGGCGGCGAGCAGCGCGGAAAAGCGCGAGGCGATTGCGCGGCTCTACGCGCCCGATGCGGTGATTTCCGCCGCGCCCGGATTTCGCGACGAGGTGAAGGCGTTGACCGGCGGCGCCGGCGCCGATGTAATTTTCGATCCGGTCGGGGGCGACGTCTTCGACGAATCGACGCGCTGTATCGCGTTCGGCGGGCGCCTGCTTGTCGTCGGCTTTGCGTCGGGGCGCATTCCCGAGGTGTCGGTGAACATGCCGCTGATCAAGGGCTTCTCGGTCGTCGGGGTGCGCGCGGGCGAATATGGGCGACGCTTTCCCGAACGTGGCGCGGAGAATGTCGCGGCGATCGATGCGCTGGCGGCCGCGGGGAGAATCCGGCCGCACGTCCATGCGTCGCTCGACCTTGCCGACTGGCGCGAAGGGTTTGCGATGCTCGAGCGGCGCGAAGTGGTGGGCAAAGTCGTGCTGAAACCGTGACGAGCCGAAGCCGCTGCCATAGTTTTACGACACGGGGGCTGCCATGTCCGGGGTGGGGCGTCCCGGCGCTATTGCCGATATGACCAAAGGACATGGAATGAAGAAATTGACGATGATCGCCGCTTCGATCGGCATGGCTGTTCCAGGCATTGCTGCCGCCCAGCCGCCGCAGGATGGCGGGCGCATGTTCGCGATGATCGACGCCAATAGCGACGGCAAGCTGGACAAGGCCGAGATCACCAAGATGGCCGAAATGCGCGCCCAGCAACAAGGCGATCCGGCGATGGCCTCGCCCGAAAAGGTTGATGCTTTCATCAAGTTTCTCGATGCGAACGGCGACGGCGTGGTCGACAAGGCGGAACTGGCCGCGAAGCAAAAGGCGCGTGCGGAACCGCCGCCGCCGGCCGAGGAGGGGCAGCCCTAAAAGAGGCTCCACAGCGGGTTGGCGGGGTCGGCGAGCAGCTTGGCGGTCAGGGCAAAGGACATGACCACAAGCAGCGGCCGCACCCCGCGCCCGCCAAAACGGATCGCGAGCCGCGCGCCGAGCTGGTTGCCCGCGACATTGGCGGCCGCCATCGACAGGCCGAGCAACCACAGGACATGGCCGCCGACAATCATTGCGAGCAGGCCGGCGACATTGGTCGCGAGGTTGAGGAACTTTGCGTTGCCGATCGCGCGAACGAGCCCGAGCCCGCCGAGCGCGACGAGCGTGAGCGTCAGGAACGAGCCAGCGCCCGGGCCGAAGAAGCCGTCGTAGAAGCCGAGCGCCGTGATGATGAGGGTGAGCCCGAGCGGGCCGACGCGCGCGTGGCGGTCAACGCTGCTCATCGGCGGCGCGAGCAGGAAATAGAGCCCCATCGCGATGAGCAGCAGCGGGACGAGCGCGGCGAGGAAATCGGAGCGGACATATTGGACCGTGGTCGCGCCGAGCACCGAGCCGGCAAAGGCGCCCGCCGCGGGCCAGGCGAAGCGGCGAAGATCGACATGCCCCTCGCGCCAGAAGGTCAGGAAGGCCGAGCCGGTGCCGATCGTGCTTTGCAGCTTGTTCGTCGCGATCGCCGAGACCGGCGGGACTCCGGCCGCCATCAAGGCGGGAATGGTGAGGAGGCCGCCGCCGCCCGCCATCGCGTCGACCGTCCCGGCGACAAAGGCGACGCCGATCAGGAAGGCGAAGATTTCGGGGGCGAACTCCATACGGGCGCTCCTAGGTGCGATCGCCCGGCTTGGCCAGCATGGAGCGGCGCCGCATAGCAATGCGGCAGACGCGCTGCGTCACATCGGCGTGTCGAGCTCGGCAAGGCGGCGCGGGAGAGTGAAGCCTGCACCGAAGCGGTCGCCGGGCTCGGCGATCATCTCGCTGCGCCCCGAATACCAGGCCTGGCCGGCGACCCGGACGCGCGACGCGGCATCGAGTCCGGTTCCGCTCGTCGCGGCGAGCGTCCCGACGAAGCCTTCGCCTGACACGCCCCGGATTTCGCAGCTGTCCCCCACCGTCATCTCGTCCTTCGCGGCGGCGAGTGCGATACGCGCCGTTACCCCGCTGCCGGTCGGCGAGCGGTCGATCTGTCCATCGGCGAAGATGCAAAGATTGTAGCTGGGCTGGCCGCCATGCGTGCCGAGCGCCACATCGTCGGTCAGGATCGTGCCGTAGAGAAAGCCGAGATCGGGTTCGGTCGGATGGACGATGGGCCCGTTGGCACGGATCGCCTCGGTGATCGCGGTCGCGGCCTTTACGAGCTCTGCCAGCGGCGTTTCCATCAGCGACAGGCCGATGCGGCTCGCGGGCAGGATCGCGTAGAAGGCGCCGCCGAAAGCGATGTCGACGCGGACCGGGCCGAGGCCGGGAACCTCAACAGTCCGATCGAACGCGCTCGCAAAAGATTCGACGCTCTCGAACGCGACGCGGGTGACGCCGGCTTCGTCCGTTTCGACATCGACCTGGATGACGCCGCAAGGGGCCTCGAGCCCGAAGCGGGCCTTGCCGTCAACGCGCGCGACGCGACCCGTGTCGACCGCCCAGCGGCCGATTGCGATGGTCGCGTGGCCGCACATCGTGCTGTATCCTTCCTGATGCGTGAAGAGCACGGCAAGGTCGGCCCCCGCAGCGCAGGGCTCGGTCGGGATCACGCCGTACATGCCGTCATGCCCGCGCGGTTCGAGCATCAGCATCGTGCGCAGGTGATCGAAGCGCGTCTGGGCGTCGCGCCTTTTTTCCAGGATCGTGTCGCCGGCGAGCGGGGGATATCCGGCCTCGACGATACGGACGGGCTCGCCCGCGGTGTGCATGTCGACGATGCGGATGATCGAGGTTTCGTGATTCGATGTCATATCGATATCTCAGTCGAGCGCGGCGTTTCAGGCAAGCACGATTTGGACCGCCTGAAACAGAAAGGTCGCGCCGATGATCGTGACGATCCAGCGGCGGCTGGCGCGGACGTGGGTGCGCGTCGCCCCCGGTGCGATGGTGCGCGATCCCGTCAGCATGCTGTCAGATTGTCCGTAAAATTGGTCGGGACGAGAGGATTCGAACCTCCGACCCCCACACCCCCAGTGTGATGCGCTACCAGGCTGCGCTACGTCCCGACCGGCCCCCGTAAGGGCAGGCGAGGCCCCTAGCGCGGGTTGGCGGGCGATGCAAGCGGCGATGGCGCGTTATTGCCTCGATTGATCGGGCGGGGTTGATATGGTGGGTTTCATTCCCATTTCGGCCACGCTTGCCAAGGGGGAGGGGCGCAGCGACCGGTTGCGCGTGGCTTCCCTGCGTGATAGGCGCCGCGCCATATTTGCGTGCCGGTTCTGCAAGGGAATTGGCAATGCTTACGAACGGAAAGTTTTTCACTCATGTCGACGCAATTGCTTCTGACCCAGGCGGCCGGATCGGGCGGCGGGGCTGCCGGTTTCCTGATGCTGGTCCCCTATCTGCTGATCTTTGCGGTGTTCTGGTTTTTCCTGATCCGCCCGCAGCAGGTCCGCGCCAAGGAACATCGCGCCAAGGTCGCGGCGGTCAAGCCGCGCGACCAGGTCGTGACCGGCGGCGGCATCGTCGGCAAGATCACGCGCGTTGACGATGATTTCGTCGATGTCGAAATCGCACAGGGCGTGAAGATCAAGGTCGTGAAGTCGACCCTCGCCGACGTTCTCCAGCCCGGTGGCAAGCCCGCCAACGACTGACGCGGCGGCGCCCGCGCCCGCCGCGGTCCCGCTCTTGCTATCGGATTTCTAGACCATGCTCGATTTCCCGCGCTGGAAGACCATCGGCATCAGCATCATTCTGCTGCTCGGTATCCTCTTTTCCGTTCCCAGCTTCCTGCCCGAAAAGACGAGGGAGAGCCTGCCGTCGGTCCTGCAGGCGAAGGTCAATCTGGGCCTCGACCTTGCCGGCGGTAGCCACTTGCTGCTCGAGGCCGACATCGCCGACCTGCGCAAGACGCAGCTCGCGAACATGGAAAAGACCGTGCGTGCCGCGATGCGCGGTGAAAGCGGTCCCGACGACGATATCGCGATCGGCGAGCTGTCGACCACGGGCGGCAAGATCAGCTTCCTCGTCCGCGATCTCGCGAAGCTCGACAGCGCACGCGAGCGGCTGTTCAGCGAGACGCGCGGTGCGCAGATGACGGGCCAGCGCGACTGGAACATCACGGTCGTCGATTCGACACGGATCGAGATGACCCCGACGGGAGCCGGGCAGGCGCAGGCGGTCGCGAACGCGATGGATACCGCGCGCGACATCATCGACAAGCGCGTCAACGCGCTGGGCACGCGCGAACCGACGATCATCCGCGAAGGCGACGACCGCGTCGTCGTGCAGGTCCCCGGCCTGCAGGATCCGGCGGCGCTGAAAGAACTGATCGGCAAGACCGCGCGGCTTGAATTCCGTATGGTCGACGCCAACGCCGACCCCGCCGAAGCCGCCGCGGGCCGCGTCCCCGTCGGCAGCGAAATCGTCCCCTATGCCGAGGGCGAGGGCAGTGGCGCCGCGTTTGAAGTGCTGCGCCGCCAGGTGATGATCAGCGGCGAGCAACTGATCGACGCCAAGCAAAGCTATGACCCGCAGAACAACCAGCCGGTCGTTTCGATCCGGTTCGATTCGGGCGGGTCGAACACCTTTGCCAAGGTGACCGCGCAGAGCGTCGGCAAGCGCTTCGCGATGGTGCTCGACGGCAAGGTGTTGTCGGCGCCGTCGATCAACGAGCCGATCCTGGGCGGCAGCGCGCAGATTTCGGGCAGCTTCAGCGTTGCGAGCGCCAATGCGCTGGCGATCTCGCTGCGTTCGGGCGCGTTGCCGGTGAAGATGACCGTAGTCGAGGAGCGCACGGTGACCCCCGAACTCGGCGCCGATTCGATCCGCAAGGGTGCGATCGCGGGCATCATCGCGACGGTGTCGGTGCTGGTGCTGATGATCGTCGTTTACGGCCGGTTCGGCGTCTACGCCTGTATCGCGTTGATCTTTAACGTCTTCCTGATCATCGCGGTCATGGCGGGGTTCAATGCCACGCTGACCTTGCCGGGTATCGCGGGCTTTGTGCTCACCATCGGCGCCGCGGTCGACGCGAACGTGCTGATCAACGAACGCATACGCGAAGAATTGAAGCGCGGGCGCAAGGTCTTCCAGGCCGTCGAGCTTGGCTATTCCGAAGCAAGCCGCGCGATTTTCGACGCGAACGTCACCAACGTCATCGCGGCGTCGCTGATGTTCTGGTTCGGATCGGGCCCGATCAAGGGCTTTGCCGTGGTGCTGACCATCGGCATCGTCACCAGCGTCTTCACCGCCGTCACTGTCACGCGCATGTTCGTAGCCCATTGGCTGCGCACCAAGCGCCCGACGACCATCAACATTTAAGGGAGGGAGCGAATCATGCGCTTGCTGAAACTCGTCCCCGACGACACGAACATCGACTTTCTGCGGTGGCGCAAACTCGCCTCCGCGATGAGCATCATCCTGGTCATCATCTCGATCGCGCTCGTCGCGGTGAAGGGGCTGAACCTGGGCATCGACTTCGTTGGCGGCCAGTCGGTCCGTGTCGAATTCACCCAGGCGATGCCGCCGATCGACGAGATCCGCGAAAAGGTCGGCGATATCGGCCTTGGCGAGGCGACGATCCAGCAGTTCGGATCGGACAAGGCCGTGTCGATCCGCACCGCGCTGCCCGACGGCGACAAGGCCGCCGCCGAACGTGCCGGGCAGCAACTCGTGGCGGGCATCCAGAAGGCGTTCCCGACCGCGAAGGCGGGTTCGGTCGAAACCGTGTCGGGCAAGGTGTCCGAAGAATTGCTGCGCACCGGTGCAATCAGCCTCGCGCTCGCGATGCTCGGCATCTCGATCTATATCTGGATCCGCTTCGAATGGCAGTTCGGGGTCGGTGCGCTCGGTCGCCTGTTCCACGAGGTCGCGCTGACCTTTGGTTTCTTTGCGGTGACGCAGATCCAGTTCGACCTGAACAGTGTCGCGGCACTGCTGACGATCGTCGGTTATTCGCTGAACGACACGATCGTGGTCTATGACCGCATTCGCGAGAATCTGAAGAAATATCGCAAGATGGACATCGTTCCGCTGCTGAACCTCAGCATCAACGAGACGCTGTCGCGCACGGTGATGACGAGCGTTGCGATGCTGCTCGCGCTGGGCGTGCTGCTGATCTTCGGCCCCGACGTCATCTTCGGCTTCACCGCCGCGATCCTGCTCGGCGTCTTCGTCGGCACCTATTCGTCGATCCTGATGTCGACGCCGATCCTCGTGTGGCTGAAAGTCGGTCCGCACAGCTTCGTTCCGCGCACGACGGCCGGGATGGACGGTGGCGAACGCGTCGAGCGCAAGGATGACGGCGCGGTCGTCTGAGGCCCGGAGCATTGCAAAAAACGGCGCCGGCCTGCTCTGAGAGTGGGTCGGCGTTGCCGTATCTAGCGGCTTGCGCAGCGGCGGAGATGCGCGGCGAGTTCGCGGCCGTTGCGGTCCCAATCGAAGCGGCCGCCGAGGCTTGCCGCGACGTCAGACGGTGAGGGCGGGTTCGCGAGGATATCCCGAACGGCTGCGGCGATCGCATCGGGCGTGCGCTCGACGATCCGGCCGGCGCTTGGCGATGTCACCAGTTCGGCGGCGCCACCCGCACCGCTGATCACGATCGGCGTGCCGCAGGCGAGCGCCTCGACCCAAGCATTGGCGAGCCCTTCACTGACCGATGGCATGACGACGGCATCGGCAGCGCGATAAAGCTGCGGCAGGTCAGCGTTGGCGACGGGGCCCATGAAATGGACGCGGCTTGCGACACCAAATTTTCGCGCGAGCGCGCGGTAGCGGCTTTCCTCTTCGCCCGCGCCGGCAAGCCAATAGTGGACGTCAGGCAGCGCGGGCAGCGCCTCGATTACGAGCGCCTGACCCTTTCGTTCGATCAGCGCGCCGACGGTGAGGATTGTGGGGGTGCCGCCCATGCCGAGTGCGGCGCGCGCGGCTGCACGGTCGCCGGGGTGGAAGCGTGCGGTGTCGATGCCCGTGTAGTGGACAGCGATTTTCGCCGGATCGATGTCGATCGCGGCCATGTCGCCGCGCATCGCTTCAGAGACGGCAAGCAGGCCTGCGGCCGTTTTGCCCGCTTCGATCACCTGCGACCGCGTCGCCGGATCATGGCCGAAATGGCTGATGTCGGCGCCGCGCGCCTTGGCCGAGAAGGGGAGGCCGAGCGTATCCGCGACGCGCATCGCGGCGGGACCATCGGGGTAGAAGAATTGCGCGTCGATCACGTCGAAAGACTGACCGCGCACCGCGGACAGCACGGCGCGCGCGACCTTTGCCGGATTGAACCTTGCGCCAACGCGCGGGATCAATGTGAAGCGCGGGCGGAGGACGGTGAGGCCGTTCCAGCTCTCGTTTCGCGGGAGGTTGCGGAGCGCGCGATAGCGTTTGTGGAGTGAGAGCGGGAAGGGCGGCAGGCCGACCGGCGCGACGATCGTGAGCTCGACGCCGGGCTGCGCCGCGAGCGCACGCAGGCTTTTCTCGACGAACAGGCCGAAGTTGGGCCGTACCGCGTCGGGGAAAAGAGTTGCGATCGACAGGACGCGCAAGGACGGAGCGGCGGACACTCAGAGCGTGCGGAGCAAGCGAACGGCGACCGCGGCCCACGGCGGGTTGCTGACGACCTGCTGGCGCTGGCCGGTGCCGAGCGGGAGCAGGTGGAGCTTTTCGCCATCGACGTTGAGCAGGCGGGCGAAAAAGAAGCGGCCCGCGGGGCGGGGGACAAGCAGGTCGCGGTTGAGCACGCTCGCCCAGTCGCCCTCGATGCGGCGGCACCAGATTTCGTCGCCCGCGCGATAGTCGCCGATCGACGAGGTGACGCGCACCGCGACCATATCCTCGCCCGGGCGCGCGGTGAGCGCCTGTTCGACACGCGTCGGCGCCTGCGCGCCCTCGGCGCCGAGCAGCGCGGTGATCGTGAGCTGTGTGTCCTGCGGGAGTTGCACCAGCTCGGCGGCATCGACGCCGAGCGCGGCGGCGATACGGTTCATCCAGCCGAGCGAGAGCGTGCGCGTGCCCGTTTCGAGGCGGCCGATTGTCTGCGCCGTCGTCGGCGGAACGCAGCGCTGGCCGACCTCCTCAAGCGTCAGCCCCTTGGCGCGGCGGACCGAGCGGATGCTGTTGATCATCGCAAAACCCTCAAATAACCAAATCGGTTTCTTCTTTCCTACAAAATAATCCAGTGTCAAGTCCGGCGTGTCACAAAGGAGAATCGCATGACCGCACGCCGCCTCGAAACGCATCTTCACCCCGACGACCGGATCGATCCCGGTAAGGCGGGGCCGCAGGTGATGCGCCATGTGACGGTCAACGTCGGCGAAAGCCCGATTGCCTGGCTGGCGTCGCGCGGGTTGCTGACATCGGCGCAACTCGGCGCGGGGGAGAGGTTGCGCGGCGATTATGAGCGGGCGGGGCTGTCGGCGCGGGTGACGATGCGCTGGGATGCCGCACCACCGGGCAAAAGCCGCGGCGGCGCGCGCGCGTCGGATGCGTCGCTGGCGCGGATCGATGCGCACCGGCGCTTTCACGCCGCGCTCGATGCGGCGGGGCCGGGACTCGCCGATATCTGCTGGTGCGTCATTTGCGCGGGCGAGGGGATTGGTGGGGCCGAGAAGGCGCTCGGTTGGCCCGCGCGGTCGGGCAAGCTGGTGCTGGGACTGGCGCTCGATCGGCTGGCGCGGTTTTATGGGACGGGGTGAGGCGCTATTTACGTCAGCGCTTCGGCTTCATCCTTGCCATAGGTGGTCGCTACACGCTTCGACGCCATCAGATAGGTCGTCCAGATTGTCGCCCAAATGGCCCCCTTGGCGCTGGACCACAGGGCGCCGATAAGTATTCCGCCGGCAACCTTGGAAAAGAGAAGCGAGGTGACGACGGCATCGATGACAGCGGGAAGCAGGTAGAGGCACCACAGTCCCACGATCACGATCCCGACGGTCGACCAGCGATGGACCGCGACGAGCCGGTAGGCGAGATAGAGCGTCCCGACGATGCAGACAGCGGCGAGCGCCCAGCTGAATTGCACATAGGTTGGCACGTTCGGGCCGAGCAGCTGTGCCATGATCGCGGCGTGGGTGACGGCCGACTTTGTCTCGATCAGGATTCGGATCGGCGTGGCGATGCCGAGGATGAAGACCAGAAAGCCGAGCCAGCCGCCGACGCCCCTCAGTTCCCGCTGCTCCTGATATTCGGCCATGCCTCTGTTCCCCCTTTGCCCGCCGACCTTTTGGGAGAGGTCCAGCCGCTGTGCAAGGGGTTAGCCGAGCGCTTCGACCTCTTCGGCCAGCGCGAGCCAGCGGTCTTCGGCGGCGGCTTTCTCGTCGCCGAGCGCGTCGAGCTTCGCGGTCAGCGCATTGAAGCGCGCAGGGTCGCGCGTGAAGAGGCTGCCGTCCGATAATTCGGTTTCGGCCTGCACGATTTCCGCCTCGATTTCCTCGATGCGTCCCGGCAGCAGGTCATAGTCGCGCTGGTCCTTGTAGCTCAATTTCCTGCGCGCGGTCGGCGGGGGTGGCGGCGCGGCGGTCGCGGCCTTGGTTTTGACGGTGTTGGGCTTGACCCGCTTGGCTTCCCAGTCGGCGTAGCCACCTGCGACGATATCGACCTTGCCCGATCCGTCGAGCCCGAGCGTCACAGTGACGGTGCGGTCGAGGAAGTCGCGGTCGTGGCTGACGAGCAGCACGGTGCCGGCATAGTCGGCGATGACTTCCTGCAAGAGGTCGAGCGTTTCGAGGTCGAGGTCGTTCGTCGGCTCGTCAAGCACGAGCAGGTTCGATTCGCGGGCGAACTCGCGCGCGAGGAGAAGGCGCGAGCGTTCGCCGCCCGAGAGTGCGCCGACGCTGGCCTCGATGACGCCGGGATCGAAGAGGAATTCCTTGAGATAGCCCTGGATATGTTTTTTGACGCCGCGGACCTCGATCCAGTCGCCGCCGTCGGAGAGAATGTCGCGGACGGTCTTGTCCGGCGACATCAGGCTGCGCTGCTGGTCGATGATGATGCCGTCGAGCGTCGGGGCGAGGGTGATGCTGCCTGCGTCGGGCTGGATCTCGCCGGTGAGCAATTTGAGCAAAGTCGATTTGCCTGCACCGTTCGCGCCGACGATGCCGATGCGGTCGCCGCGCTGGACGCGGAAGTCGAAATTCTTGATGATCGTGCGGTCGCCGAAGCTTTTCGAGACGCCCTCGGCGACGATCACCGATTTCGAGCGCACATCGTCGTTGGCGAGGCCGAGCTTGGCGACTCCCGGGCCGCCGATCATCGCGGCGCGGGTCGCGCGCATCTCCTTCAATTTTTCGAGGCGCCCCTGATTGCGCTTGCGGCGCGCGGTGACGCCGCGTTCGAGCCAGTGCGCCTCGAGCCGCAGTTTCGAATCGAGGCGCTGCGCGGCGCGCGCTTCTTCCGCGGCGACCGCGTCGCTCCATTCCTCGAAGCCGCCGAAGCCGATTTCCTTGCGGCGGATGCTGCCGCGGTCGAGCCACAAAGTCTGGCGCGTCAGCCGCGTGAGGAAGGTACGGTCGTGGCTGATCGCGACGAAGGCGCCGGTGTAGCGCGCGAGCCAGTTTTCGAGCCAGTCAATCGCGGCGAGGTCGAGGTGGTTGGTCGGCTCGTCGAGCAGCAGCACGTCAGGGTTCTGCGCCAATGCCCTCGCCAGCGCGGCGCGGCGGCGCTCGCCGCCCGAGGCGCTGGCGGCGGTGCGGCTCATGTCGATGCCAAGCTGGTCGGCGATTGCGGCGACCTCAAAGGCTTCGGGCGCATTGGGTGCGGCGACCGCGAAATCCATGAGCGTCGCAAAGCCCGAAAAATCGGGCTCCTGCTCGAGCATCACGACGTGCGTCCCGGGGACGATCACGCGCTTGCCCTTGTCGGCGTCGATTTGGCCCGCGAGCAGCTTGAGCAACGTCGTCTTGCCCGCGCCGTTGCGCCCGATCAGCGCGAGGCGGTCGCGTTCGCCGACATAAATGTCGAGATCCTGGAACAGCCAGCCGCTGCCCTGCACAAGGCCGAGGCCTTCGTATGAAAGAATAGGAGCTGCCATGATGAACGGCGCGCTACCGATACGTTCAGCATCATGCAAGCGCGCTGCGCACAAAGGCCGGAACGGGTTCGCTCCGTCTGCGTTACGGGGCGGACATCAGAGATGACCGAAAGCCCGGTTCACAGGAGAATGAAATGACGAAGCAAATGCTCGCCGCTATGGCATCCGGACTGGCCCTGATGGCGGCAACCCCCGCGATCGCCCAACAAGGAGGTTCGACCGTGACCGCAGCAACGACCCAAGGCCCCATCCTGTCCTTCGCGGTCAGCGAGGAAGTGCGTTCGCGTCCCGATCAGGCGACTGTCGGCGCCGGCGTGACGACGACCGCCCCGACTGCGGTCGAATCGATGCGCGCGAATGCCGCCGCGATGGACAAGCTGATCGCCGCCGCCAAGGCGCGCGGCATCAAGGCCGAGGATATCCAGACGAGCGGCATCAACCTGTCGCCGCAATATGACTATAACAACCGCGGCGACGGCCAGCCGCCGCGCTTCCTGGGGTATCAGGTGTCGAACATGGTGCGCGTGACCACGGCGAAGATCGCCGACATCGGTCCGCTGCTCGACGCGCTGGTCGCCGCGGGCGGCACCAATATAGACGGACCGTCGTTCGGCATGAAGGATCCCGACGCTCAGCTCGTCGGCGCACGCGGCACGGCGATCAAGGCGGCCGAGGCGAAGGCGCAGGATTATGCGCGTCTCGCGGGCTTCCGCGGGGTCGAGCTGGTCTCGATCAGCGAAGGCAGCTTCGGCGGCCCGCAGCCGCCGATGCCCTATGCGCGCGGCCTGATGGCGGCCGATGCCAAGGCGACCCCGGTCGAGCCGGGGCAGGTCGGCAACACGCTGACGCTGAATTTCCAGTATCGGTTGGTGAAGTAATCCAAACTCTGTGCCCCGGCGAAAGCCGGGGTCCAGACAAGGAGCGCTGCGCCATCCGCGCATGGGCCCCGGCTTTCGCCGGGGTTCAGTTTGTTACGCCAGCTCCCCCTCGGCCCACGGCCAGGGGCGTTCGCGAAACCATTTCGTGATGATATATTTGCGGCCCTTGCGCACCTTCATCCCATGGTGGAGCGTGTCGGGGTTCGCGGTGCCGTCGGACCGCACATTGTTCCACGCGAGCAGCTTGCCCGCTTCGGGCTGGTGCATCTTGCCGGTCGCGAGGAAACGCGTCGCGCCGCCCGCATCTGGCTCGTTGAGGTAGATCATCAGCGTCCAGCTGCGCTGGCCCGGGATCGCGCAATAGGTTTCCCAGTCGGCGCCGTGCGGATCGAAATAATCGGTGTGCGCCTTGAACTCCTGCCCGACATCGTAGCGCTGGCCCTGCATCGGCTCGCCATATTCGCGCGGGATGCCGGTCAAGTCGTGGAGGCGGTTGTTGACTGCGATCACGATCGGGTCGCGGTGATCGAGGTCGCACGTCGTGCTGGTGCGAAAGGTGTCGTCGCCGTTCGGATCGGCGATCGTCGAGGGCCGCACGTCGCGGTCGATTTGCGCGATCAGTGCGGTGCAGGTTTCGGCGTCGAGAAAGCCCGACAGCATGAACTGCTGGAGCTTTGGCGTCGGCGCGCGGCGGATACCGGGGACGGCGGCGAGCCGCTCGGCGGTGCGGTCGGCGCCCGAGGTCGCCATGTCGACATGATCATTCGCAGCCATGGCGCGCTTTTTAGCAGGGAAGCGCGTGCGAACAATGCTTGACGAGCGGGGGGATGCGCGCCTATTCGCCGCGCGCTGTCGAGGGTGCTTCGCGCGCCGCTCTTCGCTTATGTGGCGACCATAGCTCAGTTGGTTAGAGCGCCGGTTTGTGGTACCGGAGGTCGCGGGTTCGAGCCCCGTTGGTCGCCCCATTTTCTCTATCATCGCGTATAGACGCTTTTGGGGTGACTCGTCGCGCTCGTTGCATTATTGCGTCCTGACGTAATTTTCTTATGCGAGGATGAGCCAATGTCCGCAGTCTGGGATTTCGCCGATTTCGACGATCACGAGCATATCCATATGTTCCGCGATCGCGCCATCGGGCTGACGGCGGTTATCGCCGTCCACTCGACCCATCTTGGGCCCGGCGCGGGCGGGGTGCGTTATTGGCATTATCCGCAGCGCGCGGCGGCGATCACCGACGCGCTGCGCCTGTCGCGCGGCATGAGCTATAAAAATGCGATGGCGGGGCTGCCGATGGGCGGCGGCAAGGGCGTGATCCTTGCCGATGATGGCGGCGCGAAGACTCCTGAACTGCTTGCGGCGTTCGGGCGTGCGGTCGAATCGCTCGGCGGCGCCTATGTGACCGCGGAGGATGTCGGGATCACCGACGCCGACATGGTCCAGATTTCGAAGCACACAAAACATGTCAGCGGCCTGCCGGTGGCAAGCGGCGAAGCGGGCGGCGACCCCGGTCCGCTGACCGCGCTCGGCGTCTATCTCGGCATCAAGGCTGCGATTCGCGAAGGGCTGAAGACCGACAGCGCGAAGGATGTGCGCATCGCGATCCAGGGTGTCGGCAGCGTCGGCGGCGGTGTCGCGCGGCGGCTGGCGGCCGAGGGCGCGAAGCTGACGCTCGCCGACGTCAATCTGGCGCGCGCGAAGGAACTCGCCGACGAACTCGGCGCCGAGCTGGCCGATTCGGCGGCGATCATGGAGATCGAGGCCGATGTGCTGAGCCCGAACGCGCTCGGCGCGATCCTGACCGAGACGAGCATCGAGAAACTGCGCGTGCCGATCGTTGCGGGCGGCGCGAACAACCAGCTCGCGACCGCGGCCGACGGCCAGCGCATCCATGATCGCGGCATCGTCTATGCCCCCGATTATGTGATCAACGCGGGCGGCATCATCAACGTCGCGCTTGAATATCTGGGGCAGGGCAGCCGCGAGGAAGTCGAAAGCCGCATCCACCTGATCCCCGGCCGGCTCGCCGAGATCTGGGCTGAGAGCAAGGCCAGCGGCACGCCGGCGGCGTCGGTGGCCGACCGGATGGCGCAGAAGCTGATCGGGCGGGGCTAATCCGTTTCGAGGGCTGGCACGCGGTCTGATTTCCGCTAAGCCAGCCCCGATGAAACGGCATTTTTATCTGGTCGCGGGCTGGGCGTCGTTGGGGCTTGGCGCGATCGGCGCTTTCCTGCCACTGCTGCCCACGGTGCCGTTCGTGATCCTTGCGGCCTTTTGCTTTGCGCGATCCTCGCCGCGGCTCGAGAATTGGCTGCTGACGCATCCGCATTTCGGGCTCCATATCACCGCGTGGCGTGCGAAGGGCGCGATCAGCCGCAAGGGCAAGATCGCGGCGACGGCTGCCTTTGCCTTCAGTATTGTGCTTGCCGCGATCTTCTCGCCATGGCCGTGGGTGATGGTGCCGGTGATTGCCGCCGCCGTCACCGGAAGCTGGATTTGGACGCGGCCCGAGGGTTGACCGCGCGGCGCAGGGCGGCGACAGAAGGGCCGCCGGGTCGCGCCGGGCAAATTGCTGGACCGTTTTCTCCGGCTCGCCTAAGGACGACGCGATCCGATGCACGCCTACGCTAATCCCACGCGCTTTCTTGCGATTGCCAAGCCGCTGACGCCGTGGTTGCTCGGTGTCGGGCTGTTGCTTGTGCTGGGCGGTGCGTGGGCCGGGCTTACGATGGTGCCGGGCGATTACAAGCAAGGCGAAACCGCACGCATCCTTTATGTCCATGTCCCGTCGGCGTGGCTCGGCATGGGCGGCTGGACGTCGCTGGCGATCGCGGGGCTGATCCAGCTTGTGTGGCGGCATCCGCTGTCGGGGATCGCGGCGCGCGCGATCGCGGTGCCGGGGATGCTGTTCACCGCGCTGTGCCTTGCGACCGGATCGATCTGGGGGCGCCCGACGTGGGGCACCTGGTGGGAATGGGACGGGCGGATGACCTCGATGCTCGTCCTGCTCTTTCTCTATGCGGGCTTCATTGCGCTGACGAGCGGCGACGACGGGCAAAGGCAGGGCGGCTCGCTGTCGCGCGGCGCCGCGATCTATGCGCTGGTCGGCGCGATCAATATTCCGATCATCAACCGCAGCGTTGTGTGGTGGAACAGCCTGCATCAGGGGCCGAGTATCACCTTGGGCGGGTCGAGCATCGACGGGGCGTTGCTGTGGCCGCTGGGCTTGACCGTGCTTGGCTTTTCGTTGCTATTCGGCGCCATTGTCTTGATGCGGATGCGGCGGATCATCGCCGACAACCGCGTCGCGGCGCGGCTGCGACGGCTCGCGGACGACGAGGGGGTTTGACGCGTGACGGGGGTGATCAGCGGGGGCGGACAATGGGCATTTGTCGCTGCGGCCTATGGGCTGACGGCCGTGCTGACCGGCGCGGTGCTGTGGGCGAGCTGGCGCGCGATGAAAAAGGCCGAGAAGCGCAGCGACGCGCTGCGAAAGGATCGTAAGTGAAGGCCAAGCATCAACGGCTGATTCTGGCGCTGGTGGCGCTGTGCGGCATCGCGGGCGCGGGCGTGCTCGCGGCGAGCGCGCTGCGCGACGAGGCGGCCTATTTCCGCACGCCGGTCGAAATTCAGGGTGGCAAGGCCGCGGTGGGCGAGCCGATGCGGCTGGGCGGCATGGTCACCAAGGGCAGCATCCAGCGGCAGGCCGATGGCCTGACGATCCGTTTCGTTGCGACCGACGGCAAGGCATCGGTTCCGGTAGAGTATAAGGGCATCGTCCCCGACCTGTTCGGCGAGGAGAGCGGCATGGTCGCCGACGGCCGGATGCGCGCCGACGGGACCTTCGTCGCCGACCGCATCCTCGCCAAGCATGACGAGCGTTATATGCCGCCGCAGATGGGCGACATGCCGAAGAATGTGAAGGCGCCGGCGGGGGTATGAACCACCTTTCTTTGATCGTCATCCCGGCGAAGGCCGGGATCTCGACGGTGCGTATGGGCGCCGGCGATGAGACCCCGGCCTTCGCCGGGGTGACGGAGATTGGGTTGTGATCGCCGAACTCGGTCTGGCCCTGCTGTGGATCGCGGCCGCGCTCGCGTGCCTGTCGCTTGTCGCCGGAACCTTGTTCCTGCGCGGCGGACCCAAGGACCTGGCGGCGCTCGTGCGGCCGGCGAGCGTCGCGCAGGGCGTACTCACCGCGGCCGCCTTCGGCCTGCTGATCGCATTGTTCGTACGCTCGGACATGTCGGTCGAACTCGTTGCGCGGAATAGCAACAGTTTGAAACCGATGATCTTCAAGGTCGCGGGGACGTGGGGCAATCACGAAGGATCGATGCTGCTGTGGCTGATGATCCTGTCGCTGTCGGGTGGGTTGATCGCGATCTTCGAAAAGCGGCTGCGTGAAGATACGCTGGTCGCGACATTGGCGGCGCAAGCGGCACTGAGCCTCGGTTTCTTCGCCTTCCTCCTCTTCTCGTCGAACCCGTTCAAGCGGCTCCCGGTGGCGCCGCCCGACGGGCAGGGGCTCAACCCGCTGCTCCAGGACATCGGGCTCGCCTTCCATCCGCCGACGCTTTACGTCGGCTATGTCGGGCTGTCGGTCGCGTTCAGCTTTGCCGTCGGCGCGCTGATTACGCGCGAGATCGGCCCGGCTTTCGCGCGCGCGATGCGGCCGTGGGTGCTCGGCAGCTGGATTTTCCTGACATTGGGCATCACCGCGGGCAGTTACTGGGCCTATTATGAGCTTGGCTGGGGCGGCTGGTGGTTCTGGGACCCGGTCGAGAATGTCTCGCTGATCCCGTGGCTTGCGGGCGCCGCCTTGCTCCATTCGGTCGCGGTGACCGCCACCCGCAACGCCCTGCGCGCGTGGACGGTGATGCTCGCGGTGATCGGCTTTTCGATGTCGATGGTCGGGACATTCATCGTGCGGTCGGGGCTGCTGACGAGCGTCCACAGCTTTGCGGTCGATCCCGAGCGGGGGACCTTCCTGCTCGCGCTGATGGCGATCTATATCGGCGGCGCTTTGACCCTCTTCGCGTTGCGTGCGGGGAGCGTGGCCGAGGGCAAGAAATTCGCGCTGCTGAGCCGCGAAGGCTCGCTCGTCATCAACAATCTGCTGCTGACGACGATCCTCGCGCTCGTCCTGCTCGGCACGCTTTATCCGATCGTCGCCGAGGCGATGGGCGAGAAGATTTCGGTCGGTCCGCCCTATTACAACAAGGTCGCGGGACCGCTCGCGCTGATCCTCTGTCTTGTCATGGTTGCCGGGCCGCTGCTTGGCTGGCGCAAGGATGACGGGAAGCGGCTCTGGTCGCGGCTGCCGATGGCGATCTTTGCCGGCGCGGCGGTGCTGTTCGCGCTGATCCTGTTCGGCGGCAAGGTCGGGATTTTGCCGCTGCTCGGCATGACCGTCGCGGGTATCGTCGCGGTCGCGAGCCTCGCGCCCTTGTGGGGGCGTAACCTGCGCCGCACGCCATTACCGACGTGGGGCATGGTGACCGCGCATTTCGGCGTCGCGGTGTGCCTTGCCGGCATGGGCGCCGAGAGCGCCTTCATCAAGGAACGGCTGGTTGCTGCAGCGCCCGGTGACGTGGTGAAGGTCGGTGATTTCGCGGTCAAGTTCGTCGGCGTCAAACCGATCGCCGGGCCGAATTATACCGCGATCGAGGGCACGCTGGTCGCGACGACATCGTCGGGCGGCAGCTTCACGATGCGGCCCGAGGCGCGGACGTTTCCGGGCCTGATGGGCACGGCGCCCACCGAAACCAACGAAGCGGCACTCCTGACGCGGCCGGGCGGACAGCTCTATGCCGTGCTCGGCCAGCCGGTGACGAGCGACGACGGCAGCGCCGACCGCTACCAGATCCGCCTGTGGTGGAAACCGCTTGTGTGGTGGATATGGCTCGGCGGCGCGCTGATCGCGATCGGCGCGGCGCTGTCGCTGCTCGGCCGCGCACAATTGCTGAACATCTGGCGCGCGCGGCGCAGCCGCAAATCACAGGAGCGTTTCGCGCCATGAAGAACCGCTGGGTCCTTTTCGTACCGCTGGCGATCATGGGGCTGTTGTTCGGCGCCTTCATCTATCGGCTGGTGACGCCTGCTGAGACGCTGATTCAGTCGCAGTGGATCGACAAGCCGATGCCTTTGTTCGACCTGCCGCCCGCGACTGCCGGGGTTCAGGGGCTGAAGAGCAGCCAGCTCGCCGACGGGCGGCCGCGGCTGGTCAATGTGTTCGCGAGCTGGTGCATCCCGTGCCGTGCAGAGGCGCCGCAACTCGAGGCGCTGAAGGCCGCGGGGGTGCCGATCGACGGCATCGCGATCCGCGACCGGCCCGAGGATGTCGCGATGTTCCTGCGCGAATATGGCAATCCCTTCGACCGTATCGGGTCGGACATGCAGAGCAGCGTCCAGATCGCGCTGGGGTCGTCGGGCGTGCCCGAAACCTTCCTGATCGACGGCAAGGGCATTATTCGCGAACAGATTCAGGGCGTGATCCTGGCCGATCAGGTGCCCGGAATTGTCGCGAAGCTCGAGGCGATGAAGTGACGCTCCGGCTCCTGCTGCTCTGCCTGCTCGGGGCATTGGCGCTTCCGTCGGCGGCGCAGGACCGGCTGCCGCCCGCGCCCTACGCATATCAGCAGCTCAAGGATCCGGCGCAGGAAGCGCGCGCAAAAGCGCTCATGGAAGAGCTGCGCTGCCTCGTCTGTCAGGGGCAGTCGATTGCCGATAGCGATGCGCCGCTCGCGGGCGATATGCGCCACGAAGTGCGCAGCAAGATCGCGGCGGGCGAAAGCCCGGCCGAAATCAAGTCGTGGCTCGTCGCGCGCTACGGCAATTGGGTGAGCTACGATCCGCCGTTCGATGGCGCCACGGCACTGCTCTGGCTCGGGCCGTTGCTCTTCCTCGCGCTCGGCGGATGGCTGGCCTTTGGCCGTTTCCGCCGCGGCGCGAACGATGATGAGGAGGGCGCGGCATGATCTGGCTGTGGGTCGTACTCGTCGCCTTGCTGACGATCGGCGGCATCTTCTGGTTCGGCAAGCTGCCCGCCGCGGCGCGGCCGCTGGCGGGGGCGGCGGTGATGCTGGGCCTTGCGGGCTATGCGTTGCAGGGGCATCCGTCGCTGCCGGGCAAGCCTGTGGCGGCGCCCGAGGAGCCCGAGGGATTTGGCGAGGCGATCACCGACCAGCGGCAGGGGATGTCCGAACGTTTTGGTCCCGCGGCGCAGTGGCTTGGCATGTCCGACGGTTTCGCGCGCACCGGCAAGACCGAACTCGCGGCGAAGACGCTCGAAAAGGGATTGGATAAATATCCCGACAATGTCGACCTGTGGGTCGGGCTGGGCAACGCGCTGGCGGCGCACGGCGGCGGCGTGATGTCGCCCGCCGCGGCGCTGGCGTTCGACGAGGCGGCGAAGCGCGATCCCTCGCATCCGGCGCCGCCTTTCTTCGCGGGGCTGGCGCTGGCGCAGGGCGGCGACCTGAAAGGCGCCGAGACGGTGTGGAGCGATTTGCTCGCGCGCAGTCCGGCCGATGCGCCGTGGCGGCCCGACCTCGAGATGCGGCTGGCGCAATTGCGTCAGGCGCTTGGGCCGCAGCTGCCCGCCGCTACCCCGGTCGACGTACCGGCACCGGACGTCCCAAATTGAAACCTATTACAAAGGCTCAGGCTCGTCTAAAGGCCCGCAATGACTGCTGAGTCGCAACAGGCGGCGGGCGGCGCCGCGGGCGCCGTGACTGCTGGCGCCGAAACGGCCCATTACGGGCATGGACATCACAGCGATGGCAAGCTGAAGCTTGCCGTCGGCGCGATCGGCGTCGTGTTCGGCGACATCGGGACCAGCCCGCTCTACGCGTTTCGCGAAACCTTTGCCGGGCATCATCCGATCGAGGCCGACCGGCTGCACATCTATGGCGTGCTCAGCCTCGTCTTCTGGTCGATGATGCTGGTCGTCACCTTCAAATATGTGCTGACGATCATGCGCGCCGATAACAAGGGCGAGGGGGGCAGTCTTGCGCTGCTCGCGCTGATCAGCCGTTCGTCGGGCGAGAAGCGCTGGACCTGGCCGATCATCCTGCTCGGGGTGTTCGCGACCGCGCTTTTCTATGGCGACAGCATGATCACCCCGGCGATGTCGGTGCTCTCCGCGACCGAGGGTCTGAGCTACGTCAACAAGGGGTTCGAGCCCTATATCGTGCCGATCGCGCTCACGATCCTGATCGGGTTGTTCGCGATCCAGGCGCGCGGGACGGCGAAGGTCGGGATGCTGTTCGGGCCGATCATGCTCGCCTATTTCACGATGCTGGCGATCCTCGGCCTGATCCATATCGTCGATCATCCGGGGATTATCGTCGAAACGCTGAACCCGGTGAACGCGCTGCGCTTTTTCTACGTCGATGGTTTCACCGCCTTCATCGCGCTCGGCGCGGTCGTGCTCGCGGTGACCGGGGCCGAGGCGCTTTATGCCGACATGGGGCATTTCGGGCGCGGGCCGATCGGGCTCAGCTGGCTGACCTTTGTCCTGCCCGCGCTGATGCTGAACTATATGGGGCAGGGCGCGATGGTGCTCGAGGCGGACATGGGACCGCGAAGCGACCTGATAGCCGATCCCTTCTTCCAGATGATGCCAGACGCGTGGCAGGTGCCCGTCGTCATCCTGGCGATCCTCGCGACGATCATCGCCAGCCAGGCGGTGATTTCGGGCGCCTTCTCGCTGACCCAGCAAGCGATCCAGCTTGGCTTCATGCCGCGGCTGCGCGTCGAGCACACGAGTGCGTCGGCGCAGGGGCAGATCTATATCCCAATCGTCAATTGGGGGCTGATGGTGATGGTGATCATCCTCGTCCTCTTCTTCGGATCTTCGAGCAACCTTGCCGCGGCCTATGGCATCGCGGTGACGGGGGCGATGTTCATCGATACTTGCCTGCTCAGCGTCGTGCTCTTCACATTGTGGAAGTGGCCGGCGTGGAAGGCGCTGCCGGTGCTTGCGGTCTTCTTCATCGTCGACATCGCCTATTTCGGCGCGAACCTGATCAAGGTGCCCGACGGCGGCTGGGTGCCGCTCGCGATCGGGCTGATCATCTTCACCTTGCTCACCACCTGGTCTCGCGGACGCAAGCTGATGCAGCAGGAAATGGCCGAGGGCGCGATGCCGATCCCGGTATTCGTGAAGTCGGCGGCGAACAGCGCGACGCGCGTGCCTGGCACAGCGGTGTTTATGACATCGAGCAGCGACGGCGTGCCGCACGCGCTGCTCCACAACCTCAAGCACAACAAGGTGCTCCATGCGCGGATCATCCTGCTGACGATCAAGATCGCCGACGTGCCGTTCGTGCAGGAGGAGAAATTCTGCCTGCTCGAGGATCTGGGACAGGGGTTCCACCGGCTGGTGCTCAACTATGGCTTCATGCAGCCGATCGACGTGCCCGAGGCGCTGACCCGCGTCACGAGCTGCGGCGGCGAGTTCAAGATGCTTGAAACGAGCTTTTTCCTGTCGCGGCAGACGCTGATCGCGGCGAGCAAGCCCGGCATGCCGATCTGGCGCGAAAAGCTGTTCGCATGGATGCTGCGCAATTCGGAAAGCGCGATGGAATATTTCCGCCTGCCGACCAATCGCGTCGTCGAACTGGGAAGCCAGGTCGCGATCTGAAGCCGAAGATTAACTTCCCGACATGTGGCAATAAGCGTTTGTACATCGGGGCCAGTCTTGCAATGCAAGGGCGACCCAAAAAAGGCCGCGCAATAGCATGGATGTCGGCAACCCTGACGCTCTGATCCTGCCGGTTCCGCCGGAACCCTTTGCCCTGATCGTCGGGGCGGCGATACAGGGCGGTTCGGACGAGAGCATCGAAACCGCGTTGCGCCGCATGGGGCTGAGGCCCGAGCGCGTCGACGGCGAGGGCACCGATGTCGCCGTGCGCGTCGCGGCGCCCCGTTTCCGCCTGACTTTCGGCGCGGTGTCGGTTCTGGCCGGACCCGCCGCCGGTGCCGCGCTGGACCTCGCCGATCCCGACCATCCGTCGACCAGCCTGCTGGCGGCGAGCTTGCCACGACGATGGCGCGAGAGCGGGGCGTGCTGGGTCTTTATCCCCGAGCGCGATCCCGAACGCGCGGGGTCGCCGGGGCCATCGACCGTGCAGCCGACACGAATGCGAGAATTCTTCAAGATGATGGTGCTGCTGATCGACCTGTTCGATGCCAGCCATATTTTCTGGTCGCCGGCGCGGCTGTGGTCCGACGCGCCGCAATTTCGCGCTTCGATCGCCGAAATGCTGGCCAGCGGAATGCCGCCGGTGCTGCACCTCGTCGCGTTCCGGCGCCGCGAAAATGGCGCCGATGCCAGCATGGGAACCCGGGGGCTGGTATTGTTTGCGGGGCAGGAACTGGAAGCGCGGATTCCGGTCGGCTGGACGGTCGCCGAAATGGTCCGGCGGCTGTCGCGGCTTGCGCTCGACATGATGCTCAACGGCCCGGTCCGCCATGCGCGGACGATGCGCGGGCTGGAGGCGGGCGAATGGATCGACCTGTCGCCGGGCGCGAGCAGCGGAAGCCAGCGGTCGACGGTGCTTGTCGAGTTCGGCCGCGACGCTTGATACCGCCGCGGGGCTGGCAGGGCGCACCGCCGCCGCAAACCGGGTTCCAGCGTCATCACCTCATCCCGATCGCCCTGTCGCAGCGCCCGCAAATGGCGGCGATGTTCGAGCAGCTCCATGGCGACGGCTTCGCGCTCCAACATTTCGGTCGCAACGGGTTGATACTCCCTGCGTGCGAGCCGGCGGCGCTGCGGTCGGGGCATGCGCTGCACCGCGGGCCGCACCATGGCTATAGCGATGTCATCGCGGCGCGGGTCGAAGGGATCAGAGCGCATTTCGCGCTTCACGCGCCGACCGATCCGCGAATGGCCCGGCGCACCGCCGTCATGCGTTTGCGTCTGTTGCAGGACTCGACGCGGCGCGCATTGACTGATCGGCATGGCGCGGGCTTCTGGCTCAACCGGCGCGACCCGATGCGGCTGTTCGTCGACCGCCCCTATCTCGACGAGGCGATCGACAAGCTGTTCGGTGGTTTATAGGCGGACCTTCGCTTCGAGTTCGCGGCGCGCGGCGAGATATTGCGCTTCGAGTTCGGCGACAAATTCGGCGACCGGGCGCACCGCGGTGACCGGGCCGATGCCTTGACCGGATCCCCAGATGTCCTTCCACGCCTTGACCTTAGTGTTGCCGCCCGAGCCGAAGTTCATCGTCTTGAGGTCGCCTTCGGGCAGGTTTTCAGGGTCCATGCCCGCGGCGACGATCGACTGGCGAAGGTAATTGCCGTGAACGCCGGTGAAGAGGTTCGAGTAGACGATGTCGCCCGCGCGCCCCTCGACGATGCCGTTCTTGTACGTGTCTTCGGCATTGGCTTCGGTCGTGGCGATGAAGGCGCTGCCGATATAGGCGAGGTCGGCGCCGCATGCCTGCGCGGCGAGGATTGAGCGGCCGTGGCCGATGGCGCCCGACAACGCGATCGGACCGTCGAACCATTCGCGGATCTCCTGCACCAGCGCGAAGGGCGATTGCCGGCCGGCATGGCCGCCCGCGCCCGCGGCGACGGGGATCAGGCCGTCGGCACCCTTTTCGATCGCCTTGCGCGCGAAACGGTCGTCGATGATGTCGTGAAGTGTGATGCCGCCCCAGCCATGGACCGCCTGATTGAGCTCCTCGCGCGCGCCGAGCGAGGTGATCGTGATCGGCACTTTCCATTTCTCGCACGTCGCAATGTCGTCGAGCAGCCGGTCGTTCGATTTATGGACGATCTGGTTGACGGCGTAAGGCGCCGAGGGCCGGTCGGGATTGGCGCGGTCCCACGCCGCGAGTTCTTCGGTGATCTGGTGCAGCCATTCATCGAGCAGCGATTGCGGGCGGGCATTGAGCGCCGGGAAGCTGCCGACGACGCCCGCCTTGCACTGCGCGATAACAAGCTCGGGTCCCGAAACGATGAACAACGGCGAGCCGATCACGGGCAAGCGCAGGCGGTCGAAAATCGGGGGAAGGGCCATGAATCACTCTCCGGTTGCAGTTTGAAACTAACCTTAACGTAAACGGAAAGCTGCGCAAGCGGGTAACTGGCGAGGCGGGCGTGGCGGACGATCGCACGCGGAACGGACCGCCGATCTCTTTTTACAAGCTACATTTTCGAGAAAGCTGGCTGTTGGCAAATGCCGCTGAATTTCTACCCGCGTAAATCTACGAACGAAAAAAATTACGCTTTTACGACACGGTCTTATCGGCTGGTCGCACCGTGCGCACGACGACCTGCGCAACTTTCGACTTCGTCGCGAGTAATCTTGTCCCAGAACGGACCACGCGAATACGCGGGCCCATCTGCGCGGGCGGCAGTTTTGAAGGAGAAGTATATGGGCGCCGTTTCCAAGAGTCCGAGAATTATATTGGCGCTGGCCTTGCTGGCCGGCACCGCAACGGGGAGCCTCGCGGCTCAAGAGCAGAATGCAAACGACGGCGAGGTCATGGCGACCGTTGTCGGCACGCTGCCTTCGCCCGACCAGATGACCAAGGGTCCCAAGGTCGAGGGCATCATTGCCGCGCGCACCGATGGCCGGATCAAGGTCGCGACCGCCGACGGCAACAGCACGACCGTGGCGATCGCCGACTATACGAAGATCAAGAGCAGCGGCGGGTTCCTTGGGCTCGATCGCGATAAGCTTGGCGCAGCTCAACTGCTCAACGGCCTGCCCGTTTCCATCGACACATTGCAGTGGGATGGCGGACTGGTGGCAAGCCAGGTCCAACTCAAGAGCAAGGACCTCCGCACCGCATCGATGATCCACACCGGCACCGATCAGCGCTTTGCCGAACAGACGGCGGCGACCGAGGCGCTGCGCAGCCGCGTGGGCGATATCGACCAGTATAATGTCAAAGGCACGACGAACGTGAACTTCGACACCGGCAAGGCAGTGCTGACCGAGCAGGCGAAAGCCGATCTCTGCAGCGCGGCATCGCAGGCCGATGGGATGGACAACGCCCTGCTGCTGGTCGTTGGCTACACCGATTCGACCGGTAGCCAGGAACTCAACCAGGTGCTCAGCGAAAAGCGCGCGAGCCGCGTCGTCAATCATCTTCAGCAGGCGTGCGGCTGGAAGCCCTATCGCATGCTGACCCCCACCGGGATGGCCGAAGCCGACCCGGCGGCGGACAACACCACGCCCGAAGGCAAGGCCCAGAATCGCCGCGTTGCGGTGAATATTCTGGTCAGCAAGGGCCTCGACGGCATGTAAGATGCGCGGGGTGGGCGGCGCCCACCCCGGCATTTCCGGCCGGAAGCGGCCGTGACGCAACGAAGGGCGGCCGTGAGGCCGCCCTTCGTCGTTTATGGGTGGGTCAGGCCGCGATCGGGCGGCGGCTGGCTTTGACAGCAAGGTAGCCGAACAGGATCGCGCCAAGGAGGAGTGCGCCCTGTGCCGCGACAAAGGGGCCTTCGGTTCCGTTCGGGGCGAGCGCGTTGAGTGCAGGAACCT
Source organism: Sphingopyxis sp. CCNWLW2 (assembly GCF_037095755.1). Taxonomy (NCBI): domain Bacteria; kingdom Pseudomonadati; phylum Pseudomonadota; class Alphaproteobacteria; order Sphingomonadales; family Sphingopyxidaceae; genus Sphingopyxis; species Sphingopyxis sp. CCNWLW2. The sequence continues at coordinate 550,823 of NZ_JBAWKJ010000003.1, forward strand.
TCAGGAACGACTGCACCACCAGCACGAAGAGGTTGAGGTAGAGCGCGGCGGTGGCGCTGATCGCATAGACCGTCGCTGCGCGGCCGGCGAGCTTGCGGCCATACCAGGCCCAGAAGGCGACCGCGAGCACCAGCGTCGAGACGATCCCCGTGCCGAGCGCCGGGGTGAAAGCAACGATCGGGAAGAGGAAGCCGGTGAGGCTGGTGAGCAAGGTCGTCCAGAGAAACACGCCGTTCGTGCGGGGCAGGATGCTGCCGCGGGCGAAGGCGGGAAGCGCGATGAGACCGGCGCCGATGCCGACGAAGCTGATCGCAACGTGCAGCGCGGTGAACTGCGGGATGGTCAAACCGAGGATCATTGTCTTTACTCCCTGTTGGGGGCGACGACGGGTCGTCGCCCCGCATATCCGGATCAGCTGTTGATGAAGTCGAGGAGGTCGGCGTTGAACCGATCCTGATGGGTGACGGTGAGGCCGTGGTCGGCGCCTTCGTAGACCTTGAGCACCGCCTGCTTGACGATCTTGACCGTTGAGAGCGCCGAAGCGCCGATCGGCACGATCTGGTCGTCGTCGCCGTGGAGGACGAGCGTCGGCTTGTCGAACTTCTTGAGGTCTTCGTTGAAGTCGCTTTCCGAAAAAGCGCGGATGCTGTCGAGCAGGCCCTTGAGGCCGCCGTTCATGCCTTGCCGCACAAAGTCGTCGCGCACCGCTTCGCTGACCACCGCGCCGTCGCGGTTATAGCCGTAGAAGGGCAGCGTCAGGTCCTTGAAGAACTGCGGGCGGTTGTCGAACGTCCCCTTGCGGATGCCGTCGAAGACGTCGATCGGCAGGCCGCCCGGATTGGCCTCGGTCTTGAGCATCAGCGGGGGGACCGCCCCGATCAGCGCGACCTTGGCGACGCGGGCGGTGCCGTGACGGCCGATATAGCGGGTGACTTCGCCGCCACCGGTCGAATGGCCGACGAGGATCACGTCTTTCAGGTCCAGCTGTTCGATCAGTTCGGCGAGGTCGTCGGCGTACTGGTCCATATTGTTATTGTCCCAGACCTGATCCGAGCGGCCATGGCTGCGGCGATCGTGGGCGATGGTGCGGAAGCCATGATTGGCGAAAAAGACCATCTGGGCGTCCCAGGCATCGGCCGAAAGCGGCCAGCCGTGCGAGAAGACGATCGGCTGGGCGTCCTTCGGACCCCAATCCTTGAAGAAGATGTTGGTGCCGTCCTTGGTGGTGATGGTGGTCATGTCGCGGTTCCTTTCGTTTCGAGAAGGGCGGGTTTCCGTCCCGGTGATCTGGAGATAGGCCGGGCGGCGCTTGCGCGGGATTGGCGGATGCGACATTATGCGGGCCGATTCCGACAAAGGAGCCGATATGCCCAAGTTGAAGGTGCCCGAGGCGACGACCGTGCCGCTGATCGAGGTCGGGATGATGACCTATCCCGATTGCCAGATGGGCATGGTGTATGGGATCACCGATCTGTTCGACGTCGCGGGGCGCTTTGCGGTGGATCATGGCCGCAGCCCGATCCGTGTCAGCCATTGGCGGCTGCAGGAAGTGGGAGGCTTTGCGCGCTGGTACGACAGCCATCCTGATGAGGCGGCGGGCAATTCGCCCGCGGTGCTGATCGCGCCGGGCAGCCTGCACAAATTGCTCGAGCCCGGCGAGGTCGAGCCCTATGCGCGCTGGCTGCTCGACCGGCATGCGCAGGGCGCGGTGCTCGCGTCGAACTGCGGCGGGGCGTTTGCGCTGGCGGCGACGGGATTGCTCGCGGGGCGGCCGGCGACGACGCACTGGTTCTTCGCCGAGGAGTTCCGCAGCCGCTTTCCCGACGTGCGGATGGAGGCCGACCGCATGGTGATCGACGATGGCGACATCGTCACTGCGGGCGGGCTGATGGCATGGACCGATCTCGGGCTGCGCATCGTCGAACGCCTGCTGGGGCCGACGGTGATGATGGAGACCGCGCGCTTCCTGCTGATCGATCCGTCGGGGCGCGAGCAGAAAAATTATGCGAGCTTTGCGCCGAAGCTGACGCACGGTGATGAGGCGATCCTGCGCGTCCAGCATTGGTTGCAGGCGCGCGGCCCCGGCCCGGTCGCGGTGCCCGAAATGGCGGGCGAGGCGGGAATGGAAGAACGCACCTTTCAGCGCCGCTTCAAGGCCGCGACGGGCATGACGCCCGTCGAATATGTCCAGCATCTGCGTGTCGGCAAGGCGCGCGAGCTGCTGGAATTCACCAGGCGCACGGTCGACCAGATCGCGTGGGCCGTGGGATATGAGGATGCGGCGGCGTTCCGCAAATTGTTCCACCGCCTGATCGGCCTGTCGCCGCACGAATATCGGCAGCGTTTTTCGACACCGCAGTCGCTGGCGGAGGTCGCCTGAAATTTTTTCCTGGCTTGTGTCGATTTGGCGGCGGCTCGTTCGTCGTGTTGGCAGGAGCCGTTGTTGGCCCGATCAAAGAGGAGATGGACGATGCGTGTAATGGTCTTTGTCAAAGCGACCGAGGATAGCGAAAAGGGCCTGCCGCCGACCGAGGACATGACCGCGATGTTCGAGGCGATGGGCAAATTCAACGAGGAGCTCGTGAATGCCGGCGTGATGGTCGACGGCGATGGGCTCAAGCCCTCGTCGGCCGGCAAGCGCATCGCGTTCGATGGCGCGAGCCGCACGGTGATCGACGGCCCCTTCGCCGAGACGCGCGAACTTGTCGCGGGTTATTGGGTCTGGGAGGTCAAGGACATGGACGAGGCGGTCGCCTGGGCGAAGCGTTGTCCGAACCCGATGCCCGGCCCGAGTGAACTCGAAATCCGTCCCTTCTATGAAATGGAGGATTTCGGCGACGCATTGACGCCCGAACTCGCCGAGCAGGAGCAGAAGCTGCGCGAAAGGCTCAGCGGCGAATAATCTATGCCGGTAGCCGTGCTTGCCTTGCTCACGATCTTCGCGGACAAGGCAGGCATGGCGGCCGACGAAACCCACCGGGCGATCGAAGCGGTGTTCCGGATCGAGCGGGCGCGGTTGATCGCCGCGCTCGCCCGGATGACGCACGACGTCGACCGCGCCGAAGAGCTGGCGCAGGAGGCGCTGCTGATCGCGCTGACCGAATGGCCGAAGTCAGGGGTGCCCAATAATCCGGGCGCCTGGCTGACCGCGGCGGCGAAACGGCGGGTGATCGACGGCGCCCGGCACCATGCGATGCGGGAGCGGAAGCATGCCGAAATCGCCCGCGAACTCGATGAGGAGCGCGATATGAGCGCGGAGGCTGTCGAGGCGGCGCTCGACGATCCGCTCGGCGACGAACTGCTCGGGCTGATCTTCGCCGCCTGCCATCCGGTAATTTCGCCCGAGGCGCGCGCTGCGCTGACGCTGCGGCTGGTCGGCGGGTTGACGGTCGAGGAGATCGCCCGGGCTTTCCTGTCGAACGAAGCCGCGATCGCAGCGCGGATCACGCGGGCTAAAAAGGCGATTGCCAAGGCGGGGGTCCAGTTCGAGGTTCCGCGCGGTGCCGAGCTTCAGGCGCGGTTGGGATCGGTGCTCGAGGTCGTCTATCTGATCTTCAACGAAGGCTATGCGGCCACCATGGGCCCCTCGCTCGTTCGTCCGCCGCTGTGCGGTGAAGCGCAGCGATTAGGGCGCATTCTCGCCGGGTTGATGCCCGAACAGCCCGAGGTGCTGGGTTTGCTCGCGCTGATGGAAATTCAGGCGTCGCGGCTGACGGCGCGGGCGGGACCCGATGGGCGGTTTGTGCCGCTGACCGAACAGAACCGGGCGCGCTGGGATCAGCTGCTGATCCGTCGCGGGCTCAATGCGCTCGATCGGGCCGAGGCGCTGGGCGGAGCTGATGGGCCTTATGCGCTGCAGGCGGCGCTCGCGGCGTGCCACGCCCGGGCGCGGTCGGCGGAGGTAACCGACTGGCAGCGTATCGCCGGCCTCTACGACCGGCTGGGGCAGATGATGCCGTCGCCGGTGGTCGAGCTCAATCGCGCGGTCGCGCACAGCATGGCGTTCGGTCCCGAGGCCGGATTGCGGCTGGTCGACGCCATCGCCGATGCGGCGGCGCTACGCAATTATGCGCCGCTGCCTGCCGCGCGCGGCGATTTCCTCTTCCGCGCCGGGCGGCCGGGCGAAGCACGGGCACAGTTTGAGGCAGCGGCAGCGCTCTCGAGCAACGAGCGCGAGCGCGACTTTCTGCTGGCGCGCGCCGCGGCCTGCGCCGAATGACGTCGGTTCGTATCGAGACGATCGGGACCGAGGCGCAGCCGCTCGTCATCCTCGATGATTTCGCGCCCGATCCCGATGGCTTGCACAGCCGCGCGCAGGCGGCCGATTTCGCCCCGGCGCTCAACCATTTTCCGGGCGTGCCGCCGCTCACGAGCGAAGGCGAAATGATCTGTCGCCGCGGATATGAGCCGGGCGGGGCGGCCGACTATTGGGTCGTCGACTAGGCGGGCGTCAGAAACGCTCGCCGACCATCTCCCCCCTCTTCGCCCACGGCGCCCACGGCGCCTTCGCGTTGCCGCGGGCGATCGATACGCCAAACCTCGTCATTCCCGCGAAGAGGATCGGGTTCAACCGCTCGCCGATTTCCGTAGCTTTTTGCTCGCGGGCGCCGGATCGTTCGCGGGGGCGGGGAGCGCGAAGAAGGCGCGGCGGGCGGCTTCGCCGGCGATGCGCAGCGGTTCGAAAGCTTCGGCGCGGGCGCCTTCCCAGGCGTCTTCTTCGGTCCCGTCGAGCGTGCGTTCATAGTCGGCGTCGCCGAACATGCCAACCTCGATGCCGACATAATCGTCGGGCGGCGGGAAGTTGGTGCGCCATTCATTGCGTTCCTCGTCGTGCCATACGGTCATTTCGGCGGCCTCTTCCTCGGGGGTGGGTTCGGTTTCGGGCTCGGCGTCGGAAGTGGCGGAAAACTGCGCAACTTCATTCGCGATCGCGGTGCTGCGCCACAGGGTGGCGAGCGGGTTGGCACGGTTGTCGCGCGCGGCGAGCCAGAGGGCGAGGGCGGCCGCCATCCCGTCCTTCTGCCCCTCGGCGTCGGTGTTTTCCGCCCCGGCGGCGCCCGGCGCCACAGCTTCGGCCGCGTCGAAGAGCGAGAGGAAGCCCGGCCAGTCGCCGGCGATGATCTGCGCGAGCATCTCCTCGCCTGGCCATCCTCCTTTTTGGGGTGCGCGCGTTTCGACCATCCTGTCGAGCCGCGCGAGCATCGCGAGGCCGAGGCGCGAGTCGATGCGGCGGCGCTTGGCATAGCTGCGGCCCTCCTCGCGCTGGATCTCGGCGGTCTCGTCATGCCCCCAGATCGCCCGGTCGAGCAGTTCGTCGACGAGCCGCCCGCGCGCGATCAGCAGCGCCGCGGCTGAACGCCGCGCCCTCGGGCCGCTGCTTCAGCTGATAGACGGCGGACGGTGACATGCCGACCTTGGCTGCCGAAATCTTCACCGACCCGTTGGTGGCGAAGGCTTCGAGAAAGTCGCGCTGGAGCCGCGGCGTCCAGTGATAGCTGCCGGGGGCGGGGATGGTGGCGGGATTATGCGCGGCGTCGTCCATCAATTCGTCCTTTCGGTTAGGTGAAACCGACAGAATAAACCATATGGGTGAAATGTAGGAAAGGGTTATCTGTTTCCGGAGCCCCGCGGACGGCGCCCTCTGTTTTGATGCTTTCGAGGAGCGAGGCGCGTTGAAGACCCAGCCAAGTTTGGCAGTGCGCTAGAGTACCAGCGGCCAGTGGTTACATAATGTGCTAACCTCTCTTTCGCGATTTGTAGCGGTCTCGCGGAGTTATGCTGACTCATTCTCTGGATATCTTCAAAATATAGATTCGCAGCCTGTCTCGCCTCAGGATCTTTCTTGTGCCGTATAAGCGCGTTAATGTGCTTCTCCGCTAGCGTAACTATTGGATACTGGTCAGAATCCCATGACAGATAGCCATGTTGCTCGGTCAGGGTTTTAACAGCATCGCCAATCAATTTTGCCGTTTCCGAATCATAATGAGGGCGTTTTGCGGCCACTCTTAGCTGTAGGTCAGCAAAAGCATGAACGGCGTAAGGGTTATTGGAATAGGCATCAATAGATTTACCTAGAACAGATAGCGCCTCCTCCTCTTCTCCGATTGTTACCAAATATTGTCCATACTGGAGCCAAAAGTGACCATCTAACTGAAATTCAACTTCAAAGGTTTCATATATTCGCCGTCCTTCCAACTTTCCATGTCGTCTTTTAGCCAGATCGGCATTGAGATTGTGATTTAAGAGAAACTTAAATAGAACAGCATCGAGGCGGCCGACCGTCTTGACGATCGGAATTCTGTATTTAGTAAAATTACGCAATATTTCGATTATAATATCGACTATGTTAGAAAAATCTGCAACATTCTCAATCAAGTGCCGAACGTAAAGTTCATGCCTAGCCCACAATCTTCCATTGGAATCCGTTGTAACGATTCCTTCCAGAGCACCGCAAGCCGATTTGAAATCTCGCTTTTTCGCTAGGCGGGTGTACGCTTCTCGGGCGTGACTTTCTTGGATGCCCGATCGGGCGAGCGTGGCCACGCCGGCGATAATTGCAAGGGTGCGGCAATCATCGTCTGGGAGCGTGAGAAATTCATTGGTGATTACCTTGGTGAAGTTCTCGGACGACGTTGTTTCCTTGAGCGCGATGAGAAGCTGACTTTGTGATGTCTTGAGCTTGTTGATTTTTTCTTCGGCTGTTAGCTTTATGAATGCTGGGGCAGGAACATATTCAATTAGGCGTTGAATGAGTGGTTGGTGATCTTGTTCGCCAAATCTTTGATATAGGAAGTCTTTTGAGATACTCCCAATCCGCCTTTGAATATGGTCTCTCCATTCGCCACTGCGGGCGCTAGTTACCACTGTAATGCGGCCAGGACTTATGCTCATGATGTCCTCGGCAAATCCATCGCCGAATATAAATGCATCGGGGATGTAAAGTACTACGTGTTCGTCCTCGTGAAGGCGAGAAATTAGAGATAGTGAAGATCGGAGAGAGGGGACGTTGCCTTTTAGCTCGTAGATATATGATTTTTCGTTTTCTCGACTGTATTTTAGAAGAGATTGCAAGATCGCTGTCGTTTTTCCGCTGCCCGATTGGCCGTGGGCGATAAAGCAACGCTCTCGATCTCGAAAGGCGTCAGTCATCGACTTGTATAAGCTCTCAGATCTTTGAAGCCAAACGGGCACGGTCGTTGCAGCTAGAAGCCAAGAGGGCGGCGCGCCTTCTAGATAGCGTCGCGCCATGCGTCGTAGAGTTGGTTGCGGTTGGTCGTCTGCGTCCTTCTTGGCTAGAGTCCAAGAGCGGGGAACAACATATTCGGCCGCTTCAATCTCCGCTCTGGAAATGGCTTTGGATACCGCAAGTAAGCGTTCCACAAATGCGTTTGATCGCTTGGCGACTTCGGGAGGCGTGAGATGACTCCCAAGCTTTTCGCTTATCCATTCCACGAAATCCTTAAGAGTGGCTTGAATTATAACGATATTTTTAGCATTGAAGCTCGCAAGTTGAATCTCGGTGAAGTTGTCGGGCGTCACAAGAAAGGCCATTCCCAAGCCGGCTTCAGGTGATGGGCGCGCTCTATCTAGCTCTGCGGACAAGATTGGCTCGTTCAGGCGGCTTCCGATAAAAATGGGGGTGTATGAGATATAGTCAGAAGATAATTCTCTATACCAATCATGCTCATTTTTGTTTATTCGGCGGTTGTAGTCGGCCGGACTAAAAATGAATCCGTGCTCAGGTTTCGATGCGTCGCCGTGAAGGTTTATGATTTGCAGGTAGTCATGTCCGTCATGAACAGATACTTTATCTGCCAAACCGTTAAAATATTTTCTTATTTGTGAAGATGATTTTACGTTATTGATAGAGTCGTCAATATTCCACGTATATATTCTTCTCCACGTGTATTTTAATAGATTCTGGATTTCGTCAGACGGCTGAATTTTCGTGTATTCTAAGCGAAGTATGTCTTCAAACTGCTTTTGGCTTATCCGTGGCCCCACTATCCCAGGAAGAACTTCTGGAAGCTCCTCGCCGGCATAGGGAAGCCCTACTTTTGTGGTAAGTAGTTCCGCTAGCGCTTTGCCTTGACGAACCTTTTCTCCCTGCGAATTCAATGAAGTGGCAGAAGCGCCTGCTCCAAGAGCAAGTACAATATTTCCATCCTTCAGTGCATTCAAAAGCAACTGTTCATCGGCGGCATTAAGCTGAATCACTTCCTTCTCCCCGGCAAATTACGCCGAGTTTACGGTTTTAGATCGAGCATTGCGAGCAGCATTTTGGCGCGCTGAGTCGCGGCTTGGAATGAGTCATTTCAGAATGTGGTGATGCGAGGTGCCGGTTACGCCCCATTCGCCGCCGACAAAATCGCCCGAACACTCGCCGTCGCCACGTCCGTATCCAGCCCGCAGCCGAACAGGCTTTTCCCGTCCGCGGTGCGGCACTCCACGTAAGCTGCGGCCTGCACATTGCTGCCCTGGCCGATCGCGTGCTCGCTATAGTCGACGATGTCCATGATCGGGCCGCCTGACTCGGCGAGCGCGGCGATGACGCTGCTCATCAGGCCGTTGCCGCGGCCGCTGACGCTGCGCGGAGTGCCGTCGATGGTGAGCTTGCCCGCGAAGATGCGGTCGGTGCCCGCATGGCTCTCCGACCAGTCGACGAGCTGGAAGCGCTTGCCCTCGGTGACCAGATAGGCGTGGTCGAAGGCGCCCCAGATGTCCTCGGCGCCGAGTTCGCGGCTCGTCTCGTCGGCGAGTGCCTGGACGACGTGGCTGAAGCTCGCCTGCATTTTCTTGGGGAGTTTCAGGCCCTTGTCCTGTTCGAGCACCCACGCGACGCCGCCCTTGCCCGACTGGCTGTTGACGCGGATCACCGCTTCATAGCTGCGGCCGAGGTCGGCAGGGTCGATGGGGAGGTAGGGGACTTCCCAGCGCTCGTCATTCTGGCGTTCGCGCGCGGCGAAGCCTTTCTTGATCGCGTCCTGATGGCTGCCCGAGAACGCCGTGTAGACGAGCTCGCCGCCATAGGGGTGGCGCGGGTGGACGGGCAGGCGATTGCAATATTCGACCGTCTGGATGACCTCGTCGATGTTCGAGAAGTCGAGCTGCGGGTCGACGCCCTGCGTGTACATGTTGAGCGCGATGGTGACGAGGCAGGTGTTGCCGGTGCGCTCGCCATTGCCGAACAGGCAGCCCTCGACGCGGTCGGCGCCCGCGAGCAGGCCGAGTTCGGCCGCCGCGACGCCGGTGCCGCGGTCGTTGTGGGTGTGCAGGGACAGGATCGCGGCGTTGCGGTTGGGGAGGTTCTTGCCGAAATATTCGATCTGGTCGGCGTAGATGTTCGCGGTGGAGGCCTCGACCGTCGCGGGGAGGTTGAGGATGATCGGGTTGTCGGTGGTGGGCTGGAGGATGTCCATCACCGCGGCGCACACCTCGATGCTGAAATCGATCTCGGTCGTCGAGAAGCATTCGGGGCTGTACTGGAAACGCCAGTTGGTTTGCGGCAGGCGCGCGGCATTGTCGCGGAGCTGCTTGGCGCCGTCGATCGCGATCTGTTTGATGTCGGCCTGATCCATGCCGAACACGATCTTGCGCCACGCGGGGGCGACCGCGTTATAGACGTGGACGATCGCGGTTTTCGCGCCCGCGAGGCTGTCGAAGCTGGTGCGGATGAGGTCGGCGCGCGACTGGGTCAGCACCTGCGGCGTCACGTCGTCGGGGATGCGGCCTGATTTGACGAGGCCCGAGATGAAGTCGAACTCGGTCGCGCCGGCGCTGGGGAAGCCGACTTCGATCTCTTTCAGGCCGATGCGGACGAGCAGGTCGAAGAAGCGCGCCTTTTTCTCGGCATCCATCGGGTCGATCAGCGCCTGATTGCCATCGCGCATGTCGGTGGAGAGCCAGATTGGCGCCTTGGTGGTGACGCGGCCGGGCCATTCGCGGTGGCTCAAGGGAACCTGCGGAAAGGCGCTGTACTTGACCGAGGGGTCGCGGAGCATGGTCATGGTGTTAAAACTTCTTCTGGTGGTTGCGATGCTGTGTCGATCGGACCCTTGAGCGGGTGGCCGCGACTAGCGCGCAGCCAGTGTCACGCCCAAGGGCGTGTAAGTCGCAGAAGAAGAAGGGCGTTGCCGCGCATGAGGAGGCTATTGGTTCAAAATGTCGCGTTTGGCAAGGGGGGAGTGTGAAAATTGCGTGGCGGGCGGGCTCAGCCTGTCACCCATTCGACCTTCGGATCGTTGAAATCGACGACGTCGGCGAGCTCGCGGACGTTCGGATAGCCGTAGCCGACGAGGTTGATGAAGGTCTGGATGTTGAGCGCGAGCGCGGCCGATTTGAGCGGCACGGGGCTGCGGTGGTTCGAGAAATTATTGTTGCAATAGATGAGGATGGGACGGCCCTGGTTCGCGCCCACCACCGCGGCGAGGCTCTCGGCGGTGAAGTCGGTGAGCGGCAGGTTGACCGCGCCCTTGATATGGCCGCGCGCGAAGGCGTCCTTCGAACGCGCGTCGAGGAGGAGGGTGCCGGGCTTCGCGGCCTCGGCCTTGAAGGCGTCGAAGGCGATGAGGCGCGTCGCGCGCGCGGGGGCGACGCTGGCGGTGAGCGTCTGGAACGCGGGATAGTCGATCTGCGGATTGGCTTGCGCCAGCGCGGGGGTGGCGGTGAGGGCGAGAGCGAGAAGCAGGGTGCGCATGGTGATCCTCCCTTGAATATTGGGAGGCTACGCCGTGCTTGCTGGCTCTGCGATGAACCGAAAATGTCGCCGGACCGCAAAGCGGCTTCGCGGTCCGGCGCAGTGCAGGGGGTGGTTGCGGGGCGGGATCAGGCGGCTTCGCTCTCGTCGTCGTCTTCGTCCCACGGTTCGAAAACCTCGTCCTCGATCAGATTGTCGACCGCGTGGATGCGCACGCCGATGCACCAGTCCAGAAGCGGGCCTTCCCATGCGGCCTCGACTTCGCTGAGGACTTCGGCGGCGTCAGCGGGGCGATCGCCGACGAGGTCGAAATCCTGCACGCCGTCGTCGGGCGGGGTGATGTAGACATGCGGGTCGAGCCGGATATTCGCCCAGCCCGCGGTGGGGGCGAGACCCTCGACCTCGACGACCAGCAGCGGATTTTCCTCGTCGCCGTCGATCGAGGCGTTCACTTCGACAATTTCGCGTACCAGTTCGCTCATCACATGGCTCCTGTACGAAAAGGGGCGGGACCCGCGAAGGTCCCGCCCCGTTCATACGCAGCGCGTGTGACAGATTGGCGTGAGCTTACTGCTTTTCGAACGCGGCGTGGATTTCGAGTTCGACCGCGTCGCTGACGTAGGGAATGCCCATCGAGACGCCGAAATCGCTGCGCTTGATCGTCGTTTCGGCCTGGAAACCGATGGTTTCCTTCTTGTTCATGCCGACGCCCGCGCCGTGGAAATCGACGTCGAGGGTGACGGGCTTGGTCACGCCGTTGAGCGTGAGGTTGCCGGTGACCTTGGCTTCGTCGCCGTCGCTGCCCGGAACGACGCTGGTCGAAACGAATTTGGCGTCGGCGGGGGCGGCGCCGAAGAAGTCGGGCTTGCCGCCGTCCTTGCCGGCGCGGAGCAGGTGGCTGGTCAGCCCGGCGCTGGCGGTGGTGACCTTTGCCACGGGGATCGTCACGTCGACCTTGGCCGCGGCGAGATTCTTGGGATCGATGACCAGCGTGCCGGTCACGTCGCCGAAGATGCCGGTATATTTGCTGAAGCCGAGGTGATCGACTTCCCACACGACCATCGTGTGGAGCGGATCGGCGGCGTAGGTGCCCGCGGTGACGCGCGTCTTGTCGGGCGCGCCGGGGGCGGAGCCGCCCTGCGCGAGGACGATCGGGGTCGCGACGACGGCGAGTGCGAGGGCGGCGAGGGGGACGATGCGACGCATGAGGAAGTCTCCTGTTGAGGAAGGCGCGAAGCTAGGCGAAGGCGAGGGAGGGCGTCAATAAGCCCGACGGAAACGCAGCGTTGCGATTTCGTCCCACGGCAGCGCGCCGTCGCAAGGCGCTTGTGCCGCGCCCGCTTTCATGCTGCAATGCGGTAAGTTACGGAAGCTGGGCACGAAGGCTGGGGGGCCGACGTCGATGGATAGCTTGTTCGTCCGCGAAGCGGGCGAGGTCGAAAATGCCTTTCTGGCGGCGCCGTTCGAGGAGGACGGCTGGAACGCGGCGCTGCGCCTGTTCGCGCGGCGGACCGGATCGTCGCGCGCGCAATTGCTGGGGCTGGGCGACGACGCGACTTTGTTCAACTTCATGCCCGATATCGACCCCGCCTATCAGCGCGAGTTCGTGGAAATCGAGGGATGGCGGCCCGAGGTCAACTGGCGCGTCGCCGCGAGCGGCCGCCCGCTCGAGATATTGAGCGAGGCGCATTACGACATCGCGCGCCAGCACAGCGGCACCGACGATTATGAAGAGCATATCCGCAAGTGGGACGGCGTCCACGGCTGCCAGACCGTGCTGGTCGAGGGCGAGGGGCTGCTCGTCGGGCTGGCGGCGCTGCGGTCCGAGCGCGACGGCCGCACCGGGCGGCGCGACCGCAAGCTGTTCGCCGCGGGCGCGACCTATGCGCTGGCGGCGGTCCGCATGCAGCAGGCGATGGCGCAGCGCGGCGCGGCGATGACCGTCGGCGCGTTCGACGCGATCGGCGTCGCGGCCTTCCTGATCGATCGCCAGGGCGCGGTCGCCGCGCTGTCGGCGGCGGCCGAGGCGATCGTCGGCGACGGTGCGGGCGGGGCGCTGCGCCTGCGCCGCGGCCGGCTGGGCGCTGCGCGGCGCGATGCCGATGCGGCGTTGCAGGCGGCGCTCGGCCGCGCGCTGAACGGGGAGGCGATGCAGCAGCAATGGATCGGGTCGCCGCAGGAGGGCGGGGGCGAAAGCGGCGGGCTGCTGTGTGAAATCTTTCGCCTGCCGCGGCGCGAATGGGATTTCGGGTTCGACCCGCGCGTGCTGGTCGTCGCGCGGCGCGCGGCGGACATTCCCGCGATGCGGATCGTACCGCTGCGCGCGGCGCTGGGGCTGACCGAGGCCGAAGCCGAGATCGCGCTGCACCTGGCGAATGGCGAGGCGCGCGAGGAGATCGCCGCCGGTCGCGGCACGAGCACGCAGACGCTAAGCACGCAGATCAAGTCGATCCTGCGCAAGAGCGACGTCACCCGCGAGGCCGAACTGACGGCGCTGGTGAACCGTTTGCTGCGCTAGAAGAAGGGGAGCATCGAGGGACCGGAAGATACCGGCGGCGGGTCGCGAGCCGCCGATATCCCCCCTCAGGCCGGGCGCCGTCGTTGCCGTGCAACGCCGTGCCCACCATCATCCACCGGCAGGCCGAGGCAAGCCGTTGATCCGCGGCGAGTATCATCGATCCGTCGCGGGTGTCATACCCTGACCGGGGTATATGCGACGAGCGGAGGGTTAGGTCCTGACCCTAGGGCGCGCGGCGCGCCTCGAACCATTCGCGCATCGCCGCGGCGGCGCAGCCGGTGAAGCCGTAGCTGCCGACGGGCGAGCAGCTGTTCGGGCGGCTCGCTGCCGCGGCGCCATTGGTATAGCCGTCGACGGCCGAGGCCCAGCTGCCGCCGCCGGCGGGAGCATCTTCCTTCAGTTCCTCGCGCAATTCCTTGGGTACGCGGTAGCGTTCGGCTTCGGGCTGCTGCGCGCACACGATGATCTCGTCGCCTTTGGGTTCGGGGCAGGGCTCGTCGCCATAGGTGTAGAGGACCGAGGTGCGCTGCGGCGGCTCGCTCGACTGGGCGAGCGAGCTGTCGTTCTGCGCCAGTGCGGGCGCGGCGAAGGCGAGCGCCGCGAAGAGGGGGAGGAGGAGGAGGCCGGCTGTTTTCTTCATTATCGATCGCGTTCCCAGACCCCATGTCCCCGCGGCGCAGATTGCCGTGCGGAGATGAACCTAAGCCGAACTCGTCCGGCGTAACCCATTGCGCTTTCGGCGGGAACGGGAATGCGGCGGCCCGGCGCGGGGCCGATGTTACTCAGATGGTGACTGGAAAATGGAAAACCAGACCCCGTTCCGCTAGTTCGTCGCAGCGGGTGGGCCTTTGCAACGCTGAATTTGGTTGCAAGCTGAAGCGCGGCAATTCCTCCTTTGGGAGAAGGGGAAAATGAGGGTTTATCTTAATCGCCCAACCAATCGGTTGTGATCTTGCCCCTATGCCCCTCCGGCGCCAGCGCGGCGCGCAGGGCTTCCAGCAGAGGCGGCAGCGCCTGCGTGAAGGCGTAGGGCGGGTTGACGATAAAAAGGCCCGCGCCGTTATAGATGTCGGGCTGATCGCTATCGTACAACCAATGCTCCACCACCAGAAACTTCGGGATGCCGAGCTTTCGTAGCTGCGCCTTCCACCGCACATGCGTGGCGCGGTCTTTCAGCGGATACCAGACCACCGTCACGCCATGCGCCCATTTGCGGGTAGCCGCGGCGAGGGTGGCGGTGATGCATGCGCGTTCGTCGGTCTGCTCGTACGGAGGGTCGACGACCACCACGCCGCGCGCGGTGCGGGGCGGCAGCATCGCCAGCCAAAACTCGTAAGCGTCGCGCTCATGCACGGCGGCGGATGTGTCGCGCATCGCGCCGCGCAGGGCATAGACGTCTTCGAGATGTTTCTCGTTCAGGATCAGAAAATCCTGCGGACGCAGAAGCTGCGCCAGAAATCGCGGCGATCCGGGGTAGAGGCGCGGCTCTTCCCCGGCATTTACCGCCTGCACGGCGGCGCGATAGTCGTCCAGCAACGGGTTCGTGTCGGCAAAGGCGCGCACTACGCCCTGTGTAGCCTCGCCGGTGCGTTGCGCCTCATCGCCGCCAAGGTCGTACAGGCCGCAGCCGGCGTGGGTATCGATCAGGGTGAGCGCGCTCTCTTTGAGCTGCAACGCCCGCACGAGGGCGATCAGCAGGCTGTGCTTTACGACGTCGGCGCTGTTTCCAGCATGAAAGCTATGGCGATAATTCATTGTAATTCAGTATCCTGGCGATCTGCCTCTATACCAACGGCTGGGCGCGGAAGCCGGGCGCGAGGCGATGGAAGCAACCAATCCGGTGCCCGTATAGCGTCGGGCGGAAACCTTCAAAGCATTCTGCACAATGCCTCAAGGAGCCGGATGCGATTGGCTTTGACTGCGGCGCTTCGACGTCCGCGTCTGTCGGTAGCGGACCTGCACCCGCCCAATGTCGAATGACTTGGATCGGTCGTTTCCCGCCACTGCCCTATATGGTGCCGAGCGAGGCGCTGATCGCACCCCAAACCTGCGCCAGTTCGTCGGCGGTGATGCAATAGGGCGGCATGACGTAGAGCGTGTTGCCGAGCGGGCGGAGGAGGACGCCGTGGTCGCGATAGAAAGCGATCAGGCGCGGGGCGAGGTTCGAGAGATAGCCCGCGTCGGGGACGACGATGTCGAGCGCGGCGATGGTGCCGAGGCGGCGGGGGTTTTGGGCGCGCGGGTCGTGGCTGAGGAGCGAGAGATGTGCGGCCTGCGCGTCGGCGAGGGCGTCGATGCGTTGCTGGACGGGCTCGTCGCGCCAGATTTCGAGGTTGGCGTTCGCGGCGGCGCAGGCGATCGGGTTCGCGGTGTAGCTCGACGAATGATAGAAGGTCTTGGCGCGGTCGGTCGAGAAATGGGCTTCGAAGATCGGTTCGATGCAGAGGGTGACCGCGAGCGGCAGCGCGCCGCCGGTCAGGCCCTTCGACAGGCAGACGATGTCGGGGATCACGCCCGCCTGATCGCAGGCGAAGCGCGTGCCGGTGCGGCCCCAGCCGGTCATCACCTCGTCGGCAATGAAGAGCACGCCGTGGCGCGCGCAGATCGCGCGCATTTCGGCAAGCACCCATGCGGGATAGATGAGCATGCCGCCGGCGCCGAGGATGAGCGGTTCGACGATGAAGGCGGCGGGCTTTTGGGCGCAGGCGGCTTCGAGTGCGTCGAGCGTGGCCTGTTCGCGGCCTTCGTGCGGGAAGGGGATGGTGTCGACGTCGAAGAGTAATGGCTGCCAGGCGCGGTTGTAGACGCCGCGCTCGCCGACCGACATCGTGCCGATCGTGTCGCCATGATAGCTATGCTCGAGCACGAGGATGCGGCTGCGCGGCTCGCCGATGTTGAACCAGTAGCCGAGCGCCATTTTGAGCGCGACCTCGACGCTGGTCGAGCCCGAGTCCGAGAAGAAGACGCGCGTAAGCGGATCGGGGGTGATGCGGATCAGCTCGGCGGCGAGACTTTCGGCGGGCTCGTGCGTCCAGCCCGCGAAGATGAGCTGGTCGAGCTGTTCACTCTGGGCGCGGATCGCGGCCATGATGTGCGGGTGCGCGTGGCCGTGGGTGGTGACCCACCATGAGGAGATGGCGTCGATCCAGCTTTGGCCGTCGGCGGCGTAGAGTTGGGCGTCTTTGGCGTGCGAAATCAGCGGGATGGGGTCGCCGAGGCCGTGCTGGGTGAAGGGGTGCCAGACGGGGGAGGTCATATGGGAACCATTCTCTTTCGTCATTCCCGCGAAGGCGGGAATCCCGCTTAGTCGCGAACGATGCAAAGAAAAAGCGGGACCCCCGCCTTCGCGGGGGTGACGAAAATTAGAGGAAGTCGGCGATGTCGAAGTTTGCGCTGAACGCTGCAGCCAGTGCTTCGCTGGTTAGTGGGTTGATGATCGGCAGGCGGCCCAGGCGGCGGATGCCGCTGATTTCCGAAATGATCGCTTCGCTGTCCTCCACGGCGTCGCCAAGGAAGGCGAGGCCGTGGATCGGCACGCTGCGCACGCGCAAAGCCTCGATCGTGAGCAGGCTGTGGTTGATCGTGCCGAGCGCGGTGCGCGCGCAGACGATTACCGGGATCTGCCAGCGCGCGAAGAGGTCGGCGTAGAGCGTGGTGCGCGTGACCGGGACGAGCGCGCCGCCAGCGCCTTCGACGATGAGATTGCCCGGGGGCGGGGTGAGCGTTTCGACGTCGATGTTAACGCCGTCAATTTCGGCGGCAAGATGCGGCGAGGCGGGGGTGATAAGGCGGTAGGCTTCGGGGCGGACGGGCACGCCGGCGAGGCGCGCGACGGCTTCGCTGTCGGTTTCCTCTTCGAGCCCCGACTGGATCGGTTTCCAGTAGGGCGCGCCGGTCGCCTGCGCCAAAGCGGCGGAAAAGATGGTTTTTCCGATGCCGGTGTCGGTGCCCGTGACGACGAAGCGCGTCATGCAGCGGCCATCGCCGAGGCAAGAGCGTCGGCCATCGCGTCGATGTTAGCTTCGTCAACATTGAGCGTGATGGCGATGCGGAGGCGGGCGGTTCCCTGTGCCACGGTGGGCGGGCGGATGCCGCGGATGTCGAAACCGGCGTCGCGCAGATTGCCCGCGATGCGCATCGTGCGGTCGTTGTCGCCGATGATGACGGGCAGGATCTGGGTGCCGCTGGCGGGGATGCCGAGCGGCACGAGGCGCTCGGCGGCGTGGCGGACGAGGGCGTGGAGGCGCGCCTGCCGCTCGGGTTCGTTCGCGACGATCTCGATCGCCTGGCGGACGAGCCACGCCATCAAGGGCGAGGGCGCGGTCGAGAAGATGAAGGGGCGGCCGCGGTTGACGATGAAGTCGCATGCGACCGCAGGGGCGCAGAGCAAGGCCCCCTCGGCGCCGAGCGCCTTGCCGCAAGTGTGGAGGGTGACGAGGTTGTCGCGGCGCGGCAGGCCGTGCGCGAGGCCGGTGCCGCCGGGGCCGAACACGCCGGTTGCGTGGGCTTCGTCGACGACGAGCACCGCGTCGTGGCGGTCGGCGACCGCGGCGAGATCGGCGAGCGGGGCGCGGTCGCCGTCCATGCTGTAGAGGCTTTCGACCGCGATCCACGGCGTGCCCGCGCCGCCGCCGGCGCGCCAGCGGGTAATGATGTCGTCGAAGGATTGTGCGTCGTTGTGTGTCGCGGCGACGTGGCCGGCGCGGCCGAGCTTCATGCCGTCGTGCGCGCTCGCGTGGATCAGCTCGTCGTGGACGACGAGGTCGCCGCGCTGGGGGAGCGCCGCGAACAGCGCGGCATTGGCGGCGAAGCCGGTCGGGAAGAAGAGCGCGGCTTCGCTGCCGTAATGGCGCGCGGCGTGCGCTTCGAGCGCCTCATGCTCGGCGTGGTTGCCGCGGAGCAGGCGCGAGCCGCCTGAGCCCGCGGGAAGGCCGCGCTCGATGCCCGCGGCGAGCGCGTCGCGGAGCGCTTCGCTATCGGCGAGGCCGAGATAGTCGTTCGACGCGAAATCGCGGCCGGCGCGCGGCGCGAGGGTGCGGCGGCGGCTGTCGTGCGCGAGCGCCGCGAGATCGGCGTGGTGGGCGGTGAAGGGAGAGTTCGCCATGGTTTCTTTTCAGCTTAGGGCGTTGGACCGGCCCGGTTGCGATTGAGCGCCGCCCGTTCTTCGCCGGTCAGCCGGTGCGGGGTTGCGATCGGTTCGAGGGTTTTTGCGTCGAAGAGCGCCGACCGCCGCCGGTCGCCGGAGACGATGTCCTTGATCGCGCGGACGAAAAAGCGCCGCATCAGCGTCGGCGTGCCCATTTTGGGCAGCTGGCTGGCGTCGCCTACGGCGTCCTGCGTGAAGAGATGGCCGCGCGGCGGGCCGAACACTTCTGCGCGTCTTGCCGGATCGCAGGCGGCGGTCAGAACCGTGATGAAGGGGAGCTTGCCGTTCTTGAATGTGTTGAACAGCGGCGTGCGGCAGCAGGCGGCGTACCAGCGCAGCGTCGGCGCGTCGGTCAGGTGGAGGCAGGCGAGCTGCTCGCGGCCGGTGTCGAGCCGCATGCGCGCGCAGCGCGTCTGGTAGAGCGTGGTGCCGCCGTGCGCATCGAGCAGGCGTTCGGCGTAGCCGAGATGGTGCGTGAGATTCTGACAGTCGGTGCAGTGGCAGACGACATGATCGCCCTCGCCGGACGTGACGCGCATCGTTCCGGTAACGGTTCCGCAGTCGCAGGCGAAGGAGAGATCGGATGCCATGATCCGGCCCTAGCTCCTCGCCCGCGACTGGGGAAGGCCTTTGCAGGCTGGACCCCGGATCAAGTCCGGGGTGACGGCCTGTTGGGGCCGTCAGTTCTTCGACTTGTCGACGAGCTGGTTCTTGGCGATCCACGGCATCATCGCGCGGAGTTCAGCGCCGGTCTTTTCGAGCTGATGCGCGGCGGCCGCCTTGCGGCTCGCCTTCAGTTCGGGCTGGCCGGCCTGGTTGTCGAGCACGAAGTCCTTGACGAAGCGGCCCGACTGGATGTCGGCGAGGACGCGCTTCATTTCCTTCTTCGTTTCGTCGGTGATGATGCGCGGGCCGGTCTTGATGTCGCCATATTCGGCGGTGTTCGAGATCGAGTAGCGCATGTTCGCGATGCCGCCTTCATAGAGGAGGTCGACGATCAGCTTGGTTTCATGGAGGCACTCGAAATAGGCCATTTCGGGGGCGTAGCCCGCCTCGACGAGCGTTTCGAAACCCGCCTGGATCAGGTGGGTGATGCCGCCGCAAAGCACCGCCTGTTCACCGAAGAGATCGGTTTCGCACTCTTCCTTGAACGTCGTCTCGATGATGCCGCTGCGGCCGCCGCCGACAGCACTCGCGTAGCTGAGGGCGAGCGCCTTGGCGAAGCCGTTGCCCGACGCGCCCGCGCCCTGTGCTTCCTGCGCGACCGCGATCAGGCAGGGGACGCCGCCGCCCTTCTGATATTCGCTGCGAACCGTGTGGCCGGGGCCCTTCGGCGCGACCATGAAGACGTCGATGTCGGGGCGCGCGTCGATCAGGCCGAAGTGGATGTTGAGGCCGTGCGCAAAGGCGAGCGCGGCGCCGGGCTTCATGTTCGGGCCGATGTCGTCGGCGTAGATCTTTGCCTGATGCTCGTCGGGGGCGGCGATCATGATCACGTCGGCCCATTCGGCGGCTTCCTTGTTCGAAAGCACCTTGAAGCCCGCGGCTTCGGCCTTTTTGGCGGTTGCCGAACCGGGGCGGAGCGCGATCGCGACCTCCTTGACGCCGCTGTCGCGCATGTTCTGCGCGTGGGCGTGACCCTGGCTGCCGTAGCCGACGACGGCGACCTTCTTGCCCTTGATCAGATCCTGGTCGGCGTCGCGATCGTAATAAACCTGCATTGGAAAACCCTTCTAGTCCTGTGGCCCCGCGAGGGGGTGATGTGATGTGGAGAGTGGGCGCCGGCCTGCGCCGGAGCCCGATGTTAACAGTGTTTTAGAGCGCCTCCGACCCGCGGGCGATGGCGACGACGCCGGTGCGGCCGACCTCGACCAGCCCGCATTCGCGCATCAGCGCGATGAAGCGGTCGACCTTGTCGCTCGTCCCGGTGATTTCGAAGATGAAGCTGGTGAGCGTCGTGTCGACGACCTTGGCGCGGAACACGTCGGCCATGCGCAGCGCCTCGATGCGCTTGTCGCCGGTGCCCGCGACCTTCACGAGCGCGATTTCGCGTTCGACATGTGCCTCGCCCGCGTCGTTGAGGTCGATGACCTTGTGCACGGGGACGAGCCGGTCGAGCTGCGCGATGATCTGGTCGATGATCGGCGGCGGGCCCGAGGTGACGATGGTGATGCGCGACAGCGCGTGGTCGGCGGTAATATCGGCCACCGTCAGGCTTTCGATATTATAGCCGCGCGCGGTGAACAGCCCGGTGATCTTGGCGAGCACCCCGGCTTCGTTATCGACGGTGATGGCGAGCACATGGCGCTCGCCGGCTTCGGTTTTGATTTTCATATGAGTTACACCAGTGCCTTGGCTTCGTCGTCCATCGTGCCGGTGACGTCGCTCGGCTGGAGGATCATGTCGGTATGCGCTGCGCCCGACGGGATCATCGGGAAGCAGTTGGCGAGCTGCGCGACGCGGCAGTCGACGATCACCGGACCCGGGGTCTCGATCATCGTCTTGATGCCGTCCTCGAGCTGACCGAGATTGTCGATGCGCAGGCCCGTCCAGCCATAGGCGTCGGCGAGCTTCACGAAATCGGGCAGGCTGTCCGAATAGCTGTTCGAATAGCGGCTTTCATAGGTGAGTTCCTGCCACTGGCGGACCATCCCCATCCATTCATTGTTGAGGATGAAGATCTTCACCGGCAGGCGGTACTGCGCGACCGTGCCCATTTCCTGGATGTTCATCTGCAAGCTGGCTTCGCCCGCGATGCAGATGACGAGGCGGTTCGGGTGCGCGATCTGCGCGCCGACCGCGGCGGGAAAGCCATAGCCCATCGTGCCGAGCCCGCCCGAGGTGAGCCAGCGATTGGGGGCCGAGAAGCCGAAATGCTGCGCCGCCCACATCTGGTGCTGCCCGACTTCGGTCGTGATGATCGGGTCGCGGCCGCGCGTCGCGTCGAACAGTGCCTTCACCGCGCGCTGCGGCATGATTTCGGCGCCCGCTTCCTTCTTTTCGGGGTAGTCGAGGCAGCGCGTCGCGCGCCAGCCGTCGACGCGGCGCCACCATTCGCCAAGGTCGCGCGCCTTGTGGCCCTTGTCGGCCCACGCCGCGATCAGCGCATCGAGCGCGCGGCCGGCGTCGCCGACGACGGCGAGGTCGACGGGGACGATCTTGTTGATCGAGCTGCGGTCGATATCGATGTGGATCTTCTTCGATTCGGGCGAGAAGGCGTCGAGGCGGCCCGTCACACGGTCGTCGAAGCGCGCGCCGACCGCGATGATCAGGTCGGCGCGGTTCATCGCCATATTCGCTTCATAGGTGCCGTGCATGCCGAGCATGCCGAGCCATTTCTCGTCGTCCGACGGGAAGGCGCCGAGGCCCATGAGGGTCGAGGTGATCGGTGCGCCGGTGAGCGCGACGAGCTGGCGCAGCGCCGCGCTGGCATCGGGGCCGGCGTTGATGACGCCGCCGCCGGTGTAGAAGACGGGGCGCTCGGCCGCGGCGATCATGTCGATCGCCTGCGCGATCGCGTCGGCGTCGGGTTCGACCTGCGGGCGATAGCTGTTGTGCTGGATGAACTCGGGCACCGAATAGGTGCCGGTCGCGACCTGCACATTCTTCGGGATGTCGATCACCACCGGACCGGGGCGGCCATGCGTCGCGATATGAAACGCCTCGTGCATGATCGGGCCGAGGCGGTCGGGGTCCATCACGAGATAATTATGCTTGGTGCAGTGGCGCGTGATGCCGACCGTGTCGCATTCCTGAAAGGCGTCGGTGCCGATCAAGGTCGTCGGAACCTGCCCGGTGAGCACGACCATCGGGATCGAATCGAGCAGCGCGTCGGTGATGCCGGTGACGGCGTTGGTCGCGCCGGGGCCCGAGGTGACGAGCACGACGCCGGGCTTGCCGGTCGAGCGTGCATAGCCCTCTGCCGCGTGCGTTGCCGCCTGTTCGTGGCGGACGAGGATGTGCTTGATCGTCGGGTGTTTGTAGAGCGCGTCATAGATGGGAAGGACCGCGCCGCCCGGATAGCCGAACACTGTATCGACCCCGAGGTCGACCAGCGCCTGAACCACCATGTCGGCACCACTCATTTCCGTCACGACGAAACTCCTTCCAATACAAAAAGGCAGCGCTTGTGCGCTGCAACAGGGTGCGGGCAATAGGTGTATGATTCTATCTTGTCAACAGCTTATCACGTAATATTATTGCTAATTCCCTGATGGAATCGATGTTTAATGACTCGACGTGGCGCAGCCAGTCGGCGGGGGGCTGGTTGCGGAACCACGTATATTGGCGCTTTGCATATTGGCGCGTTGCGGCTTGCGTCAGGTCGAGCGCTTCGGCGCGGGTGATGTCGCCGTGGAGGTGGCTTGCGATCTGGGGGACGCCGATCGCGCGCATCGCGGGGAGATCGGGGTCGAGACCGCGCGCGAGCAGGGCTTCGGCCTCTTCGACCGCGCCGCGTTCGAACATCTGGACGAGGCGTAAGTCGCAGCGGTCGCGCAGCCAGTCGCGCGGGGGCAGGAGGACCAGCGGGGCGAGCGCGATCTCGCCCTCGATGCCGCCCGCAATCGCCCGCTGCCAGTCGGCGAGGGTGCGGCCGGTCGAGCGCACGACTTCGAGCGCGCGGGCAACGCGGGTGGTGTCGGCGGGGTTGAGGCGCGCGGCGGCGTCGGGATCGGCTTCGGCGAGTGCGACGTGGGCGTCGGCGACGGGGAGCGCGCGGACCGCCTCGCGAATATCGGGGTCGATCTCGGGCACCGGCGCGATGCCGTGGAGCAGGGTGCGCATGTGCAGGCCGGTGCCGCCGACGAGGATGGGAATTCGCCCCGTGGCGTGCGCCTCCGCGATCACGCCGCGCGCCTCGTCCGCCCAGCGTACGGCGTTGTGCGCGTCGGCGGCGTCGATATGGCCGAAGAGGCGGTGGGGTATGCCGTCCATCTCTTCGTCGGTCGGCCGCGCCGAGAGGATGCGGAGGTCGGCATAGACCTGGCTCGCGTCGGCGTTGACGACGATCGCGTCCCGGCCTGTCCCGCAAAGAGATTTTGCGAGCGCGACCGCCAAAGCGCTCTTGCCGCTGGCGGTGGGTCCGGCGATAAGTGCCACGGGCAGCCGCGCACTGGCGGTCGAGAAAGAAGGAGATGCCATGTTCGTCGCGACGCTGATAGCAGCAGGAAAGCTGACCGACGAGGTGGTTCGCGAGGGGATCGACCGGCTCGCCGCGACGGGGCACGATGTCGGTGCCCCGCACTGGATCGACGAGCATGACGCGGCCGACATCGTATTCCACGGCAGCCTGGTGAGCGCGCGCAAGGAACTGGCGCTGATGGATCATGGCTCGCTCGACATCGTCGTGCAGCCGCTGGGCGACCGGACGAAGAAGCTGATCATCGCCGATATGGATTCAACGATGATCACCGTCGAATGCATCGACGAACTCGCCGATTATGCCGGGCTGAAGCCGCAGATCGCGGCGATCACCGAGCGCGCGATGCGCGGCGAACTCGATTTTCGTGCCGCGCTGGAGGAGCGCGTCGGGTTGCTCGCGGGGATGCCCGAGACGACGCTCGTCGATTGCCGGATGGAGCGCGTGCGGCTGACGCGCGGTGCGCGCACCCTGGTGCAGACGATGAAGGCGCATGGCGCGCACTCGATCCTGATTTCGGGCGGCTTCACCGCCTTTGCCGGACCGGTGGGCGAGGCGATCGGGTTCGACAAGGTCGTCGCGAACGAGCTGGAGATTGCCGACGGCAAGCTGACCGGCAAGGTGCGCGAGCCGATCGTCGACAGCAAAACGAAACTGGAGACGCTGAAGGCCGAGGCGGCGAAGCACGGCCTGCCGCTCGCCGAGACGCTGGCGGTCGGCGACGGCGCGAACGACATTCCGATGATCACCTCGGCGGGGCTGGGGGTCGGCTATTATCCGCACCCCGCGGCGGGCGAGGCGGCGGCGGCGGTGATCCGGCATCATGATTTGACGGCTTTGCTGTGGGCGCAGGGCTATCCGCGGCGGAGCTGGGTGCTGGGCTGATATATGTCGGGAGGGTTTGTCGCGAACTGGTTGATCAGCCTTACGCTGGCGACACAGGCCGCGCCCGCTTCTGTTCAGGAGCTATGCGCGGGCAGTCGGCTGACGCGCGGGAATCTGGGCGTTTCGGTTTCGCTCAAACAGGTCGGCGAAGCGAAGCCCTTCGCGGACTACATCCATTTCCGTGCCCTGAGCAAAGATGGCACACTGGAGTTGTCCGCCGCTTATGTAGCCGATGCGGCGGGTTCACTGACACCGCACAGTTTTTCCGTCCAGACCCGGCCGCAGCGTCCGCCGGAGGACAGAACCCGCGAAACCGTCAGGTGGCGGCTCGCCGACGGGGCGTGGGCATCCTATCCCTATTCGCTGAACCCCGATCAGCGCGGCAATTACGATTTCAGGATTGCCCAATCGGGCGGGCCGGGGCTGTCGTTCCGGACCGAGTGGCTGGAGCGCTTACTGAAGGGCGGTCGCTTTTCCGTGATGCGGGTAACGGAGAAGGGGGAGGAACTGGGCACGGGTTCGGTTGACTATCCGGATGCCGCATTGATTGCGGAAGTCTTCGCCGAAGCGAGGACACTGGCGTTGGCCAAACTCGCGCCGTGCAAGCCGCCGGCGGGTTTCGTCCGCCCGGCACCCTCGGACTGAATCGGACAGGTATATGACCAAACACCGCATCTATTCGATCAGCGTCGCGAGCGTTTATCCGCATTATATCGCCAAGGCGGAGAAGAAGGGGCGCACGAAGGCGGAGGTTGACGAGATTTTCCGTTGGCTGACCGGTTACAGCCAGGCGGCGCTCGAGGGGGAGCTGGCGAAGGGGACGAACTTCGAGGATTTCTTTGCGCGAGCGCCGAAGCTGAACCCGGCGCGCGAACTGATCACCGGGGTGATCTGCGGCATCCGGGTCGAGAATATCGAGGATCCGCTGATGAAGGAGATCCGCTATCTCGACAAGCTGATCGACGAACTCGCCCGGGGCAAGAAGATGGAGAAGATCTTGCGGAGCTGATCACGAACGATGACGTGATCGCGGTTTCTCCTGTCAATATTAACAATGTCAACATTTCTGTCGTTCAAATGCGATCGATGTTTACGTCGTCAACACTGGTGCGGAAACTTGTGTCGGTGCGGGCGGTTGGAAGCTACCGCGACCCGACAGGATTGGCGTCAGTCCTTCGCCTTGATCTTGACCCACACATGGACCGTCGCGGCGAATTTGCCGGGCTCGGGTTTGCCCACGTCGATGCGTTCGGCGGTGACGAGTTCGCCGGTTGCGAGGTTGAAGCTGGCCC
Source organism: Sphingopyxis sp. CCNWLW2 (assembly GCF_037095755.1). NCBI lineage: Bacteria > Pseudomonadati > Pseudomonadota > Alphaproteobacteria > Sphingomonadales > Sphingopyxidaceae > Sphingopyxis > Sphingopyxis sp. CCNWLW2. The sequence goes on from NZ_JBAWKJ010000003.1 coordinate 576,500, forward strand.
AGGGTTTCGGCATGCGGCCGAAGGTCATTTTCTGGATCGGCTGGCCGGTGGCGGTGTTCATTATTGTTGCGGTGATACCCATGGCGGCCGGGTAGCGGCGGGGCGGTGATTCTGTCCAGTGCGTAAAAGCGGGATGGTTATGCGGTCGCGGCGATTTCATCGGCCAGCCAGCTGCGGAAGCGCAGCATCGCGTCGCTTTCGGGGCGCGACATCAGGCGGGTGAGCCAGTAGCGGCCGGCGTCGATCGTGACCCCGAAGGGCTGGACGAGCAGTTCGGCGGCGAGTTCGCGGGTGAACATCGAAGGCGGCGCGAGCGCGACGCCCTGACCCGCCGCGGCGGCGGTCGCCATCAAGGCCGAGCTGTCGAAGACGGGGCCGCGCAGCACGGGGACGGGGACGCCCGCGGCGGCGAACCAGAGCGCCCATTCGTCGGCGCGGTACGAGCGCAGCAGCCGCTCGTGGATCAGGTCGGCAGGGGTCTTGAGGCGCGCGGCGATCGCGGGGGCACAGACCGGCGCCATCGGCGCGGCGAGCAAAGGTTCGGCATGGGTGCCGTGCCACGCGCCGTCGCCGAAGCGGATCGCATAGTCGAGCGCCTCGCCCGCGAGGTCGACGCGGTTGTTGTTCGTCGAGATGCGGAGGTCGATCGCGGGGTGCAGGCGCGCGAAGGCGTCGAGGCGCGGGAGCAGCCAGCCGGTCGCAAAGGTGCCGACGACGCCGACCTTGAGCGCCTCGCGGAAGCGGCCGCCCGCATATTGATCGAGCGTCGCGGCGACGCGGTCGAAGGCATCGGCGACGACGGGGACGAGCGCATGGCCCTCGTCGGTGAGCGCGAGTCCGCGCGGCAGACGGTGGAAGAGGCGCGTGCCGAGGCGGCGTTCGAGCTGCGCGACCTGATGGCTGACCGCGCCCTGGCTGACGCAGAGCTCGATCGCGGCGCGGGTGAAATTGAGGTGGCGCGCCGCGGCCTCAAAGGCGCGGAGGGCGTTCAAGGGGAGTTGGGCGCGATCCATGGCCTGTCATCAATTATTCTCATGGCTTTGTCGAGAAATCATGCTTTGTGGGCGGCGGCGCGGCGCGGCATCCCGGCGGGGAAGGAGACGGATATGATCGCGATGATGACAATTGCCGCCTGGCTGGCGGGCGTGAGCCATGTGCCGCTGCCGCTCGTCCAGGAGGCGAAGGCGCAGACGGTGGCGGGCGCGGTCGCGCCGGACGCCGACGACCCGTTGACGCGGCCGATTGCGGCTTCGCGTGCGGCCGAATGGCTCGAGCCTGCCAAACCTGAGAAGATTTTCGGGACGAGCTATCTGGTCGGGTTTGGCGGGCTGAGCGTCGCGCTGATCGATACCGGCGACGGGTTGGTGCTGGTCGACGGCGCGCTGCCGCAGGCGGCGCCCGCGATCCTCGCCAATGTCCGCGCGCTGGGGTTTGACCCCAAAGACATCAAATTTATTCTGAGCACTGAACCACATTTCGACCATGCCGGCGGGATCGCCGCGCTGGCGCGCGACACCGGCGCGACGGTGGTCGCGAGCGCGCGCGGCGCCGAAGGGCTGCGCACGGGCAAACATGCGGTGGACGACCCGCAGCTCGCTTACGGCGGCAGCTGGCCCGCCGTGACGCGGCTGCGCGTGATCGGCGACGGCGAGGTGCTGAAGCTGGGCAAGACGGCGATCACGGCGGTGGCGACGCCTGGGCACACGATGGGGAGCATGAGCTGGAGCTGGCAGGCGTGCGAGAAGCAGACGTGCAAGGCCATCGTTTTTGCGTCGAGCCTCAATCCGGTGTCGGCCGATGACTATCGTTATACTGCGCCGTCGAGCGCGCCGATCGTGAAGGCGTTCGAAGCGAGTCATCGCAAGATGGACGCGCTCGCATGCGACATCCTGATTTCCGCGCACCCCGATAATGCGGGGAGTGGGCGGTACAGCGAAACCCCCGGTGCGTGCCGCGCCTATGCCGACCGATCGCGAAAAGCGTTGGCTGCGCGGCTCGCGAAGGAAAGGGCCGGAGACTGACCCTCCTTCGGCCGCGACTCTGTCAGGGAAGCGGCGGCTCCGCCTGGAACGGATCATAGCGGGCCGGGTCATAGGCACCGAAACGCACGGCGCCCTCGGTTTCGCTCCATCCTTTCGACAGGGCGATCGCTACTTCGCCGCCATCGTTGAGGAGGGCGCGGTGCACGGCGGCGCAGGGCACCGATGCCTGATCGCGACAGACCAGCGGCCCCGGCGGGAGCGGATCGGATCGCCAGATCTGGCGAAGGGTAGCGGCGGCGGCGGGATCGTCGGCCTGCAGCTGGCGCCAGGGGCCTTCGGCGAGCGCCGCGACGTCGGTGCGGCCGGCAAGCAGCTCTGTCAGGGCGGCTTCGTGGGTGCCCGCATGGCGCCGCGTCGCAAAAGCCGGGGCGCGACCGGTGCTTCGCAGCGCGGCCGCCTGAACCAGTGCGCCGGACGTCGAGCCCGGCAGCACTTCGGTGTAGCGCAAGTCGCCGGCGCGCGCGCCGACGGCGTCGAGCGATGCGAGGCCGCTGTCGCGGCGCACCAGCAGGACGCCCCGATAGCGATCGAGCACGGCCGGAGGCGTGGAAAGGACGGCGATCGGCCGGACATCGGGGCAGGAGCGAGCCTCGACGAATGCGCCGAGATTGGTCATCGCAATATCGATCTCGCCGCGGCAGAGCGCCTTCGCCAGCGCTTCGGGCGTATCGAGCAAGCGGACCTCGGTCGGCCGCCCCGACGCGCGTTCGACGAGTGCGGCAAGCGGCGCCAGCGCAACCGACCGATCGTAACGCGGATAATGATAGGTGCCGATGCGCAGCGCCGGTGGTGTTTCAACCGGCGACGCCCACGCCGCGAGAAGGGTCAGAAGCATGACCGCGCGATGGACGCGACGGTAGCCGAAGCAAAGGATTCTCCGACGAACGACATGTCGGCGCGACTAGCGATCCAGCACCAGACAGGCCTGACCGCTCTTGCGCACGCTTGCGCAGAAGCTTTCGGCTTCGCCCTTGTTCGCGAAGCCGCCGGCCTGGAGACGGGTGAGCTTGCCGCTCTTGACCAGATAGGGTGTGCGCCCGGCGAAAGCGGGATTCTTCTTTTCGAGCGCGGCCCAGAGGCTCCGGGCGTTTGCCTCGACCCCGAAGGCGCCGAGCTGGGCGCGCCAGGGGCTGGCGGTGCCGTTGTGGACGCGCACCGGCGCCGGCGCGGCGGTGGCGGTGGCGACGGGGGCGGCCTTGACGGGTGCGGGCTTGACCGGCGCGGGTTTGGGTTCGGCGGGCTTGGGCGCGGGCTTTGCGGGCTCGGCCTTCGGCGGCAGCTTTCCGCTTTCGGGCGGCGCGGCATAGCTTGTGCCCGGCTGGCCGGTGGCGGCGACGGCGTTGGCGGTCGCTTCGGCGGCCGCGGCTGCGGCGGCACTCGCCACGGGGGACGAGGCCACAGCGACGCTGCGGACGGGTTCGGGCTTAGGCTGCGGTGCGGGCTTGGCGGGCGGCGTGTCGATCACTGGGGGCGGCGTATAGCGGGTGCCGGGGGTCGAGGCGGGCAGGCTCGCGACCTTGACGGGCGAGGCGGCCGGCACGGGTTTGGGCGCGGGCGGCGCCGCGGCGTTGACCGCCGCGAGGCGGGCCTGCTGTTCGCCGCGTTCGATTTCGGGGAGCAGCGCGAGGCCGCGCTGGCGCTGGTCGAGCGGGATCAGATTGTCGAGCTGCGCAAGGCGCGCCGAAGCGATGCTGAGCCCGGCGTCGCTCGCGCGCTTGGTCAGCGCATAGGCGCGCGGCCAGTCCTCTGCCGCGAGGTCGCCGTTGAAGTGCGCGGTGCCCAGAACATATTGCGCGCGCGGTTCGCCGCGCGCGGCCGAATTGAGGATGAAGGGCATCGCCTCTTGCCGGCGGTTCGCGGTGAAGAGCACGAGACCGAGATTATCTTCCGCCTGCAAATGTCCTTGCTTGGCGGCGCGGCGATACCATGCCTCCGCCTGCACGAGGTCGGCGGGAACGCCGCGGCCGAGTTTATACGCCTGGCCGAGGTTGAACTGCGCATCGGCGTCGCCGGCAAGCGCGAGCGGACGCCATTCGGCGACCGCGGCCGCATAATTTCCCGCCTGCCAGGCATCGACGCCATCCTTGACGTCGGCATGGGCGGGCGCCGCCAGCATCGATGCCGCGAGCAACGGCAAAGCCAGCGAAAGGACGGTGCGGAAAGAACGCATCTTATTCTCCAATGACTTGCGCCGCATAAGGCCGGCTGCAGTCCCCGGGGGCTTTATAACGGCAATTGGCTAACACGGCGTTAGCGACAAAGTGCGCCGCGCCGAACTTGATCCGTTCTGGCACAAGTCCGCCTTAGGGGTTCGTTTACCATATTCGCGAGGAAGTCGTTCACCCTCTTTTTATCATCGTTAACCCAATTTTAGCGCCCCGCATGGCATCCCTTCGCCGAATTTAGGATTTTCCGAGGGGGTAACGCAGTGCGCGTATTGGCATTGGCTTCACAGAAAGGCGGGTCGGGAAAGACCACGCTGTCGGGGCACCTCGCGGTGCAGGCGCAGCTTGCGGGCGCCGGCCCCGTCGTTCTGATCGACATCGATCCGCAGGGCTCGCTCGCCGACTGGTGGAACGAGCGCGAAACCGACCTTCCGGCGTTCGCCCAGACCACGGTCGCCCGGCTGGCCTCCGACCTCGAAATCCTGCGCCAGCAGGGCTTTAAACTGGCGGTCATCGATACACCGCCGGCGATCACCATGGCGATCCAGAGCGTGATTTCGGTCGCTGAACTGATCGTCGTTCCGACCCGCCCAAGCCCGCACGACCTGCGCGCCGTCGGCGCCACCGTCGACCTTTGCGAACGCGCCGGCAAGCCGCTGGTGTTCGTCGTCAACGGTGCGACGCCGAAGGCCAAGATCACCAGCGAAGCCGCGGTCGCGCTGTCGCAGCACGGCACCGTCGCGCCGATCACGCTGCACCACCGCACCGATTATGCCGCGTCGATGATCGACGGCCGCACGGTGATGGAAGTCGATCCCAACGGACGCTCGGCCGACGAGATCCGCCAGCTGTGGACTTATATGAACGACCGCCTCGAAAAGAATTTCCGCAGGACCGTATTTGCCGCGCCGCTGCCCACACAGGGCAATTATGGCGCGGTTCGCCCGATGGGTGGTGGCTTTGGCCGCCGCATCGCTGGCCAGTGACGGGGAGTACGGGAATCATGGGCGAACCAAAACCTCTCGCATCGCTGAGCGCCGGCCTGCTTGCCCGCAAGGGTGGAGCGCGTCCCGCCATGCGCCGCCAGCCGCTCGGTAGCGGCCCCGCAACGATGAACAGCGGCGGTTATGACGACCTGGGCTGGAACGACATGGGATATGATGTCGATCCCGACCAGTCGGCCGAACCCGCGCGCCTGGTCGATCTGAAGCCGCTGCTCACCGGATCGGTGCTGGCGCATAATGTCGAGGCCGAACATGCGGTCGACGACAGCGTGGGTCACGAACTGACGCAGGAATTTTCGGCTGAATATACCGGTGATTTTGCCGCTCCGGTCGACGATTACGGCGTCGACCAGTATGAGGCCGAAGCGCCCGAAGTGCCCGAAATCGTCCGCCAGCAGGAATCGCTGATCGAGCGCGTCGCCGCCGTGGCACGCAAGGTCGAAGCACGCCCGGCACCGGCACCGAAGAAGGAAAAGGCGCCGCGCGCGCTTCGTGCTCGCGAAAAGGCGGCGTTCACGCTGCGCCTCGATGCCGAGCGCCATCTGCGCCTGCGCCTCGCGAGCGCGGTGACGAACCGGTCGTCGCAGGTGATCCTGACCGACCTGCTCGACGAATATCTGTCTTCGCTGCCCGAAATCGACGCGATGGCGAGCCGCCTGCCGGCCGCACGCCCGGCGCGCCGCGTGGCGCGCTGAAGAGAAAAATGGGGGACCCGTTATGAACCGCAAGATGCTGATGAACCTGGCCGTTTCAGGTTTTGTCCTGAGCGTGGCCACCGGATGCAGCGGCATGGGCAAGATGGCCGATGCGCCGTCGCGCGCCGCCGGCAAGCCCGCGATCGCCGCCAAGTCGGCGAGCGATGCGCGCGTCGCGCTCGAAGCCGGGAAAGCCAGCAAGGCGGTCGGCCTGGCCGAAGCCGCGGTTGCGGGCAGCCCGCGCGATGCAAATTATCGCGCGTTGCTGGGACAGGCGTATCTGAACGACGGGCGCTTTGCATCGGCGACCGCGGCGCTGACCGAGGCGATCGAACTTGGCGCGAGCGACGGCAATACGGTGCTTTCCCTGGCGCTCGCGCAAATCGCACAGGGCAAGAATGCCGATGCCGTTACGCTGCTGACCCAGCATCGCGGGACGGTGCCGGCGTCGGATCTCGGGCTGGCGCTGGCGCTCGCCGGGGACAATGAAGGCGCAATCTATGTGCTGAGCGAAGCGGCGCGGGCCGAAGGCGCCGACGCGCGGACGCGGCAGAATCTGGCGCTGGCGTTCGCGCTGTCGGGCCGCTGGGCACAGGCGCGCATTCTCGCTTCGCAGGATCTGTCGATCGCCAAGCTCGAAGGGCGGATGGCCGAATGGTCGAAGCTGGCCGAACAGCCCGATGCGCAGATGCGCGTCGCGAGCCTGATCGGGACGAAGGCGCGGCAAGATGCCGGCATGCCGGTCCAGCTCGCGCTGAGCAATTTCGGCGCCCCACAAATGGCCGCGGCCGAGCCGGCAACCCAGCTCGCGAGCGCCGATCCGGCGCCGGTCGCCGACTATGCGCCGCCGCCGCCCGTCCTTGCCGACGCGAGCAGCGCGATCCGCAGCGTCGAACTGCCGATGCCCACGCGCACCGCCGACGGCGTCGTGCCGGTGACCGAATTACCGCAGCCGAAACCCGCGGGCGAGGTGATCCTCGCCGACGCCGCGCCCTATCGCGCCGCACCGCGTGTAGCGGGTGAGGGGCGTGTTCGTCCCGCACAGCAGCAGGCGATCGAGCTTGCGACGGTGCTGATCCCGAAGGCGATGGGTTTCGACGCGAAAAAGCCGACCGGCTGGGCGGTGCAGCTTGGCGCCTATGACAGCCTGGGTATCGCCAAGGAAAAATGGGGCAGCCTGAAAAAGCGCAATGGCGCGCTGGCGAATTTCCCCGCGTCGAGCCATGCCGCGACGGTGAACGGCCGCAATTTCTATCGCCTGACGGTGAACGGTCTCGCGACGCGCGCTGACGCGACGAGCCTGTGCAATCAGCTGAAGGCGCAGGGCCAGACCTGCTTCATCCGTGCGATGGGCGGCGGCGAGGCGATCCAGTGGGCGTCGAAGGCCGACGCGATGCGGCTCGCTTCGCGCTAAAAGACTTTACCCGGATAAGGGGGAGGGGCGTGGCCGCGAGGCCGCGCCTCTTTTGTTTGGGGTCGTCGCGATTTGCCGTTGCGTCGGCACCTATTCAATATTCATCGAATATATCCGCGTCATTATCTTCGTTATTTTCTGTATTCGTCTTGACGATGCGGTGGTGGATGGCAAGAAGGTTGGAATTCTCAGGGGGATTCCATGCATTACCAACGCTTTGCCGCTATCAGTCTGAGCTGCGCCCTGTTGTCCGCTTGCGGTGGCGGCGGGGGTGGCGGCGTCAATTCGACTTCGCCGCCACCGAGCGCAAACGCCAACAGTTCGCTCGTGAACTTGCAGTATAGCGAGGATTTCATCGGCCGCGCGGCGATCATCCGCTACAATGTTTCGCGGGCGACCGGCGGTGCGACGGTGCGCGATCCGCGCGAAAATCTGGGCGCGCAAATCCGCTATGACGCGGTGAACAAAACCTATCTGCTGGCTGGCACGACCTATCCGTCGTCGACCTTTGGTCCGGCCAACCGGGACGCCGGGTCGAGCGGCGCGGTCATCACCGCCTATGAGAAAGTCAGCGGCAACCGGCAGGAAAATCTGGCGTTATTCAATCCCGGTCCGGCCAACACCGAGCTGGCGCTCACCTATACCAGCTATGGCGCGTTGCAGACGATCACCGACAATGGCGCGACGGTCGATGTTGCGACCGCCTTTTTCACCTATGGCGTCCAGACTGCGGCGAGCGACATGCCGCGGACCGGATCGGTCAATTATCGCACACGGATCGACGGCCAGTACGCCGACGCGACCGGCGTCTATTCGGTTTCGGGTCCGAGCAGCTTCTCCGCCAATTTCGGGGCGGGCACGATCGCCTTTTCGATGGATCCGGTCGGCCAGAATGTCGTCACCGGTGGCATGAAAAGCCTAGGGTCGCACACGATGACCGGGTCGATCGCCATCGGCAACCAGTTCAACGCCTCGACCGAGTTCAGCCGCCCTTATGGTAGCAGTGTCGCGGGCTATTTCTATGGCCCCGGCGCCGCCGAACTCGGTGGAACCTTCCTGATCAGGGACAACACGGGGGGAAGCGGCGCCGGCGCGGGCATCGTGGTTGGCAAGAAGAACTGATCGTTCCGGGCGGTGATCCTTTTCGCCCGAGCCCGTTCTGCCCGGCGCTTTTCATAGTCTACTTGCCCGGCGCAGGCAGCCGCGCGAGCTGGACGACGACGAATCGGTTATCCATCGGGGGTGGTCCGAGGGGGGCTCGCAAGGGGCATTGCCCGATTGAAGCCCGCTGGTTGCCGCGGACTTCAGCGTATCCGCAACCCGCCCTTCCACATCATCGTCGCGCGGCCCTGTACGGGCATGCCGTCGAAGGGGGTGTTGCCGGCCCAGGCCGCCATCTTCTTGGCGTCGACCTGCCAGGGCGTGCCTTCGTCGACGAGGATGAGGTCGGCTTCCTTGCCCACCGCGAGGCTCCCGGCTTCGACGCCGAGCAGGCAGGCGGGGGTGGCCGCGAGCAGTTCAAACAGGCGGCCCGGCGAGATATGTCCGTCGCGGACGAGGTTCAGGCCGAGCGCGAGCAGGGTTTCGGCGCCCGCCATGCCGGGCTGGGCTTCGGCGAAGGGCAGGCGCTTGTCCTCGGGGCCGCGCGGGTCGTGGCCCGAGGCGAGGATGTCGATCGTGCCGTCGGCGATCGCGGCGAGGCACGCGTGGCGGTCGTCCTCCGACCGGAGCGGCGGCGACAGGCGCGCAAAGGTGCGGAAATCGCCGATCGCTGTGTCGGAGAGCAGCAGATGTGCGGGGGTGATGCCGCAGAGGACAGGCAAACCCTTCGCCTTGGCGGCGCGGATCAGGTCGAGCCCGCGTGCGGTCGTGACCTGGCGGAAATGGACGGGGGCGCCGGTTTCCTCGACGAGTGCGAGGTCGCGCGCGATCGCGATCGCCTCGGCGACGGCGGGGGCGGAAGCGAGGCCGAGGCGCGTCGCCATCTCGCCGTCGGTCGCGACCGCGCCGGCGGTGAGGCCCTCATCCTCGGCATGGATGATCGTGACGAGCCCGAGCGAGGCGGCGTAAGCGAGGACGCGGCGCATCACGCCGCTGTCGGCGATGCGCGTGCGGCCGGTGGCGATCGCGCGCGCGCCCGCCTGTTTCATCAGGCCGATTTCGGCGAGTTCCGTGCCCGCGAGACCTTTGGTGGCGGCGGCGAGCGGGTGGACCCAGAGGTCGGGCTTGCCGCCCTTGGCGGCGCGCTCGACCAGCCCGGCGCCGTCGAGCGGGCCGTTGTCGGGCATCAGCGCGGCGCGCGTGATACCGCCGAAGTGGAAGGCGGGCTTGTCGGTCGCGAAGACGCCGAGGTCGATGATGCCGGGAGCGAGCCACTGGCCCTTGGCGTCGACGGTCTCGGTGCCTTCGGGAAGCTCGGCCGGGTCGAGCGCGGCGATGCGGCCGTCCGCGACTAGCAGGCTGCCCGGACGCGGCGCGTCGCCGTCGATGAGCTGCGCGTTCGTGATATGGAGCGGCTTCAGTTCCATCCGACGACTCCCCGCTTGCGGCGCGTCAGGATGTCGAGGCACGCCATGCGCACGGCGACCCCCATTTCGACCTGCTCGGTGATCGTCGAGCGCACCGGATCGTCGGCGACATTGCTGTCGATTTCGACCCCCCGGTTCATCGGGCCGGGGTGCATCACGATCGCATCGGATTTCGCTTTCTCGAGGCGTTTCTCGGTGAGGCCGTAGAGCGCGTGATATTCGCGCGCGCTGGGGAGGTAGGCGCCGTCCATGCGCTCGTTCTGGAGGCGGAGCATCATCACGACGTCGGCGTCCTTGATGCCTTCGTCCATGTCGGTGAAGGTCGTCACATGCATGCGGTCAATCGCCGGCGGGGTGAGCGTCGGCGGCGCGACGACGCGCACTTCGTTGCCGAGCAGGGTCAGCGCGAGGATGTTCGAGCGCGCGACGCGGCTGTGGAGGACGTCTCCACATATGGCAATGGTGAGCCCCTCGACGCGGCCCAATCGGCGGCGGATGGTGAGCGCGTCGAGCAGCGCCTGCGTCGGATGTTCATGGCGGCCGTCGCCCGCGTTGAGCACGGGGCAGTCGACCTTGTCGGCGATGAGCTGCACCGCGCCCGAGCTGCCGTGACGGATCACCATCGCGTCGGCGCGCATCGCGTTCAGCGTCATCGCGGTGTCGATCAGCGTCTCGCCCTTTTTCACGCTCGATTGCGCGGCGTGCATGTTGACGACGTCGGCGCCGAGGCGCTTGCCCGCGATTTCGAACGAAAGGAGCGTGCGCGTCGAATTTTCGAAAAAGGCGTTGATGATCGTGAGGCCCGCGAGCCGGTCGTCATGCTTGGCGGCGCCCGAGCGGTTCAGGTCGACCCATTGCTCGGCGGCGTCGAGGACGTAGGAAATCTCCCACGGGGTGAGCTGAGCGATGCCGATCAGGTGGCGATGGCGAAAGGCATCGCCGCCGGGCGGATAGTCGCTGGCGGGTCGGGTTTTTGCGCTTGTCATTAAAGCCGAGCGTTTAGGTGGCAGCGCGCAAATAGGCAAGCGCGGAGGCGAGCCATGGCTCCAATATTCCGAGCATCCAGAGGACGAGCAGGACGATCTGGAGCCAGAGCCAGACCATCATCCACGTCGCGAAGGGTTGCTTGCGCGTCTTGTGGCGGATGATGCGCGATGCGGCGAAGGTGCCGAAGCCGCCGCCGAAAAAGGCCCAGCGCAGGAGCGTGTGTTCGGGGATGCGCCGCGCGCGCGCTTCGGCGCGCCGCTTGTCCACGACCATCAGGGTGAAGGCGACGATATTGGCGGCAAGCAGCCAGAGGAAGAGGTAGGGCGTCATGCGGGTCTCTATTGGCGGATCAGGGCGTCGATCGCGCCTTGCAGGATGAAAGCGGCGGCGGCGCTGTCGACGCGTTCGGCGCGTTTGGCGCGGCTGACGTCGGCGGCGATCATCGCGCGCTCGACTGCGGCGGTCGACCAGCGTTCGTCCCAGAGAAGGAGGGGGAGGTCGAGCGGGGCAAGGTTGCGCGCGAACGCGCGGGTGCTTTGCGTGCGCGGGCTGTCGGTGCCGTCCATGTTGAGCGGCAGGCCGACGACGAGACCGATGATATCATGCTCTGCGATCAGGGCTTTCAGCGCTTCGAGGTCGACTGAGAATTTCTTGCGGATGATCGTCTTGTCGGGGGTCGCGAAGCTCCAGTTCACATCGCAGAAGGCGACGCCGATGGTTTTCGTGCCGACGTCGAGGCCCATGAGGCGGCCGCCGTTTGGGAAAAGGGCGGCGAAGTCGGGGGCGGCGGTGGTGATCATGTCGACAGGCCTCTAATTCCAAAATCTCGTCATTGCGAGCGGAGCGAAGCAATCCGGTGCGGGTTTATGCCGCCTCTGGATTGCCGCGCCGCGTCGCTCCTCGCAACGACGGTTCAGGATTTGGGAGCAGGAGTGGGAGCAGGCGCGGCCGGAGCGGGGGTCGGCGCCGCGGCCGGCGGCACCGGCGAGGGCTTGCCCTGATAGGTCGCGAGGCGGCGGAGGGCGTCGGCGCGGACGTTCGCCCAGAAGAGGGTGATGTCGTAGACGTGGTAATTGTTGCCGGGGAGCACATAGCCCGCGACGACATAATTCTTCGCGATATCGGCATCGCCGATCATCAGGAAACCGCGCGCGTCGTCGCATTTCGCGCCGATCTTGCCCGCGATCAGCGACCCCGACTTGAAACCCTCGGTGGGCTTGAGCGTGCCGATATTCGCCTCGGGCGGCGCCTCGGTATCGGGGATCCCGGTGAGCGGATTGGTGCAGAGCATTCGCGTTTCGGCGCGCGGGCGGCCGTCGAAACCGATCGTGCCGTCATAGGCGCCGGTGACCATCGCGGGATCGGCGGGCTCGGCGAAACTCGCCCAGCCGATGATGCAGCCCTTTTGTTCGGGGGTCTGGCACGCGGGCAGGCCGAGACCGGCGATGTCGGTGTCGAGGCTGACCGGCCAGCCGATGACGTATGCCGCGACGATGCGCTTCGCGAGCGGGGTGCCGGCGATTTTCGTGCGGAGTAAAGTGGTGAGGTGCAGCGCGCCCTGGCTGTGGCCCGCGAGGATGATCGGCTTGTTTTTCGGCTGCGCGGCGAGGAAGGCGTCGAACGCCTCCTCGACGTCGCGATAGGCCGAATCGATCGCCTTGCCGGCGGTGACGCGGTCCTCTGCGAGGAAGGCGCCGAGCGTCGCCTGGCGGTAACGCGGCGCCCAGATTTCGCCCGCGTCGGCAAAGGCGCTCGCCATGCCCTGCACGAAGAGGTTGGCGCGGTGATCCGAATCGCGGTCCTCGAGCGGGGCGTTCCAGCTCGAGCGGCTGTAATAGCTTGTCGGGTGGATGAAGAAGATCGCGGCGTCGCCCTTGGCGAAGGGGGCTTCGATTGCCGCCTCGGCCGCCTTTGCGGGCGGGATCAGCGGTGCGGCGGCTTTTTCTCCCGGAAGCTCGGTCCCGGGGGTTTCGCTGCCGTCGGCGGCGGGGCGCCATGCCGACGGGTCGTTTTCCATGCCGGGGCGCGCGAACCACATTTTGGGATCGTCATAGGCGTTCGGGGCGACGGCCGCTTGCGGCTTGAATTCGGTGCTGGGGACGAAGGCGGTGCGTGCGATCCAGCCCGGGAAGAGCTGGTACACGACCCCGGCGGCGACGATCAGCAGGATGATGGCAGCGATAATGTAGAGGAATTTGCGGGCCAAATGGGCGCTCCATGGGGGAGGGGAGACGGATTTCGGGCCTCTCTAGCCGCTCGCGTGCCCGCCTACAAATAACTCGTCATGCTGAACTCGTTTCAGCATCCATGGTCATAACTCGCGGCCTCGGGCCATGGATCCCCGGATCGGGTCCGGGGCAGGCCCTGAAACAAGTTCAGGATGATGGGGTTACGCGATAGGCTGAGTGCATGACCGACACGACCGCACCCGCCGCCCCCGATTCGCCCGCCCGATCGCCGGGCGTTTCGGCGCGCCTCGACGACAACGACCTGCCGTGGCCGCTACGCCCGTGGATCATGGCGGCGATCTGTGCTGCCGCGGGCTTGGCGTTCCATCTGCTCATCGACCATCATTATGACGACACGCTGGCCGACTGGCGTAGCGCACTGGCGACCGCGGTTGCGGTGGCGGCGGTGGTGTTCGTGCTCGGCGTCGAACTCAGGCGCTGGCATTGGGCGCTGGGGTTCGCGCTCGGCTGGGGCACGATCCTCGGGCTGATCGCGTGGCAGACGGCGGCGTATAATATTCAGGGCAATCCGGTCGAATGGCCTTTCTGGTCGGGGATGCTCGCGGTGCTCGTCGCGACGCCTTTGTTCCAGACGCGGCGCGACGTCGCGCCCGACTGGCGCTTCTGGAAACTGTGGCAGATGCCGTACGCGCGATTGCACAGCCATGCGTGGACCGATGCGGTCATCGGCGCCGCGAGCCTGGCGTTCGTCGGCATCACCTTCCTGCTGACCGTGCTGATCGGGCAGATGTTCAAGCTGATCGGGATCAACCTGATCTTCGACTTGCTCAATGACGAATGGTTCGGCTGGATGCTCGCGGGTGCGGCGTTCGGCGGCGCGGTCGGCCTACTGCGCGAGCGCGATAAGCTGGTCGCGACGTTGCAGCGGCTGGTGATGATCGTGCTTGCGGTGCTGGCGCCGGTGCTGGCTGTCGCATTGGTGCTGTTCCTGCTCTCGCTCGCGGGGACGGGGCTACAGAAATTGTGGGATTCGGGCTTTTCGACCGCGGCGGTGATGATGGCGGCGGCGGCGTTCGCGGTGCTGCTCGCCAATGCGGTGATCGGAAATGGCAGCGACGATCGTGCGACGAGCCCGGTGCTGCGCTGGGCGGCGCCGGTGCTGGTCGTCGCGGTGCTGCCGCTGGCGGGGATCGCTTTCTATTCGATGCATTTGCGCGTGATCCAATATGGGTGGACCCCTGAGCGCATCTGGGGGGTGATCGCGGCGATGATCGCGCTCGCTTATGGTTTGGCGGGCGTGTGGTCGGTGGTGAAGGGGCGGCGCGATTTCGACGACTGGCTGCGGCCATTGCAGCAGAAGCTGGCGATCGGGCTGGCGTTGCTCGCGCTGTTCCTGGCGCTGCCGATCCTCGATTTCGGGGCGATTTCGGCGCGCGATCAGGTGGCGCGGTTGAAAAGCGGAGCGACGCCGGCCGAGAAATTCGACTGGGCGGCGATGGCGTTCGATTTCGGGCCGAGCGGCCGGGCGGCGCTGAAGGAGCTCGAGCGTTCGCCCATCAAGGCTCGCGCCGATGCGGCGAAGGCGGCGCTGACGGCGAAGAATCGTTGGGATTTGACGGGGCCTGACGGTCCGACCCTGCTCAAGCCCTTTGCCGAGCGGCTGCGCGTCGTTCCGGCGGAGCGGGCGTTGCCGCCCGAGGCACTCGAGCGCGTGTCGGGCAGCTACATGTGCAGCCGCGCGAAGGCGTGCGTCGCGGTGTGGCTCGACGACAAGCGGATCGGCGTACTCGGGCAGAACGAGCCGGGCGATTCGCTCAATTTCGATTTCGTGACGCAGAATGATGCCGGGCAATGGGTGCAGGGCGATTGGGCGAAGGCGTCGCCGGCCAAAAAGCCGCCGGTCGACCTGTCGAAGGCGCGGATCGAGGTCGAGACGGTGCAGCAACGCCGCCTGTCGGTGGACGGGGTGCCGGAATCCGGCACTTTCGAGTAGCCGCACCTTGAAGCGCGCGGGGCGGGATGCTAGCGGCGCGGCTTCGTTAAAGTTAGGGCGATCATGTCAATCGATCAGGCAACAGTAAGGAAAATCGCGTCGCTGGCGCGCATCGCGATCAGCGATGCCGAAGCCGCCGCGATGGAAGGCGAATTGAACGGCATCTTGGGCTGGGTCGAACAACTCGGCGAGGTCGATGTGACCGGGGTCGAGCCGATGACCGCGGTGATCCCGAACCATCTGCGGCTGCGCGACGATGTCGTCGATGCCGACCCGCTGACCGGCGGCGGCCGCCGTGACGACGTGCTCGCGAATGCGCCCGCGCCGCAGCACGGCTTCTTTGGTGTTCCCAAGGTGATCGAATAATGACCGATCTTACGAATCTTACCGTTGCGCAGATCCGCGACGGGCACCGCGCGGGCGATTTCAGCGCCGTCGAGGTCGCCGAGGCGTTCAACGCCAATGTCGCCGGCGCGAAGGCGCTCAATGCGTTTATCGTCGAGACGCCCGAGCATGCGATCGCTGCGGCGAAAGCGGCCGATGCCGATCGTGCTGCGGGGACGCTGAAGCCCCTGTCGGGCGTGCCGATCGGGATGAAGGACCTGTTCGCGACGAACGGCGTCCAGACGACCGCGGCGAGCCATATGCTCGAAGGCTTTGTCCCGCGCTATGAATCGACCGTGTCGGCTAAGCTGTGGGACGCGGGTTGCGGGATGCTCGGCAAGCTGAACCTCGACCAGTTCGCGATGGGGTCGTCGAACGAGACGAGCTATTTCGGCAATGTGATCAGCCCGTGGAAGCGCAACGACGGCGGCAATGCCGCGCTCGCGCCGGGCGGGTCGTCGGGCGGGTCGTCGTCGGCGATCGCCGCGCGGCTGTGCCCCGCGGCGACGGGGACCGACACCGGCGGATCGATCCGCCAGCCCGCGGCTTTCGTGGGGATCAGCGGGATCAAGCCGACCTATGGCCGCTGCTCGCGCTGGGGCATTGTGGCCTTCGCAAGCTCGCTCGATCAGGCGGGGCCGATGGCGCGCGACGTCAAGGACTGCGCGATCATGCTCGAAAATATGGCGGGCTTCGATCCGAAGGACGCGACGAGCCTCGACATGGCGGTGCCCAATTGGGAAGCGGCTTTGTCGAGCGATCTCAAGGGCAAGAAGGTTGGTATTCCCAAGGAGTATCGGCTTGAGGGTATCGATCCCGACATCGACGCGATGTGGGATGCGGGCATCGCGATGCTGAAGGATGCGGGGGCCGAGGTCGTCGAGATCAGCCTGCCGCACACGAAATATGCGCTGCCGGCTTACTACATCATCGCGCCGGCCGAGGCGTCGTCGAACCTCGCGCGCTATGACGGCGTGCGTTATGGTTTGCGCGATCTGCCGCAGGGCGCGGGGTTGCAGGACATGTACGCCGCAACGCGCGCCGACGGCTTCGGGCCCGAGGTCAAGCGCCGCATAATGATCGGCACCTATGTGCTGTCGGCGGGCTTTTACGACGCCTATTATACGCAGGCGCAGAAGGTGCGGACGCTGATCGCGCGCGATTTCGAACAGGCGTTCGGGGTGTGCGACGTGATCCTCGCGCCGACCGCGCCGTCGGCGGCGTTCGGGTTGGGCGAAAAGACCGCGGATCCGTTGTCGATGTACCTCAACGACGTGTTTGCGGTGCCCGCGAGCCTCGCCGGACTGCCCGCGATGTCGGTGCCCGCGGCGCTGAACCGCGAAGGGCTGCCGCTGGGGCTGCAGATCATCGGCAAGGCATTCGACGAGCAGGGCGTGCTCAACGCCGGGCTGGCTATTGAAGAGCGGGCGGGCTTCACGGCGCGCGCCGAGAAGTGGTGGTAATTTAGCCTGTGCCCCTGCGAAGGCAGGGGCCCATCTCCGGATGGTGCAAGGTTGAAGCGGCAGGTGATGGGTCCCTGCCTTCGCAGGGACACACTAAGGATTTGAATGATGTCTGACTATCGCATCAAGGGCGAAACCGGCGAGTGGGAGGTCGTGATCGGCCTCGAGGTCCATGCGCAGGTCACCTCCAACGCCAAGCTGTTTTCGGGCGCCGCGACGGCGTTCGGGGCCGAGCCGAACACGCAGGTGTCGCTGGTCGACGCCGCGATGCCGGGGATGCTGCCGGTGCCGAACCGCGAGTGCATCCGCCAGGCGGTGCGCACGGGCATGGCGATCGAGGCGCAGATCAACAAATGGTCGCGGTTCGATCGCAAGAATTATTTCTATGCCGATTTGCCGCAGGGTTACCAGATTTCGCAGCTTTATCATCCGCTTGTCGGTGAAGGTTCGCTGACGATCGCAGCCGATGAAAAGGCGGGCATTCCCGGCGACAAGGTGATCGGGATCGAGCGTATCCATGTCGAGCAGGACGCGGGCAAGCTGATGCACGACCAGCATCCGACGATGTCCTACGTCGACCTCAACCGGTCGGGCGTCGCGCTGATGGAGATCGTCTCGCGCCCCGACATGCGTTCGCCGGCGGAAGCAGGGGCGTATGTGCGCAAGCTGCGCTCGATCCTGCGCTATGTCGGCTCGTGCGACGGCAATATGGAAGAGGGCTCGATGCGCGCCGACGTCAATGTCAGCGTGCGCAAGCCCGGCGATGAGTTCGGGACGCGCACCGAGACGAAGAACGTCAATTCGGTGCGCTTTGTGATGGCGGTGATCGAGGGCGAAGCGAAGCGCCAGGTCGAGCTGATCGAAAGTGGTGGCACCGTGGTACAGGAAACGCGGCTTTACGATCCCGATCGCAACGAGACGCGTTCGATGCGGTCGAAGGAAGATGCGCATGATTATCGCTACTTCCCCGATCCCGATCTGTTGCCGCTCGAGCTCGACGATGCGTTCCTCGCCGAGTGCCGCGACAGCCTGCCCGAACTGCCCGATGCCAAGCGCACGCGTTATCTGGCCGAGGGCATCAGCGCCTATAACGCCGATGTTTTGACCGCCGAGGTCGAGGCAGCGCGCTGGTTCGACACGTTACTCGATGCGGGTGCGAAGCCCGCCCCGGCAGCGAACTGGGTGACGAGCGAATTGTTCGGTGCGCTCAATCGTATGGGCCGCGACATTTCGAATTCGCCGGTATCGCCCGCGCATGCCGCCGAATTGCTCGGCCTTGTTGCCGACGGCACGATTTCGGGGACGATCGCCAAGGCGGTGTTCGAAAAGATGCTCGAAAGCGGCGACGCTGCGGGCGTGATCGTCGAGCGCGACGGGCTGAAGCAGACGAGCGACACCGGCGCGATCGAAGCCGAAATCGCGAAGATCCTGACCGCCAATGCCGACAAGGTCGAGCAGTATAAGGGCGGCAAGGAAGCGCTGTTCGGCTTCTTCGTCGGGCAGACGATGAAGGCGATGCAGGGCAAGGCGAACCCGCAGGTCGTCAACGAGTTGCTGAAGAAGGCGCTCGGCTGAGAATAAGTGATCGGATTCACAGCGAATTCAGCTACTTCTGTGTCATAGGCATTGCTATCGGTGCCTATGTGACGAAGGATGTGAAGATGAAGCGGATTCTGATTTCGTTTTGTAGTGTGCTCGCACTTGGCGGCGCGGCGAACGCGGCGCCCGCGCCCGCGGTGAACAACGGTTATGACTGGGCGATGCGCGTCAACGACGAGGAACGCACGCAGAGCGCGATCCTCGCCTATGAGGTTGACGGCACCGACGACCAGCCGCTGAACTTCACCTGCGAGGAGGGCGGCGACCGCGTCTTTGCGGGGATTTCGGGCGGGGCTCTCAATCTGACCGCCATCGAACTGGAATCGGACGATCAGCGTGTGCGGTTGACCGGAACGACCGACGCGGACGAACTGCCGACCTTCACCGCGCAGGAAATGCCCGCGACGTCGCCGCTGTTCCGTGCCTTCGCGGCGAACGGCTGGCTGCGGATGACCGCCGATGGCACCACGACCGACATGGCGGCGACGCCAGGCGGCAAGAAGGCAATCGCGCGTTTTGCCGCCTTCTGCGCCGGCTGACGCGGCGCGGCGGATGCTGCGCGCGCTGCTGACGCTGTGGATGCTGTTCGCTTGCGCGACGCTCGCGCGGGCGGAAACGGTGGTTTTTACCGACGTCAATGTCGTGCCGATGGATCGCGAGCGCGTGATTGCGCGCACGACGGTGATCGTCACCGACGGTGTGATTTCGAGCGTCGGGATCAAGGCGAAGCTGCCCGCGGGCACCAAGGCGGTCGACGGCAAGGGGGCGTGGCTGGTGCCGGGGCTCGCCGACATGCACAATCATGTGACGAGCCGTGACGATCTCGCGCTGCTGCTCGCGAACGGCGTGACGACGATGCTCAACATGGGCGAGGCGACCAGCGCGTTCGCCGGGCGGACGCGGATCGCGGTGAACAAGGGCGAGGTGCCGGGGCCGCAGATCTTCACCGCCTTCGTCGTCGACAGCGACCCGCAATATGGCCATTTCGTCGTGCGGACGGCCGACGAGGCGCGCGCGATCGTGCGGCTGGCGAAGACCAACGGCTACAGCTTCATCAAGGTTTATACGAACCTGTCGGCCGAGGCTTTCGCGGCGCTCGCCGACGAAGCCAAAGCGCAAGGGGTCGGGATCGTCGGACATAATGTGAAGGCGGTCGGCCTTGCGAAGCAATTTGCGGCGGGGCAGGCGATGGTCGCGCATGTCGAGGAATTCTTCTACGGCTTCTTCCCCGAACCGCCAGCCGACGATCAAAACGCGCCGCCCGCCGACGCGCGGATTGCCGAGGCGATCGCGCTGGTGAAGGCGCATGATGCGTTCGTCACGTCGGACCTGTTCAACTATCGCACAATCGCGGCGCAATTCGGCAAGCCCGAGGTGGTGAAAGCCTATCTGGCGGCGCCCGAGGCGCGCTATCTGTCGCCCGCCGACCGGCTGGCTTGGGCGGGGTCGGGCTATCAGAAGAAGGCGGTCGACCTGTCGCGGCGCGTGGCGTTCGAGGCGCGCTTCGTGAAGGCGATGGCCGACGCCGGGGTGCCGCTGATCGCGGGCGGCGACGCGCCGACGATCCCGGGGCAGGTGCCGGGGTTCGCTCTGCACGAAGAGATCGACGCGATGCTGGCGGCCGGGCTGACCCCGTGGCAGGCGCTGTCGGCGGCGACGCGCACGCCGGGCGAATTCATTGCCAAGACGGTGCCGGGCGCGGCGAAGTTCGGCGTCATGGCGCCGGGCTATCGTGCCGACCTGTTGCTCGTTGCCGACAATCCGCTGGAAAAGGCCGCGACGCTGCGCGCTCCGCTCGGCGTGATGGCGGGCGGGCGCTGGTTCGACGCGGCGGCGCTGAAGGCGATGCTGGACGAGGTCGCGGCGAAGCGTGCGGCGCCTTAGAAGCGCCGCGTGCCGGCCGCCCAGTCGCCGCTGTCGCACTGGCCCGAGAAATTGGTGATCGCGTTGATCGTGATGCGGCCCGAGCGGCGATCGACGGTCAGTTTCGGCTTGTTGAGGCCGTTGATCCGGTAACTTGCGGTGATACGGTCGGGGGTGACGACCAGATTATCGAGGTCCCACCAGCCGTGATCGTCGCCGCTGTGGATCGGCGCGACGAGCTTTGGCCCCAGATGGATGCGACCCTGATCGCCATAGAGTTCGATCTGGACGTCGCTGGTGAAGCCTTGCGCGGTGTTGCCGACCTCGGTGCTCCATTCCCACTTATGGTTCCACGGATTCCATTTGTAGGTCGGCTTGCTGGTGACCGTGGGACGGGTGCCCGCGCCATAGCAGACGAGAACAAGTGAATTCGGATCGCGATAGCCCGTTTCGGCGGAGCGATCATAGGCGTGTTGTTGCGGCGCATAGGCGTCGCGCGGCGGGCCGTTGTCGCAATTTTCGGCGGGCACCGCGATCAGCACGCCATAGCGGCCGTCGATCGTGGAGACCGAGAGGCAGCGGCCGAGGCGCTGGTTCCACCAGAAGGTATAGCGTTGTTCGCCGACGGTGGTCGAATGGCGCGAGACATAGCCGCGCGCGAGCAATTGGGTCTCGCCGCCCGCTGCGCGGGCGCCGGCGAGGTCGGCGACGTCGGGTGCCGACTGGGCGAAGGCCGGCGCGGGAAGCGCGGCGGTGACGAGGAGAAGCGCGAAATAGCGACGCATGACAAAGACCCCTACTGCTGCCGGGGTAACCCCGCCATTGCAATGATATCGCGTCAGAAGTTCGCGCGCCAGACGCTGCGTCCCTCCTTGATCGTTTCGCGGACCTTGATCGACTTGATGTCATCGACGGGCGTGGTCAGCGGGTTCTTGTCGAGAATTACGAAATCGGCGAGCAGGCCGGGCTTGATGCGGCCCTTGCGATCCTCCTCGAACGCCTGCCAGGCGGGACCGGTGGTGAGCGCCTGGAGCGCTTCATAGGCGTTCAGGCGCTCGTCCGCGCCGCTGACGACGCCGGTCGGCGAGACGCGCGCCATCGACGTCCAGAGCATGAAGCGCGTGTCGAGCGGGGTGACGCTGAAGTCGCTGTGGTTCGACGCGATGAGGCCCGCGGCGCGCGCCGAGCGGAGGGGGCTGATGAAATCGACGACTTCGGCGGGGAAGTTGGTGCGGTGGACGTCGGCCCAATACCACGCGTGGTTCGAGAAATAGGCGGGGCCGACGCCGATGCGTTTGTACGCGGCGAGCTGATCGCGGCGCTGGAACTGCGAGTGGATGACGATCGGGCGGCGATCGTCGGCCGCCTTGATGCCGAGCGTGTCGAACCCCTTGATCGCCATGTCGATCGCGGCGTCGCCATTGGCGTGAACGAACAGCTGCCAGCCGCGGTCGTGGACCTTGCGGGCTTGGGCGACGAATTCTTCCTCGGAGAGGATCGGTTCGCCGTGCCAGGGGTGGTGGCCCTCGGGGCTGCCGCGCTGGTAGTCGCGGGTGAAGAAACCCGTGCGTGCCTGCACCGATCCGTCGAGGACGAACTTGATGCCCTGCAGTTTTACATGGCCCTGGTACGTGCCGAATTTGAGGTCGGGGTTGGCGAGCAGCGCGTCGAGACCCGGCGAGAATGGCAGGAGCGCGAGGTCGATCTTAAGGCGTTCACGCGCCGCCGGAGAGGTGAGGAAGGCGACGTCGTGGGGCTGGGTGGCGCCGTCCTGCGCGTGGGTATAGCCCTCGGCGAAATAGGCGTTCTGCGCGGCGTCGAGCGCGGCGAGTTTTTGCTCCGCGGTCGGTTGCGGCATCTTGGCGAGCATCAGGAACATCGCCTTTTCGAGGAGGACGCCATTGAGCTTGCCCGCGTCGTCGCGCAGCATCATGCCGCCGGGCGGGACGGGGGTGGCCTCGTCGATCCCGGCCGCCTTGAGCGCCGCGCTGTTCGCGACCGCGCCGTGGAGCGAGACGTGGAGGAGGACGAGTGGGTGGTCGGGGGCGATCGCGTCGAGTTCGGCGCGGGTGATGTAGCGTTTTTCGGCGAGGGTTTCGTGGTCGAATTGCCAGACGGTCGTCCAGCCGCCGGGCTTGGCCGGGTTGCGCGCGAGATAGTCGCGGATTGCGGCCGAGACGCCGGCGATGTCGGTGACCGGCGGGCCGCTTGATGCGCGGAGGTCGAGCCCGCCCGCGCTCAGGGTCGCGACGGTGAAATGCGAATGGGCGTCGATGAAGCCGGGGAGCAGGGTGGCGCCCTTGAGATCGCGGATGGTTGCATCCTTGCCCGCGGCGACGCGGGCCTGTTTTTCGGAGCCCGCGAAGGCGATGCGGTCGCCGCGCGTGACGACGGCTTCGACGGTTTGCGGGGTATCGCCGTCCATCGTGACGATCGGGCCGCCGCGGTAAAGCGTGGTGTCTTGCGCGGTGGCGGGTGCAGTCGTTGTCAGGAGCAGCGCGATGGCGGCGGCGATGTGGTTCATATTGTCTCTCCCCGGCGCCGTTTTGGCGGCCGGGGAGAGGGTCGGTCAAGTAGTTAGTAAGCTAAATATCGTCGTTCCGGCGAAAGCGGGAACCCCGTTGCACCGTCGCTTCGCTGGGTTCCCGCTTTCGCAGGAATGACGAACGGGGGGAAGCTTATCAAACCTGCTGCGGCGGCACTTCGTCGGGCCCGCGGCCGGGCTCGTCGATGTCGCCGCCGCCGGGGTTGCCGGGGATTTCTGGTGGCTGGCCGGCGGGGTCTTCGAGCGGGGTCGGCTGGGCCGGTTTTTCGGGGGGCGATTGCGGCTCGATCGTGTCGGGTTTCGGCTTGGGAAGCGGGTCGGGGCTGCTGGCCATGGTCTTTCTCCTTGGATTAACCAACGAACGGGCGCGGCGCATGTTCCGGCCACGGAATATGGGGCTTTGTGCCCTTGCCCTCGGCCACGCGTCTGCTATAGCCCCGCGCGGCCCGCACGGGCGTGCGCGGCAGCGCGCGATTTCGTGCACCCGGCCGAAAACACCTGCGGGCGTGGCGGAATTGGTAGACGCGCTGGTTTTAGGTACCAGTATCGCAAGATGTGGGGGTTCGAGTCCCTTCGCCCGCACCAATCTGCAATGCAGGCCGGGATCATGGGGAACTCCGCCGCTCTGGC